>NZ_JMTB01000063.1 GCF_000734965.1 Trabulsiella guamensis ATCC 49490
AGCAGACACAGCAGGGAGGCGATGATCGGCGCACCCATGGCTTCAATCAGGTCGAGAATGTTCGGGTTGGCATACGCCACGACCCAGGTGGAGCCCATGATGAAAATCATGCTGATGGTGTTCAGTTTGCCCATCGACACCTTTGTCTTGTCGCCTTTATAACCGAACTTGAGAATCAAGCCGTTCAGACCTTCCAGCGTCCCCAGGTAGTGGCCGAAGAAGGATTTGAAAATAGCGACCAGCGCAATAATTGACGCGCCAAACTCAAGCACGACAGCAAACGTGGATTTCGTACCGGACAGCGACGCGAAGTGGTTTGCCAGGTAAGACAACACCGGAATGTTCTGCGCTTTGGCTTCCGCCATATTGGCCGGGGACAGCGTGAACAGGCAGCTGAAGGCGAAGAACATGACTACCGCCACCATCAGCATGCTGGCGCGAGAGATGATCTGAGAGCATTTACGCTCGGTGAACTCTCTGCCGAAATCCTGCTCATACTCTTCACGCTTGGACACCACGAAAGAAGAGACGATCGGTGAGAAGTTGAAAGAGAAGACCATGATGGAAATCCCTAACCAGACGGTGACCAGAATGCCGTCATGACCGGTAAAGGAGAGATCGCTCAGGCTCACCTGATCAATCACCGCCGAGTTCCAGTAAGGGATCAGCGACAGTGAAATCAACACCAGGCTGGCAATGAACGGGAAGACCAGATAACTCATGACCTTGACCATCAGATCCTTACCAAACCAGATGACAAATGCCATCAGGAGCAGCAGGAATAAGGCCACTACGCCACGGTTAAGGGCAGCGTAACCCAATTGGTTTTCCCAGAACGTCATGAACGTGTTGGTGATGGTGACACCATAAATCCACAGCAATGGACAGATTGCGAAGAAGTACAGAAAGGTAATCACCACACCGCCAGTTTTTCCGAAATGTTCTTCTACCGTCTCAGTAATGTTGCCCGACGGGTTAGCCCCTGACAGGCACAGACGCGCCAGGGCACGGTGGCATAAAAACGCAATCGGATACGCCAGCACCAGCATAATAAGAATCGGAATTAAACCACCGTAGCCTGCGCGGATCGGGAAGAACAATACCCCGGCGCCGATAGCGGTACCGAACAGGCCAAGTGTCCAGGTCGTATCTGATTTTCGCCATGCCGAGGGCCTTGCCTGGCTGGCAATAATAGTTTCTGAGTTACTCATATCGAGTCCTTAGCAATAATAATTAAGCACCAACAAAACCGGTAATTTGTGAAACGCGGGACAGATCGATATTACCGCCAGAAATAATACTGACGGTTTTACGTTTCTGAATATAATCGTCAAGTTTACCACTCAGTAATGCCGCAGATGCCAGCGCACCAGCTCCTTCGGTAATTACTTTATTTCGCTGAATAAGTGCAATCATGCTGTCGCGAATTTCGTCTTCCGTGACCAGAACAATATCGTCAACCAGTTCAGTCACAATTTCGAACGGTAAAATACCCGGGCGTGACACATCACAACCGTCTGCTAATGTGCCAGTAGTACGATGGTGGGTAATTTCACCGGCATAGAATGACGCTGCCATGCCATGAACATTTTCTGACTGGACGCCAATAATTTTTATTGTCGGGTTAATGGATTTAATCGCTGTCGCAATGCCAGCAATTAAACCGCCACCGCCGATGGGTACAATGACGTTATCAACGTCATACAGATCCTGCAGGATTTCCAGACCGATCGTTCCCTGACCCGCAATCACATGCGCATCGTCGTAAGGCGGAATAAAAATTCGGCCTTCCATTTCGACGATTTCACTGGCTTTGGCGATGGTGTCGTTGAAGCTGTCGCCGTGCAGGATCACTTCGGCGGAGTAATCCTGTGTCGCTGCGACTTTTGACTTCGGCGCGCCCTTCGGCATCACCACTTTGCCATCAATGCCGAGCATCGCGCAGGAGAGGGAAACCCCCTGTGCGTGGTTGCCCGCGGAACAGGCAACCACGCCCTTACGACGTTCCACTTCAGTGAGTGAACTCAGTTTATTGAAGGCACCACGAATTTTAAAAGATCCCGTGCGCTGCATGTTCTCAAACTTGAGATAGATTTCCCCTTTACAACGTTCACTCAAATAATTAGAACGCGGCATGCCCGTCTTATAAATTTTGCCAGCGAGTCTTTGTTTCGCTATTTGAATATCATCAAGAGTGACCGGGAGATCGTATGTAATATGCATTTCATCCTCCACTCATAAAGAGTGATACTAAATTCAGATAATACCGGGCCATCAGAGATTCGTTATAAATCCCCGGGCGGTGTTGTTTTAAATAAAATTAATCAAATGCTTTCTGCAAATCGCCTTCGCCTTGTGCAGTCCTGCGCTGAATATTGTTTTGCTAATTCAACTAATACTGATGCTGATTTTTTAATTCGGTAATTTTTAGACCATATTGCTGCATAACGTGCTACCGGTAATTCATCCTCAACGGGTAAAGTAATAAACTGATTCGATCCAAAGGGTGCGGTCATATCACACGGGATCACCGTCAGGAAATTGGCATTGAGAACCAGGTTATAGATAGTGACGACGGAATCGGTTTTTACTATGTTGTCGGTGCTGATGTGATGGCTTTGGAGGGTGGTGAGCAGTTCTTTGTAGTATCCCATATTAGTGTCCGGCAAAACCCACTGTTCGTTTTTCAACGACGCCAGTGAGGTCGTACCGGTGCATGTTCGGGACTGACTGGCCACCACGGCAAACTCCGATTCAAACAGCGATTCGACATGAAGATCCTGCAATTGCATATCTTCACTTAACGTCCCGATAGCGAAATCCAGCCGCCCGTCGCGAAGCGCGGGCAGGAAGGACGACAGCTGGGCTTCATACATCGAAACCTGGGCTTTCGGGAACACCTCTTTAAACGTCTTCATCATGCCGGATAAAAACGTAAAACCAATGAGTGACGGATAGCCAAACGACACATCAACCACACTGCTGCAGCTGAGGCTGTTCATTTCGCTCACCATATTCTTCATCTCTCGGGTAATGGACTCCGAGTAAGTCAACAACACCTGACCGGCACTGGTCAGTGTGACGCCGGTATTTTTACGGATCATTAACTCGATACCAAAATTGGATTCGATGTCGTTAATGATCTTACTGACCGCAGGTTGAGTCAGCCCAAGCTGTTTGGCCGCCGAGCCAATTGAGCCGCTTCTAATGACTTCCTGAAAAACAACAAGGTGTTGTGTCTTTGGCAGAAGAACATTATCCATATCACTCTTCCTATATTTCATATTTCGGCCGGAATTCTATTAAATAATGCAACCGCGGGTATGTGCGATCACTCACAATTTGCCAGAGCGTATGTTTACCTTGCGTTTAAAAAACATATTAAACGCTTTAATATCAATGTGTTGAATTATTTTTTAAATGACTTTTGTCTGACTTTTATCAATAAAAATAGCGGGAATAACTTTATTTTATGGCAATAACGGTCACTTCCGAAACTATATTTGCACAAAGGAAAGAAGACTATATTTCAATCGATTATCGTATAAATCCTAAACGATTTCAGGTGCATTTATTTTTTAATTTATAAAATAATCTAAGAAAATATATCAATCACGACAATTAAATTCGGCATACGTCACATAAAATTGTTAAATATACATTCGAGTTAATAGGTCATTATCATTTAGCTATGAATTCACCCAACAAAAACGAAACAACACAAACAAGTATGCAACACCTGTTTTTTTGCCATTTTCAGGTAATTTCCAGGGTGACTTCGCGGGCTTGCAGAATAAGAAACTGCGAAAGAAGGTGTTGACGACAGATTTGTGGAGTTTGTCGCAAATGCGGCAAAAAGTCTGAAGGGGAAATGAAAAACCCCGCCGAAGCGGGGTTTTCAAAATGTTCGAAGCTGACCGGTAAGCCGGGTTCTGTCGTGGACAGTCATTCATCTAGGCCAGCAATCGCTCACTGGCTCAAGCAGCCTACCCGGGTTCAGTACGGGCCGTACCTTGTGAACCCCTATTTGGCCTTGCTCCGGGTGGAGTTTACCGTGCCGCGAACTGTTGCCAGCCGCGCGGTGCGCTCTTACCGCACCCTTTCACCCTTACCTGATCCCGCTTGCGCGGGCCATCGGCGGTTTGCTCTCTGTTGCACTGGTCGTGGGCTTGCGCCCCCCAGGCGTTACCTGGCACCCTGCCCTATGGAGCCCGGACTTTCCTCCCCTGCGCCCGTCTCCCCGAAAGGACGACGACACAGCGGCGACTGTCTGGTCAGCTTCGGCGCGCAGTATAGAGGGTTTGCACGCCAATGTCACCCTTCTGTCATCATCCCTACGCGCAGCGTGGCGGCGACATTACGCGACGCGCGATAAATGTTATCAAATGCCCCACGGAACGCCTCTTCCAGCGTGCTGATGCTGGTCAGAACGCTGAATACCGCATCGATGCCGTGTTGATGTACCACGCCCACATCGTGCGTCAGGCTGCCCGCAATACCAATCACCGGCTTATGGTACTTTTTCGCCACGTTCGCCACGCCTACGGGGACTTTGCCATGAATGCTCTGGCTGTCGAGACGGCCTTCGCCGGTAATCACCAGAGAGCAGTCATGTATGTGCTCTTCCAGATTCAGCGCCTGGGTGACAATCTCAATACCGCTTCGTAGTTCCGCACCTAAAAACGCCATCAGTGCCGCACCCATCCCCCCCGCCGCGCCAGCGCCGGGCACCGCTTTCACATCAATGCGCAGTGTTTTTTTGATCACGTCCGCATAGTGTTCGAGGTTGCGATCCAACTCAACGATCATCGCTTCAGAAGCCCCTTTCTGCGGACCGAAGATCCTGGATGCGCCACGATCGCCCGTTAGCGGATTGGTGACGTCACAGGCCACACGGATCGAACAGGTTTTCAGCCGGGCGTCTAACTGCGAAAGATCGATCGCATTCAGGCTCATCAGGCAACCGCCGCCAAAACCGATTGCTGTCCCGTTTGCATCGCACAGCGACGCGCCTAACGCCTGCATCATACCTGCGCCACCGTCATTGGTGGCGCTACCGCCAATGCCGATAATAATGTTCTGCGCGCCATGATCCAGCGCCTGCAAAATGAGCTCTCCCGTTCCGTGCGATGTCGTGAGCAGCGGGTTACGCAGCGCGGGCGGCACCAGCGCCAGTCCGCTGGCGGCAGCCATTTCTATAAACGCCGTATGCCCATCGCCGGAAATGCCCCACACCGCCTCAACGGGTTCACCCAACGGGCCAGTGACACGTGCGCTCATTGCAGTACCTTGCGTGGCGGCAATCATCGCCTCGACGGTACCTTCCCCACCATCGGCGACCGGCACTTTGACATACTGTGCATCAGGAAAGATTTCCCGAAATCCTTTTTCTATTGCCTGCGCTACCTCAGTGGCAGAAAGGCTTTCTTTATACGAGTCTGGGGCGATGACGATTTTCATAGTGAGTAGCCTGTTACCACACAACGCCGAAGGGCGTTTTACTTTTCCGACCTGGCTGTTGACCCGGTAAACGTAGCTCTACCGGGTCATTCGCGCTTAACGCGTAATTTCCACTTTTGCCAGTTTTTCGTAGTAGCACGCCAGCGCGCTGTGGTCGGCGGTGCCAAGACCATCGGCACGCAGCGCCTGCATCATTTCCATGACAGCGGCAGTCAGCGGCAACTGGGCACCTACACCGTGCGAGGTATCCAGCGCATTCGACAGATCCTTAATATGCAGGTCAATGCGGAAGCCCGGTTTGAAGTTACGATCCATCACCATCGGCGCTTTCGCATCCAGTACGGTACTTCCTGCCAGTCCGCCGCGGATCGCCTGATAGACCAGATCAGGGTTAACACCCGCTTTCGTCGCCAGACTCAACGCTTCAGACATTGCTGCGATGTTCAGTGCGACGATGACCTGGTTTGCCAGTTTGGTGACGTTACCCGCACCGATGTCGCCGGTATGCACTACCGAACCCGCCATCGCTTTCATCAGATCGTAATACTTGTCAAAAACAGCTTTATCACCGCCCACCATTACGGAGAGCGTGCCATCAATGGCTTTTGGCTCACCACCGCTGACCGGCGCATCAAGCATCTCAACGCCTTTTGCTTTCAGCGCTTCACTGATCTCACGGCTGGCCAGCGGAGCGATGGAGCTCATGTCGATCAGCACCGTCCCCGGACGCGCGCCTTCGATAATACCGTTTTCACCCAGCGCCACTTCTTTCACATGCGGCGAGTTCGGCAGCATGGTGATAATCACATCGCATTGTTCGGCGATGGCTTTGGGCGTGGCGGCGGTTTCCGCCCCGGCGGCAATCACATCCGCGATGGCGTCAGAATTACGGTCAGAGACCACCAGCGAGTACCCTGCTTTCAGGAGGTTTTTGCTCATGGGTTTTCCCATGATACCGAGGCCGATAAAACCTACTTTCGTCGTCATAACTGTCTCTCTCTGTTTTGTCGGTGGTTATTTTTTGAAGGCATCTGCCAGCTTTTGCGTGGCGGAACGGAACACGCCTAAATCGCTGCCCACGGCCACAAAGGTGGCACCCCATTCCAGATACCGGCGTGCGTCAGCATCCACCGGTGCCAGAATGCCGGATGGTTTTTCGTGCGCTTTGGCGCGGGCGAAAATGTGCTGAATGCACTTCTGCACATCCGGGTGCGAAGCATTGCCAAGATGGCCCAACGCCGCGGCTAAATCACTTGGGCCAACGAAAATGCCGTCCACGCCAGGCGTCGCCGCGATAGCATCAACATTGTCCACGCCGGTCTGGCTTTCAATCTGCACCAGTACCGTGATGTTCCGGTTTGACTGCGCGAAGTAGTCCGCCACGGTGCCAAACATATTGGCGCGATGAGAAACGGAAACACCGCGAATCCCCTCTGGTGGATAACGGGTCGATGCCACCGCGCGCACCGCTTCCTCTTCGGTTTCAACAAACGGGATCAGGAAGTTATAGAAACCGATATCCAGTAAACGCTTGATAATGACCGGCTCATTGGTCGGTACGCGTACTACCGGCGCGCTGGTGCTTCCCTTGAGCGCCATCAACTGCGGAATAAAAGTGGTGACGTCGTTCGGTGCGTGCTCGCCATCCAGAACCAGCCAGTCAAAGCCCGCCAGTCCCAGTACCTCGGTACTAATGGGGTTCGCCAGCGCAGACCAGCAGCCAATCTGTATCTGCTGCGCCGCCAGTGCCGCTTTGAATTTGTTCGGGAAGATATCGTTGTTCATCATCTGTACCTTTTGCTTATTCCTGCAATTCCATACGTTTAATGTCGCCCACCACGAACAGGTAGCAGACCATCGCCATCAGAGCAGAACAGCCGACGAAGACCAGCGCCATGTTGAACGAGTGCAGTTCACTGACCAGATAGCCAATCACCAGCGGCGTGACGATGGAGGCGACGTTACCAAATACGTTAAACACACCGCCGCACAGGCCAACAATCTCTTTCGGCGCGGTATCGGAAATCACCGGCCAGCCCAGTGCGCCAAAGCCTTTACCGAAAAACGCCAGCGCCATCAGAGTCACCACCAGCGTGGTATTATCGGTGTAGTTACACAGAATGATCGTTGATGCTAACAGCATTCCCAGCACAATCGGCAGCTTACGGGCCAGCGTCAGGGAAGCGCCGCGTTTCAGCAGATAATCCGAGAACACGCCGCCCAGCACACCACCGGCGAAGCCACACAGTGCCGGAATCGAAGCAACGAAGCCGACTTTTAAAATCGACATACCCTTCTCTTGTACCAGGTAAATTGGAAACCAGGTGAGGAAAAACCAGGTAATGGTGTTGATAAAGTACTGACCGAAGAACACGCCCAGCATCATGCGGTTGGTGAGCAACTGGCGGATGTAATCCAGTTTTGGGCCTTTTGCCGCGCGCTCACCCGGTTTCTTGTGGTCCATATCCACCACCGCACCGCCTTCAGAGATGAACTTCAACTCTTTTTCCGACATCCGCGGGTGTTCGGTTGGGTTATGAATGAACTTGATCCACACCGCTGTCAGCACAAAGCCAATGACCCCCATGACCGTAAAGACATGTTCCCAGCCCCACGCGAAGGTCAGCCAGCCCAGCAACGGCGAGAAAATAGCCAGCGAGAAGTACTGCGCTGAGTTAAAAATCGCCGACGCCGTGCCGCGCTCTTTGGTCGGGAACCAGGCGGCGACAATACGGGCGTTAGCCGGGAACGACGGCGCTTCGGAGAAGCCGAGCATAAAACGCATGCAGAACATCGAAACGGCGGCCCACGCCATCGGGAACATATCGACGAACCCCTGCAGGAAGGTAAACAGCGACCAGAAAAAGAGGCTCCAGGTATATACCTTTTTTGAACCAAATTTATCGAGCAACCAGCCGCCGGGGATCTGCATCAGCAGATATGCCCAGCCAAACGCGGAGAAGATGTATCCCATTGATACCGCGCTCAGTTGCAATTCTTTCGCCACATCGGTGCCTGCAATAGACAGAGTGGCGCGATCGGCATAGTTAACCGCTGTTACAATAAAGATAATCAACAATATTAAATAACGGGTGTGCATGCCTTTTTTAGTATCTACTTCAGTATCCAGCATCATTTATTTATCCTCGGGTACAACACACCTTTTATTATTTATGTATTACTAAGGTGCTGCTTTTCAGATTATTTATCGATAGCAGGTAATATCTACGTGTAGAACAAAAACCATTAAATCGTGATTCAGTATAATCAGCACCGGCGAGTAAAACACTGTGCAGGTACACAATAAACATGAATATTAAGAACGGGTTTTATGGCAACTGCACACACCTGTGGGCGCTGTTCCACAGATCCAGTGATTGCTCGCCTTGCGGGACATAGCGTCGCCACAATAGGTGATCTCGCTCACACTATTAGCCTTCAACTCCTGACATTCTTATTTTAAAAATACAGAGCCGTTATTTTTAGACATTATATTATCTACCGCTTCGCTGGAGAATACTGGACAATGGCTGATATTGAAATTCGACAAACGCCACCCACAGCGTTTTATATAAAAGTGCACGACACCGATAATGTGGCAATTATTGTCAATGATAATGGCCTGAAAGCAGGCACCCGTTTTTCCGATGGTCTGGAATTAATTGAACATATTCCGCAAGGCCATAAAGTCGCCCTGGTTGATATTCCGCAACACGGTGAAATCATTCGCTATGGTGAAGTGATTGGCTACGCGGTGCGGCCCATCGCCAAAGGCAGCTGGATTGACGAATCGCTGGTCGAGCTCCCGAAAGCGCCGCCGCTGAATACCCTGCCGCTGGCGACCCGCGTGCCGGAACCGCTGCCGCCGCTGGAGGGCTTCACGTTTGAAGGCTATCGCAACGCCGATGGCAGCGTGGGCACGAAAAACCTGCTCGGTATTACCACCAGCGTGCACTGCGTGGCAGGTGTTGTTGATTACGTCGTGAAACTCATCGAGCGCGATTTATTGCCGAAATATCCAAATGTGGACGGCGTTGTCGGGCTGAACCATCTGTATGGCTGCGGTGTCGCCATCAACGCGCCTGCCGCAGTGGTGCCAATTCGCACCATTCACAATATCGCCCTCAACCCTAATTTTGGCGGCGAGGTGATGGTCATTGGCCTGGGTTGTGAAAAGCTACAGCCGGAGCGTTTGTTGCAGGGTACGGAAGACGTTCAGCCCATTCCCGTGGATGACGCCAGTATTGTACGTTTGCAAGATGAACAGCACGTCGGCTTCCGATCAATGGTCGTCGATATTCTGCAGGTGGCGGAACGGCATCTGGCGAAACTCAACCAGCGCCAGCGTGAAACCTGCCCGGCCTCTGAACTGGTAGTAGGGATGCAGTGCGGCGGCAGCGATGCGTTTTCCGGCGTTACCGCCAACCCGGCGGTGGGTTATGCCTCCGACCTGCTGGTTCGTTGCGGCGCCACGGTGATGTTTTCGGAAGTGACCGAAGTACGTGACGCTATCCATTTGTTGACGCCGCGCGCCATTAACGAAGAGGTCGGCAAGCGCCTGCTCGAAGAGATGGCCTGGTACGATAACTATCTCGATATGGGGCAAACCGACCGTAGCGCGAACCCTTCGCCCGGCAACAAAAAAGGCGGTCTGGCCAACGTTGTTGAGAAAGCGCTGGGTTCTATTGCGAAATCGGGTAAAAGCGCCATCGTCGAGGTGCTCTCCCCGGGCCAGCGCCCGACAAAACGCGGGCTGATTTATGCCGCCACACCCGCCAGCGATTTTGTCTGCGGCACCCAGCAGGTGGCGTCAGGCATTACCGTTCAGGTGTTCACCACCGGTCGCGGTACGCCATATGGCCTGATGGCGGTTCCCGTCATCAAAATGGCGACACGCACTGAACTGGCAAACCGCTGGTATGATCTGATGGATATCAACGCGGGAACTATCGCCACCGGTGAAGAAACCATTGAGGATGTGGGCTGGAAGCTGTTCCATTTCATTCTGGATGTGGCGAGCGGCCGCAAGAAAACCTTCTCGGATCAATGGGGCCTGCACAATCAACTGGCAGTGTTTAACCCGGCGCCAGTGACCTGATGATGCTTCGCCGGGTGGCGCTGCGCTTACCCGGCCTACAATCATGACGCCCGGCAACCTCTTTGCCGGGCGTTGCGCGTTTACTCCCGCACCAGCACCACTTCTATTCCTACCCGCTGCAACTCTTTCAGGCTTTCCGCCGGAACGCCATCATCGGTAATGACCATGTCGATGCGCTGCGTATCGATAATCTTATGCAGGCTGGAGCGGTTGAATTTGCTGGAGTCAGTGATCACGATGATGCGATCAGCCACTTCGCACATGCGGCGGTTAAGCCGCGCTTCGTCTTCATTATGGGTGCTCACGCCGCGCTCAATATCAATGGCGTCGACACCAAGAAACAGCATGTCGAAGTGATAATTCAGCAGCGACTGTTCCGCCTGGTCGCCATAAAAGGAGAGCGACTGGCGGCGCAAATGCCCGCCGGTCATGAGCAGTTCCACGCCTTCCGCTTCCAGCAACGCCGTCCCGACGTTCATGCCGTTGGTCATGGCGATAACGTTCTGGTGATGGCGCATGATGCGGGCAAGTTCATAGGTAGTGGTCCCGGAGTCGAGGATCACCCGGTGACCCGGCTGGATCAGCTCCGCCGCAGCGCTTGCGATGCGGCGTTTGAGGGCAGTATTCAGCGAGCTTTTATCTTCAACGGAGGGTTCTATTCCCGACGTAGTGCTGTCGCAAATCAGCGCGCCACCGTACGCGCGAACCGCAATACCTTGTCTTTCAAGAAACGCCAGATCGTTACGGATCGTCACCGTTGATACGCCGAACTGCGCAGAAAGATCGTTCACCTGAACGCTTCCCTGCTGGCGCAATCGCTGGATGATCTGTTCCCGCCGTTCACTGGTCCCGGTGATTCGCTTATCTGCGGAAGAATCGGTGTTACTCATAAATGATCCTTGGGTAGTATCTTTCGTTTCATTTCGTTTTGCCTATTAACACCTTTCCTTTGAAGGAATGCAAGTCCTGAAATCCGGTTTCAGAGCCATTCTCGTTATGCTGAAAGCTTTCATTATGTTTCTTTTGTGAAACAGATCGGAAAATCAGTATCTTTCGTTTTATTTTTTTGGACCTCTGACGCAGTATTAAATGAAACAAAACGAAAGACAAATGCCGAACCCATCCTAAATGGAGAGGAAAGTGAAACATCTAACCGACATGGTGGAACAGCACAAACGCGGGAACGCCAACGGCATCTATGCCGTTTGTTCAGCACATCCTTTAGTGCTTGAATCCGCATTACGCTTCGCTCAACAAAACCAGACCCCCCTGCTGATTGAAGCTACTTCAAATCAGGTTGATCAGTATGGCGGTTATACCGGCATGACGCCCGCCGACTTTCGCGGTTTTGTCTGTCGACTGGCCGACCAGCTTAATTTTCCCTCGTCCATGCTGATCCTGGGCGGCGACCACCTCGGTCCAAACCGCTGGCAAACGTTGCCCGCTGCGGAAGCGATGGCGCATGCCGATGATCTGATCAAAAGCTACGTCGCGGCGGGCTTCAAGAAAATCCACCTCGATTGCAGCATGTCATGCGCTGACGACCCGATTCCGTTAACCGATGCTATCGTCGCCACCCGCGCCGCGCGACTGGCAAAAATCGCCGAAGAGACCTGCCGCGAACATTTTGGCGAATCCGACCTGGTGTATGTCATCGGTACGGAAGTTCCCGTTCCTGGCGGCGCGCATGAAACCCTGACCGAACTGGCAGTAACCACGCCGAAAGCCGCTCAGGATACGTTACAGGCCCACCAGGACGCCTTTGCGGCGCTGGGTCTGAGCGACATCTGGCCGCGGATTATCGCGCTGGTTGTGCAGCCAGGCGTCGAATTTGACCATACCAACGTCATCGATTACCAGCCACAGAAAGCCGTCGCGCTCAGCAAAATGGTCGAAGCGTACGATACGCTCATCTACGAAGCGCACTCTACGGATTACCAGACGCCACATGCGCTGCGTCAGTTAGTGATTGATCACTTCGCCATTCTGAAGGTTGGCCCGGCGCTGACTTTCGCGTTGCGTGAAGCGTTGTTCTCACTGGCCGCTGTAGAAGAAGAATTGTTACCGGCGAAAGCCTGTTCCGGTTTGCGCCACGTACTGGAAAACGTGATGCTCGATCGCCCCGAATACTGGCAAAGCCACTACCACGGCGACGGCAACGCCCGGCGTCTGGCCAGGGGTTATAGCTATTCTGACCGCGTTCGTTACTACTGGCCGGACAAACACATTGATAGCGCCTTTGAAAGCCTGGTGCGCAACCTGGCCGATGATCCTATTCCGCTGCCGCTGATAAGCCAGTACCTGCCGTTGCAATACGCCAAAGTGCGGGAAGGCACGCTGAAGGCCACACCACGGGAACTCATTATCGATCACATTCAGGACATCCTGCGCCAGTACCACGATGCCTGTCAGAGTCGTCATAACCCATAACAAATAAGAGGGAAAAGCTATGCCAAACATCGTCTTAAGCCGTATTGACGAACGTTTAATTCACGGTCAGGTGGGCGTGCAATGGGTTGGATTTGCTGGCGCAAACCTGGTGTTAGTGGCCAACGACGAGGTCGCGGAAGATCCCGTACAGCAAAACCTGATGGAGATGGTGCTGGCCGAAGGGATCGCCGTTCGTTTCTGGACGCTGCAAAAGGTGATCGACAACATTCACCGCGCGGCCGATCGCCAGAAGATCCTGTTGGTCTGCAAATCACCGGCGGATTTCCTCACGCTGGTGAAAGGTGGCGTGCCGATCACGCGAATCAACGTCGGCAACATGCATTACGCCAATGGCAAGCAACAAATTGCAAAAACGGTATCTGTCGACGCCACGGACATTGACGCACTGAACGGCCTGAAAACTGCCGGTGTGGAGTGCTTCGTGCAGGGCGTTCCAACAGAACCCGCTGTCGATATTTTCAAACTTCTCTGAGGGATACGCGATGGAAATCAGTCTGTTACAGGCTTTTTCTCTGGGCTTACTCGCCTTTATCGCTGGACTGGACATGTTCAACGGCCTGACACACATGCACCGTCCGGTAGTGTTAGGTCCGCTGGTGGGTCTGATCCTGGGCGATCTGCATACCGGTATTTTGACAGGCGGTACGCTGGAACTGGTATGGATGGGCCTTGCGCCGCTGGCCGGGGCGCAGCCGCCTAACGTCATTATCGGTACGATCGTCGGCACCACTTTTGCCATCACCACTGGCGTTAAACCGGAGGTGGCGGTAGGCGTTGCGGTACCGTTCGCCGTTGCCGTGCAAATGGGGATCACCTTCCTGTTCTCGGTGATGTCAGGCGTCATGTCACGCTGCGACCGAATGGCTGCCAATGCGGACACTCGCGGTATTGAGCGGGTTAACTATCTGGCGCTGCTGGCGCTTGGTATCTTCTATTTTCTCTGTGCGTTCCTGCCCATCTACTTTGGTGCGGAACACGCCAAAACCGCTATTGATGTGCTGCCGCAGCGTCTGATTGACGGCCTGGGCGTCGCCGGGGGCATCATGCCGGCTATCGGTTTTGCCGTGCTGCTGAAAATCATGATGAAGAACGTTTACATCCCGTACTTTATTGTCGGTTTCGTTGCCGCCGCCTGGCTGAAACTGCCGGTCCTGGCGATTGCCGCCGCGGCACTGGCGATGGCGCTGATCGATCTCTTGCGCAAAGACCCGGAACCTAAAGTGTCTCAGCCACAGAAAGAGGAATTTGAAGATGGCATCTAATCAAACCACCCTGCCGGGTGTTCCGGCGCAGGAAGAGACGCTGCTGTCTGGCGTAAACGAAAATATCTATGAAGATCAGTCCATTGGTGAGGAACTGACGAAGAAAGATATTAACCGGGTGGCATGGCGTTCGATGCTGCTTCAGGCGTCTTTCAACTATGAACGTATGCAGGCATCCGGCTGGCTGTACGGTCTGCTACCCGCGCTGAAAAAGATCCATACCAACAAGCGCGATCTCGCCCGGGCGATGAAAGGCCACATGGGGTTCTTTAACACCCATCCGTTCCTCGTCACGTTCGTTATTGGCATCATCCTGGCGATGGAACGTTCCAAGCAGGATGTGAACAGTATTCAGAACACCAAAATTGCCGTCGGTGCACCGCTGGGCGGGATTGGCGACGCCATGTTCTGGCTGACGCTGCTGCCGATTTGCGGCGGTATCGGCGCCAGTCTGGCGCTGCAGGGTTCGATTCTCGGCGCGGTCGTCTTCCTGCTGCTGTTCAACGTGGTACATCTGGGCCTGCGTTTCGGTCTTGCGCATTACTCTTATCGTATGGGTGTCGCGGCAATCCCGTTGATCAAAGCCAACACCAAAAAAGTGGGGCATGCTGCTTCTATCGTCGGGATGACCGTGATTGGTGCGCTGGTCGCCACCTATGTGCGGCTGAACACCACGCTGGAAATCACTGCTGGTGATGCTGTGGTTAAGCTGCAGACTGACGTTATCGATAAGCTGATGCCTGCTTTCCTGCCGCTGGTTTATACACTGACCATGTACGCGCTGGTGCGTCGTGGGTGGAGCCCGCTGCGTCTTATTGTTATCACCGTCATACTGGGTATTGTCGGCAAGTTTGCCCACTTCCTGTAAGTAAAAAGGAGTCATGATGATAGGCATTATTCTTTGCGGTCACGGTGGGTTTGCCAGCGGTCTGGAAAAGGCTATGAAGCAGATCCTCGGTAGTCAGCCGCAATTCATCGCCGTTGATTTTCCGGAAACCTCGAGCACGGCGTTACTGACGTCGCAGCTGGAGGGCGCAATGGGCGATCTCGATCCAAATGAACAGATCGTGTTCCTGACCGATCTGCTTGGCGGTACCCCTTTCCGCGTCGCCTCAACCCTTGCGATGCAAAGACCGGGTTGCGAAGTGATCACCGGGACCAACCTGCAATTACTGCTGGAAATGGCGCTGGAGCGTGACGGACTGAGCAGCGAAGAGTTTCGTATCGGCGCGCTGGAAAGTGGTCATCGTGGCCTCACCAGCCTGGCCGATGAGTTGAGCCGCAGCCGTGAAGAAACGCCTGATGAAGGAGGCATATGAGCTTTGTGCTACGCGCCAGGCGGCTGTTGAGCGAACAGGGTTGGCTTGACGATCATCAACTTCGCATTGAGGACGGCACAATCGTGGCGATTGAGCCCATTCCGGCAGGCGTCACCGTACGTGACGCCGGGCTGCTCTGCCCAGCGTATATCGACATTCACGTTCATGGCGGCGCAGGCGTTGATGTCATGGATGACGCTCCGCAAACGCTGGATAGTCTGGCAATGCATAAAGCACGTGAAGGGGTGGGGGCCTGGTGCCCCACCACCGTCACCGCGCCGCTGGATGCCATTCATGCAGCCCTGAAGCGCATCGCGGAACGACGCCAGCGCGGCGGGCCGGGCGCGCAGATCCTCGGCAGCTATCTCGAAGGCCCCTACTTTACACCACAGAATAAAGGTGCTCATCCGCCGGAATGGTTTCGCGAGCTGGATATCGCCGAGCTGGATGCGCTCATCGCGCTAGCCCAGGGCTCCCTGAGCGTGGTGGCGCTGGCACCAGAAAAACCGGGTGCGCTGCAGGCCATCAGACACCTGAAACAGCGGGGCGTCCGGGTCATGCTCGGCCACAGCGCGGCCACATGGGCGCAGACCGTCGCGGCGTTTGATGCCGGTGCTGACGGGCTAGTGCACTGTTTCAACGGCATGACGGGGTTACATCACCGCGAGCCGGGCATGGTCGGCGCCGGGCTGACCGACCAACGCGCCAGGCTTGAGCTTATCGCCGATGGTCATCACGTTCATCCTGCAGCGATGCAGCTCTGCGCCCACTGCGCCGGAGAGCGGATCGTGCTCATCACCGATGCCATGCGGGCGGCCGGGATGCCTGACGGGCGCTACGATATTTGCGGTTACGATGTTGAGATGCACGACGGCATCGTACGCACCGCCGCGGGCGGGCTGGCAGGAAGCACACTGTCGCTTGATGCCGCGGTACGAAACATGGTGCAGCAGGTGGGCGTCAGCCCGGAAGAAGCTATCGCTATGGCCTCGCTGCACCCGGCAAAACTCCTGGGCGTTGACGACGAGTTGGGATCGATCCGTCCTGGCAAACGCGCGAGCCTGATCGCGCTCGACAGTAAGCTACATTTGCAACAAACCTGGGTTCAAGGCCTGGCTATTCCCCTATAGCCCTTTCAGTGTGTGTCACTTTAGCCTGCAACGTCTCCATTGCGGGCTTTTTTTTCCTTTCCTCTGCGGAAAAGAGATCCGTCTTTAACAAAATAAAATTGTTTATTTATCAAAACGAAAGCTTTCACAGTCCCCTTTGCGATCACATTTTTCGTTTTATTTTCTTTTCTCACATTGAACTTTCGTTTTCTTTTTTGTAGATTTCAATTAGTAGATTATGCAATTAAGTGAAACGAAACGAAAGAAAATGGCAGATGCCGATTCGTCTTCGGCTTTCACCCGACTAAGGATTGAGTTATGCCTGATACCAACACACTTTCTCACACCCATACCGGAACCTGGACTGAAAAAGAGATCCGCCAGCAGCCTGTAACCTGGCTCCGTTCGCTCGGCCATATCGACAGCATTCGCCGGGCGATCGACAACTTTCTGGCACCACTGCTGCGCAAAGACGATCTGCAAATTGTCCTCACCGGGGCGGGAACGTCGGCATTTATTGGCGATATTATTACGCCGTGGCTTGCACGCCACACCGGGAAAAATTTCTGCTCCGTCCCGACGACCGATCTGGTCACCAACCCCATGGACTATTTCAAAGCCGACAAGCCGCTGCTGCTGGTGTCGTTCGCCCGTTCAGGCAACAGCCCGGAGAGCGTAGCGGCGGTGGATCTGGCAGATCAGTTCGTGCCGGAAAGCTACCATCTGGTGATCACCTGTAACGACGCCGGCAGCCTGTATCAAAACGCGCAACGCAGCGACAACGCCTTTGCCCTGCTGATGCCAGCCGAAACGCACGATCGCGGTTTCGCAATGACCAGCAGCATCACCACCATGATGGCCAGCTGCCTGGCGGTGTTCGCGCCGGAAATCATCAACAGCCGCACCTTCAAAGACGTTGCTGACCGCAGTCAGGCGATCCTCGACTCGCTGGGCGATTTCAGCCACGGCGTGTTTGGTCATCAACCATGGAAACGCATCGTCTATCTCGGCAGTGGCGGTTTGCAGGGCGTGGCACGGGAATCAGCACTGAAAGTGCTGGAGCTGACCGCCGGTAAACTGGCGGCATTCTATGACTCTCCGACCGGTTTCCGTCACGGACCGAAGTCGCTGGTCGACAAAGAAACATTGGTGATCGTGCTGGTTTCGAGCCATCCGTACACCCGCCAGTATGATCTCGACCTGCTGGCCGAATTGCGCCGAGATGGTCAGGCGATGCACGTGGTGGCGATTGCCGCCGACACCGACGCCATTATCCAGGACGGCCCACACATTACGCTGCCGCCTGCCCGCACCTTTATCGACGTTGAACAGGTTTTCTGCTTCCTGATGTACGCGCAGGTCTTTGCCCTGACGGAGTCCATCAGGATTGGCAACACGCCCGACACCCCTTCCGCCAGTGGAACGGTGAACCGTGTGGTTCAGGGCGTTGTTATTCATCCGTGGCTTGCCTGAGAGGATTGAAAAAATGGGTATTATTTCAACGAAGTATCTTCTTCAGGATGCGCAGACGAAGGGTTATGCCGTCCCTGCTTTCAACATCCATAACGCCGAAACTATTCAGGCGATCCTTGAAGTCTGCTATGAGATGCGTTCCCCGGTGATCCTCGCCGGGACACCAGGCACCTTTAAACACATCGCCTTTGAAGAGATTTTCGCGCTATGTGAAGCCTATTCCGCCAGCTACGACATGCCGCTGGCGTTACATCTCGATCACCACGAATCGCTGGCTGATATTCGCAACAAAGTGAATGCGGGCGTGCGCAGCGCCATGATTGATGGTAGCCACTTTCCATTTGATGAAAACGTGAAGCTGGTGAAATCGGTAGTGGATTTTTGCCATCGTCACGACTGCAGCGTGGAAGCGGAACTGGGCCGTCTTGGCGGTGTTGAAGATGATATGGACGTTGACGAAGAGAGTGCGTTCCTCACCGACCCGCAGGATGCCCGTCGCTTTGTTGCAGAGACCGGCGTTGACAGCCTGGCTGTCGCTATCGGTACTGCGCACGGTTTATACACCAAACAGCCGAAGATTGATTTCGCACGGCTGGAAAAAATCCGCGCGGTGGTTGATGTGCCGCTGGTGCTTCACGGGGCGAGCGATGTGCCGGACGAATTTGTTCGCCGCGCCATTGAGCTTGGCGTCTGCAAAGTCAACGTCGCCACCGAGCTGAAAATCGCCTTTGCCGCCGCGGTGAAAAAATGGTTTGCCGACAACCCGGACGGAAACGATCCGCGTTATTACATGCGCGTCGGAATGGAAGCCATGAAAGAGGTGGTAAGAAATAAAATTAACGTTTGTGGCTCGATGAATAAGCTGACCGCGGACAGCGTCACAACATCATAAAAAAATATATCACTATCATAGAATTTGATTGCATCAGACACCCTGATGCAATCAATGTGAAAAATAACAGATGCTATCTGTTATTAGCGGGGGAATGAATCAGGACGATGTTTTCAAAACTCTCATAGAGGATGGGCATAAACGATATTCACGTTATTACAGGAATTCATGATATGAGCAGTCCAAATATTTTATTAACACGCATCGATAACCGTCTGGTGCATGGTCAGGTGGGTGTGACCTGGACCACAGCCATTGGCGCAAATCTGGTTGTGGTTGTTGATGATGACGTTGCGAAAGATGAAATGCAGCAGAAGTTAATGAGTTTTACCGCCGAAAACTATGGTTTCGGCATTCGCTTCTTCAGCATTGAAAAAACCATCAATATCATCGCTAAGGCCGCACCACATCAGAAGATTTTCCTTATTTGCCGTACACCCTCTACGGTCAGAAAACTGCTGGAAGGCGGTGTGCCACTGAAAGATGTGAACGTAGGGAATATGCACTTTTCGGAAGGTAAAAAACAGATTAGCAGCAAAGTCTATGTCGACGAAAGCGATCTGAATGACCTGCGCTTTATTAAAAGCAATGGGGTAAATGTGTTTATTCAGGACGTCCCTGGTGATGCTAAAGAGGGCATTCCTGACTAACAACGCTGTCTCGATAAATTTTCAGGTAATATAATGACGACGAGGCAATAAAATGCATGAAATTACGCTTATTCAAGGCATATCGCTTGCCGCTCTTGTATTTGTTCTAGGGATCGATTTTTGGCTGGAAGCACTTTTTCTTTTTCGCCCCATTATCGTTTGTACCCTCACGGGTGCGATTCTGGGAGATATTCACATCGGTTTAATTACTGGTGGTCTGACCGAACTGGCTTTCGCAGGGTTAACACCTGCGGGCGGGGTTCAGCCGCCTAACCCGATTATGGCGGGGGTAATGACGACCGTCATTGCCTGGTCTACCGGCGTCGATGCAAAAACGGCGATCGGCTTAGGCCTCCCCTTTAGTCTGTTAATGCAGTACGTCATTCTATTCTTCTATTCGGCTTTCTCGCTGTTCATGAACAAAGCTGACAGATGCGCCAGAGAGGCCAATACGGCTGCCTTTGCCCGTCTGAACTGGACAACCACGCTGATTGTGGCGTGTTCCTATTCCATCATTGCTTTCCTTTGTACCTATCTCGCTCAGGGCGCAATGCAGGCGCTGGTGAAATCCATGCCAGCCTGGTTGACGCACGGGTTTGAAGTCGCGGGCGGCATTCTGCCAGCCGTCGGTTTTGGTCTGTTGCTGCGAGTCATGTTTAAAGCCCAGTACATTCCTTACTTCATCGCCGGCTTCCTGTTTGTTTGCTACATCCAGGTCAGCAACCTGCTGCCTGTTGCCGTATTAGGGGCTGGCTTCGCGGTGTATGAATACTTCAACGCGAAAGCAAAAGCTAAAGAAAGCGCGCAAGCTCTGCCTGCCGCCGCCAAAAATGACGAAGAGGACTACAGCAATGGGATCTGAAATCAGTAAAAAAGATATCACTCGCTTAGGGTTTCGCTCCTCATTGCTCCAGGCGAGTTTTAACTACGAACGTATGCAGGCAGGCGGTTTCACCTGGGCGATGCTGCCGCTGCTGAAAAAGATCTACAAAAACGACAAAGCCGGGCTCAGCGCGGCGATGAGGGATAACCTGGAGTTTATTAACACCCACCCCAACCTGGTGGGCTTCCTGATGGGCCTGCTGATCTCCATGGAAGAGAAAGGCGAAAATCGCAACACCATCAAAGGGTTAAAAGTGGCTCTTTTTGGCCCAATCGCCGGTATTGGTGATGCGATTTTCTGGTTCACCCTGCTGCCAATCATGGCGGGTATTTGTTCGTCCTTTGCCAGCCAGGGCAACCTGCTGGGGCCTATTTTGTTCTTCGCCGTTTACCTCGCCATTTTCTTCCTGCGCGTGGGCTGGACGCACGTCGGCTATACGGTGGGGATAAAAGCCATCGACAAGGTGCGGGAAAACTCGCAGATGATTGCCCGTTCGGCGACGATCCTCGGTATTACGGTTATTGGTGGGCTCATCGCGTCGTATGTTCACATTAACGTGGTGACCACCTTCGCCATCGACGCCACCCACAACGTAGCGCTGCAGCAAGACTTCTTCGACAAGGTGTTCCCTAACATTTTGCCGATGGGCTATACGCTGCTGATGTACTACCTGCTGCGGGTGAAAAAAGCGCACCCGGTGATGCTGATTGCCGTGACGTTTGTGCTCGCGATTCTGGGTTCGGCGCTGGGAGTGCTCTAAATGTTCGCCGCAAACCCGACGCGGTTATCTGTCTGGCGACGGGGGCGACGCCTTTGCTCACTTACCATTTATTTGTTCAGGCGGTGAAGGCTCAGCGGCTGGATGTCAGCCAGCTGACCTTCGTCAAACTGGATGAATGGGTCGGATTGCCCGCCGGTGCCGCAGGCACCTGCGAGACCTTCCTGCAAGAGCACATTATTCAGCCACTCGGGATCACCGACGAGCAGTACATTGCCTTCAATGCTGAAACGGCGGATGAGTGCGAGTGTGTTCGCATCGTTGACAGAATTGCACACCGCGGCGGGCTGGATTTGTGCCTGTTGGGTCTCGGGAAAAACGGTCATCTCGGTCTCAACGAACCGGCTGCGTTTTTGCAGCCGTCATGCCATATCACTCAGCTTGATAATCAAACACGCCAGCATGACATGCTTAAGCAGGCTGGTTTACCCATCGAACAGGGCATCACGCTGGGGTTGGGGGATATTCTGGCCGCAAGGGAGGTACTGTTACTGGTTACAGGTGACGGCAAACAGCGCGCGTTTACCGCGTTCTGCGAAGGAAAGGTCACTACCGAACTTCCCGCGTCGCTGCTGTGGCTGCATTCTGACGCCACCTGTCTGTACGATGGCTCGCTGTACGACTGTTAATACGATAAAGGGCATCATTGTGATGCCTTTTATTTTATCTGCCAGTAACCACCCTTGTTGGCACCGACACGTTGCAATTTCTCTTTTTGTTGCAGCACTTTCAGGTGGCGTTCCACGGTTCGGGAAGTCACCCCCAGAATCGTAGCTATTCTGGCCGCGCTCAGTAAGGGATTACCTTCAAGTAAACGCAGGATGTCAGATTCCTGTTCGGTTAAATAGCTGACTTTTTTCTCCGACATTTTCTCCGACATTTCTTCCGACATGTCATTGATCCCGTCTTTCAGCACCGCGATGATATTCGACAGCATAAACTCCACAAATGCCGTGCAGTCGCTGACCTTGTCGCACTCACCTAAAACCTGGTAATAGCGTTCCTGCTGATGATGAATAAGCGTTTCAACCGGCAACCAGGCCAGTTCCGGTCGCCACTCGCTTAAGATCAACGTTTGCCACAAACGCCCCATGCGTCCGTTACCGTCAGCAAACGGGTGAATAAATTCAAATTCGTAATGAAAAACAGAGCTTGCCACCAGCGGATGTAAATCCGTTTCCTGCAGCCAGTGCAGTAAATCCCCCATCAACCGTGGTACTTGCGATGCCGGGGGAGCCATATGAATGAGCTGGCTTCCACGGTAAATACCGACATTGCCATTGCGCAAAGCGCCTGGCGTCTCGACCAGACCCGCCATGAGCGTCTTATGTGCCTCCAGCACATCAGCCAGTTGATAGCTCTGCCAGTGATCCATTTTTTCATAGGCAACGATCGCGTTCCTGACTTCCTGAATATCCTTGAGCGGAGCGAGCACGCGCTTGCCTTCCATAATAGCGGTGACCTGCTCAGTATTGAGGCTGTTATGTTCGATCGCCAGGGACGCCTGAATAGTACGAATGCGGTTTTCTTCCCGCAGTAACGGAGAGACTCGCCCTGCACGCGCGGCCCAGTGTCCCAGCAGTTCCCCAATCTCAGCCACCTGACTGAGCATCGGAGTAGTGATAGTGAACGGCGGCTGATAGCGGCTCATTACGTGATTACCCCTGCTGCTCCAGCGCGTATTTGTACAACGCGTTTTTCTTCACGCCGTGGATTTCTGCAGCAAGCGCCGCCGCTTTTTTCAGCGGTAGTTCGGCCTGCAGCAGCGCCAGCGTACGTAAGGCGTCGGCGGGGAGTGCATCTTCCTGCGCCTTATGACCCTCGACGATCAGCACCATTTCGCCCTTGCGACGGTTTTCATCTTCTTTCACCCAGGCCAGCAGTTCGCCGACCGGCGCACCGTGGATCGATTCCCAGGTTTTAGTTAGTTCGCGCGCCAGCACCACGTAACGGGATTCGCCAAGCACCGCACAGACATCTTCCAGGCTCTCCAGCAGACGGTGAGTGGACTCATAAAAAATCAGCGTGCGCGGCTCTTCTTCCAGCACTTTCAGCGCATCCCGGCGCGCTTTAGATTTGGCAGGCAGGAAACCTTCATAACAGAAACGGTCCGAAGGCAGACCGGCGGCGCTGAGGGCGGCGATGGCCGCGCACGGCCCCGGCAGCGGCACCACGCGGATCCCGGCTTCACGGCAAGTGCGTACCAGGTGATAGCCCGGATCATTAATCAATGGCGTACCGGCATCAGACACCAGCGCGATGTTCTGCCCTTCCTGCAGTTTTGCCAGTAGCGTGTCCGCTTTTTGCTGTTCGTTATGGTCATGAAGAGCAAACAAACGGGCATTAATCGCAAAGTGCTGTAACAGTAAACCGGTATGACGTGTGTCCTCGGCGGCGATAAGATCGACATCCTGCAACACGGTTAACGCACGCTGGGTGATATCAGCCAGATTCCCGATCGGAGTAGGAACAATATAGAGCTGACCTTGAGATTTATCTGCGGAATCGTGTTGTTTCATTGTTTCGTCCGTATAGCCGATTTAATATTGAGCATTGCGTATAAAAATAACCACTGGATACAGTATGGTACCGTCTACTTTTCTTCGTTCGAAAGCCGCGCGCTGTCTGCCTCTTGTTGTTGCAGCGTTACTTTTCGCCGGCTGTGGCACCCAGTCTACTGACCAGAGCACGGCTCACCTTCAGGGCGCCGCGCAGGCAAACTCTGGTTACTATCTGCAGCAAATGCAACAAAGCGCTGATGATAGCAAGACCAACTGGCAATTACTCGCCATTCGTGCATTGCTCAAAGAGGGCAAAAGCCAGCAGGCGAGTGAATTGTTCAACCAACTGCCGCAAGAGCTGAACGACGACCAGCGTCAGGAGCAGTCATTGCTGGCAATTGAGCTGAAGCTGGCGCAGAAAGATTTCATGGGTGCCCAGGCGCTGCTGGCGAAAATCGATGTATCCAGCCTTGAAGAGGCGCAGCAGGCGCGATTCTGGCAGGACAGTATCGTCGCGCAGCAGGGAAAGCCGTCGCTCGCGCTACTGCGGGCGCTGATTGCGCAGGAGCCGCTGTTGGCGACCGCGCAGGATAAACAGAAAAATATTGATGCCACCTGGCAAGCGCTCTCCTCTATGACACAGGAACAGGCGAACGCGCTGGTCATCAATGCCGACGAAAACGTACTACAGGGCTGGCTGGATCTGCAGCGTGTCTGGTTTGATAACCGCAACGATCCCAACATGATGAAAGCAGGCGTTCAGGACTGGCAGACCCGCTATCCTCAGAACCCTGGTGCGAAAATGCTGCCAACACAGTTGGTGAACGTGCAGAATTTCAAGCCAGCGTCAGTGGACACCATCGCCCTGATGCTGCCATTGAATGGCCAGGCCGCTGTCTTTGGCCGGACCATCCAGCAGGGTTTTGAAGCGGCAAAAAACGGCAACATCGGCACTGTTACCGGCAGTGCCGTACCTGAGCAGGTCGCTCAGGTCGCCAGTGCTAATCAGAGCGTGATCAGCCCGGCACAGGCCGAAGTCAGTGATCTGACCGCCGAAGGCACGGCGGAACAGCCTCAGACGCCCGTCCCTGAACAGGCGCAGGCCCCGGTTCAGGCACCCGTCGCCGACCAGGCTCAGCCGCAGGAACAGACACAGGCACCCGCAGCGCCTAATAACGCGCAGCCAGCACCGACCGTTGCCGTCACACCGGCAAACCCGTCCGCTGTGCTGAAAATCTACGACACCACCACTCAGTCGATGGATCAACTGCTGGCGCAGGCGCAGCAGGATGGCGCGACGCTGGTCGTCGGGCCGCTGTTAAAAAATAACGTTGAAGAGCTGCTCAAAACCAATACCTCGCTGAACGTACTGGCGCTGAACCAGCCGGAAAAGGTCGAGAACCGGGCTAACGTCTGTTACTTTGCGCTCTCTCCGGAAGATGAAGCCCGTGATGCGGCGCGCCATATTCACCAGCAGGGCAAGCAGTCGCCATTACTGCTGCTTCCACGAAGCGACCTCGGCAACCGCGTTGCTGCCGCCTTTGCCGAAGAGTGGCAGACACTGGGTGGCGGTATCGTCCTTCAGCAGCGCTTTGGCTCTGCTGCAGAACTGAGAATGGGAGTTAATGGTGGTTCGGGTATCGCGCTGACCGGCACCCCAGTGGCCTCCAGCCTGCCGCAACAGCAGGGCGTGACCATTGGCGGGCTGAACATTCCGGCACCCCCGACCGATGCGCAAATCACCAGCGGCAGCAAAATCGATGCGGCTTATATTATCGCTACGCCTGAAGAGATCGCCTATATCAAACCGATGATCGCCATGCGTAACGGCAGCCAGACGGGGACTACTCTGTATGCCAGCTCCCGCAGCGCCGGTGGTGTCGCCGGGCCGGATTTCCGTCTCGAAATGGAAGGATTGCAGTTCAGCGAGATCCCAATGCTGGCCGGCAGCAACCCGGCGCTGATGCAACAGGCGCTGAGCGCCGTGCGTAATGATTATTCTCTGGCGCGCCTGTATGCGATGGGTGCGGATGCCTGGGCGCTGGCGAACCACTTCTCACAAATGCGCCAGATGCCAGGCTTTGAGCTGAACGGCAATACCGGCGATCTGAGCGCCAACGCCGACTGCGTGATCAACAGGAAGTTATCATGGCTCCAGTACCAGCAGGGACAGGTCGTCCCGGCCAGTTAAGCCGTAAACAGATCGGCGACGCGTGGGAACTTCGCGCGCGTCGCTGGCTGGAAAATCAGGGATTGCGGTTTATCACCGCTAACATACGAGAACGAAACGGTGAAATCGACCTCATTATGCAAGAGGGGCGCGTCACCGTTTTTATTGAGGTTCGCTTCCGGCAATCCGCACATTATGGCGGAGCCGCCGCCAGCGTGACCCGTAGCAAACAACAGAAACTCCTGCAGACGGCCCGTCTCTGGCTCGCCCGTCATAATGGGAGTTTTGATACTGTGGATTGCCGTTTTGATGTGGTAGCCTTCACGGGCAACGAAATCGAATGGCTCCAGAACGCCTTCGACGAATAGCGTCAGCTTGAAATGTTAAGGGAAATCGTGCTCGAAAGAATTAAAGTCTGCTTTACGGAAAGCATTCAAACCCAGATTGCAGCGGCGGAAGCTCTCCCTGATGCTATCTCCCGCGCAGCCATGACGCTGGTACAGTCTTTGCTTAACGGCAACAAAATTCTCTGTTGTGGCAATGGCACATCGGCCGCCAACGCACAGCATTTTGCTGCCAGCATGATCAATCGTTTCGAGACAGAACGACCCAGTTTACCTGCGATTGCACTAAATACTGATAATGTGGTCTTAACGGCGATTGCAAATGATCGCCTGCATGATGAAATCTATGCAAAACAGGTACGTGCGCTGGGCCATGCGGGTGATGTACTGCTGGCTATCTCGACGCGCGGCAACAGCCGCGATATCGTGAAAGCTGTGGAAGCCGCCGTAACCCGGGACATGACCATTGTGGCCTTAACGGGCTACGACGGTGGCGAACTGGCAGGTTTGCTCGGGCAGCAGGATGTCGAAATTCGCATCCCTTCCCACCGCAGCGCGCGCATCCAGGAGATGCACATGCTCACGGTTAACTGTCTGTGCGATCTGATTGATAACACGCTCTTCCCACACCAGGACGATTAAGGAGTACATATGAAGGTGAAGGTATTTTCGCCCCTCGCAGTCCTTATTACCGCGCTGCTGCTTCAGGGATGCGTTGCTGCAGCCGTTGTCGGCACAGCAGCCGTTGGCACCAAGGCCGCCACCGACCCGCGTACTGTCGGCACGCAGGTAGACGATGGCACGCTGGAACTTCGCGTCAACAGCGCCCTGTCAAAAGATGAACAACTGAAGAAAGAAGCCCGTATCAACGTGACGGCGTATCAGGGCAAAGTGCTGCTGGTCGGTCAGGCGCCGAATACCGAACTCGCCTCCCGCGCTAAACAGATCGCGATGGGCGTGGACGGCGCAACGGAAGTGTTTAACGAAATTCGTCAGGGCGCGCCAGTCAGCATCGGCACAGCCTCTTCGGATACCTGGATCACTACCAAAGTCCGCTCTCAGTTGCTGAGCAGCGACCAGGTGAAATCCTCTAACGTGAAAGTGACGACGGAAAACGGCGAAGTGTTCCTGATGGGTCTGGTGACCGATCGTGAAGGGAAAGCCGCTGCCGATATCGCAAGCCGCGTGAGCGGTGTTAAGCATGTCACCACCGCGTTCACCTACCTGAAGTAACGATGAATCGCCCGGTCACGCGATGTGAACCGGGCGTTTTCAGCTTATAGTAACGCAATTCCCCCCGTCACGGCGCCACACAGGGCCACCAGCGTACCGGTTAGCCACAGCGCTTTTGCCGGGAAGGCTTTTCGCAGCATAATCAGCGACGGCACGCTCACGGCCGGCAGCGTAATCAGTAATGCCAGCGCGGGCGCAGCCCCCATCCCCGCAAGCATCATCGTCTGCACAATAGGGATTTCCGCCGCAGTCGGGATGACGAACAGGCAGCCGGCAATCGCCATCGCTACCACCCAGAACAGCGTATTGCTGACTAAACCGTCCGCATGCGGGAACAGCCAGACGCGCGCCGCGCCGAGAACCAGCACCGCCAGAATGTAAACCGGGATGGTACTCCAGAACAGCGACCACAGCGCGTTCAGCCAGCGCGACAGGAAGCTGCCCTGCGGTTGCGTCACCTCCAGCTCTACTGGCGAAGGTTGTTGCGCCGTCTCTTTCACCCATTTCTGCACTAGTGTTGCCACCACCAGCACCGTCGCCAGACCGGCCACAAAGCGAATGAGGGTAAACTGCCAGCCAAGGACAAACCCCATAAATACCAGCGTCGCCGGGTTAAGCAGCGGGTTGCCCATCCAGAACGCCAGTGCACCGCCCATCGACACCTGCTGACGACGCATTCCCGCCGCCACTGGCGCCGCACAACAGGTGCACATCATGCCAGGCAATGAAAATAGTGTGCCCAGCAGCGTGCCGCGAAAACGGCGCTGCCCCAGCGTGCGAATCAGCCAGTCACGTGGGATCAGCACCTGAATTAATGACCCGAGAATCACGCCCAGTACGGCGGCTTTCCAGACGGCAAGAAAATAGACCAGCGCGTAATCCCATGCGGCGCGAAGCGGATTGCTGTCCGCCTGAGCAAGAATGGATTTACCGATGCTGTGTGTTTCGGCGGCGGTAAAGGCTTTGCCGTAATACGGCTGCCATTTCACATACCAGAGACCAACGATAACAACGAGAAAAAAGAGTGCGGGTTTCCACCACTGAAATGGTGTCGCCGCCTGAGATGAAGACTGACCAGCCATAGCATTCCCCAGGGATTTTGAAGTGAAGTCGGGGAATATTACGCCTCGTTTTCGGCAATTTCACGCAGTTTTGCGGAGGAGATAATGTTTACTCCTTCGTGAGAAGGCGAGAGTGCTTCACGCAGCATCGCGCGGGCAACGTCTCTGGCGGCAATCGACTTCCAGTTTCCCGGTAGCAGCGAGAACAGCGGTGCCAGCAGCGACTCATTCAGACGGTGTTTTGTCCTTTCGCCAAGCAACATTGACGGACGCACAATCGTGAGTCGTTCCCAGGACTGCGCCATCAGCGCCGCTTCCATTTCGCCCTTCACGCGATTGTAGAAAAAAGGCGAATGCGCATTCGCGCCCATCGAGCTTACCACCAGCATATGCTTCGCCCCCAGACGCAGTCCGGTCAATGCGGTATCCACCACCAGCGTGTAATCGGCATGTACAAATGCCTCTTTGCTGCCCGCCTCGCGGCGCGTCGTCCCCAGACAGCAAAAAACGATGTCAACAGGGTCGGTCACCTGCGCGAGTGCGTCCGTGAGTTGAGGATCGTGGGGATTGAGCACGCCAGGCATGTTGCTCAGCGGGCGACGCGTCGGTGCTGCGATGGCGTTGATGCGCGGCTCCTGAATCAACATCCGCAGTAAGTGCCCACCAACCAGACCGGTGGCACCGGTGATAAGAACCTGACTCATGCATTACTCCTGACGCAACCAGTGGATTTTTTTACCAAACCCCAGCGTATTGTCAGTGAATTTTAGCTCATCGACACGGATTTCCCACACCGGCGCCGACATCGCTCTGGCAACCGGAAATCGCCGGTTGTAACGTGCGCGCGCTGCCTCGCTCTCTTCCCCCTCCAGCCGCCGGATCTCTCCTGTAAACTGCACACCACGGATCAGCGCCACGGTTTTCGGCTGGCCGTTGACGGTTCCCGCTACCGGCGCTTTGTTGCCCGTCATCTGCGCGTGGCGGGTGTTATCCTCAGTAAGCAGATAAAACACCACGCGTTGCGGATCATAGAGATAAAAGGCGTTGGCACACCAGAGATTGCCCTGGCTTGCAACACACCACGTCACGACATGCTGTTTCACCAGCCAGCGACTGATGGCATCAGGAGTTTCCATCTTATTCTTTCCTTGTGCTAAGGTGCCTTCACCTTAACATACTGACATCTTTCATCGTGCGCTGGTTTCTCTATCTGATTCGTACCGCTGACAATCATCTCTACACCGGGATCACCACCGATGTCGAACGGCGTTTTTTGCAACATCAATGCGGAAAAGGGGCGAAAGCGCTGCGTGGGAAAGGTGAGTTGCGGCTGGTGTTCTCTGGCGAGGTTGGCGAACGCTCACTTGCGTTACGGCTGGAGTACCGGATCAAACAGCTCACAAAGCGCCAGAAAGAGCGCCTCGTGGCCGGAGACGGGACGTTTGAGTCTCTGCTGGCGAGCCTGCAAACGTCAGTGCTTAAAAGCGATTGAAATGGTCGTGATACTCGACGAGACCGTGAACACCGTTCAGGGCGTCATCCGCCAGACGGTGAACAAAGAACGCGTCCTGTGTTTCCGGCCAGCGACAGCGCAAATCATGCTGCGCCGCTAACTCAAAACCGAGTTTTTTATACAACGCCGGCTCGCCCAGCGCCACTACAGCGGCGTAACCAAACTCATTCAGTGAGTCCAGTCCTTCGTAGACCAGTTGCCGCGCCAGGCCTTGTCCGCGGTAATGTTCGTCGACCGCCAGCGGTGCCAGACCGACCCATTGCAGATCATCGCCGTTCACGGTGACCGGACTGAAGGCAACATAGCCCACCACCTGCCCGTCGTCGTCGGTCGCCACTAACCCCAGCGTCACCAGACCATCTTCCCGCAGATCATGCACCAGTGTTGCTTCGTCATCGCGGTTAAATGAACGGCGCAGCAGAGCGTCTATCCCCGGTGCATCGATTCCAATTTCAACTCGAATCAGCATGGCTCACCTACCGATGTGTGTTTGGTTGTCGACTCGCTTTTCAGCCCAGCCTCAACAAAGTCCGCCAGTTGCAACAGCATGATGCGCAACGCTTTCGGCATCTGCTCAAGCTCAATGGCGTCCATCAGGTTTTTGACATACAGCCCCAGTTCCGTATCGCCTTCAATCACTAAGCGACGCTGGAAGAAGAGCGTATCCGGGTCCTGTTTGCGCGCGGCAATCATTAGCAAATCGCTGGCATCCGCACTAAAACTGACATCTGCCTCCGCAGACTGGCTCACGATCAGACGATCGTTTTCTACGGTGGTGAACCACGTCAGGTCGATATCACGCACCGCTATTTTTTAACCAGCGCCCTTCAAGGAACTCCAGTTCCCCGTCGGCCAGCGCCTGGCGGAATTGCCAGCTTAAGACCTGCTCCAGTACCTGACGCTTAAGGGCAAATGGCGTCAGTTTAACCGGCACGCTCATCAGAGACGGACCTAAATGCACCAGGCGTGAACGCAGTTTATCCAACACGAGCTTTACTCCCTGAAATCTGTAGTGCCTCTATTTTGCCATATCCGATAAATGACATAGCGTCGCAAATCAACAAACATCATTACTACTCACTATTGGTGCCATCAATACGCTTTTAACTGCCTCAAATCAAAAATTATTGCTGATGGGTTAACTAAAATCCCAGTTCGTTAACAATTCTTGCGATCCAGCCGATCGCGCTTTCAGGAAATATTATGGAGCTGCTCTGCCCTGCCGGAAACCTCCCGGCGCTTAAGGCGGCCATTGAAAACGGCGCGGACGCTGTTTATATCGGGCTGAAGGATGATACCAACGCCCGACATTTTGCCGGCCTTAACTTCACCGAAAAAAAACTGCAGGAAGCGGTCAGCTTTGTGCATCAGCATCGCCGTAAATTACACATCGCCATCAACACCTTCGCTCACCCGGACGGCTACATCCGCTGGCAGCGCGCGGTGGATATGGCGGCGCAATTGGGCGCAGACGCGCTGATCCTCGCTGATCTCGCCATGCTGGAGTATGCCACAGAGCGTTATCCACATATCGAACGCCATGTCTCGGTTCAGGCATCGGCCACCAACGAAGAGGCGATTCGCTTTTATCACCGTCATTTCGACGTGGCGCGCGTGGTGCTGCCGCGCGTACTCTCCATCCATCAGGTTAAGCAACTGGCGCGGACTACGCCAGTGCCGCTGGAAGTCTTCGCGTTTGGTAGCCTGTGCATCATGGCCGAAGGGCGCTGCTACTTGTCGTCTTATTTAACCGGTGAATCCCCCAATACCGTCGGCGCGTGTTCTCCTGCCCGCTTTGTCCGCTGGCAGCAGACGCCGCAGGGTCTGGAATCACGCCTTAACGAAGTGCTGATCGACCGTTATCAGGATGGAGAAAATGCCGGTTACCCGACACTGTGCAAGGGGCGTTATCTGGTGGACGGCGAGCGCTATCACGCGCTGGAGGAGCCGACCAGCCTCAACACCCTTGAGTTGCTGCCGGAGTTACTGGCGGCAAATATCGCCTCGGTGAAAATCGAAGGTCGTCAGCGCAGCCCGGCATATGTCAGCCAGGTGGCGAAAGTGTGGCGTCAGGCGATCGATCGCTGCATAGCCGATCCGCAGAACTTCGTCCCGCAGGCCACCTGGATGGAAACGCTCGGCGCGATGTCCGAGGGAAGCCAGACGACGCTTGGCGCTTATCACCGCAAATGGCAGTAGGAAATACGATGAAATATTCATTAGGGCCGGTGCTTTACTACTGGCCAAAAGAGACGCTGGAATCGTTCTATCAGCAGGCGGCGAACAGCAGCGCGGATGTCATCTATCTTGGCGAAACGGTTTGCAGCAAGCGCCGCGCCACAAAAGTTGGCGACTGGATAGACATGGCGAAGAGCCTCGCCACCAGCGGCAAGCAGGTGGTGTTGTCGACGCTGGCGCTGGTGCAGGCCTCGTCAGAACTGAGCGAACTGAAGCGCTATGTCGACAATGGCGATTTCCTGCTGGAAGCGAGCGATCTCGGCGTGGTAAATCTGTGCGCCGAGCGCAAACTGCCTTTTGTCGCCAGCCATGCGCTGAACTGCTACAACGCCGTCACTCTGCGTCTGCTGCTCAAACAGGGAATGGTGCGCTGGTGCATGCCAGTTGAACTCTCCCGCGACTGGCTGGCCAATCTGCTTGATCAATGCGATGAGCTGGGCATCCGCCGCCAGTTCGAGGTAGAAGTGCTGAGCTATGGCCATCTGCCGCTGGCGTATTCCGCTCGCTGCTTCACGGCACGCTCCGAAGATCGCCCGAAGGATGAATGCGAAACCTGCTGCATCAAATACCCCAACGGACGCAGCGTACTGTCCCAGGAAAATCAGCAGGTATTCGTGCTGAACGGGATCCAGACCATGAGCGGTTACGTCTACAATCTTGGCAACGAGTTAACCTCGATGAAAGGCCTGGTGGATATTGTCCGTCTTTCGCCGCTGGGCAGCGAGACGTTCGCGATGCTGGATGCCTTCCGCGCCAATGAAAATGGCGCCGCGCCGCTCGCGCTGGCCCCGCTCAGCGACTGTAACGGCTACTGGAAACGCCTTGCCGGTCTGGAGCTACAGGCCTGATAAATAGCTCACTTTGTTAACAGCTTTAGCTAATCTTTAATGCAGTATGAAAAGATTAACCGGTAACAAAGTGAGCCGTTATGACTGACAAAACCATTCCTTTTTCGGTGCTTGATCTCGCACCGATCCCCCAGGGCTCGTCTGCCAGAGACGCCTTTTCACATTCGTTAGATCTCGCCCGTCTGGCGGAAAAACGCGGCTATCACCGCTACTGGCTGGCGGAACATCACAACATGACCGGCATCGCCAGTGCGGCAACCTCGGTGCTGATTGGTTATCTGGCGGCAAATACCTCCACACTGCATTTGGGTTCCGGCGGCGTGATGCTGCCAAACCACTCCCCGCTGGTGATTGCCGAACAGTTCGGCACGCTCAATACGCTCTATCCTGGCCGTATCGATCTGGGGCTGGGGCGCGCACCAGGCAGTGATCAGCGCACCATGATGGCACTGCGTCGCCACATGAGCGGTGATGTCGACAACTTCCCGCGCGATGTCGCGGAACTGGTGGACTGGTTCGACGCCCGCGATCCGAATCCGCATGTACGTCCGGTACCAGGCTACGGTGAGAAAGTCCCTGTATGGCTGCTCGGTTCGAGCCTCTACAGCGCTCAACTGGCCGCACAGCTTGGCCTGCCGTTCGCTTTTGCATCGCACTTCGCGCCGGATATGCTCTTCCAGGCACTGCATCTGTACCGCACCAATTTTAAACCGTCGGAACGGCTGGAAAAACCGTACGCGATGGTGTGCATCAATATTATTGCCGCCGACAGCAACCGTGATGCCGAATTCCTGTTTACCTCAATGCAGCAGGCATTCGTAAAACTGCGTCGCGGTGAGACCGGCCAGTTGCCGCCGCCGATCCAGAATATGGATCAGTTCTGGACGCCGTCAGAGCAGTACGGCGTCCAGCAGGCGTTGAGCATGTCGCTGGTAGGTGATAAAGCGAAAATTCGTCACGGGCTGGAATCAATGCTGCGCGAAACGCAGGCCGATGAAATCATGGTCAACGGGCAGATTTTCGATAATCAGGCACGGCTGCATTCGTTCGAACTGGCGATGCAGGTGAAAGAAGAACTGTTAGGGTAAAACCTCACCCCGGCCAGCAAAAGGCCGGGGGAACCGGCTGATTACGCTTTGCGCATCATCAGCCAGAGGCTTATCAGGAAGAATGAGGCGCTCGGCAACAGGGCGCCTACCACAGGCGGGATCCCATAGACCAGCGTCAGCGGGCCGAAGATCTGATCCAGCACGTAGAACACGAAGCCGAAGCTAATCCCCGTCACCACACGCACGCCCATCGGCACGCTACGCAGTGGGCCAAAAATAAACGACAGCGCCATCAGCATCATCACCGCCACGGAAAGCGGCTGGAAAATTTTGCTCCACATGTTGAGCTGATAACGGCCGGAATCCTGCCCACTCGATTTCAGATACCGCACGTAGTTATGCAGGCCACTGATGGAGAGCGCGTCCGGATCCAGCGCCACCACGCCAAGTTTGTCCGGCGTCAGGTTGGTTTTCCAGGTGCCGCTCACCGTCTGGCTGCCAGTCACCTGCTTCGGGTTGGTCAGGTTGGATTCATCGACCTGTGACAATCGCCAGAGCTTGTTCTGGTTATCAAATTTCGCTGTTGCGGCATAGCGAACGGATTGCAGGCGACGTTCATTGTTGAACGAATAAATACTTACGCCGCCGAGTTCGTCATCACCTTTCACTCGCTCGATATAGACAAAATTGTGTCCGTCTTTCGCCCACAGCCCTTGCTGCGTGGAGAGCAGCGAACCGCCGTACATCTGCTGTGCGCGATAGTTACGTGCCATCTGTTCACCCTGCGGTGCCACCCATTCGCCGATCGCCATGGTCAATAGCACCAGCGGAATCGCGGTTTTCATCACCGACAGCGCCACCTGCATACGGGTAAAACCGGAGGCCTGCATCACCACCAGCTCGCTGCGTTGCGCCAGCATACCGAGCCCCAGCAGCGCGCCGAGTAGCGCGGCCATCGGGAAGAAGATTTGAATGTCTTTCGGGATGCTCAGGAGGGTGTACATCCCTGCGCCCATCGCATCGTAGCTCCCCTGCCCGGCTTTCTTCAGCTGATCAACAAACTTGATGATGCCGGAGAGCGACACCAGCATGAACAACGTCAGCATGATGGTGTTGAAAATGGTTTTACCGATATAGCGGTCAAGAACGCCGAACGCCTGCATTACACGGCTCCTTTATGCATAAAACGGGCGCGCAAACGACGCACCGGCAACGTATCCCACAGGTTCAGCATGACAGCTAAGGCGAGATACAGCAGGTTGACCGCCCACATCCAGATCATCGGATCAAGTTTGCCTTTGCCGCCATTCGACTTAAGCGACGTCTGCAACAGGAAGAACACCAGATACAGCAACATAGCAGGCAGCATCGAGAGCACACGCCCCTGGCGCGGGTTAACTACGCTGAGCGGTACCACCATCAGCGCCATCATAAAGACAGTGAACACTAGCGTGAAACGCCAGTGCAGCTCAGCGCTGGCGCGGTCGTTATCGGTGTTCCACAGTGTGCGCATGTCCATCTGTTCGGTGTCGTCCGGATCCAGCGCCACCGCCTGATGACCGATAATTGCCTGATAATTTTTGAAATCGGTGATGCGGAAGGCGCGCAACATTGCCGTGCCTTCAAACCGCGTCCCTTCGTTGAGCGTCACCACCTGCGAGCCATCTTTGTGCTGCGCCAGTTGGCCGGAATCGGCAACCACGACTGATGGCCGCGCATTGCCCTTCGGGCGCAACTGCGCGAGGAAAACATCTTTAAAACTGCTGCCATCGACGCTTTCGATAAACAATACCGCGTTGCCGTCAGTGGCCTGCTGGAACTGCCCTTGCGCCAGCGCCGCCATACCGGGGTTGGCTTTGGCTTCCGCCAGCACTTCATCCTGATGACGTGAGGACCACGGCCCCGCCCACATCACGTTCACCGCCGCTATGATGCCGGTAAACAGTGCCAGGATCATCGCCGCTTTAATCAATACCGCTTTACTCAGACCACAGGCATGCATCACCGTGATTTCACTCTCGGTGTACAGTTTACCCAGCGTCATTAACAACCCGAGAAACAGGCTCAGTGGCAGGATCAATTGCGCCATCTCAGGGACGCCAAGGCCCAGCAGAGAAAGCACGAGATTTGTCGGGATTTCACCATCAACGGCAGCGCCGAGGATCCTGACCAGCTTCTGGCAAAAAAAGATCAGCAGCAGGATGAAGAGGATGGCAAGCTGGCTTTTCAGCGTCTCCCGCACCAGATATCTTATGATTATCACTATAAATACGCCCGTAAAAACCCGTCTTGTTGCAGGAAAATAGCTTGTTTCATGGCTTAAACGTCATTTATTCTCTTGAGTCGTTGAAAACATCGCTAAGATTAAACTACTCAGCGGCATCACGTTTTCGAACGTGTTCAAACCGTAGACTCAGTAAGAATATCATGAAGTCACCGCAACAGCGGACATGAGTTACGAAAGCTTTCAATTCTATCTGTAGCCACCGCCGTTGTCTTTAAGATTCAGGAGCGTAGTGCATGGAGTTCAGTGTAAAAAGCGGTAGCCCGGAGAAACAGCGGAGTGCCTGCATCGTTGTGGGTGTCTTTGAACCGCGCCGCCTCTCCCCGGTCGCCGAACAACTCGATAAAATCAGCGACGGCTACATCAGTGCCCTGCTGCGCCGTGGTGAACTCGAAGGTAAGCCGGGTCAGACCCTGCTGCTTCATCACGTGCCGAACGTGCTGTCGGAGCGCATTCTGCTGATTGGTTGCGGCAAAGAGCGTGAACTGGATGAGCGTCAGTATAAGCAGGTTATCCAGAAAACCATCAATACCCTTAATGATACAGGGTCCATGGAAGCGGTCTGTTTCCTGACCGAGCTGCACGTCAAAGGACGCAATAACTACTGGAAAGTACGCCAGGCGGTGGAAACCGCCAAAGAGACGCTGTACAGCTTCGATCAGCTGAAAACCAATAAAAGCGAGCCGCGTCGACCGTTGCGTAAAATGGTGTTTAATGTGCCGACCCGCCGTGAACTGACCAGCGGCGAGCGCGCCATTCAGCACGGACTGGCGATTGCCGCTGGTATCAAGGCAGCGAAAGACCTCGGCAATATGCCGCCAAACATCTGTAACGCGGCCTATCTCGCGTCTCAGGCGCGCCAGCTGGCGGATGCCTGGAGCAAAAATGTCATCACCCGTGTCATCGGCGAACAGCAGATGCGCGAGCTGGGTATGCACTCCTACCTGGCTGTTGGTAACGGTTCGCAGAACGAATCGCTGATGTCCGTGATTGAGTACAAAGGCAGCCCGACAGAAGACGCTCGCCCGATTGTGCTGGTGGGCAAAGGTCTGACGTTCGACTCCGGCGGTATCTCCATTAAGCCTGCCGAAGGCATGGATGAAATGAAATACGACATGTGCGGTGCAGCGGCTGTTTACGGCGTGATGCGAATGGTTGCAGAGCTGCAGTTGCCCATCAATGTGATCGGCGTACTCGCGGGCTGTGAAAACATGCCGGGGGGGCGTGCGTATCGTCCGGGTGATGTGCTGACCACGATGTCCGGGCAGACCGTCGAAGTGTTGAATACCGATGCCGAAGGCCGTCTGGTGCTGTGCGATGTACTGACCTACGTTGAGCGTTTCGAGCCAGAAGCGGTGATTGACGTCGCGACGCTGACCGGCGCCTGTGTGATTGCGCTCGGCCACCACATCACCGGTCTGATGTCTAACCATAATCCGCTGGCACACGAGCTGATCAGTGCGTCTGAGCAGTCCGGCGATCGCGCATGGCGTCTGCCGCTTGGCGATGAGTACCAGGAACAGCTGGACTCTAACTTTGCGGACATGGCGAATATTGGCGGCCGTCCTGGCGGGGCGATCACCGCCGGGTGCTTCCTGTCGCGCTTTGCCCGTAAGTACAACTGGGCGCATCTGGACATCGCCGGCACCGCATGGCGTTCCGGTAAAACCAAAGGTGCCACCGGTCGCCCGGTCGCTCTGTTATCGCAATTCCTGCTGAATCGCGCTGGTTTTAACGGCGAAGAGTAATTGCCGTCTGACGCCCGGTGACGCTACGCTTACCGGGCCTACGAATGAGTACCCTATACAGTCCGGGTAAGCGTAGCGCCACCCGGCTTCATATTTAAATTCAGACAAGATGCCCCATATATGAAGAATGCAACGTTCTATCTTCTGGACAATGACACGCAGCAGGATGGTTTAAGCGCCGTCGAACAACTGGTGTGTGAACTTGCCGCAGAACGTTGGCGAAGCGGCAAACGCGTTCTGATCGCCTGTGAAGATGAAGCGCAGGCGGTTCGCCTCGATGAAGCACTATGGACGCGCCCACCCGAAAGTTTTGTGCCGCACAACCTGTCGGGTGAAGGCCCGCGCGGCGGCGCGCCGGTGGAGATCGCCTGGCCGCAAAAGCGCAACAGCAGTCCGCGAGATCTGCTGATTAGTCTGCGTACAGGCTTTGCAGATTTTGCCACCGCTTTCACAGAAGTGATAGACTTCGTCCCCTACGAAGATTCTTTGAAACAACTGGCCCGCGAACGTTACAAAGCGTACCGCGTAGCCGGTTTCAACCTGACCACGGCAACCTGGAAATAATGGAAAAGACATACAACCCACAAGATATCGAACAGCCGCTTTACGAGCACTGGGAAAAGCAGGGCTATTTCAAACCGAATGGCGACGAAAGCCAGGAAAGTTTCTGCATCATGATCCCGCCGCCGAACGTCACCGGCAGTTTGCATATGGGTCACGCTTTCCAGCAAACCATCATGGACACCATGATCCGCTATCAGCGCATGCAGGGCAAAAATACCCTGTGGCAGGTCGGTACTGACCACGCGGGTATCGCGACACAGATGGTGGTTGAACGCAAAATTGCTGCCGAAGAAGGTAAAACCCGTCACGACTACGGCCGCGACGCCTTTATCGACAAAATCTGGCAGTGGAAAGCGGAGTCTGGCGGCACCATTACCCGTCAGATGCGTCGTCTGGGTAACTCCGTCGACTGGGAGCGCGAACGCTTCACGATGGACGAAGGCCTTTCCAATGCCGTGAAAGAAGTATTTGTCCGCCTGCACAAAGAAGATCTGATCTACCGCGGCAAGCGTCTGGTCAACTGGGACCCGAAACTGCGCACCGCCATTTCCGATCTCGAAGTAGAAAACCGTGAATCGAAAGGCTCCATGTGGCACATCCGCTATCCGCTGGCCGATGGCGCGAAAACCGCAGACGGTAAAGATTACTTAGTTGTCGCCACGACTCGTCCGGAAACGTTACTGGGCGATACTGGCGTGGCCGTCAACCCGGAAGATCCGCGTTACAAGAGTCTCATCGGTAAATTTGTGGTGCTGCCGCTGGTTAACCGCCGCATCCCGATCGTTGCTGACGAGCACGCCGATATGGAAAAAGGTACCGGTTGCGTGAAAATCACCCCGGCGCACGATTTTAACGACTACGAAGTCGGTCGTCGTCACGCCCTGCCGATGATCAACATCTTCACCTTTGACGGCGATATCCGTGAAAGCGCGCAGGTGTACGACACCAACGGCGTGGAAAGCGACGTGTACTCGAGCGAGATCCCGGCTGAGTTCCAGAAACTGGAACGTTTTGCTGCGCGTAAAGCGGTGGTTGCTGCCATTGATGCGCTCGGTCTGCTGGAAGAGATCAAACCACACGATCTGACCGTCCCGTACGGCGACCGTGGCGGCGTGGTGATCGAGCCGATGCTGACTGACCAGTGGTATGTTCGCGTTGCGCCGCTGGCGAAACCGGCGATTGAAGCAGTTGAGAACGGTGATATCCAGTTCGTTCCGAAACAGTACGAAAACATGTACTTCTCCTGGATGCGCGATATTCAGGACTGGTGTATCTCTCGTCAGCTGTGGTGGGGTCACCGCATCCCGGCATGGTATGACGAACAGGGCAACGTGTACGTGGGCCGCAGCGAAGCGGAAGTGCGTCAGGAAAACAACATTGCCGCCGACGTTCCGCTGCGTCAGGACGAAGACGTGCTGGATACCTGGTTCTCCTCTGCACTGTGGACCTTCTCCACCCTCGGCTGGCCGGAAAACACCGATGCGCTGCGTCAGTTCCACCCGACCAGCGTGATGGTGTCTGGCTTCGACATCATCTTCTTCTGGATCGCCCGCATGATCATGATGACCATGCATTTCATCAAAGATGAAAACGGCAAGCCGCAAGTACCGTTTAAAACCGTCTACATGACCGGTCTGATTCGCGATGACGAAGGCCAGAAGATGTCCAAATCCAAGGGCAACGTTATTGACCCGCTGGATATGGTTGATGGTATCGCACTTGAGGATCTGCTGGAAAAACGCACCGGCAACATGATGCAGCCGCAACTGGCGGAGAAAATTCGCAAGCGCACCGAGAAGCAGTTCCCGGAAGGCATTGAGCCGCACGGCACAGACGCCCTGCGTTTCACCCTCGCGGCGCTGGCCTCTACCGGCCGCGATATCAACTGGGACATGAAACGTCTGGAAGGTTATCGCAACTTCTGTAACAAGCTGTGGAACGCCAGCCGTTTCGTGCTGATGAACACCGAAGATCAGGATTGCGGTTTCAATGGCGGCGAAAAAGTGCTGTCGCTGGCTGACCGCTGGATCCTCGCAGAATTCAACCAGACGGTAAAAGCCTACCGTGAAGCGCTGGACGGTTATCGTTTCGACATCGCCGCCGGCATTCTGTATGAGTTTACCTGGAACCAGTTCTGCGACTGGTATCTGGAGCTGACCAAGCCGGTGATGACAGGCGGTTCTGACGCGGAGCTGCGCGGCACGCGTAACACGCTGGTGACGGTGCTGGAAGGTCTGCTGCGCCTGGCACACCCGATCATCCCGTTCATTACCGAAACCATCTGGCAGCGCGTGAAAGTGATTTGCGGCATTACCGCCGACACTATCATGCTGCAACCGTTCCCGCAGTTCGATGCGGCGAAGGTGGATGACGTTGCGCTTGCCGATACCGAATGGCTGAAGCAGGCGATCGTTGCCGTGCGTAACATCCGTGCGGAGATGAACATCGCCCCGGGTAAACCGCTGGAACTGCTGCTCCGTGGCTGCAGCACTGATGCTGTACGCCGCGTGAACGACAACCAGAGCTTCCTGCAGACGCTGGCACGTCTGGAAAGCATCACCGTGCTGCCAGCTGATGATAAAGGCCCGGTTTCGGTGACCAAAATCATCGACGGTGCCGAGCTGCTGATCCCAATGGCGGGCCTCATCAATAAAGACGATGAGCTGGCGCGTCTGGCGAAAGAAGTGGCCAAAATCGAAGCAGAAATCGGCCGCATCGAAGGCAAGCTCTCTAACGAAGGGTTTGTGGCTCGTGCACCGGAAGCGGTTATCGCCAAAGAGCGTGAAAAACTGACCGGCTATGCTGAAGCGAAAGCGAAGCTGATTGAGCAGCAGGCGGTTATCGCTGCGCTGTAAGCGCCGTGGGGTTATACCCGCCAGTCGGATAAACGTTGTAGATCCGACGCAGCAGACCGAAAAGCCCCTGATGCTGTTGCTCAGGGGCTTTTTAGTGAATTATCCTCGCTTGCGCTTCCCCTACCCGCAGTGTTATTAACTGCATATGTTTCACGTTGATGTCATGAGCTTGCTATGAGTGTTGTTACGCCCGTTGCGGCGACGCTTCGCCGGATAACCGCTGAAGATAATGCCGCCATCGCCTCCGTTATCCGCCAGGTCTCTGCCGAATACGGTTTAACCGCCGATAAAGGCTACACGGTCGCCGATCCGAATCTGGATGAATTGTTCGAGGTTTACAGCCAGCCCGGCGCAGCTTATTGGGTGGTTGAACGCAATGGGTTGATTGTCGGCGGCGGTGGCGTTGCCCCGTTAAGCTGTAGCGAATCGGGCATTTGTGAACTGCAGAAGATGTATTTTTTACCCACAGCCCGTGGGCAAGGCCTGGCGAAGAAACTGGCGCTGATGGCACTCGAACATGCCCGCGAACAGGGCTTCCAGCAATGTTATCTGGAGACGACTGCGTTCCTGACCGAGGCAATTCGTCTGTATGAGCACCTTGGCTTTGCGCGTATCGCTGAACCGCTTGGCTGCACCGGCCACGTCGACTGCGAAGTGAGAATGCTCAAACCCCTTTGATGGCTCAAAGGGGTTTTCCGGTTTACTGCATTTCCGGCGATAGCGCCAAACGAACAACGCCTGCGGCATTGGCTTCCGGCATTGCCAGAACCTGCGACCAGAAATCCTGCACCAGTCCACAGGCGACTTTCTCTTTGCCTACGCCTTTGCTTGGGTCAGACATGATGTCGATATCCTGCCCATAACGCTGCACCAGCCCCGGGCCAATGGCCTGCATATCTGCCAGCGCCTGCTGTTTTTCCTGCGGCGTGACCGCGTGTTTATTCGGCCCGTAGGCGGCACGCATCATTCGCGCGTCGCTCTCGGTACGGCGAGTGAGAAGCTCATGGGAAATCACTTTCACCGGGTTAATACCGCCTTTCACCGCCGGGAACAGGAAGCGGAAGCAGACGTCATCGCCGCTGGCCTGCGCCTGGGCTATCTGCTCAAGGTTGATTTTCATATACTCAACCACGTTGGCATCAGGTGCCTGCTGTAGCCGGGCCATTTGTAGCTGCAGGATTTGCGGCTGGATGGCATCGATAATCTGCTGCTGATCTTTGCCCGCCTTTTTCATCTGCACCGATAGCTCGAGAATATGCTGCCAGAACGCCGGATCCTGTTCTTTAATGACCTGGAACGTCGGCATGCTCATCATCGCCGATTCAAATTTCTGCTCTTCGGTCTGCCCATAATCCGGGCTCATGCGCGGTATGAGATAGTGCACGTCAAACAGATTCCAACCAATAATCGCCACCACGAAAATGACGCCCCCGGCGGCCTTGCCTACCCAACCCTTTTTACGAAATACGCCGACCAGCACGGCAATCACCGCGCCAATATAGCCTGCCAAAATTACGTGAGCCCAGTTCATTAACCATCCTTATTCCAATCAAGAGTTCTGCCGGGGATTATATTTCCCCTTTATGAGTGTTGATTATTGCGGCAATGGACGGGCATTTCCAGCCACCATATTTTCATTTGCGCAAGGGGTGACGATGAGGGAGGGAGGAAAACGGCGCGAACGCGCCGGGAGCAAGGCTATACAGGTACGCCGCTGTGAAAGCGAAACTCCGCATCAGGCGTTGTGATAAGCAGCGCCTCAACTTCACCAAAGAATTTCACCCGTGGGGAAATGTCCTCCTGTGCCACCTGCTGCGCCAGCATCAGGTAGTCCTGATAGTGGCGCGCTTCTGAGCGCAACAGGGACAGATAGAATTTCTGCAGATCCGCGTCAAGGTACGGTGCCAGCGCGGCGAATCGCTCACAGGAACGCGCTTCGATGTAGGCCCCGCAGATGAGCTTGTCGATAAGCGTCAGCGGTTCGTGAGTGCGCACTTCTTTCAGCATCCCTTTGGCATAGCGACTGGCGGTGATCTTCACGTAGGGGATATCGCGCGCCAGCATGATTTCCCGCACCTGCCAGAAATGGTGAAGTTCCTCTTTGATGAGCAACACCATGCTGTCGATAAGCTGCCGTCCCCAGGGATCGTCGGTTTTCGGCATCACACTTTTGCCAATTAGCTTATGCAACGCGACGAAATCCGGTTCCGGCCCCTCGCGAAAGGTAAAAGCCTCATAAGGTTTCAGCCATTCCAGCAGCGCCTCTGCGCTCTGCTTGTCGGCAATATATTTTCGCACCAGCAGCATCGCGGTTTGCGCGGCTTTCAGCTCGCAGACCATATGATCGGTGAGCAGCAGAGGCAACCGGGCGGGGTTGCGCGCTTCGTCGATCCACGCAGCGGGCGTCGGGCAAGGGAGAAAATCTAAAATGGGGGCGAGTAGTTGCGGGTAATCCATACCTGAATCCTGCAGTGCGGCGGGAAGCCCGCCGCACGGGTTACAACTTAGTGGCGAACGCCGTCATCATCTTCGTCGACGTAGTCTTCGTCATCGTCTTCGCCGTCTTCACCATTGGGATCTTCATAGTAAGTTCCCCAGCCGTCGTACTCCACGTCGTGTTTTTCCGCCAGGTTCATCAGCTGTTCAACCTGCGCATCAATCAGTTCTGCCTTCAGTGCGCATTCGCTGAGGATGTCACAGCAGATCACCACGTCTCCCTCTTCCACTTCCAGCTCTTCCGGCTCAGTCACTTCATAACCCAGCTTGAAAGCCTCTACAGCCACTTTCTCCAGAGTTTCTAAGTCATCAGCGGAAAGATGGTGTTCGATGGTATACAGCGCGTCCGGATCGCTACCGTCTTCCAGTAATTCTTCAATGATGAGACGCGTCTCTTCACGTTGCTCTTCCAGATGTTCCGGGTTTGCCATTGCTCGTTCCTCATAATGTGCGGCAGTCACTCTTATTGTCACATACCGCTGACAATGCCTCCACCTTTGTGAAAAAGATTTGTGATACAGGGTTGCAAGTGAATATTAATACATATAAAGTGAATTTTAATTCAACAAGTGGTCTGTACCATGAGAGGCAAACATGACGTCGTTACATCACAAGCATTTCCTGAAATTACTCGATTTCACCCCTGCACAAATCATCTCGCTCGTGCAGCTCGCCGCAAGCCTTAAAAAAGATAAAAAACAAGGTGTTGAGCAGCAAAAACTGGTCGGGAAAAACATCGCGCTCATCTTCGAAAAAGACTCAACCCGTACACGATGCTCTTTCGAAGTTGCCGCACACGATCAGGGTGCTCACGTCACTTATCTGGGGTCAAACGGCAACCAGATTGGGCATAAAGAATCAATTAAAGATACCGCGCGCGTGCTGGGCCGGATGTTTGACGGCATTCAGTATCGCGGCTGGGGGCAGGAAGTGGTTGAGACGCTGGCGGAATTTGCGGGTGTGCCGGTGTGGAACGGTCTGACGGATGAGTTCCACCCGACGCAACTGCTGGCTGATCTGCTGACCATGCAGGAGCATCTGCCGGGCAAAGCCTTCAATGAGATGACGCTGGTTTACGCCGGGGACGCACGCAACAATATGGGTAACTCGATGCTGGAAGCGGCCGCGCTCACCGGGCTGGATCTGCGTCTGGTGGCGCCGAAAGCCTGCTGGCCGGACGCAGGTCTGGTCGCCGAATGCACTGCGCTGGCGAAGAAACACGGCGGTAATGTTACGGTCACTGAAGACATCGCCGCTGGTGTTAAAGGCGCAGACTTCATCTATACCGACGTGTGGGTGTCGATGGGCGAGCCGAAAGAGAAATGGGCTGAGCGGATTGCGCTGCTGCGCGATTATCAGGTCAATAGCCAGATGATGAAGCTCAGTGGCAACCCGAACGTCAAGTTCCTGCACTGCCTTCCGGCGTTCCATGACGATCAAACCACCGCCGGTAAGAAAATGGCGGAAGAGTTTAATCTGCATGGCGGTATGGAAGTGACGGATGAGGTGTTCGAGTCGCCAGCAAGCATCGTGTTCGACCAGGCGGAAAACCGGATGCATACCATCAAAGCGGTGATGGTGGCGACACTCGGTGAGTAATTTCCTGGCCCGGCGGCGCAAGGTCGCCGGGCTATCTCTTTATTCCACCCGCATTTTTACTACGGCTTTACGCACCTTCGCAGGCGCTCCAACGGCACAAAGAGGTTTATGCACTTCCCCCGGCCAGAACACCACGAAATCCCCTTCACTGAGGATCACCGTTTTTTCCTGCGCCCCTTCCGGCAGGAAAGCGATGTCTTTATCCGCTAACCAGTCAGTCTCCGGCTTGCCATTTGGCAGGGTACTGAACGTCATTCCTTCCTGACCCTTCAACAGGATCTGAATATCCAGATAGCGCGCATGAAACTCTGCCCGACGCGCCGCGAGCGGTTCTGTCATATCTTCTGACAGCAGATAAAACAGGCGACTGCCGTCGATTTCATGCTTACCCAGCTCCGTGGCGGCGGTCACGTTCGCTTTGACGAACTCAATAGCGTCGCGAAGCTCAGTTGGTAGCCAGGGCTGAAGGTGATGGATGTTGCCAACGATCATGATAATTACCTCAATTAAAACACCGTTTCATTTTAATCGTTATACGCAAGACGCCGTTGCCATACCACCCCTTTATGTCACATTTTTGCGTAAGCGCATGTTTATCGTGGAAAGTGTTAATTAACGGTTAATTCGCTGCCGCACCTTATGCAGTAAATATGCATAACTGCCGAATGCCGCCCTGAGAGGCCCCGTCTAAGCGACTGAATTATAACGAGTAAAGCAAATACTCTGTGCTCACTCACAATTTAATCATCCGTCTGAAATGCGTGTCCATTCAATAATTATTTCGAGAAAATTATTACCCGCAAAATAATAAAGTAATAATTATGCATAATCATACCAGAGAAAATAATAATTATTTATTAATCAATAAGTTACATAATATTGTAGTTATTGAAATTATCTACACCCTATTAACAACCAAAAATAACAATCTGCCCTTTTGCTTACTCATTCATTTAAAGAAGACAGCAAAATAAATAATCTCTGACCTTTATCATATAATCAGAATTTGTTTTATTTTCCCGAAGCCACTGTGAGAACTGTCACATTTTACCGCCAGAAAAGCATCGACTATTAGCCGCGAAATCTTTCACCAAAACGACTACGAATTAAATTTCGCAGCCACCCTTTTATTCTAAAAAGTTAAAGGAATAATTATGGAAAAGCATTATGTCGGTTCCGAAGTGGGCCAGTTGCGCAGCGTAATGTTACATCGCCCTAATTTAAGTTTAAAACGACTGACACCGTCAAATTGCCAGGAATTGCTGTTTGATGATGTGCTTTCAGTCGAGCGCGCCGGGGAAGAACACGACGTTTTCGCCAATACATTACGCCAGCAAGGTGTGGAAGTTTTGCTGCTTACCGACCTGCTGACCGAAACGCTGGACATCCCGGATGCCAAAGGCTGGCTGCTGGAAACGCAGGTTTCTGACTACCGCCTCGGGCCAACTTTCGCCGCTGATGTGCGTGGCTGGCTGGCCGATCTTCCGCACCGTGAACTGGCGCGGCATTTAAGCGGCGGCGTCACCTACGGGGAAATTCCCGCCAGCATTAAAAATATGATCGTGGATACGCATGATATCAATGACTTTATTATGAAGCCATTGCCAAATCATTTATTTACCCGCGATACGTCATGCTGGATTTATAACGGCGTGTCAATTAACCCGATGGCTAAACCGGCCCGTCAGCGCGAAACAAATAATCTGCGCGCGCTTTATCGCTGGCACCCGAAATTCGCCAACGGTGATTTTATTAAATATTTTGGCGACGAAAACATTAATTACGATCACGCCACGTTAGAGGGCGGCGACGTGCTGGTCATTGGTCGCGGCGCGGTATTGATTGGCATGTCTGAGCGCACCACACCGCAGGGGGTTGAATTTCTGGCCAGCGCCTTGTTCAGGCATCGCCAGGCGGAACGGGTGATTGCGGTTGAACTGCCGAAACACCGCTCCTGCATGCATCTCGATACCGTCATGACCCATATCGACGTCGACACCTTCTCCGTCTACCCGGAAGTGGTGCGCAAGGACGTGCAGTGCTGGACGCTGACGCCGGACGGTCGCGGCGGCATCAAACGCCTGCAGGAGCGCGATCTGCTGCATGCCATCGAAAAAGCGCTGGGGATCACTCAGGTCAATCTCATCACCACCGGCGGCGACGCCTTCGAAGCCGAACGCGAGCAGTGGAACGATGCCAACAACGTACTGACGATCCGCCCCGGCGTGGTTATTGGTTACGAGCGCAACATCTGGACCAACGAGAAATACGACAAAGCCGGGATCACCGTCCTGCCCATTCCTGGTGACGAACTGGGACGCGGACGCGGCGGCGCACGCTGCATGAGCTGCCCGCTGGAACGCGACGGAATTTAAGGAGATGAGCATGACGAAACCCACACTGGTCGTCGCCCTGGGCGGCAACGCGCTGCTGAAACGCGGCGAACCGCTCGAAGCTGACATCCAGCGCAAGAACATTGAACTTGCCGCAAAAATTATCGCCCGGCTGACGCAGAACTGGCGCGTCGTGCTGGTACACGGCAACGGCCCGCAGGTTGGTCTGCTGGCGTTGCAGAACAGCGCTTACGAAAAGGTCACGCCCTATCCGCTCGATATCCTCGGTGCGGAAAGCCAGGGAATGATTGGCTACATGCTGCAGCAGGCACTGAAAAATCAGCTGCCGCAGCGCGAAATCAGCGTCCTGCTGACCCAGGTGGAAGTAGATGCGAACGATCCCGCGTTCAGCAACCCCACCAAATACATCGGCCCGGTCTACGACCGCGGGCAAGCCGACGCCCTGAAAGCGGAAAAAGGCTGGGTGTTTAAAGCCGACGGACCGTATTTCCGCCGCGTGGTGCCGTCACCACAACCGCAGCGCATCGTCGAACACGATGCCATCAGCGCGCTGATCGCCCGTGACCATCTGGTCATCTGCAACGGCGGCGGCGGTGTGCCGGTGGTGGAACAGGCCGATGGCTACCGCGGCATTGAAGCGGTGATCGACAAAGACTTGTCCGCCGCGCTGCTGGCGCGCCAGCTCAACGCCGACGCGCTGTTGATCCTCACCGATGCCGACGCCGTTTATCTCGACTGGGGCAAACCCACCCAACGCCCGCTGACGCAGGTCACCCCGGAACTGCTGAGCACATTGTCATTTGATGCAGGCTCCATGGGGCCGAAGGTCGCCGCCTGCCGCCATTTCGTTGTGCAGTGCAACGGCATTGCCGGTATCGGCTCGCTGGCTGATGGCCCGGACATTCTGGCGGGTGGAAAAGGCACGCTAATTCGTAATGAACACGCCCCGGTGCTGCCGGTTTGCTGAGAAATACAAAGGATTTCTTCATGACTATCAATTTGAAAAACCGCAATTTTCTGAAACTGCTGGACTACAAACCTGCCGAAATTCAGTACCTGATCGATCTGGCGATGGAACTGAAAGCGGCGAAAAAAGCGGGACGCGAAAAGAAAACGCTGGTGGGCAAAAACATCGCGCTGATCTTTGAAAAAACCTCCACCCGTACCCGCTGCGCGTTTGAAGTCGGGGCGTTCGACCAGGGCGCACAGGTGACCTATCTCGGCCCAAGCGGATCGCAAATCGGCCACAAAGAGTCGATGAAAGACACCGCGCGTGTTCTGGGCCGCATGTACGACGGCATTGAATATCGCGGTTACGGCCAGTCGATCGTCGAAGAGCTGGGTGCGTTTGCCGGGGTACCGGTCTGGAACGGGCTGACCGATGAATTCCACCCGACCCAGATCCTCGCAGATCTGATGACCATGCTGGAACACGCGCCGGGCAAAACGCTGCCAGAGCTCAGCTTCGCCTACCTGGGCGATGCCCGCAACAACATGGGCAACTCGCTGATGGTCGGCGCGGCAAAAATGGGAATGGACATTCGCCTCGTGGCGCCGCGCGCATTCTGGCCGGACGAAGCGCTGGTGAAACAGTGTGTCGCCATTGGTGAAGAGACTGGCGCACGCATTCTGTTAACGGAAGACGTTGAAGACGGCGTTCATGGCGTGGATTTCCTCTACACCGATGTCTGGGTGTCGATGGGCGAACCGAAGGAGGCCTGGGCCGAACGCGTCAGCCTGATGACCCCCTACCAAATCAACCCGCGCGTCATCGCCGCGACGGGAAATCCGAACGTCAAGTTTATGCACTGTCTGCCCGCGTTCCACAACGCGCAGACCACTATGGGTCGCGAAATCGAAATCGCGTATGGCCTGGCCGGACTGGAAGTCACCGAAGAGGTGTTCGAGTCGGCGCACTCCATTGTGTTCGATGAAGCGGAAAACCGCATGCATACCATTAAAGCCGTCATGGTTGCCACGCTTGGCGAGTAATGCCTGAGAAGGGATGCCGCCCGGTGCGGCGTCTTTTCCTCTGCGCAACCAGACAGGAGGATAATACGATGACTGATTTAACGAAGGACGACGCAACAGCCGCCAGTAGCGGCGAGAAAAAGCTCGGGCTGAGCGCGCTGGTGGCGCTGGTCGTAGGATCTATGATTGGCGGCGGCGTATTCAGCCTGCCGCAGAACTTTGCCTCGGTCGCTTCACCCGGCGCGCTGATGATCGGCTGGGTGATCACTGGCATCGGCATGCTGTGCCTGGCGTTTATTTATCAGAACCTGAGCGCCCGCTGCCCGCATCTCGACGGCGGTATCTACAGCTATGCCAGAGCCGGATTTGGCGATTTCATCGGCTTTCAGGCCGCATGGGGTTACTGGTTTTCGGCCTGGCTCGGCAACGTTTCCTACGCCGTGCTGCTGTTCAGCGCCGTGAGTTTTTTCATCCCCGTTTTTGGTGATGGCAACAACCTGGTCTCGATCATCGGCGCGTCGGTGGTGCTGTGGCTGGTGCATACACTGGTGATGCGTGGTGTCAGGGAAGCGGCGTGGATCAACACCATTCTCACGGTGGTGAAAGTGCTGGTGCTGATTATTTTCATCATCGCCGTGCTGATCGCCTTTCGTCTGGGCGTACTGACCGCCGATTTCTGGGGGCGCATGATGCGTGTCGATGGCACCGCGCCTGAGCTGTTCAGTCAGGTGAAAAACACCATGCTGGTCACTACCTGGGTGTTCATTGGTATTGAAGGGGCCACCGTGGTTTCCGCTCGCGCAGCAAAACGCAGTGATATCGGTAAAGCGACGGTTGTCGGTCTGCTGGGCGCGCTGGCTATTTATGTGCTGGTCAGCGTGCTGTCGATGGGGATCCTTGATCAGGCGACGCTGGCGGGTTTAAAAAATCCGTCAATGGCCGGGGTGCTGGAAAGCGTCGTCGGGCCGTGGGGCGCGAAATTTGTCGCGGGCGGCGTGATTTTCTCCGTCGCCGGGGCGCTGCTGGCGTGGACGCTGTTCGCCGCCGAACTGCCGAAAGTCGCCGCGCAGGATGGCGTTTTCCCGTCACTGTTCGCCCGTGAAAACAGCCGCAATTCTCCGTCAGTTTCCCTGTGGATCACCAACGGTCTGGTGCAACTTTTTCTGCTGCTGGCACTGTTTTACCAGGCAGGCTATCAGGTGCTGTTTTCCATTGCGACAGCAGCGATCCTGCCGCCGTATTTGTTCAGCGCTGCATACGGTCTGAAGCTGGTAATGACGCGGGAACATTATCAGACGGATGAGAAAACCCTGCGTGACGGCATTATTAGCGTCATTGCCACGCTGTATGGTTTCTGGCTCTGTTATGCCGCAGGCGATTCCATGTTGCTCAGTTCGCTGTTATTCATTCCGGGCGCTGCGGTTTATATCTGGAAGAAAAAAACCAGCCAGCAACGTTGTTTCAATACGCTGGAGTGGGGCGTTCTGGTGCTGCTACTGCTGATGGCAGTCTACACACTAATGCTGATTGCAGCGGGTACCATATCTATCACATGATGGAATAACCATATTAGTGATGGGTCTATTTATCTGGGTAAACAATAAATAACCAATAAAATCGGCACGTAAGTTATTGATTGTTCAAAAACGTTTGTTTTATCAACATGGAAACTGAAATCCGATGATGAAATTTGACCAACCCACCAGTGATAAAGAGCAGCTTCAGCTTGCCGTTTGTCAGCGCCTGATAGGTGAAAAAAGTTATTTATCCCAGGAAGAGCTTCGCCGCGATCTGCAGCGCCACGGCTTTGACAGCATCAGCCAGTCAACGGTGTCCCGCCTGCTGAAATTGCTTGGCGTCATAAAAATAAGAAATGCCAAAGGACAAAAAATTTATTCTGTGAATCCTCAATTGCGCCCGGCCCCTAACGCCGCACGTTCGATTGCCGAAATGGTGGTGAGTGTCGAACACAATAGCGAATTCATCCTTATCTACACCGCAGCGGGGTACGGGCGTGCAGTGGCGCGAATTCTCGATTATCACGCCTTGCCTGAAATCCTCGGCGTGGTGGCAGGTAGCAGCATTGTCTGGGTTGCCCCGCGCGATGTTAAGCGCACAGCGCTGGTACACAAACAGATTAATTATTTACTTATGATGAATTGATATGCGCAGATAACCGTTTACCTTCGCAAATTTGTGCATTAATCGCTTGATCCGAAAATGCAGCTGCGTATAATGCCGGACAATTTGCCGGGGGGAAGCATGGTCCAGAGTGTACGACATACTGTCTTACCGCGTCTGAAAAAGGGCGCAGGCCTGCCGTTTTTCTTCCCGTTGATCATTCATTCTCAAAGCCCCTTATTTAAGGGGCTTTTTTTTGCCCAGCGATCAGGAGATAAACATGGCTAACCCGCTATATCAAAAACATATCATTTCCATAAACGATCTTAGTCGCGAGGACCTTGAACTGGTGCTGGCGACCGCGGCGAAACTGAAAGCAAACCCGCAGCCGGAGCTGTTGAAGCATAAGGTGATTGCCAGTTGCTTCTTCGAAGCCTCGACCCGCACCCGACTGTCGTTCGAAACCGCAATGCATCGCCTCGGCTCGAGCGTGGTCGGTTTCTCCGACAGCGCCAACACATCGCTGGGCAAGAAAGGGGAAACCCTCGCCGACACCATTTCGGTCATCAGCACCTACGTTGACGCCATCGTCATGCGTCACCCGCAGGAAGGTGCGGCGCGTCTGGCGACCGAATTTTCCGGCAAGGTGCCGGTACTGAACGCTGGTGACGGCTCCAACCAGCACCCGACGCAGACGCTGCTGGATCTGTTCACCATTCAGGAAACCCAGGGACGTCTGGAGAACCTCAACGTGGCGATGGTCGGCGATCTGAAATATGGCCGTACCGTACACTCGCTGACCCAGGCGCTGGCGAAATTTAATGGCAACCGCTTTTACTTTATCGCGCCGGATGCGCTGGCGATGCCGCAGTACATCCTCGACATGCTGGACGAAAAAGGCATTGCCTGGAGCCTGCACAGCGCCATCGATGAGGTGCTGAACGAGGTGGACATTCTGTACATGACCCGCGTGCAGAAAGAGCGTCTCGACCCGTCGGAATACGCAAATGTCAAAGCACAGTTTATTCTTCGCGCCTGTGATCTGGAGAATGCCCGCAGCAATATGAAAGTGCTGCACCCACTGCCGCGCGTCGATGAAATCGCCACTGATGTCGACAAAACCCCGTATGCCTGGTACTTCCAGCAGGCAGGCAACGGGATTTTCGCACGCCAGGCGTTACTGGCACTGGTACTGAATAGCGAACTGGTTCTGTAAGGGGAAATGACAATGACACACGATAATAAACTTCAGGTTGAAGCCATCAAATGCGGCACCGTAATTGACCACATCCCTGCGCAGATCGGCTTTAAGCTGCTGACGTTATTCAAACTGACCAAAACCGACCAGCGCATCACCATCGGTCTGAACCTGCCATCCGGCGAGATGGGACGCAAAGATCTCATTAAAATTGAGAATACATTCCTGACCGACGAGCAGGTAAATCAGCTGGCGCTGTACGCACCGCAGGCTACCGTCAATCGTATCGACAACTATGAAGTGGTTGGCAAATCGCACCCGAGCCTGCCGGATCGCATCGACACCGTGCTGGTGTGCCCGAACAGCAACTGCATCAGCCACGCAGAGCCGGTCTGCTCCAGCTTTGCCGTGAAAAAGCGTACCAGTGATATCGCCCTGAAATGCAAATACTGTGAGAAAGAATTCTCTCATCATGTTGTACTGGCTAACGATTTCTGACTGGTAATGGCGGGCCTGGCCCTTATAATGACCAGGACCCTAATTACCGCTGTATTCAGGAGATAACATGAGCAAAACTATCGCGACGGAAAATGCACCCGCAGCTATCGGCCCGTATGTTCAGGGCGTTGATCTTGGCAGCATGATCATCACTTCCGGTCAGATCCCGGTGGATCCAAAAACCGGCAGTGTACCGGAAGCCGTTGCCGCACAAGCGCGTCAGTCGCTGGAAAACGTGAAAGCGATCGTTGAAGCAGCAGGTCTGAAAGTGGGCGATATCGTGAAAACGACCGTTTTCGTTAAAGATCTGAATGATTTCGCGACCGTAAACGCCACGTATGAAGCCTTCTTCACGGAGCACAATGCCACTTTCCCGGCACGATCTTGTGTTGAAGTCGCGCGTCTGCCGAAAGATGTGAAGATCGAAATCGAAGCTATCGCAGTTCGTCGCTAATCGCGGTGCCGGGTCACGAAGACCCGGCTAGTGTTTTCACCGCACCGGGTCCAGGGAGGATTAATAGAGCGTCACGCGTTCGAGGATTTCCTGCGTATACGGTGCCGCATGCGGCCACGGTTGGCTGCTGCCCAGCGCGATGTTGGGTTTGTTTTTGCCATGGAAGTCGCTGCCGCAGGTCGCCAGCAGCGAGTTATCCAGCGTGTACTGGTAAAGCGCATGGCGAAGCGCCTCGTCATGATAGCTGGAGAACACCTCCACCCCCTGCACACCGAGCGGCCGCATTTGCTCAATCACCGACAGATGTTTTTCCTTCACGTTGGCACCGATATGCGCAATCACCGGAATGCCGCCGTTGTCGATAATCAGCGCCGCCATTTCTGCCATCGGCGGGAGATCAACCGTCACATGACAGGGCTTGCCTCTGCCGAAAAAATCCCAGAAAAAGTTAATCAGCGGCATATCGCTGCGCGCGTTTCCGGCCCGGTAAGGCAGTAACAATGCGTGATTCGCGTTACGCTCATCGTCTAAAATCAGCTCCGCCATCTCCTCTTCCTGTGGGATGCGGTCGCCCGCCATGGCATACAGGCGCTCTTCGTCGAAATGAAACCCGAGCGCCCGCAGTTTGCTGAGTTTCAGCGGCGTCGCCGCGCGTTCAAGCTGGTGGAAATTCTGTTCAACGGCGTCAAAATCCCGGCTGTCGCGCCGAAAGCCGTAGCCCAGCAGGTGGTAATTATTTCCTTCAAACGAACAATCAATTTCGATCCCCGTCATCACACTGACGCCATTCGTTTTGCCGTAGCGAATGGCCCCTTCCACTGATCGTGCGGAGTTGTGATCGGTGACCGCCAGCACCGACACCTCTGCCGCTTTCGCCATCATGAGCAGGTCGCTGACAGCGAAATCGGCATCATCGCTGTACGCCGAATGGGTATGCAAATCGATACGTTTCATCATCTTCTCCTTAAGCTGATAATCATGTACTGACAGGCACTATACCGGACGGCGTAACCGGAAAATTTGCGCTCGCATAATAACCGGTTGCAATTTACTGCCAGCCGTAACGACGGCTGTAAAATCCTTTCACCAGTTGGGTGAGAGTCATATATCCCGCCAGAATCGCCACCAGCCATGGAAAATAGCTCAGCGGCAGCGCCTGTAACTGCAGATACCCCGCCAGCGGCGAGAATGGCAGCGCGATGCCCGCGACCATCACCACCAGCGTCATCGCCAGTAACGGCCATGCGGCGCGGCTCTGAATGAACGGAATGCGGCGCGTGCGGATCATATGCACGATCAGCGTCTGCGACAGCAGCCCCACCACGAACCAGCCGGACTGGAACAACGTCTGGTGTTCCGGCGTGGTGGCATGGAACACAAACCACATCAGGCAGAAGGTGAGGATGTCGAAGATCGAGCTGATCGGCCCGAAGAACAGCATGAAACGCCCCAGATCACGCGGGTTCCAGCGCTGCGGTTTCTGTATTTGTTCGTCGTCCACATTGTCGAACGGGATCGCCACCTGTGACACGTCGTACAGCAGATTCTGAATCAGCAGGTGCAGTGGCAGCATCGGCAGAAACGGCAGGAATGCGCTGGCGACCAGCACGCTGAAGACGTTACCGAAATTCGAACTGGCGGTCATTTTGATGTATTTCAGCATGTTGGCGAAGGTGCGACGCCCTTCGATCACCCCCGCTTCCAGCACCATCAGGCTCTTTTCCAGCAGAATGATATCCGCGGCTTCCCGGGCGATATCCACGGCCCCCTCCACCGAAATACCAATATCCGCCGCGCGCAGCGCGGGTGCATCGTTAATGCCGTCGCCCATAAAACCCACCACATGTCCTTCGCGCTTCAGCAGCGTCACGATGCGCTCTTTGTGCAGTGGTGTCAGGCGCGCGAACAGCGTTGTGTGGCGGGCAAGCTGTGCCAGTTCATCGTCGCCAAGTCGCTCGATGTCGCTGCCGATCACCACCTCGCCGGGATCAAGCCCGACGTCATGGCACACTTTCGCCGCCACCAGCTCGCTGTCGCCGGTGAGGATTTTGACGGTGATCCCGCTGGCTTTCAGCGCATTCAGCGCCGGGGCTGTGCTCTCTTTCGGTGGGTCAAGAAACGCGATGTACCCTTCGAGGATCAAGTCAGATTCATCAATACGTTGATAATCCCCTTCCCGCGCCGGCAGCGTTTTGCTGGCAACCGCCACCACACGCAGCCCCTGACGGTTGAGCGTGTCGGTTACCCGGGTGATGCGGCGCAGCATAGTGTCGTCCAGCGGCACGATGTCGTCGTTGTAGCGCACCTGCGTGGAGACGCGGAGGATCTCCTGCAACGCACCTTTGCAGATCAACCGATGAATGTGTTCCTGTTCTGCAACCACCACCGACATCCTGCGGCGCTCAAAATCAAACGGGATCTCATCCACTTTCTGCCAGCGTTCCGCCAGACTGCGCGCGGCGTCCTGACCGACACCCTCCAGTACCGCCGTGTCGAGCAAATTTTTCAACCCGGTCTGATAATGGCTATTGAGCCAGGCGCAATGCAGCACGCGCTCGCTGGGCTTGCCGGAGACATCGGTATGGTTTTCCAGCACGATTTTGTCCTGTGTCAGGGTGCCGGTTTTGTCGGTACAGAGAATATCCATCGCGCCGAAATTCTGGATCGCATCCAGATGTTTGACGATCACTTTTTGTTTCGACAACTTCACCGCACCGCGCGCCAGCGTGGAGGTGACGATCATCGGCAGCATTTCCGGCGTCAGCCCCACGGCCACAGAGAGCGCAAACAGCGCCGCTTCCCACCAGTCGCCTTTGGTATAGCCATTAATCAACAGCACCACCGGCGTCATCACCAGCATAAAACGGATGAGCAGCATACTGACGCGGCTGATGCCTTTCTGAAACGCATTCGGCTCGCTCACCTGCTCGCTGACGCGCCCGGCCAGTTGCCCGAACCAGGTTTTTTCGCCAGTGGCGAACACGACAGCCTGCGCTGTACCGCTGACCACGTTAGTACCCATAAAGCAAAGGGTGTCGCACTCAAGCGGATTGCTTTGCTGTGGTTCACGGCTGCGGACAACTTTCTCTACTGGCAGTGATTCGCCGGTCAGCGACGCCTGGGCGACGAACAGATCGCGGGCCTGAAAAACGCGCAGATCAGCAGGGATCATGTCGCCCGCAGACAATTTCACCACGTCGCCGGGCACCAGTTGATCAAGCGGGATTTCGCACCAGCGGCTTTCGCCCCGATCATTAACCACTCGCAACACCGTAGCGGTATTGCTGACCATCGCTTTCAGCGCATCTGCCGCCCTGGTGGATCGCGCTTCCTGAATAAAGTTCAGCAGGGTGGAAATGCCCACCATCAGGGCGATCACGCCCGCGGCAAACAGATCTTCAGAGGAATAGGAGATAATGCCGAGCGCGGTCAGCAGCAAATTAAACGGGTTGCGATAGCACAACCACAAATGCACCCACCACGGCAGCGGTTTTTGCGCTGGCAGCGTGTTGGTGCCGTATTGTTCACGCTGATCCTCAACCTCCATCGCGTTCAGCCCTTCCGGGTGGCTGTTAAATGCGCGCCAGATTTCATGTTCATCCATCGCGGCGACGTTCAGGCAATGGCGGGCAAGCGAGTCCGGAACGGGACCGCTGGCGAATGCTTTTCCTTCGGGCATCGGGTCGCGCTGAACGAGACGGCGCGGCAGACGGCGGCTGAGCTGTGCAAACAGCTGCCGGGTAATATTTTTCCACATAAAAAAGTCCCTCCACGCCCACAACAGACGGGCGCAGTATGGTTTTCAGGCAGGGCAAGGCCGTACCTGAAAGGCACAAAAATTGATTGCAGGGACATCAACGACGCCACTGCCTTACCGCGCCGGTAAGGCAGTCATCACAGCTTTACCGGAGCGAAAAATACCCCCATCGATGATGGGGAGTGGGATCGGGATCCATACAGCCTCCGGTAAGTGAAAGAAGAGAGACCGCGCAAGTCAGCCAGATAAACGATGAAGCTTGTGCGATGATGGCGTTATCATACGACCGCGCAACTAAACCGGGCATCAACCAGATTTTACCCATTGCGGTTTGGTTGAATCACAGTAGTCTCTGTTATTCTGCAGCACTGGCTTACTATGGGAATTGAGGATGCAAAACCGGCTGACCATCAAAGACATCGCTCGTTTAAGCGGGGTGGGTAAATCCACCGTCTCCCGCGTGCTGAATAATGAAAGCGGCGTGAGCGAACGCACCCGGGAACGAATTGAAGCGGTGATGCTTCAGCACGGATTCTCCCCTTCCCGCTCGGCGCGCGCCATGCGTGGGCAAAGCGACAAAGTGGTCGCCATTATCGTTACCCGTCTTGATTCCCTCTCTGAAAACCTCGCCGTGCAGACGATGCTGCCTGCGTTTTACGAACGCGGTTACGATCCAATCATGATTGAGAGCCAGTTTTCCCCGGCGCTGGTGGAAGAACATTTAGGCATGCTGAGTCGCCGCAACATTGACGGCGTGGTGCTGTTTGGTTTTACCGGCATTACCGAGGCGATGCTTGAGCCGTGGCAGTCGACGTTAGTGCTGCTGGCGCGGGACGCCAACGGGTTTGCTTCGGTCTGCTATGACGACGAAGGCGCTATCGGAATACTGATGCAGCGCCTGTACGATCAGGGGCATCGCCATATTAGTTTCCTCGGCGTGCCGCACAGCGACGTCACCACCGGCAAACGTCGTCATGACGCCTATCTCGCCTTCTGTAAAAAGCGCAAGATCAACCCGGTTGCCGCATTGCCGGGCCTGGCGATGAAACAGGGTTATGACAATGTCGCGAAAGTCATGAACGCCGATACCACCGCGCTGCTCTGCGCCACCGACACCCTCGCGATTGGCGCCAGCAAATATTTGCAGGAACAACGCATCGACAGCATTCAACTGGCGAGCGTGGGCAACACACCGCTGGTGAAGTTTCTCCACCCGGAAATTATCACTGTTGATCCAGGCTACGCCGAGGCGGGAAGCCGCGCGGCACAACAGTTGATCGAGCAGATCAACGGCCACGCCGATCCGCGTCAGATAGTGATCCCCGCACGACTCGCTTAACCCCTGGTGGCACAAATAGTGTGATCTTCGCTGCGTTTCGGGAACGTTCCCATTTACCAGATTTGAGGAAAGGCTCAGGATGCTCCTCAGGTCATTACGCACATCCTTCATCTGCCATGAGGCTTCATGATGAGCAAAG
>NZ_JMTB01000064.1 GCF_000734965.1 Trabulsiella guamensis ATCC 49490
TTTCCCGATGCTGTGCGCGATGGTGGGTTCCGGGCTGGCAGCGCTGCTGTGCGGACTTAACGGTGTGATGGCAAATGGCATTGGCGTCGGCGGTCTGCCGGGCATTCTCTCCATCCAGCCAACTTACTGGCAGATTTACGCGCTGGCGATGGCCATCGCGGTGGTGGTTCCGATAGTGCTCACTTCTGTGGTCTATCAGCGTAAGTTCCGTCAGGGCTCGCTACAAATTGTGTAATGGTGTTGGGGCGCAGGGCGCCCCCCTTTTTAGCAGGAATGCATGATGAATACCCTTCCCCACTGGTGGCAAAACGGCGTTATCTACCAGATTTACCCCAGGAGCTTTCAGGACACGACCGGCAGCGGTACCGGCGATTTACGCGGCGTCACCGCCCGTCTCGACTATCTGCAGACGCTCGGCATTGACGCCATCTGGCTGACGCCGTTCTATGTCTCGCCGCAGGTGGATAATGGCTACGACGTGGCGAACTACACGGCGATTGACCCCACCTACGGTACGCTGGATGACTTCGACGAGCTGGTGGCACAGGCCAAAGCGCGCAATATTCGCATCGTGCTCGACATGGTTTTCAACCACACCTCTACCCAGCACCCGTGGTTTCGCGAATCGCTGAACCCGGACAGCCCTTACCGCGAATTTTACATCTGGCGTGATGAGCCCAACAACTGGCGGTCAAAATTTGGCGGCAACGCCTGGCAATGGCACCCGGAGAGCAAACAATATTTTCTCCATCTGTTCGCGCCGGAGCAGGCGGATCTCAACTGGGAAAACCCGGCGGTACGCGCCGAGTTGAAAAAAGTGTGCGAGTTCTGGGCGGATCGCGGTGTTGATGGTCTGCGCCTCGATGTCGTCAATCTGATCTCGAAAGACCAGGCTTTTCCGGATGACGACCAGGGCGACGGTCGTCGCTTCTATACCGATGGTCCACGCGCGCATGAGTTTTTGCAGGAACTGAGCCGCGACGTCTTCACCCCTGGCTACCTGATGACCGTGGGCGAAATGTCCTCCACGTCGCTTGAGCACTGCCAGCAGTATGCTGCCCTCGACGGACGTGAGCTGTCGATGACCTTCAACTTTCACCATCTGAAAGTGGATTACCCCGGCGGCGAAAAATGGACGCTGGCAAAACCCGATTACGTCGCCCTGAAAGCGTTGTTCCGTCACTGGCAGCAGGGTATGCATAACGTCGCCTGGAATGCGTTGTTCTGGTGTAACCACGACCAGCCGCGCATTGTCTCGCGGTTTGGCAGCGAAGGCGCGCTGCGTGATACTTCAGCGAAAATGCTGGCGATGGTGCTGCACGGCATGCAGGGCACACCCTACATCTATCAGGGGGAAGAGATCGGCATGACCAATCCGCACTTCCGCCAGATAACCGAGTATCGTGACGTGGAAAGCCACAACATGTATGCCGAACTGGGTGCTCAGGGACGCAGTGCCGATGAGCTACTGGCGATCCTCGCCAGTAAATCCCGCGACAATGGCCGTACGCCGATGCAATGGAGCGCGCAGCCGCACGGCGGATTCACCACTGGCGAGCCGTGGATCGGGCTTTGTGACAACTACCGCGAGATCAACGTCGACGCTGCATTGCACGATCCGGATTCGGTGTTTTACACCTATCAGCGATTAATCGCCCTGCGTAAACGTGAACCTGTCCTGACCTGGGGAGATTATGAAGATCTCCTGCCGGATCACCCGGCGCTGTGGTGTTATCGCCGCCAGTGGCAGGGGCAAACGCTGATGGTCATCGCCAACCTGAGCGATCTTTTCCAGGCATGGTCACCCCAGGCCACAGACGGCGATTGGCAAACCGTCATCAGCAACTACGCAGAAACCGCGCGAAAACCCGGCGATATGACGCTTCGCCCGTATGAAGCGGTCTGGTGGCTGCAATCAGTATAATCACAGTAAATATATTATTCCCCGCCCACGATAAGTGGGCGACTTTATATTCACACCATGAATGAAATATATAATAAAAATAAGAAAGAAATATCTATTCAGTCTCACTAAAAGCAATTGTTAATTAATATAACCCCACGTAACACACTGTAATTAATTCAGTTATTCACCCTCTCAAAATGGACTCGTTCCCGACCCATATCTTTTTTTGACCTTTCCC
>NZ_JMTB01000065.1 GCF_000734965.1 Trabulsiella guamensis ATCC 49490
AAAACGTTTTAATCACCCTATTACATACCCTGAAGTATGAAGGGTATACAGAGTTCCTTTCCTGGACCGGGGTGACGAAAGTCCTCCGTTAATATCCCCGGCGACACGGATGCCTGCCGGGGTATTAAAAATTCCCCCTAAGTGACGTGAGTCCGTGTTTTTGTTGGATTTTTACTCAGAAAATTCTCATCAAAATTTACATTCCTGCCGATTCCCTGCTAATGCCCGTCCACTGCGCCACGCGCTTTTTACTTTGTTCTGCATCAATAAAAATGCAAACTTGTTTGATGCAAATCACTATATATAGAATTTAGAATGCACACCGACCCAACATATAGTATTAATCGTCTATTATGTCATCAACTCCCATCGAATTATGGCGGTGATGGGTGTGGATAAAACGGGTCATGGCCGAAGGAAGTGTTTGGTTGCACTATGAATAACGCCTTCCGCCATCGTTCCGCCTCTGTGGATAACCTGTTCTTTTATATGGAGTGATCATGACACCGCATGTGATGAAACGAGATGGCTGTAAAGTGCCTTTCAAATCAGAACGCATTCAGGAAGCTATTCTGCGTGCGGCAAAAGCAGCGGGAGTCGATGACGCAGATTACTGCGCCACCGTCGCGGCAGTGGTGAGTCAACAAATGCAGGGCCGCTCGCAGGTTGATATCAGCGAAATCCAGACAGCCGTGGAAAACCAGCTGATGTCAGGCGCCTACAAACAACTGGCGCGCGCCTATATTGAATATCGACACGATCGCGACATCCAGCGTGAGAAACGCGGTCGTCTTAACCAGGAAATTCGCGGGCTGGTCGAGCAGACCAACTCTGCGCTGCTGAACGAAAACGCGAACAAAGACAGTAAAGTGATCCCGACGCAGCGCGATCTTCTGGCCGGTATTGTCGCCAAACACTATGCCCGTCAGCACCTGCTGCCACGCGACGTGGTACAGGCGCACGAACGCGGCGATATCCACTACCACGATCTCGACTATTCCCCTTTCTTCCCGATGTTCAACTGCATGTTGATCGATCTGAAAGGCATGCTGACGCAGGGCTTCAAGATGGGGAACGCAGAGATCGAACCGCCGAAGTCCATCTCGACGGCAACTGCCGTCACCGCACAGATCATCGCTCAGGTGGCAAGTCACATTTATGGCGGCACCACCATTAACCGTATTGATGAAGTGCTGGCGCCGTTTGTTACCGCCAGTTTCAAAAAGCATCGTAAGGTCGCCGATGAGTGGCAGATCCCCGATGCCGACGGCTACGCCCACGCGCGTACCGAGAAAGAGTGCTATGACGCGTTCCAGTCGCTGGAATATGAAGTCAACACGTTGCATACCGCCAACGGTCAGACGCCATTCGTCACCTTCGGCTTTGGCCTCGGCACCAGCTGGGAATCGCGCATGATCCAGCAATCGATTCTGCGCAACCGCATCGCGGGCCTCGGTAAAAATCGTAAAACAGCGGTCTTCCCGAAACTGGTTTTTGCGATCCGCGACGGTCTGAACCACAAGTTTGGTGATCCGAACTACGACATCAAACAGCTGGCGCTGGAATGCGCAAGCAAACGTATGTATCCGGACATTCTGAACTATGACCAGGTGGTGAAAGTCACCGGTTCGTTCAAAACCCCGATGGGCTGCCGCAGCTTCCTCGGTGTGTACGAAGATGAAAACGGCGAACAGGTTCATGATGGTCGTAACAACCTCGGCGTTATCAGCCTCAACCTGCCACGTATCGCGCTGGAAGCGAAAGGCGACGAAGCCGTGTTCTGGAAACTGCTCGACGACCGTCTGCAACTGGCACGTAAGGCGCTGATGACGCGCATCGCCCGCCTGGAAGGGGTCAAAGCCCGCGTGGCGCCGATTCTGTATATGGAAGGCGCCTGCGGCGTGCGTCTGAAAGCGGACGACGATATCGCCGGCATCTTCAAAAATGGCCGCGCGTCGATTTCACTGGGCTATATCGGTATCCATGAAACCATCAACGCCCTGTTCGGTAATCAGCATATTTATGACAGTGCCGCCCTGCGTGAAAAAGGCGTGGCAATTGTTCAGCGTCTGCGCGACGCGGTAAATCAGTGGAAAGAGGAGACCGGCTACGGTTTCAGCCTCTACAGCACACCGAGCGAAAATCTGTGCGACCGCTTCTGCCGCCTGGATACCGCAGAGTTCGGTATTGTTGAGGGTGTGACGGACAAGGGCTACTACACCAACAGCTTCCACCTCGACGTAGAGAAAAAGGTGAACCCGTACGACAAGATCGACTTTGAAGCGCCGTACCCGCCGCTGGCGAGCGGGGGGTTCATCTGCTATGGCGAGTACCCGAACATCCAGCACAACCTGAAAGCGCTGGAAGATGTCTGGGATTACAGCTATCAGCACGTACCTTACTACGGCACCAACACGCCGATTGATGAATGCTACGAATGCGGTTTTACCGGTGAATTTGAGTGTACCAGCAAAGGCTTTACCTGCCCGAAATGCGGCAACCACGATGCCTCTCGCGTGTCGGTCACCCGCCGTGTTTGCGGTTATCTCGGCAGCCCTGATGCGCGTCCGTTCAACGCCGGTAAGCAGGAAGAAGTTAAACGCCGCGTTAAGCATTTAGGTAACGGGCAGATTGGCTAATGCATTTTCATCAATACTATCCCGTAGACATCGTCAACGGGCCTGGTACGCGATGCACCCTGTTTGTATCAGGGTGCGTCCATGAATGCCCCGGGTGCTACAACAAAAGCACCTGGCGGCTGAACTCCGGGCAGCCGTTTACGCAGGCGATGGAAGACCAGATCATCAACGACCTGAACGATACCCGCATTCATCGTCAGGGTGTGTCGCTGTCGGGTGGAGATCCACTGCACCCGCAAAACGTGCCGGATATCCTGAAGCTGGTACAGCGGGTACGCGCCGAATGCCCTGGTAAAGACATCTGGGTATGGACCGGCTACAAGCTGGACGAACTGACCGATGCGCAAATGGCGGTGGTCAACCTGATCAACGTGCTGGTTGACGGTAAATTCGTGCAGGACTTAAAAGACCCGGCCCTAATCTGGCGCGGCAGCAGTAACCAGGTCGTGCATCACCTGCGGTAGTTCTTACTCATCCAGCCTGACCTTAATGCCCTTTTGCGGATTAGCCAGCCGTTCATCTCACGTCCTGAACCGACGTGAGGGTAACCACCCCTTTTGCCATCACGAAGTTTTTCAAGAACTGTGGCTCTCGGGCACCCTTTTTTCACCCCGTTTTTATGTTTGTGACATCCCGCACTCAGAAACGGCTTACACACTCCATTGCCACCGCTTTAAATTCGCTAAAGCTTTGACATGCCGAGAGTCTTTGCATGGCGCGCTCGCGCAGGAAGGTGACGAAAATATCGTAAATCGCCATCGCCTCTTCGTATTCGCTTTTGCTGATCGCCAACAGGAAAATCGCGTGCGCGGTTTCATCTCCCCAACGAATACCCTGCGGTGCGAGTACGGTATAGACCACCGTTTTTTTCGCCAGCAGGCCAAGGGCGTGCGGCAATGCGATCCCTTCGCCGAGCATGGTGCTGACGATGGCTTCACGCTCAACCACCGAGGCATGGAATTCAGCATCAACAAAGCCCTCTTCGCACAGGCTGTCGCACAGTTCGCGGAACAGTGTTTGCTGATCCATTGGCGTGTTGATCACCCTGAAATGGGCGGCATCAAAGAACTTTTCCAGCATCCACGGGCGCGTTCTTTCCACCAGCACCAGCTTGCCGATCTGCTCCAGTTGATAATCAGTCGGGAACGGTGCGATCGTCACCACCGGTTTGTCTTTTTCGCTGATGCGAACGGTGGAAATGACAAAGTCTTCAACGATGCTTTCACGGTCTTCATAGTCGCGCAGTGAAAGCGTATCGGTAATTTCAATCTGTGGGTATTTGCGCAGCAGTACCGCTTCGATCATCCTGACCATCGCATTGCCGGCGTCGCACACCAGCAGGACGCGCGGCTGGCGCTGGTAACCAATGTTGTAATGGCGCTCAAGCCCGACGCCGATATGCAGCACCAGGAAACCAATTTCGTTTTCGCTTATCACATACGGCGTGTATTTCCCCCAACTGGAGACCGCCGCCAGCGTCATGTCCCACGCCATCGGGTAGTGTTGCTTGATGTTGTCGAGCAGCGGGTTGGGGATCATGATCTGGTAGCGCACCCGGGTGATCATCGTTTTTATATGGGTGAGCAGATCCGCATGCAATTGCGCGTCGTTCAGCAGGTTGTAGTTATATTGCGTGTTGATATAGCGAAGAATGTAGTTCACCAGCGCTTCGTCATCGTCGGCGCTGATGGTTTCCGGGTCAACATCCTGCACCTGGCGGGCGGCAATGTGTACACACAGCCACTCTTCTTCCGCCGGTGACAGCGCCTTTCCGGCCAGTTGCTGCAATGATGCCGCGATATCCTGTGCCGCATCACGCACATTTTGTGCGACATCTTCCGCACTGAATTCTGACAGCGGGTAGCCTTCGCTGATGCGGCGAACCGCCACCGCGCAGTAAATACGCACAAAGCGCTCGCCTTCCGCCGTCAGGCGGACATGGTGACGAGCAAACGCCTCCTCAAGAACCTCCGCCAGGCGCTCCGGGACACCGGCGTTGAGTGCCTCTTCGGTAATGAGCGGGTTGCTGCTGTCGGTTTGCGCCAGCTCCCATAACAGGTCCGTCAGGCAGGCGCGAATAGAGACTTCACTACCGAACAACTTCATGCCATGACGCGGGCGAGTTTCCAGCGTCAGCTGATAACGCTGAAAACGCTCGCGCACATCAACCATATCACTTTGCAGCGTGGCACGACTGACAAACCATTCATCCGCTAAATCTTCCAGCTTGAGAGAAAAGGCGGAGGTAAGAAAGCGAACCGACAGGTAATTCACCCGCTCATGGGCCGTGCGCGGAATGCGCAGCGCTTTCGGGCGTGAGGCGTCCAGCGTCTGGTAGCGTGAGGGGTCATCAATTTTCAGCTGATAACCACTGCCGCGGGTCAGAATAAACTGCGCGCCATAATGCAGCAGCAGTGAATTCAGCGCGGTAATATCAGCGCGAACAGTACGGGTGGAAACCGACAGTCGCTGCGCCAGTTCATCCTGCGGCAGCGTTTCGTTTTGCAGCAAATCAAACAGTTGCGCTAAACGTTGGTTGGGGAATCGCACGTCAGTTTCCTCTCTGATGGGCGGGCGCCTCTCGCACCCGCCTTACCACTTATGGTTTTGATGATATGACCATTTGCGATGGGCTGCCCACCGCCGTGTAGTCCTCTGCAAAGGTTAACTTGCCATCGGTCGGCGACACGCTGAAGCGGGTGATATTGTCGCTGCGCTGGTTCATCACATACAGCCAGCGGCCTTGTGCGTCGAGCGTCAGCGTGCGCGGATAGTCGCCGCGCGTCCAGATATCCTGCTGATGGGTCAGCGTACCGTCGGCCGTTACAGTAAAGTGACCAATGCTGTTATGCAAACGGTTGGCAACATACAGCTGTTTTCCGTCCTGGCTTAATACCAGACCGGCGGCAAAACTGGTGCCTTTGTAGCCGTCCGGTAAAGCCGATACCGTTTTGCCCTCGCGCAACGTACCCGTAGCGGTATCCAGCTGATAGTAAGTTAGCGTAGAAGCTTCTTCGTTAATCAGCCACAGACCGTCACCTTTCGGGGTAAAGACAAAGTGACGCGGACCGGCACCGTTCGAGGATGCCGCGACAAACGGCGGATCGTTCGGCGCCAGCTTGCCGCTCGCCGCGTCAAAGCGGTACTGATAGACGCGATCCAGACCCAGATCGGTTGAAAAAACATATTTCCCGCTGGGATCAGCGGCGATCATGTGGGCATGCGGACCATTATGGTCACTGATAGCAAAGCTGCCTTCGACAGCGCCTTCAGGTTTTGCCGCGCCCGCCGGACCTTCGTCCTGATGCGTATCGCTCGCCGTACCCAGGCTACCATCCGCTTTCACCGGCAAGACGGCAATCGAGCCGCTGACATAATTCGCCACCAGCAGATGTTTCCCGTCCGGCGTCAGCGAGAGATAAACCGGCCCGGCACCGCCGGAAGCGACCTGATTCAACTCGCTCAGTTCGCCCTTTTCATTGATGCGCCAGGCCTGCACGACGCCTTTTTCAACTTCGCTGGCGGCATACAGCGTCTTACCGTCTGCGGAGACGGTGAGCTGGGCGGCATTAGGTAACGTGCTGACCAGCGTTTTACCGCTGAGAGCACCCGTTTGTGGATCAACCGAGAAACGGTACAGCCCTTCACCGTTCGGATTGTAGGTGCCCACCCAGGCGAACTGCGTCTGCGCCGTAGCGGCGGTGGCGAGCAGAGAAAATGAAGCAACAAGCAGATGACGTGCGCAAAGCATATTAACTCCTTGATGTATCGACAGAGATTATTTTCCCTTCACTCCGGCCCTCCCCTTACGGGAGAGGGCGAAGGGGCAGGTTACTTAACCCGTTGTTTGGTCATCGCCAGCAGCTGGCGTACATCGTCAGGGCGGGTATCACCACTGGCTTTATCAATGATGGAGCTGTAGATGTGCGGAATAATTTTGCTGACCCCGGCATCGAGCGCGATCTGCAGGATCTCACCGAAGTTTTCCAGATCGATACCCCCGGTCGGTTCCAGCCAGAAATCATGGCGGGCGCAGGCTTCCGCCACCGCTTTGTATTCGTCACGGCATTTCAGGCCACCCATCGGGAAATATTTCACCGAACTGCCGCCCATGTCTTTCAGCAGCGCGATGGCGGTGTCTACCGGCACAATGCCGTCCGCTTCGGTGCTGCTCAGTGGGCCAGTGGAAATTTTCACCATGCCCGGCGTACCGGTGGGTGAAATCAGACCGTTTACCACCGTCTGGCTCTGCCCCAGCAGCGCGCGGCTGGTCGCAACGCCAGTGAACACCTGGTTCACGTGTTGCGGCTGTACCTGACGGGAGATTTCACTGACCATAGCCGACTGGTTCGGATCGCCCGCGCCCAGTCCAACAGACAGCGCGTTATCGATAAGCGCCGCATACTCGCGCATATCTGCTACCGCCGTGGCGACATCCGGGTAATTTTTGGAAAGCACGCCGACCAGCACGTGGCCTTCTGCCGCTTCGTAAATGGCGCTGGCATTCGCTTTGCTTCCCGCCAGCACGTTCAGGCAGACACGGTCACGATAAAAGTTCGGGGTCAGTTTCATGCTTTTTTCTCCTTGTTCAGTACTTCGGCAATGCGGCGAGCGACAATTTCAAGCTGATCGCCGTTAACGCTACGCACGTCAGCTTCAATAATCCCTTCGTTCGCTTTGTAACCACGGAAATAGATTGCGTACTGCCCTTGTTTGAGGGCATTGACCAGATCGCCGGTCGCCACGTTCGTCACCGCTTCATCAAATTTGATTTCGGTGCGGGCGATGTCGCGTCCGGCGCTGTCCCAGACCACGCGGGCAGTCACACCCTTCAGGGTGTTGAGCTGGTTAATAAACGGGGTCATTTTCGCCACCATCTCATCGCCGCTCTCTTTGCTGGCGGTGAGATAATGTTCGATGGCGCAGGTCAGGCCGAGAATGCCCTCTTTACCCACTTTCATCGCCCGACCAATGCCCGCCGTCTGGCGCTTCACCCATTCGACATACTGCGTTTTACCGATCACCAGACCACTGGTCGGCCCTTCAATGGCTTTCGCACCGCTGTAGATCACCAGATCGGCGCCCATACGGTAGTAACACTGCAAATCTTCTTCGGCGGCCGCATCGACAATCAGCGGCAGATTATGTTTACGTGCCACCACGACGGCCTGCTCAACGCTGAGCATGCTTTTCTGTACGCAGTGGTGAGATTTGATATACAGGATCGCCGCCGTGCGTGGCGTAATCGCCGCGGCGAGCTGATCGGCAGAGCATTCATTGGCATAACCCGCTTCCACCAGCTTGCCGCCGCCAAGCGCGACCATGGTGCCCACTGGCGCGCCGAAGTTCACGTTGTGCCCCTTCGGCAATACGATTTCGTTATTTTCAATCGGCGTGACGTGGAGATTTTCCAGCAGCCAGTCGCTGTCTTTTACCAGCACTGCCGCCACCGACTGCGCAATCCCTGCGGAGGCGCAAGAGACCACCGTCGCCCCTTCCACTTCCAGCAGTTTTGCAATGTATTCCCCGGTTTTGTTGACCAGATCTTTCATTTCAAAGTAATGATTCATGCCGCTCATGACGGCTTCAACCACTTCCGGACGCGGTGTGGAAACCCCTAACGCCGTCATGCGACCGGATGTATTAATCACTTGTTTTAAATTGTATTTTTCAAAAATCGAAGGCATGTTCCGTTCTCCCTTGTTCGGTCATATAGCCCTTGCCCGCACGAATGGCGGCCAGCGGCACCAGAATGTTGTCAGCCTGCAGGCTTTCGTTTTCGGCATCCACCATCATGGTGGCCTGATGTTTCAGCGTGAAGAGGGTCAGATCGGCGTCAAAGCCTTCTGCCAGGCGCCCTTTGTGGGATAAGCGCAGCCCTTCTGCCGCATGGTCGGTGACACAGGCGATCACCTGTGGCAGCGACAGGCCAATGGCGAGGAATTTCGACATCACGCTCGCAAGAGAGCGTACCGGGCCGTCGATGCGGTTACGGCAGTAGATATCCGAACTGATGGTGTGCGGAAGAATGCCCATGCTGATGGCGCGTCGCGCGACTTCAAAACTGAAACTGGCCGTGCCGTGGCCCACATCGAGGCGCACGCCACGCTTAATGGCGCGGGTAATGGAGGTACGTAGTTCGCCTGCGGGCGTCAGAATGCGGTTTGGTTTACCGTTGTAGCAGTGGGTGATGATATCGCCGGAGGTCAGCAGCTCTGCGATTTCATCGAGATTCGGCGGATTGTTGCCGATATGCACCATCAGCGGCAAATCACCGTTCTCTTTCTGGATGCTTTTGGCGCGTTCCAGCGGCGTGATACCGTTTTCGCCAACCACGCTGCTGCTCATGCGCGCTTTCAGTCCGACGATAAAATCCGGGTGGCGTTTGACCGCGTCGCGAACCGCGGCGGCATCAATATTCGCCATGTTCGACAGTTCGTTCTGGGCAATCAGCCCGACACGGGAAATATTCAGCAACGCATACACATCGGTGCTGGCCTGACGGGTCAACTGCCAGAAATCGTCAATGTCATCCGCGCCCGTGCTGCCAGCGTCGATGACCGTGGTGACACCCGTCGCGATACCAACGCTGTCAGGTTCATCGTGATAAATCGGGGATTTTGGGTAGCAATGAACGTGGGAATCAATCCAGCCTGCGCTGACATAAACCTCGCCGTGAAGCGCTACCGTTTTTTTCGCGGGTGCGGTGATATCGCCCAGCGCGGCAATTTTGCCATCCAGAATGGCGATATCGGTCAGGGTATCGTCGACGAGGCGCGCACGGCGCAGGAGTAAATCAAACATACCTTTCTCCTGTGAAGGCGGGCGCCGGAGCGCCCGTAAAACATTAGCTGATAGCGATGGGGAAGATGGAACCGAGGATCATGGCGCCAAGAATGGCTCCCCCGGTGATCGGCTTCTGCCAGAGGTAAAACAACAGCGCGCCAATCAGTGATCCCACGCCAATCGGAATGGACGCGGTCATTGCGCTCAGGATAATCAATGGCCCAAGGAAACGGCCTGATGCGTTACCGGCACCCATCATGACATCGGCACCATAGGTGGAGTCGCTCTGGTTGATGGTGAACTTACGCGCCAGAATGATGACGTAACCAATCGCCAGACCAATCACCAGGCCGGTGATCAGCGACGCAACAAAGTTCGCTACCGGGAATACAAATCCCGCGCCTAACAGCAGCGCCGGAACCCCAAGACCGACACCGGTCTGAATAGCGCCGCCGATATCAAGGATCCCGACCAGAGAACCTTCGATGATACGGGCAAACAGGAAGCTCGCACCAAACGCCGCGACCGCACCGTATACACCGGTATCAATCCCTGCTTTCAGCATGGCCACGAAAGCCACTTCGTTAAACGCGCCGATACCGTAGAGGTAGTACATATGCGTCCCGGCGAACACGCCGGAGGAGAGCAGGCCAACAAAGATCGGGAACGACCAGTCGGCATACCAAAAACCTTTTTTCTCTTCCATTTCAGGCTCCTGTTATTTACCGCTGAGAGAGTTATGGATCACATCCAGCCAGTTCGGTACGGTCAGATGGAAAGATTCGATCATCTTCATGTCGAAGCCGCGGAAGAAGCCGCTCAGAACGAACAGCGCCACAATCGCCACCATCATCACTTTGGTCACGCGATGCCAGCCGCTCTCTTCTACGCCTTTACCGATCAGAATACCCAGTACCAGACCCGGTACAGCGTTACCCATGATCAGCTGCGCTGCGCCGCCGAAGACGGTTGCCCAGAAGCCGGATTTTTTACCCGCATCGATAGCCGCCAGCCAGAAGATCACCGGCATCACGGTATTCACCAGCAGGTTTGCCGCTGGCACCAGCACTTTCACTGCCGTCACCTGCAGTGCTTCCGGTACGGATGACGCGGTAAGGTTGAGGAAGGTCACCACGATCATGCCGATCACGCCGCAGGCGATCGCCATTTTCTTCGGATCATGCAGCGTTTCGCCGACATTGCGGTTTTTCAGCATCAGCGCTGCCGCACCCCAGTTAGGAATAATGCGGTGGTCGACGTCCTGTGTGAAAGAACCCGCCGCAACAGAGGAGGCCCACGCGTTGAAGAAAAACCCTAATCCAAAGGAGAAGTGAGACGCAGGGTCCCCTTCGCAAGAGTTCAGTTCCCCCAACGTACGAAACGCGCCCATCCCCTGTGTGGTGGGCGCATGAAACATGCGTGCAGCCCCAGCACCCACGCCGACGCCCACGAGGCCACCGATGATGAGTGATTTTATTAAAATTATCAGGAACATTAGTCTGCCCTTTTAGTAAGAATCAGCGTTGCGTGACAAAATCTACCCTGTCGAGGTTGATGGCGGTCACGTTGACGGTGACATCCAGCTCCACGCTGTACGACCGTCTTTCCCGGCGCAGAAAGAAGAACAAAAACGCCTCTTTACGCACCGCTTCACGCGCATGAACAACTTGCACATCCTGTGGCTCAATACGCAGTAAAATGTGCGGTGAACTCTTCATCACCGCTGATTGCACCTGGTTAAGCGCATCGGCAAAAGCGCGTGCTTTTGAGTCTCCTTTGCCCTTAACCCTCACCGTGGTGGTGAACTGCTCTTTCATAGTTATGCGCCGTATTTCTTTTTCCAGGCTTCCACCAGGCGTTCGCCCAGTTCTTCTTTATCCATAAAGCCAAAGCCCAGAACGTTGCAGCCTTCATTGATGGCCGTTACGCCCTCATCCACAGAACGCATGCCGTATTTCGCTTTGTAGCCATATTTGTTTTGCGCTGTAATCGCGCCCGCGCCACCGCTACCGCAAAAAGAGATGCCGAACGTGGCGTTTTCCGCTTTCATCACATCGCCAAGCTTCATGTCTGCCGCCACGCCCGGAACAACCACGGCACGACCGCCGGCTTTCTCAACGCCAGCAGCCACTTTCTGTCCTTTGCCAAGGCGATCGCCAATTACAACGGTAATCTGTTCCATCATTTGCTCCTTAGAGGTTGTCTTTCGCTACTTCGAAGTGAACGGAGAGCAGCCAGGCTTCTTCTTCAGGGAGATTGCCAAACTGCGCGACCACTTCTCGGGCAAGCGTCATTGAATCTTGTGAAATTTCTTCGAACAGACTGGCATCCACCTCGGGCAGCGGCTCACCGGTCACCGACCGATGCGCCATCGCGCGGACATGAGAGGTCAGCATCTGCTCCTGTACTGCATTGGGGAGGATGTTGTGGCGGCTGAGCAGCGCAAAAGTCTGCTTCAGCATGGTGTCGGCAAGTTTTTCTGTCTGAACTGCCTGGTCCCCAACGTCGTTCATTACCGCTCCGTTAATCACTCGTCTTACCCCGTTAATGTCTCTGAGATAAAAGTAGCGTCGGGAAACCGGAGTTTGTAGACAGTTGTTTTCCACTTCGAAGTGGAAAGGAAACAGGCAGCAGTGATCTGTGCCACATAATTGCGGTGAATAAGTTCAATTGACTGGAATTACGTGATGAATATCACAAGGATGAGCGGCAAATCATGGCGCGCTATAGCGAAAAACCTTGCGGGGTATCTCGTGAAAATGTGATGTCGATAAGGTTTACTTATAAAAAATCGCCAGGATACTTGTGGGTGCCTGAAACTTACGTCTCAGGCACTGGGTTTAACGATACTTTTTATGGTAGGTATTGCGCGTCGTCACAAAGCCGTCAGCCGCAGCCTGCGCCTCTTTCACTTTACCTTCGTTAGCCAGCTTCAGCGCGCCATCGATTTGCCCGACCAGTGTATCCAGACCGTGGCGGAAATCTTTCATCTCGGCGCTGTCTGCTGCTTTACCTTCCAGCTTCGGCGGCGTCTGTTTCTGCGCATCCAGCGCAGCGGCACGCATTTTGTTCAGCGCGTCTTTCATGTCCGCTGCATTGTCGGTTTTCTGGACAATCTTCAGGTTCTCGTTGAGGGTATCCATATCGTCTTCAAGATCGGCGGCAAAGACATTTGCCGAACTAAGGACGAGGGAGGACACCGCTAACATCGCGAGGAGTTTTTTACGCATTGCTCACTTCCTTTTTTGTTATTAACGGCGCGGCAGGTCGCGCCCACAAGTGAATCATTGCCCGGCGATTTTCATCTCCGGCAACAGCACAGAACCACACTGTATATTGCTACGTGTTTCAATATCGTCGGCGATGGTGACAATATTACGCCACATGTCTTTCAGATTTCCGGCAATGGTGATTTCACTCACCGGATACTGAATTTCGCCATTCTCAACCCAAAAGCCTGACGCACCGCGCGAATAATCACCCGTTACGCCACTGACACCCTGCCCCATCAGTTCGGTCACCACAAGCCCGGTGCCCATTTCTTTTAGCAACTTTTCAAAACTCAGACCACGCCCGGCAATGCGCCAGTTGTGAATACCGCCCGCGTGTCCGGTGCTTCTGAGGCCCAGTTTGCGGGCTGAATAGTTGGTCAGCAGCCACTGGGTGAGGATACCGTCTTTAATGATATCACGACGCTCGGTGCGCACACCTTCGCTGTCGAAGGGCGTCGAGGCCAGCCCTTTAGGCAGATGTGGATGTTCTTCGATGGTCAGCCACTCCGGCAAAATCTGCTTGCCAAGGGAATCCAGCAGGAATGTGGATTTACGGTAAACCGCGCCACCAGCAATCGCACCCACCAGGTGACCGAACAGCCCAGTCGCCACTTCGTGGGCGAAAATCACCGGTGCTTTCATGGTTGACAGCTTGCGCGGTGCCAGACGCGCCAGTGTGCGGCGCGCGCACTCTTCGCCGACCCATTCCGGCGATTTCAGATCATCAAACGCCCGACCGATGGTGTACGCGTAGTCACGTTCCATTTCACCGTTTTCTTCCGCAATAACACAGCTGGAAAGGGAGTGGCGGGTCGAGCAGTAGCTTTGCAACATGCCGTGGCTGTTGCCGAACACTTTAATGCCGTAGTGGCTGTTAAAACTGCCGCCTTCGGTATTGGTGATACGTTTATCAGTGTTCAGCGCGGTCTGCTCGGCGCGCGCGGCCAGTTCGATGGCTTCATCGGGTGAGATTTCTGACGGATGGAAGAGATCCAGATCCGGCGCGTCAAAAGCCAGCAGATCTTTATCCGCGATCCCGGCGTAAGGATCGGCGGAGGTGTAACTGGCGATATCCAGCGCTGCCTGCACAGTACGCGCAATCGCCTGCGGGCTTAAATCGGTCGACGAGGCACTGCCTTTGCGATTCTGGTGATACACCGTAATGCCGAGCGCGCCGTCGCTGTTAAATTCGACATTCTCCACTTCACCGTAACGCGTGCTGACGCCAATGCCGGTGGTTTTCGACACCGACACTTCGGCGCCATCTGACTTGCCCGACGCCAGTTCCAGCGCGGTAGAGACCGCCTCTTCCAGTGCTTTACGCTGCTCCGCAACTTGTGTGATTACTTTCATCGTCAATGCCATAATGTAAAGAGAGTTTCAATGAAGTCTAACAGAGAACCGTTTTCCAGTGCGCGCCTTAACTGATAACATGTGCCTCTTTTTTTAAGGAGCCTGAGATGACCAAGCAGCCCAAAGACTGGCTCGACGATGTTCCCGGTGATGACATCGAGGATGAAGATGATGAAATCATCTGGGTCAGTAAAAGTGAAATTAAACGCGACGCCGAAGAGTTAAAACAACTTGGCGCGGAAATGGTCGATCTGGGGAAAAACGCGCTGGATAAAATCCCGCTCGACCAGGATCTCCGTGACGCTATCGAGCTGGCGCAGCGTATCAAGAAAGAAGGCCGTCGCCGCCAGTTGCAGCTGATTGGCAAACTGCTGCGTCAACGCGATGTCGATCCGATTCGTCAGGCGCTGGATAAACTGAAAAACCGTCATAACCAGCAGGTTGCGCTGTTTCACAAGCTGGAGCAGTTGCGTGATCGCCTGATCGACGAAGGCGACGATGCCATGACCGACGTGCTGAATCTGTGGCCGAATGCCGACCGCCAGCAGATGCGTACGCTCATCCGCAATGCGAAGAAAGAGAAAGAAGGGAATAAGCCTCCGAAATCTGCGCGCCTGATCTTCCAGTATCTGCGCGAACTGGCGGAAAACGAAGGGTAAATGATGGCCCGGTAGCAAAGCGCCACCGGGCTTTTTCTTTACTCCACGGCTTCCGCTTTTTTCGCCAGACCGTCCAGCAGCTTCTGATGAATCCCACCAAAACCGCCGTTACTCATCACCAGAATATGATCACCTGGCTGTGCGGATTTCACAATCATCTCCACCAGCGCATCAACGTCCGCACTCCAGAAAGCGGGCTGGATGCAGGCTTCCGCTACTTCCGCCACCTGCCAGGGAATATGCTGCGGCTGTAACAGATACACTTCGTCGGCGCGCCCCAGCGATGGCGCCAGATCAGTTTTGCTGATACCCATTTTCATGGTGTTGGAGCGTGGTTCCAGCACCGCGATAATGCGCGCCGTGCCGCCCACTTTACCGCGCAGCGCCTGCAACGTGGCGAGGATCGCCGTCGGGTGATGCGCGAAATCGTCATACACGCAGACGCCATTCGCTTCACCACGCAGTTCAAGGCGACGGCGGGCATTGATAAACGACCCCAGCGCATTCGCGGCATCGGCAGGCGTGACGCCTACATGACGCGCGGCGGCAATCGCCATCAGGCCGTTATTCATGTTGTGTTCGCCAACCAGCGTCCACTTCACCTGACCGACGACGTCACCGTCCAGCAGCACTTCCCACTCGGAAGCGTCAGTGTTCAGTTTTCTCGCCTGCCAGTGTCCTTGCTCGCCCACCAGTTCCTGTTCGCTCCAGCAGCCCATCGCCATCACCTGTTTCAGGTTAATGTCGTTTTCCGGCAGAATAATGCGCCCCTGCCCCGGTACGATGCGCACCAGATGGTGGAACTGTTTCTGAATCGCTTTCAGATCGTCAAAGATGTCCGCGTGGTCAAACTCAAGGTTGTTGAGTACCAGTGTGCGCGGGCAGTAATGAACGAACTTGGAACGCTTGTCGAAGAACGCGCAGTCATATTCGTCAGCTTCGATGACGAAGAACGGGCTGTCGCCGAGACGAGCAGATACATCGAAATTACCCGGGACGCCGCCGATCACAAAGCCTGGCTTGTAGCCGCAGACCTCTAAGATCCAGGTCGCCATCCCGGCAGTGGTGGTTTTGCCATGAGTACCGGCAATGGCCAGCACCCAGCGGTCACGCAGCACGAAATCATGCAGCCACTGCGGACCGGACATGTACGGAATATTCTTCTCCAGTACCGCTTCCACGCACGGGTTACCGCGCGTCATGGCATTGCCAATGATCACCAGATCTGGCTGCGGATCAAGCTGAGCAGGATCGTAACCCTGAATTAAATCAATACCTTGTTTTTCCAGTAACGTGCTCATTGGCGGATACACGTTGGCGTCCGAACCCGTCACTTCGTGGCCAAGGGTACGCGCCAGCATCGCCAGTCCACCCATGAAAGTGCCACAAATTCCTAAAATATGAATGCGCATACGTTACGTCCTTTCTTTTAGCTGGCGCGTATTTTACTCATATGTTCGACGGCAGCGAAACGCATTTCAGTTAAATCCGTATTTTGCTGGCGCGATTCACCTGTGCGCTACTATTTGAATCTTTGTTAAGATTGTTGCGGTCGCTTTACTCCACATAAAATGCAGGGAAAGTGTTATGAAAACGTTAGGTGAATTTATTGTCGAAAAGCAGCACGAGTTCTCTCATGCTACCGGTGAGCTCACTGCTTTGCTGTCGGCGATAAAACTGGGCGCCAAAATTATCCACCGCGATATCAATAAGGCCGGTCTGGTCGATATCCTGGGTGCCAGCGGTGCTGAGAACGTGCAGGGCGAGGTTCAGCAGAAACTCGATCTGTTCGCGAACGAAAAACTGAAAGCTGCACTTAAGGCGCGCGACATCGTCGCGGGTATCGCGTCGGAAGAAGAAGACGAGATTGTCGTCTTTGAAGGCTGTGAGCATGCGAAGTACGTCGTGCTGATGGATCCGCTGGATGGCTCATCCAACATTGATGTTAACGTTTCTGTTGGCACCATTTTTTCAATCTACCGTCGCGTGACGCCGGTAGGCACCCCGGTTACCGAAGAGGATTTCCTGCAACCGGGCAACAAACAAGTAGCTGCCGGGTACGTCGTTTACGGCTCCTCCACCATGCTGGTGTACACCACCGGTTGCGGTGTTCACGCGTTTACTTACGACCCGTCGCTGGGGGTATTCTGCCTGAGCCAGGAGCGCATGCGCTTCCCGGAAAAAGGCAACACCTACTCCATCAACGAAGGCAACTACATCAAATTCCCGATGGGCGTGAAGAAATACATCAAGTTCTGTCAGGAAGAAGATAAAGCCACCCAGCGTCCGTATACCTCACGCTACATCGGATCTCTGGTGGCTGATTTTCACCGTAACCTGCTGAAAGGCGGGATTTATCTCTACCCAAGCACCGCCAGCCACCCGCAGGGTAAACTGCGTCTGCTGTATGAGTGCAACCCGATGGCCTTCCTCGCCGAACAGGCGGGCGGAAAAGCCAGCGACGGTAAAGGGCGCATTCTGGATATTATTCCGGACAGCCTGCACCAGCGCCGTCCGTTCTTCGTCGGCACCAATCATATGGTGGAAGATGTGGAACGCTTTATACGCGAGTTCCCGGACGCGTAATCTCTGCGTTTCTGACCCTCTTCCTGGCGGGAGAGGGTCAGTGTGGGATATCAGACCGCGCCTGTACCCTGTAGCCTGAACGAGGCCATCGCTTCAATCAACTCCTGCGACTGCTCTTCCAGCGAGCGCGTTGCCGCAGAAGACTGCTGTACCAGCGCCGCGTTCTGCTGAGCGGTTTCATCCATCTGGCTGACGGCGATATTCACCTGCTCAATCCCACGACTCTGCTCCTGCGACGCACTGGCGATTTCACGCATCAGTTTGGTCATTCGCAACACTTCGGTGGCGATCTCATCCATCGTTTCACCCGCCTGCAGCGCCAGATCGCTCCCCTCGCCCACATGACTGCGGGAATCGCTAATCAGCTGACGAATTTCTTTCGCCGCATCCGCACTGCGGCTCGCCAGAATGCGGACTTCGCCTGCAACTACCGCAAACCCGCGCCCCTGCTCGCCCGCACGCGCTGCTTCTACTGAGGCGTTAAGCGCCAGGATGTTAGTCTGAAACGCGATGCCGTCGATGACGCTGAGGATGTCGGCAATACGATCGGAACTGCTGGAGATATCACGCATTTTTTCAATGACGTAACAGACCATTTCACTGCCGCGATCGGCGGTGTCAGAGACCGCTTTCGCCAGCTGGTGCGCCTGCTCGGCGTTCTCAGCGTTCTGTTTCACCGTCGCGGTGATCTCTTCCATGCTCGCCGCCGTCTGCTCAAGGGAGGTCGCGGTGGATTCTGTCCGCTGTGCCAGATGCATGTTACCCGCCGCCAGCTCGCGGCTGCCGGTATCGATTTGCGAACTGGCGTCGCGTACGCGCAGCACGGAGGTCATCAGCGACTGGCGCATGTCGTCGATTGCTGCGTTGAGGCGGTTAATTTCATGGCTCGCCTGTTTGTCGGTTTCCCAGGTGAGATCCCCGGCGGCGACATGCTCCAGCTGAGCGATGGACGCATTCAACGGCTTGAGCAACATCTGACGCAGCGCCATCCATGCGAGGACGATCACCCCTGCCGTCAGCAGCGCAACGATGACGATAAACATCATCACCCGCGTTTTACTGCTCTGCACGGCGCTGACTTCTGCTTTTCCGCGCTGATCAACCCACGCCTGATACGCCTGCATGTCATTGTCAAACTGACGAGAAACAGGGATCAGGCTCTTTTCGAGCAGATCGTAATAACCGTCGGCGCTCTGTTTGTTCAGCGCGTCCAGCATGGGCTTAATGCCCTGTTCATTGTAAGCAGCATAGCTGCCCGCCACCGCTTTCAGCAGCTTGTCACCCTGCTCGTCCTGCATCGGCGTGCTGAGAACCACCGCCAACACCTTCTGCGCCTGCGCCACTTCCGTATTAATGTTTTTGACCGCTTTCGTGGCGTCATCCAGCATCCCGATTTCCATCAGACGTACCGCCTGACCGGCTTCGTTGCGCGCACGCAAAATCAGGGTATAGCCTTCATTGAGATGCACCATCTGCTCGCCCTGGAGCTGGTTGATGCGTTGCAAAGAGGAGGAACTTTGAGAGAGGGCATAAATGCCCATGCCGCTCACCAGCAGAAGCAGGAGCGTCATCACGGCGAGTACAGAGAGCAGGCCGGTTCGAATCGATAGCGTTTTTAGCATGATGTTATTTCCGGTAGCAGGGGACTTCGGCGTAAAATGAATTTATCGGCTGCTACCGGAAAAAGTTTAGTTTTAATGCAATTTCAATATGTTACCGGGTTGTTGCGTTATTCACCCTCGTGACCGGCGAGCTCTGACGATTTTCCCACAGCACTGTCAGGCCACGCTGCAGCGCTATGAAAATGAACAACAAAATACCGATGGCGATTTTGGTCCACCATGAACTCAGCGTGCCGTCAAAGTTAATATAGGTCTGGATCAGCCCCTGAATTCCCACGCCAAACAGCGTACCCAGTACCGTACCGACGCCGCCGCTGAGCAGCGTACCGCCAATCACCACTGAGGCGATCGCGTCCAGCTCCACACCAACACCCGCCAGCGCATATCCCGCCTGGGTGTACACCGAGAAGACAATGCCCGCCAGCGTCGCCAGCCCGGTGGAAAGCATGTAAATGCGAATAGTAGTGCTGCGCGTCGACACCCCCATCAGGTTGGCCGATATCGCGTTGCCGCCGATAGCATAAACCTGATTGCCAAAGCGGGTGCGGTGGGCGAGAAAAATCCCCACCACCACGACCAGCAACATCAGGAGCCCCATCGCGCTGAGGCGACCGCCACCGGGAATGGTCCAGGCGAGATCAGAGAGCGTGTCATACACCGGATGGTTAATCGGGATCGACTCTTCAGAGACCAGATAGCTGACGCCGCGCAGAAAGAACATGCCTGCGAGAGTGATAATAAACGCCGGGATTTTGAGCGCGTCAATCAACAGCCCCATAAACGCGCCAAACGCGCAGCCCATCACCAGCACCAGCGGAAATGCCAGCAGCGGCGAGATCCCCCAGAAGCCGATCGCTTTTGCCAGAAAAACCCCGGTGAAGGCGATCACCGAGCCTACGGAAAGATCGATCCCTCCGGAGAGGATCACGAAGGTCATGCCGACAGCGATGATCCCAAGAAAGGCGTTATCGGTCAGGATATTGCAGATCACGCGTGTGGAGGCAAACCCCGGAAACTGCGTCAGGCAATAGAGATAGCCAAGGATAAACACCCCGAGCGTAATCATCAGCGGCAAATTACGTTTGATCATGGCGGCGGATCCTTTTCAGTATGCTGATAAAACGTGGCGACTGGACGATCAGAACACAAAGCACCACCACCGCTTTCACCACCTGGTTGAGTTCCGGCGGAAAACCGGAAAGCAGAATGCCGGTATTCATGCCCTGAATAATCAGCGCCCCGACCACCGACAGCAGCAGGTTAAAACGCCCGCCCATCAGCGAACCGCCACCGATGACCACCGCCAGAATGGCATCCAGTTCCAGCCACAGCCCGGCATTGTTGGCATCAGCGCCACGAATATCGGCGGCAACGATGGTCCCGGCAATCGCCGCGCATACGCCGCTCAGCACATAGGTCAGCATCACGACAATACGCGTATTCACCCCGGCGTTTTTGGCGGCGCGAATGTTGATACCAACCGCTTCAATAAACATCCCCAGCGCGGTTTTGCGAGTGAACAGCCAGAACACGATCAGCGTGACCAGGGCGATAATCACGGGCGTCGGGAATAACAGGAGCTTGCCGCTGCCGATCCACGCCAGGTTCGGCGTATCAAAGGTGACGATCTGCCCGGCGGTGATCAACTGCGCTACGCCGCGTCCGGCAACCATTAATATCAGCGTGGCGACAAAAGGCTGGATCTTCAGTATTGCCACCAGAATGCCATTCCACAGCCCCGCCAGCACACCTGTCGCTAGCGTCGCGAGCAGGATCACCGGGAATGAGTGTCCGGCGACGGCCATCGAGGCCGCCGTCGCGCCCGCAATCGCCATTACCGCCCCAACGGAAAGATCAATGCCGCCGGTGGCGATCACCAGCGTCATGCCAATAGCGAGCAGCGCAACGGGGGCAGCGCGGTTAAGAATATCAATCGGGCTGCCAAACAAACGCCCGTCCTGCAGGACCACCTGGAAGAAATGCGGCGCCACCAGGCTATCAACCACCAGCACCAGGATGAGTGCGGCGAGTTGCGGCATTCCGGTGGGCCAACGGAAACGGCGCTTCGCGGTGTCCGTATGCGGTAGGGATTGTGGCATCACGATTTACTCCTTATGCCGCAATAGCATTCATGATCGCCGGGACCGAGAGTGCATCCAACGGGATTTCCGCGACCTGCTTACGATCGCGCATAATTATCACCCTGTCGGCGTAACCCACCAGTTCCTCCAGCTCAGACGAGATAACCAGCAACGCCAGCCCATCGGCGCACAGGGTTTCTATCAGACGGATGATTTCCGCATGCGCACCCACGTCGATACCGCGTGTCGGCTCATCAAGAATGAGAAATTGTGGCCGGGTCAAAAGCCAGCGGGAGAGCAGCACTTTCTGTTGGTTGCCGCCGGAGAGAAACTCAATCGGCTGCTCCCCGCTGGGCGTACGGATGCCAAGCTGGCGAATGAAGCGTTCGGTGATCTCATGTTGTTCGCGCCGGGGGATCGGTTTTAGCCAGCCACGCTGCGCCTGCAACGCGAGAATGATATTTTCCCTGACAGAGGCCGCGGCAATAATGCCGTCGGTTTTCCTGTCTTCGGGGCAGAAACCAATGCCGAGACAGGAAGCCTGATGTGGCGAGCGCAGGAGCTGTTTTTTCCCTTTGATCCACGCTGTACCGCTGTCGGCAGGCTTAATGCCAAAAATGACTTCTGCGGTTTCGGTACGGCCGGAGCCTAACAATCCCGCCAGTCCGACGATTTCCCCCGGGCGAACCTGCAGATTAAAGGGCTCAATGGTGCCTTTTTTGCCGAAGCCTTCAAACGCCGCGACCGGTTTTTCACTCAGCAATGTACGTCCGGCGCGCTGCAACGCCTGATGATCAAGCTCACGGCCCAGCATCATTTTCACCAGTTCAATCTGTGGCAGCTCACGGGTTTCCCGGCATCCGACGAAACCGCCGTTTCGCAGCACGGTAATACGATCGCTGACCTGGTAAACCTGATCGAGAAAATGGGTGACGAAAATCAGGCTGACGCCCTGATCGCGCAGCTGACGCATCAGACCGAATAGCATCTCGACCTCTTTGGTATCGAGACTGGCTGTCGGTTCGTCGAGGATCAGCACTTTAGCGGAGAGATCGATGGCACGACAGATAGCGACAATCTGCTGCATGGCCACCGAAAAACGGTTAAGGGGCTCGCGAACGTCAAGGGAAAAACCATAGGAGGCCATCAGTTCGGTGGCGCGTTTTTCCATTTCCTTGCGCCGCAGAAAGCCGAAACGGCGCGGTTCGCGCCCAATAAACAGGTTATCCGCCACCGACATGTTCGGCAGCAGGTTCACTTCCTGGTAGACGGTGCCAATGCCCAGTTGCTGCGCATGAGCGGTATTCTTTGGTGAAATTTGCTGGCCTTCCAGCCAGATGGTGCCGCGATCAGCATGATAAACCCCGGTCAGGGCTTTGATGAGCGTGGATTTCCCTGCGCCGTTTTCACCGAGCAACGCCATGATTTCACCGCGCCGCAGACTGAAATCGACATTATCTAATGCCTTCACGCCGGGGAAGAATTTACTCAGGCCTTCCGTACGCAGGATTTCCTGATGATGGATAGATTCGGTCATTACCAGCTCCCCCACTATTCCCTGCCTGCCCCGCTTCCTGAAAGGGAGAGCGCCTGTGACGCTTCTCCCCTCCGGGAAACGGGCCAGGTCAGAGATGATCCGCGATCAGTAACCCATATTTTTCTTCTTCTCTAACTCTTCTTTCGCCGTGTCAGGCAGATAGAGTGTGGACTTGGTCAGTGTCACTTTCTGCGGCATGGTGCCGTCTTGTTTGAATTTCTCAAGCGCATCAAACGCCGGACCCGCCATGTTCGGGGTCAACTCGACGCTGGCATTCGCTTCACCGGCAATCATCGCTTTATAGATATCCGGCACACCATCGATGGAGCCTGTGAGGATATCTTTACCCGGTTTCAGACCCGCTTCTTTGATGGCCTGAATCGCACCGATCACCATGTCATCGTTATGGGCGTAAACCATGCAAATGTTCTTGCCGTTGTTTTCTGCCTTGATGAAGCTCTCCATGACTTCTTTCCCTTTACTGCGGGTAAAGTCGCCGGACTGAGAACGAATGATCTTAATGTTCGGGGCTTTGGCGATCGCTTCCGCGAAGCCTTTTTTACGATCGATCGCCACACTTGCGCCGACTGTCCCCTGCAGTTCCACAACGTTACACTGCTTACCATCAACGGTTTTGATCAGCCAGTCGCCAATCAACTGACCTTCCAGCACATTGTTGGCGGTCACCGTGGTCATATAAAGAGAATCGTCTTTTACATCAATAGAACGGTCGAGCAGGAATACCGGGATTTTTGCCTCTTTTGCTTCTTTCAGTACTGGCTCCCAACCCGTTGCAACCACCGGGGCGATAAAGATGGCATCCACGCCCTGAGCGATAAAAGAGCGTACAGCTTTGATCTGGTTTTCCTGTTTTTGCTGCCCGTCAGCGATTTTCAGCGTGATACCGCGCTTCTCGGCTTCACTTTTCGCGACGTTGGTTTCAGCGGCTCGCCAGCCGGACTCAGAACCGACCTGCGAAAATCCTACGGTCAATGGAGCAGCCATCACCATAGACGACATGGCTGCGGAAACTGCTGTGACAAGAAGTAAGCGCTTCCACATAAGAGTATCCTCGTAGGGTTATTGTTGGATAAAACTTCACCTGCGGGATAACTATAGACAAGGCGAGATGTAACAGAATGCGTTACATCACACTTCAGAAAAGTGGATAAAATGTTAATCACAGTTTTGTAATCGTTTCCATTTTCCTATGAAAAAAGCGGCTGAGTTTATGGATTTTTCAGTTATGAAATTCGTCTGAAAAGAACAATATCAACGCGATGAACAGGAAAACAGGAAAAGACTTTCTTTGTGAGTTGGCTATAATACCGGGCACCAGATTGCCACACATTTTTAAGGAAACAGACATGAGCTTACTCAACGTCCCGGCGGGTAAAGATCTGCCCGAAGATATCTACGTCGTCATTGAGATCCCGGCTAACGCAGACCCTATCAAATACGAAATCGACAAAGAGAGTGGAGCACTGTTCGTTGACCGCTTCATGTCTACTGCGATGTTCTACCCGTGCAACTACGGTTACATCAACCACACCCTGTCTCTGGACGGTGACCCGGTAGACGTTCTGGTTCCGACTCCGTACCCGCTGCAGCCGGGCTCCGTTATTCGCTGCCGTCCGGTTGGCGTGCTGAAAATGACTGACGAAGCCGGTGAAGACGCCAAACTGGTTGCCGTGCCGCACACCAAACTGAGCAAAGAATACGATCACATCAAAGATGTGAACGACCTGCCGGAACTGCTGAAAGCGCAGATCGCGCACTTCTTCGAGCACTATAAAGATCTGGAAAAAGGCAAGTGGGTGAAAGTGGATGGCTGGGCCGACGCTGAAGCGGCAAAAGCTGAAATCATCGCTTCCTTCGAACGCGCTAAGAAGTAATTCTTACCGCCGCAGAACGTTAAACACCGCCTGATTGAGGCGGTGTTTTTGTTTTATGGGCTTATTCAATATTTGCCTGCACACTCCCACCTGCTCTCGTAAAAAGCCACGCCACCCGAAGGTGGCGTGGCTTTTTATTGCTGGTTTCTGTCTAACCAGTTTCCGCTTTCAATCAACGTTAACCCGTCGACCGGACGTTGGTACACGTACATCCATGCACTTCCGTACGGTGTTTGAATCAAATGGCGAGCGTATTCCCCGCCCTTGGTGCGTAGCGCATCAAGCTCGGCAAGGGTCGAGGCGTCGATACGATAAACTTCACCATGTACTGTGCCCTTTCCCGGCACTGCGCCTGGATAGTGGCCCAGACTGTACAGCTGATAATCATCGACACTGTGCGCACCCAGCCACTGAGCGTTGGTCATCCAGTGGCTGTTGCCTTGTTTGCGTCGTAAACTGCCGTAAACAAATATTCGCATTGCTAAAACTCAAACTGATAGAGCAAATCCAGTGCCTGATCAACGCCAGACACGGCTTCCAGATATAGCTTAGGCATCAGGCGATAGCGTAACGTGAGTGTTGCCAGTGAGTCAAAAATACCCACGCCATATTTCACCTGTAGACCCGGCAAGACATAGCCACTGACCACCACCTGCGAAGAGTCGCCGACTCCCTGGGTGTCCAGCGCCAGATTGCTTACGCCAAACGTCTCACCGATTTTACCCACAACCTGACCACTTTGTGCAACCCCCAGACCGACAAGCATTGATGTCATTGCTGCACTATCGCTCTGCTCGCTGTCAAGACCCTGACCGCGAAGCAGGTAAGAGAGTGCCTGCTGTTGCGACATCGCCGGGTCGGAGAACACTTCCGCTTTCGGCTGATCGGCAGTACCGGTGACGCGAACGCCGGCAATCACGTCGTTTTCAGTGGCTTCCGGGTTGCGAATGGCTTCAATGTTCAGTAATGGCTGATCCGGCGGACCAGAGAACAGCAGTTCGCCTTTACGCACGATCAAATCCTGGCCATACGCATGGAAGCGGCCACTCGGGATATTTATCTGCCCATTCAGTCCCAGACCTTGTTTGTCCTGCGCGACTTTAAGATCGCCTGTCAGGCGCGCTTTCAGGCCAAACGCATCCAGACGAACATTGTTACCGACATGGATATTCAGGTTGCTGTTGATGGGGATCGACGCCGTCTGCGGTTCTTCCGGTTGCAGATTGTTATTCAGCATCACCTCGTCGCTGGAAACGCCAACGGCGCTTTCCGGCAACTCGTGCACAACAATGCGCGCCCATGGCACATCCACGTTGCCGTCCAGCGTGAACAGGCCAGGTGTAGCGGTAAACACCACATCCGGCGAAACGTCCAGCCGCACCATCGGCGGTACGGTGATCCGCACCCGACTGCCTTTGGCGGCGATAGTGGCACGCCAGTTATCGATCTGGCTCCAGTCCGCATTACCGCTGAGGTTGATCTGCCCTTGTTGCGTCAGCACGGAGCCCTGCAACGTAGAACTCGTTCCATTAAAGTTCATCGCTAAATGGCTCGGCTGCATATCGAACGGCATAAAATTACCGTCGATATCGACGCCGTTCAGCTGCATCTGACCGAACAGTTGTGGCCCCTCCAGGTTACCGCCAAGGCGCAGATTCGCGCTGAGCTTACCGGCAGCTTTCTCACCCCGAGAGAAGATCGGGTTTATCATCGCCAGCGAGAAATCACGAATGTTGACGTTGCCGCCGAGGTTACGCCGTCCCTGCGGATCGGTCACCTGCACCTGTCCCTCAAGTTGACCGTTGTTAGTGAGGCGAATCAGCCAGCCCAGTTCCACGCGATTGTTGCGCAATTCCGCGTTCAGGTTCAGTGTGTCGAACGCCACCGGCAGCGGCGCATCGTTCACCACCTGCGTAACTTTGACGTTGCGTCCGGAGAGCGTCACGCTCCCCTGCGGCAGCCCTTCTTTGGTGGTGTCCCAGCTGACGTCGGCTTTACCGCTGAAGACCCCGCTGGCTTGCGTCGCCTCTGGCATAAACGGCTTCAGCATCGCCAGATCAAAACGGTTGAGATTAACGACTGCGCGGCCTTCTGCCCCGGCATCAATGGTCTGCGGCACGCAAAGTTCAGCATCCGGGTTGTTCCAGCAGTGCGGCCCGATACTGATTTTTTGTTCCTGATTCCGGTAATCCAGTGCAATGGCGCGGTTCAAAGACCACGGCCCGACCGGCGTCTGGAAACGGGTGTTGCTCAGCTCGCCTTTCCAGCGCTCCGCTTTACGGTCAAAGCTGCCTTTCAGCGCCAGTTGACCAGAGACCGGCTCGCCCTGGAGACGCAATTGCAGATCATGCTGCGTCTCGTTGCCTTTGGCCTCCAGCATTACCAGCCCCATGTTGACGCCCGGCTGGACGATGTTATCAACGCGAACTTTCAGGTTACCGCCAATCTGATCCGTCGATTTGACGTCGCCTTCCACACGCACCTGCGCAATGGATAATTCCTGCCAGCGCAGGTTTCGCGCTGTGATATCCGCCAGCAGTTGCGGGGCATCTATTGTGCCGCGAACTTTCAGCAGACCTTTCGCCGTCCCCCCCAGTCCCGGAAGGGCGTTGTCGAGACTGGGCGCGTCGATGGTGGCATCCAGATTAAGATCTTTCACGCCCAGCTCGCCTTTCACATCAGCGCTATTACGCCCCAGCACCAGATGCAGCCCCGGAATAGTCCACTGCATATAACTGTTGCCTTTCAGCGAGCCTTCCGCATTAACCTTGTTCTGCTTGACGTTGCCGGTGATTTTCAGCTCAGGCACGTCCATCTGCCAGCTGCCGCCGTAAAGGCTGCCGCGGGTTTTAATCAGCCCGTCGAGTTTCGACGGCCAGTCAGGCACCTCTTTCGCAGTATTAATGCCCTTCAGGGTTAATTCACCGTTCCAGCTGATCGCCTGCTGCCAGTCCAGTAGCGCTTTGAGTTCGGTGGTGCCTTCCAGCGCCGCCACGGAGAGCTTATCGAGATTCACCTGTTTTTCGTTGCCCTTCGCATCCAGCGTGATGGTCGCGGGCGGGACACTCTGCCCCTTCACAGCAGTACGGAACGACAGGGTGTAATCGGTCATTTTGCCGCTGAGTTTCAGCTTCAGGTCATCGGCCTGATACTGTTTCTCACCGGTGAAAGGCCAGTAAAGCTGCTTGCTCAGCACTTCCACGTTTAGCGGTAGCCCGGCTTCTGCCAGTTGCGCCTGCGCGCGAAGCGACATATCCACCGGGCCGGAAAGATTTACGCCGACATCCAGTTGCTTGCGCAGCTCGCCGCCCACTTTCAGTTTGATACTCTCGCCCTTCATCGGGTCGATATTCAGCGTACTGTTGAGTGTAATATCGACCGGCCAGTTATCCTGCAACTGCGCGGTGCCAGACGCATTCACCGTTCCCTGGTTCGAATCGATATCCAGCGTGTCCAGGTGAGTATTACCGTCAATGCTGCTCACTTTCAGCAACATGCTGAAGATGGTCAGATCGGTATCCCCGGTCAGGCGTAGCTGTTCGCCGCGAAATTCCTGAATATTGAGATTCAGAGGCAGATGAACGTCGGTCATCTCCGGCAGCACCGGTTTTGAGAACAGTTCGGTCAGCGTTTCGCCCAGCGGTTTCTCTTCCGGCTGCGGGTTTTGAATTTTCGGCTCGACCACCTCTTCCTGGGCCACCTTCGCCACTTTCGGCAGGGCAATCAGCAACCCCTGCAGCGATGTCGGCGTCAGCGTCAGATCTTTATCCTGCCAGTTAAGCCCGGAGGAGAAATCCATCACCGACACGGTGGTGTCGTCTATTTTGATATTGACGTTGTTCAGCGCCACATGGCTGAGTGTGATGGGATACGGCGTGGAAAGATTGAGCGGGCCGCTCTCTTCGTTCTCAACTGGCGCCGCGGGCGGCATTTTTTTGCTGTCGATGGCGACGTTAATGTCGCGCAACGAAATGCCATTCACGCACAGCGCGCTGTTCCACAGACAATCCAGTTTAACTGCCAGATGCAGTTGCCCGGCATCCACTGCCACACCTGACTGCTGGTAACGCACGTTTTTCAGCGTCAGATCACGCCAGCCGCCGGTCACCTGGCCGATTTCCAGCCCCGGTACCCAGCGGTTCGCCGCCGTGAAAATCAGATGCAGCCCGGATGTGGTGCCGACGAGATACGCCACCGTGCCCAGCAGCAAAACAATAAAAATCAGTACGCCGAGGCTTATTTTCTTCCATAAACTCATAATTCAGGCCCCAGACCGATGTAAAACTGTAAACCATGCTCTTCTTTATCGCCGACCGGGACGGCGAAATCGAGTTTGATGGGGCCGACTGGCGACTGCCAGCGCACACCGACGCCTGCGCCGGTTTTGAAATCACTCCTGCGGATGTCGCTCACCGCTTCACCGCCATCGACAAACACCGCCCCCCACCATTTGCCGCTCACGTTGTACTGATATTCCAGCGATCCGGTCGCCAGTTTTGAGGCACCGATCAGCTTGCCATCGTCATCTTTCGGGGCGATTGATTTGTATTTGTAGCCGCGAATGCTGCGGTCGCCCCCGGCGAAGAAACGCAGGTCCGGCGGCACTTTGTCGAAATCACCGGTTTCTATCCAGCCGAGGTTACCGCGCGCCACAAAGCGATGACGATCATAAAGCGTGCGGATCCAGACGTTTTGCGCCTGCAGCACCACGAAATCGACATCAGAACCCCAGGCCGTGTTGGAGTAATCCACCGAATAACGCTGGGAATCGCCCCAGTTCGGCATCAGGCCGCCGCGTGAACGGGTGCGGCTAATCATCACGCCTGGATAGAGCAGCATCGTCGTATTGGTGACATCAGCCTGGGTAAAGTGGTCAAGACTCCAGCGCAAATTGATTGCCCGCTGCCAGCCGCTGGAAAGATCCCAGTAACGTGAGACGGCGAGCGTTGTGGAGTCTGATTTGGTGTCGTTGAGGTCAGTACGCTTGAGGCCGCCCTGCACCAGGTAATACTGCTCCAGGGGGTTCTTCAGGAGCGGCATTTTATAGCTGAAATCGAGCTGCTGCTCCGGCGCGGAAATACTGGCGCTGGAGGTCAGGCTGTGACCATAAGAGTTCATCCACGGTTTTTTCCACGTCGCCTTCACGCGCGGCCCGACGTCAGTAGAGTAACCGACCCCGGTTTCAATAGTGTTTTCACTACGGGGCGATACCACGCCGTGTAACGGCAATACTTTGGTTTTACGGGATTTATCAAATTCGGGTGCCACCACCACGGAGTTAAACCAGCCGGTGGCTGACAGGCGGCGATTCAGTTCGGCTAAATCAGCGGAGGTGTAGTAATCCCCTTGTTTGAATGGCACCAGATTCTGCAGGTAACGATCCTGAATCTGCGAGCCTTCAAAGGTGACCGCGCCGAAGCGATAGCGTTCGCCGCTGTCATAGTCGATATCCCAGAAAGCCTGGTGCCGGTCGAGCGCCACGCCGAGTTGGCTTTTGTTGAATTCGCTGTCGAAATATCCTTTGCGCAGCGCCACGCTGGTGAGATCTTTCTTGAAGCCGTCATAATCGCCATGATTCAGCACGGTGCCGACTGCCGGGCGCTTCTTTAGCAAGTCGAGATAATCCCTGTCGGTACGCGCGCCGCCACGCAGGATCACCCCGATTCCGCCAATACGCACAGGCTCGCCAGGGGTGACTTTCGCCAGCAACACCTGACGGCCTTTTTTTGGCGGTGGCTTGAGTTCAAAATCAATGGTCGGTTCGTAATACCCCAGCGCTTTCAGGCCCTCGCGAATGGCATCGTCTACACGCGCCTGAAAGCGGCGGTCAGGCGTCACTTCGTCGCCCTGAATAGTAGAAAGCTGGGCACGAACGTTTTTTTCCAGGTTTCCTGAGAGTCCTTCAACCTGCAAACGTATATTCGCCGCACTGGCGACCCCGCTGACCATCACCAGGCTGGCCACACAAAACTGGCGGATTTTTGGCACGTTTTCTCCTGAAATTCCTTGTTTCCTCCCCTACAGGAAACACAAGCGTCGATCCACGACGTAACAATCCATTATCATTGGACTGAAAAAAAGACAACTTAGTTATAATCTCGTATGTTTAAATTTAGTCATATTCGCAGTGCTTATTGTGTTAAAAGACGCACGCTGTGACAACCTTAACCACAATTTCCTTTTCCCGGAGGCCAAATCGTGAGTCTTTTCGATAAAAACCATCTTGTCAGCCAGTCGGATGCGTTACCCGGGCGTAACACGCCAATGCCAGTGGCAACGTTGCATGCTGTTAACAATCACTCCATGACCAATGTGCCGGACGGTATGGAAATCGCGCTGTTTGCCATGGGATGCTTCTGGGGCGTGGAACGGCTGTTCTGGCAACTGCCGGGGGTATACAGCACCGCGGCAGGCTACACCGGCGGTTTTACGCCGAACCCGACCTACCGTGAGGTCTGCAGCGGGGAGACGGGGCATGCGGAAGCGGTACGTGTGGTGTACGATCCGAAGGTCATCAGCTATGAACAATTGCTGCAGGTCTTCTGGGAAAACCACGATCCGGCGCAGGGTATGCGCCAGGGCAATGATCATGGTACGCAATATCGTTCTGCGATTTATCCACTGACGCCGGAGCAGGAAACGGCGGCAAAAGCCAGCCTCGAACGTTTCCAGGCGGCGATGCGCGCCGCGGGGGATGACCGCCAGGTCACCACGGAGATCGCCGCCGCAAAACCGTTTTATTACGCAGAAGACGATCACCAGCAGTACCTGCATAAGAATCCGTACGGCTATTGCGGTATCGGCGGCATCGGCGTTTGCCTGCCGCCACAGACGGCGTAGCTCTTCCTGAAGCGCCTCTGGCGACTTTACAGTCCTTTACGCTATACTAACCTCGAAATTGCCGGTCCATGACCTTTGGACCGGTTTTTCTTGTCAAATCTCACCCTTAATACACATGATCATTCATAAATGTGGTGTATAAAAGTGAGCAACTTCCCTTCCGAGGATCTGGCCTGAACGGCTGGATAAGATATGTTAAACAGTATTTTAGTAATACTTTGTCTGATTGGCGTCAGCGCTTTTTTCTCGATGTCCGAGATTTCGCTTGCAGCCTCACGAAAAATCAAACTCAAACTGCTCGCCGATGATGGCGACATCAACGCACAACGCGTGCTGAAAATGCAGGAAAACCCCGGCACTTTCTTTACTGTGGTGCAGATTGGCCTCAATGCCGTCGCTATCCTTGGCGGTATCGTGGGTGACGCGGCTTTCTCTCCGGCGTTTTACGGTATCTTAAGTAACTACGTGTCGTCCGAACTGGCAGAGCAACTGAGCTTTATTCTCTCCTTCTCGCTGGTCACCGGCATGTTTATTCTCATCGCCGACCTGACACCGAAACGCATCGGTATGATTGCGCCCGAAGCTGTGGCTTTGCGTATCATCAACCCGATGCGCTTCTGCCTGTTCGTTTTCCGCCCGCTGGTCTGGTTTTTTAATGGCATGGCGAACATCATTTTCCGCATTTTCAAGCTGCCGATGGTGCGTAAAGACGACATCACTTCTGATGATATCTATGCCGTGGTGGAAGCTGGTGCGCTGGCCGGGGTGTTGCGTAAGCAGGAACATGAGCTGATCGAGAACGTGTTTGAACTGGAATCACGTACTGTGCCGTCTTCCATGACGTCGCGTGAAAGCATTATCTGGTTCGACATCAACGAAGATGAGCAGAGCCTGAAAAACAAAGTCGCGGAACATCCGCATTCGAAGTTCCTGGTCTGTAAAGAAGACATCGACCACATCATTGGTTACGTTGATTCCAAAGACCTGCTGAACCGTGTACTGGCGAACCAGAGCCTGGCGCTGACCGGCGGTGTACAAATCCGTAATACGCTGATTGTGCCGGATACGCTGACACTCTCCGAAGCGCTGGAAAGTTTCAAAACCGCCGGTGAAGATTTCGCGGTGATCATGAACGAATACGCGCTGGTGGTGGGGATCATCACCCTGAACGACGTGATGACCACGCTGATGGGCGACCTGGTCGGTCAGGGGCTGGAAGAGCAGATTGTCGCACGCGACGAAAACTCCTGGCTCATCGATGGCGGTACGCCGATTGACGACGTGATGCGTGTGCTGGATATCGACGAATTCCCGCAGTCCGGCAACTATGAAACCATTGGTGGCTTCATGATGTTTATGCTGCGGAAAATCCCGAAACGTACCGATGCGGTGAAGTTCTCTGGCTACAAGTTTGAAGTGGTGGATATCGATAACTACCGCATCGACCAGTTGCTGGTGACACGCATTGACAGCAAACCGACAGTACTGACACCGAAACTGCCGGATGCGGAAGAGCAGAAGAAAGGCGCTGCGTAAGATCTCGCGGATTACAATGGGCCGTTTTATTATCGTGGTGCTCAGTCCGTTTATGCACTGAGCATATTAGAAAAAAGTCCTGGCTTTTCAGTCAGGACGCTGTCTGTCATCTGAAGCACCATTAGGGTGCTTTTTTGCTTTTTAGCATCCATCTTTTCAATCCCCTCTCCTTCACGGCTTCGCCGCCTGCTTCATTTTTTTAAGGTCTTCGCATAACTCCTGCACGTCGTCATTGATAAATCTGCAAATCTTCACACGAAATTCTTACACATTGGATAATTCCTTATTATTCAACAATAAATCATTCATTTAATAGATAATTCCTTTCGTGACGTAACTCACAGTTGCTTCTCTGCATGCATGTAAGCATTCTCATAAAATCCATTAATTTATTGTTTTATTTGCATTATTTATAATTCCCGAGCTTCCATCATGTTAGTAAATAAAGAAAGCAATAAACCATAGCAAAAGGACTTGACCATGACAGGAAAACCCGCAGCACGGCAGGGTGACATGACCGCCATCGGCGGCCCGATAGTACAGGGCTCCGCAGGGGTCTTCATTGGTGCTCCTACCGGCGTGGCCTGCTCGGTGTGTCCCGGTGGTATCACTTACGGTTCTCCAGTTAACCCGTTGCTCGGGGCTAAAGTGCTTCCCGGCGAAACCGATGTAGCGCTACCCGGGCCACTTCCTTTTGTGCTTTCCCGCTCATACAACAGCTACCAGACAAAGACGCCCGCTCCGGTGGGTATCTTCGGCCCCGGCTGGAATGCCACCTCTGATATCCACCTACAGATACGCGATGGGGAGATCATCCTTAACGACAGCGGCGGACGCAGCATCCACTTTGACCCACTGTTTCCCGGCGAAACCGCCTTCAGCCGCAGCGAGTCGCTCTGGCTGGCCCGCTGCGGTACATTGAAACTACATGAGAGTAACGTATTGCACAGACTGTGGCAGGCTCTACCGGAGTCCATTCGGCTAAGCCCGCACATGTACCTGGCAACCTCCAGTCCACAGGGGCCGTGGTGGCTGCTCGGTTGGGCTGATCGCGTGCACGGCGTAGATGAAGCGCTGCCAGCCCCGCTGCCGTCCCATCGGATACTGACTGGATTGGTGGATGGTTTCGGTCGCGCTCTGATCTTTCACCGGGAGGCTCTGGGGGATTTCACCGGATACATCACGGCCGTGACCGACGGGGCCGGACGTCGTTTTCGCCTGGAACTTGTGCGAATAAGCGGCGTACCGCAGACCCACTACGGCGCGGATGAGGGCGTGCGCCTGGCGGCACTCTGGCTCACCCATGATCCTGAGTATCCGGATAAGCTGCCCCCAGTGGCTCTGGTGCGCTATGAGTATTCATCACGCGGCGAGCTGGCGGCAGTATATGACCGGGGAGATGCGCAGGTGCGATGCTTTGATTATGACCCGCAGCATCCGGGCCGGATGGTGGCCCATCAGTATACCGGACGACCAAAAACCGTCTACCGCTATGATGCCGCCGGGCGTGTGGTGGAACAACATAATCCTGCCGACCTGAGTTATACCTATGGGTATGAGAAAAACACCGTCACCGTTACCGACAACCTGAATCGCCGTGAGGTCCTGCACACCGAAGGCGAAGGTGGTATGAAGCGAGTCATAAAAAAAGAGTTGGCGGACGGCAGTGCCACTCACAGTGAATTCGATCCAGCAGGCAGACTGATTGCACAAACGGATGCGGCGGGCCGCAAAACACAATATCGGCTGAGCCCAGGCTCCGGCCTGCTCACGGAAATCGTCGCTCCGGATGGCAGATCGCAACAATTTAACTATAACGGCCAGCACCAGCTTATCATAGCCTCCGGCGCTGACGGCCTGAGCAGCAGAAAGGAGTATGATGACCTGGGCAGACTGACGGCAGAGACCTCCCGTCAGGGCGATGTCACCCGTTATTTTTATGCCGACCCGCAGAGTGAATACCCTTCCGCCACCGAAGCCCCCTCCGGCAGCCGCAAACATATGACGTGGAGCCGTTACGGGCAGCTGCTGACCTACACCGACTGCTCAGGCTACGAAACCCGCTATGAATACAACCGCTTCGGGCAGATAACGGCCATACATCAGGAAGAAGGCCTAAGCTATTACTGGGCTTACGACTCACGCGGCAGACTGGTCAGTCGTAAAGATACACCGGGACATGAAACACGCTATGAATACAGCGTGGAGGGTGACCTGACGACGGTAGTGTCTCCGGACGGCAGCCGCAGAGAAACGCAGTACGACGCGGGGGGCAGACCGATCAGTATTACCGAAGGTGGCCTGACCCGAAAAATAAAATACGACGCTGCCGGGCGTATCACCACCCTGGTGAACGAAAACAACGCCACAACCACTTTCACCTGGGATCCGATGGATCGCCTGATGGAAGAACACGGCTTCGATGGCAGGACACAGCATTATCTCTACAGCGTTACCGGGCATCTCATCCGCAGCGAAGACGAAGGCCTGGTGACGTTGTGGTACTACGATGCATCAGACCGCCTGACACATCGCATGGTGAACGATGAAGAAGCCGAACGCTGGCAATACAACGAGCGCGGCTGGCTGAAAGATATCAGCCATCACAGCAACGGCCACCGTGTGACAGTGCATTATGACTATAATGAGAAAGGCCGGATGACTCGTGAGAGACAGACCGTCCATACCCCCGACGCCGATGAACCACAGTGGGAGCATGCCACTGTGTACGAATACCGAAACGGCCTGGCATACCGGACCACTCCCGACCATTTACCGCCGGTGGAATGGTTGACGTACGGCTCCGGTTACCTGGCTGGCATAAAATTCGGTAATGAGCCCCTGGCTGACTTCACCCGTGACCGCTTGCATCGGGAGACACTACGTAGCTTCGGAACTTACGAGCTGGCCAGCGTATATACCGCAAGCGGACAGCTACAACACCATACGCTGGGCCTGTCGGCATTCAACAGGGAGTACATATATAACAACAGCGGAGAGCTGGTACGCATCCACGCCTCCCTGCAACAGCGACATTATCAGTACGACGCGGCGGGAAGGCTGAACCAGGAATACCGGACCCATACAAAAACCACAAAGGAATACTTCACCGATCCGGCAGGTAACCGAATTGCTGGGCAGCAGCAGTACCCGGTACTGCCTGCGTGCTTCCCGGATAACCGCCTAAGTGAAGACGTGAACTGGTTTTACCACCACGACGCTCACGGCAGGCTGACGGAAAAGGATGAGCGCCGCGTTCGTGACGGCGGCAGCCATACCCACCACTATTCCTACGATAGTCAGCACCGACTGATACATTATGTTCGAACCCAACAGGGGCAGCCGCTGGAAGAAAGCCGGTATCTGTATGATCCGCTGGGCCGCCGTATCGCCGCAAAGACAATGCAAGGCACCACCTGGTACGGCTGGGACGGCGACCGGCTGACCACCACACAGACGGACAACAACCGCGTCCAGACGGTTTACCTGCCGGGCAGTTTCACCCCGCTGCTCAGAATCGAAACATCGATGGAAGAGCTTAAAAAAGCGGCTCACCGCTCACTGGCGGAGAAGCTCCAGCAGGACGCAGGCATGACCTTTGTGCCGGAGCTGGTAACTATGCTGGACGACCTGGAGAAAGAGCTGCGGCTGGGTAAAATCAGTGAACCGAACCGCCAGTGGCTGGCGCAGTGCGGAGTGACTCCTGTACAGATGGAAAACCAGATGGAACCCGCGTACACACCATTGCGTAAAATCCACCTGTATCACTGCGACCACCGCGGCCTGCCGCTGGCGTTGATACAGACCGACGGTAGAATCGCGTGGAGTGCAGAATACGACGAATGGGGCAACATGCTGTGGGAAGATAACCCGGATGATCTGGAGCAGCTTATCCGTTTGCCTGGGCAACAGTACGATAAAGAGACAGGGCTGCATTATAACCGTCACCGGTATTATGACCCAACGCAGGGTCGGTATATTACTCAGGATCCTATCGGGTTGAGAGGGGGATGGAACCCTTACATATATCCATTAAATCCAATTGTGAATATAGATCCGTTGGGATTGATAGCATTTGGCGGTGAATTTGGTAAATGGACTGGTTCCGCAGTTAATGCTGCATCTGAAGGTAGAATGTCGTACGAAGATGGAGTGGCTGCAATAGATGCAGCTACTGGTCCTCACTTTTCTCCACTTATATTTTCTTCTTCTCTTGATGTCGGTGTTGCAGCTTATGGAATTACAGGTGGCAGTATTGCACTTGGCATCCTTACCGGGAACGGTGATAAGGGTTTAGATCTATGCGCGTATATTACGGCATGCCAAGGGGTAGGGGCTGGTGTTTCCGGCGCTGCGTCTGTTTCTGGTACAATCAGTAACGCACCTCCTAGCTCTGGAGTATCATATAGCAGTGGAGCAACAACTGATGTTGGATTCTTACTTAATGGTTCTGCAACAAGTTTAGTTGAGATGAATGGTAAAAATGGTCCTTTGCATTGGTCGGCAACAGCTGCCGGAGGATTGGGGGGTGGAGAGTTTGTAGGTGCGCTTACCTGCCAGCAATATACTCGTTGTATAGTTAATTAGAGATTTTTATGAATATTAAAACCATTATTTTTATAACGACTGTCTTTTTGATAGGTTGTGATAATCATGACGTAAATAATGCTACAATTGAAGTAGCTCGGTTTCATTCAATGTATAACACAAAAGAATTCATTGGAATTTATGATACTATGTTAACAAATGAATTCAGAAATTCAATGCCCAAAAATAATTATATAAGCTTTATGAATCAAACATATAATATACTAGGGGTATATCGCAATAGTACATTAAAAAAAGCAATCAAATTAAATCATTAATTGGCAATGAAAAAATTGAATTGACATATAATACCACATATGAAAGATATACTTTAGATGAATTTTTTCTCTTAGAAAAAGAAGATGGATGCTATAAATAAAAAAATAGTATATGATGATATTAATGCCATAAAGAGAGAAAACAACAAATATTAAAAGCGGGATAAAACTGGGAATGATCGTAATATTCGACTCTGGCAGAAAACAAACTCGAATCAGTACGATGATGAGTCGGGGCTGTTCTATAACTGATACTACGAACTGTTACAGATAAGGTATATCACCCTGATTGCGATTAGGCTCAAAGGTGGGTGAAATCTTTATCAATATCCTTTAAATCCCGTATCTAAAGCAGACCCATTGGGATTGATAGTGTTTGGTGGCGAATATGGCAAATGGGCGGATTCCGCAAGGAATTCCATATCTAAAGGCTATGTGGCATCCGATGATGGAATGGCAGCAATAAATGTAGCTAATAGGCCCCTATCTCGCTCTCTTTCGGTTGATATTGGCGGATCTTTGGATGCTTTTAGTGGAGGTAGTTTTACTACAGGTATAGCGATTGGAACAAATGACAAGGCATCAGGTAATCGGGATATTTGTATGTATTACATGCTATGTGAACATAGCGGAATAGGTTATGCTGCAGGGTTATCTATTTCGGGAACAGTTTCTGGTGGTGGAGTTCCCCCCGGAGAAACTGAATCAAAGGGCATGATGTATTCGGGAGGACTTCTGGGAAAACTTTCAGCTTCAAGTGCCAAAGATATGAATGTAAATTATTCTGGAACACTAAGTTCCGGACCTGGAATTGGTGTTTATGCTGGAGAACTTACATGCTCTAAAATTTCCAGATGCATATCTGAGATGATGGGGTAGCAATATGAAAAGCAAGAAGCTAATTATATTTTTCATGGTTTTACTCCCTATTTTATTTACATTATTTGGCTCAGAATTAAGACATAAATACATTAAAAATGATGAGGAAATTAGAGAGCTTGCAAAGCAGCAAGTTAATGTAATCCAAGAGAATTATAACGATGGAGCGTTATTGGAAATTTATAACAAAGGAACAAATGACTTTAAAAAAATCACTCCAGAAGGCGATTTTCTTTTACTAATGAAAAGGAAAAAAGAAGTATTAGGCTATTTTGTAAGCTCAGAACTACTGACAAGTAATGTTATAAACTCAAATGTTGTAATTCTTACATATCGTTCTACATATAAAAATTATTCATTAATTGAAGAGTTTCAATTTATCCGAAAACATAAAGACGATGACTTGCAATTGGGGACATATTTTATTGATGATGGAGGGCAGCGAGGTGACGTCATAATGCAATGAAGTAATGCCTAAACGGATGGGGAGTAACCACAGGGTATATGAAATAATCACCAGTGGAGCAGATTAAGATTCAGATGGAGCAGGAACATATGGCGCTGCGTAAAACTCACCTGTATCACTGCGACCACCGCGGCCTGCCGCTGGCGTTGATACAGACCGACGGCAGAATCGCGTGGAGTGCAGAATACGACGAATTTTATCATTTCCGGAAGGAAAGAAGCAATATGGAAATGATAACTCTAACTATAATTTCATAGTGAATAACTGTCAGGACTTTGTAAGCGATGTTTTGGATGAGTACAAAAAATTAGAAGGTGCGAAACAATGAGCCGTTTTCTAGTAAAAATTATTATCGCTTCTTTCTGCCATTCAGATAGCGATTTGAAAAGATTGAACTAAAATAGCGAATTAATAGTTCTCAAAAAATTAGCAACGCAGGGTGATGTGAAAGCACAAACAGCATTAGGATTTGCTTATGGAAATGGTAACGGTACAGCACGCAATTACATAAAAGCGAAATATTGGTATGAAAAAGCAGCGCAGCAAGATTACGCACCAGCGCAATTCAATTTAGGCCTTTTATATGAAAATGGCTGGACAGGGAACAATAACTTTATATTAGCAAGAAAGTATTACCACAAAGCTGCAAACCAAGGCTTTATTAGTGCTCAAATAAATTTAGGAATTCTTTTTATAAATGGCAATGGAGGAGAAGTTGATTATTATCAAGCAAGGGAGCTTTTTCTGAAGGCTGCCGAATCCAGTAATCCTGTTGCCATGTATAATTTGGGTTATATCTATAACTATGGACTGGGCATTCCCAGAGATGATGTTCAGGCTGTAAAGTGGTATAGTCAAGCTACAGATCTTGGTTCAATGAGTGCAAGAAATTCGCTTGCTCTATTCTATGCAAAAGGTTTAGGCAATCTTCCAGTCGATAAAACCAAGGCATTGAAGCTAATAAGCACTTCTGCCTGCCAGGGTTACGCCGCAGCCCAAAATAATTTAGGTATATTGTATTTCGATGGCACGGATGAATTACCAAAAGATTATCTGCAATCCTACGCCTGGTCTTCAGTGGCTTTTCATAATGGTTTTAAAGAAGCAGGAGCTTTACGAGACTTAATTATTAAAAAATTAAAGGAGCAGGAAATTGAAAAAGCCAAAGAGCTTTCTAACCAATATATTAAAAATTACTCCCCTTCGCTTAATATGGATGGTACAGATAAAGAGTGTGAGGACTTACAATAAAAGTTAGTGCCGTATCATTGCAATAAATCACTTTTAACTGGTGAGGTTAATGCCTTAAATCAAATATGAAATGATGGTGATTGTAGCTTTAGCGATACATATATCGCAACTGATGTAGGGATTCTAACTGAAGGTCGAGGCTTGATAGCCACAACAGGTAGAAATGTTGCTGGATATTCAATCAGCGATATGATTAAAGGAACACTCAAACAGAACAGGGTGTTGTTTCAACAATACTTGGTTCAGTATTCGGCTATGGAACAGGAAAGAGTTTAGGGGCCGTAGCTAATGGGACTGTCGCAACAGCAGGTGGTGGGAATCATCACCCTGAACGACGTGATGACCACGCTGATGGGCGACCTGGTCAGTCAGAGGCTGGAAGAGCAGAAGAAAGGCGCTGCGTAAGGCCACCGCTTAAACATTAACGGCTCCCTGTGGGAGCCGTTTTTTATTTTATAAACTACTGCATAGCACAGCTGCTGGTTACGCCATCTCCGTTTGCAGACGCATAACCTGACGGTTGACTTCAGACATCACAGAGAGATGCTGCTTGTCTTTCACTTTCGGGATAAGGATTTTGCCCTTATCAAATTCGAAAGCCCCAACGTCCTTGATGTACAACCGTCCACGGAACAGGATCTTCACGTACTTCGCCACCTGAAGCGGGTTGTAGCGTTGGAAAATTTTCATTCTTTTCTCTCCTGCAGTATTGCGCTCCTGTGGTACCACAATCGGTCCAACGTGTCGGGGCGCAAAATTTAAAGCTCTAAAACTATAGTTCATAACCGGGAAGATACCCAGTATGTATAAGTTTATTTACCTTTTGATTACAGTAATTCAGAATTTTCGTTTCAGCTATACGCAGAAGGCAGTATAAGTCTTCGTTTTTTCTCATATATGTGCGTTCGCCCGCAAACTGGCATCGGGATTGCGGGTAAAGCGGCGAAATCGCACTTATGATTATTGTTCGAACCAAGTGGTCGGATCACCTGCATAAAATAAGGAAACACCATGACCCTACGTAAGCTGATGGCGCTTTCGTGCCTTTTACTGCCGCTGATGGCCTCCGCACACGATTTTCAGGAGGGGCAGCGCGTCCCGCCGGTGGGTATTGCTGACCGCGGTGAGCTCATGCTTGATAAGGATCAGTTTAGCTATAAAAACTGGAATAGCGCGCAGTTGCCTGGAAAAGTGCGCGTCGTGCAGCACATTGCCGGTCGCACCTCGGCAAAAGAGAAAAATGCCGCGCTGATTGAAGCGATCAAAGCCGCGAAATTCCCTCATGACCGCTATCAGACCACCACGATTGTCAACACCGATGACGCGATCCCCGGCTCCGGCATGTTTGTACGCAGCAGCCTTGAGAGCAATAAAAAGCTCTATCCGTGGTCGCAGTTTATCGTCGACAGTAACGGCCTCGCGCGCAAAGCCTGGCAACTGGACGAAGAGAGTTCGGCTATCGCCGTGCTGGATAAAGACGGTCGCGTGGCGTGGGCGAAAGACGGTGCCCTGACACAGGAAGAGGTGCAGCAGGTGATTGCCCTGCTGCATAAGCTACTGAAAGATTAATAAATAGAGACTCTGAAGCCGGGGTTGAGGAACGATTCACGCGGGGTGTAATCCAGCGGTTTTCCCTGCCAGTCGTGAACGTGCGCCCCGGCGGCAGCGGCGACGGCGTGCCCGGCAGCGGTATCCCAGACGTTAGTCGGCCCGAAGCGCGGGTACAGCTGCGCCTGCCCTTCCGCCACCAGGCAAAACTTCAGCGATGAGCCAATCGACGTGGTCTGGTGCTCACCCAGTTGTTGCAGGTATTCCTGCAGTTCGCCATCGGCGTGCGAACGGCTGATTACCACCAGCGGCGGCCTGGCGTCGCGCACCTGAATCTGCTTACGTACCCCGCATTCCTCTTTCCACGCCTTACCGTCGGCAGCGCTGTACATCATTTTCATGACCGGGGCATATACCACGCCCAATACCGCTTTCCCTTTATCAATCAATGCGATATTGACGGTAAACTCGCCATTGCGCTTGATAAACTCCTTGGTGCCATCCAGCGGATCGACCAGCCAGTAACGCTGCCAGTGCTGACGCACATCCCAGGCCGGAGGATCTTCTTCCGACAGCACCGGGATCTCCGGCGTCAGCGCCTGCAGCCCTTTCAGAATCACCGCATGAGCGGCGATGTCTGCCGCCGTCACCGGGGAGTCGTCCTGCTTGCTGGCGAGTTCCATCGGCTGTTTTCCGTCGTACACCTGCATAATGGCGTCGCCTGCCTCCCGTGCAAGCTGGCAAATTTTATCTAACATACCCACCTCTCGTGGTCGCTTTTGCGTTAACTCATTGTTTTATTTATATCGTATCGCGACGAAATCCGCTATCTGTGAGACATTGCCAGTTTCCTGAGTTTCTTTTATGGCAAGATTCACAGTTCTGTAAGCAACACGCTGTAATTACATTTATTTCTGCCGAACAGATCAACAAAAGGATGCCCCTGATGATTAAGTTTAGCGCAACGCTCCTGGCGACGCTGATTGCCGCCAGCGTACAGGCCGCCACCGTGGATCTCCGCATCATGGAAACCACGGATTTGCATAGCAATATGATGGACTTCGATTATTACAAAGACAGTGCGACGGAAAAATTCGGACTGGTACGTACTGCCAGCCTGATCAACGCCGCACGTAGCGAAGTAAAAAACAGCGTGCTGGTGGATAACGGTGACTTAATTCAGGGCAGTCCGCTTGGTGATTACATGGCCGCAAAAGGGCTGAAAAAGGGGGACGTCCATCCGGTCTATCAGGCGATGAACACGCTGGATTATGCCGTCGGTAACCTCGGTAATCATGAGTTCAACTATGGTCTCGACTACCTTCAAAAGGCGCTGGCGGGAGCGAAATTCCCCTATGTGAACGCCAATATTATCGACGTGAAAACCGGTCAGCCGCTGTTCACGCCGTACCTGATCAAAGAGACGCCGGTGCAGGACAGCGACGGTAAAACGCAAACCCTGCGCATCGGCTATATCGGCTTTGTGCCGCCGCAGATCATGACCTGGGATAAAGCCAATCTCGACGGCAAAGTCACCGTCAATGACATCACTGAAACCGCGCGCAAATACGTGCCGGAGATGCGGGCGAAAGGCGCCGATCTGGTGGTGGTGGTCGCCCACTCGGGCCTTTCTGCTGACCCGTACCAGACGATGGCGGAAAACTCGGTGTACTACCTGAGCAACGTTCCCGGCGTTGACGCCATTCTGTTTGGTCATGCACATGCGGTATTCCCCGGCAAAGATTTCGCCAGCATCAAGGGCGCGGACATTGAAAAAGGATTACTGAACGGCATTCCGGCAGTGATGCCAGGCATGTGGGGTGATCACCTTGGGGTTATCGATTTGGTACTGAATAACGACAGCGGCAAATGGCAGGTGACGCAGGCGAAAGCCGAAGCGCGTCCGATTTACGACGCGGTGAGTAAGAAATCGCTGGCGGCGGAAAACGCTGATTTAGTGAAAATCCTTAAGCCTTCTCACGACGGCACCCGTGAATTCGTCAGCAAACCGATCGGCAAAGCGGCCGACAATATGTACAGCTACCTGGCGCTGGTGCAGGACGACCCGACTGTGCAGGTGGTGAACATGGCGCAGAAAGCTTACGTCGAGCACTTCATTCAGGGCGATCCGGATCTGGCAAAACTGCCGGTGCTGTCGGCGGCAGCGCCATTTAAAGTCGGCGGACGGAAGAACGATCCGGCAAGTTTCGTTGAAGTGGAAAAAGGCCAGTTGACCTTCCGTAACGCGGCGGATCTTTATCTCTACCCGAACACACTGATTGTGGTGAAAGCCAGCGGCAAAGAAGTGAAAGAGTGGCTGGAGTGTTCCGCCGGGCAATTTAACCAGATAGACCCGACCAGCAGCAAACCGCAATCGCTGATCAACTGGGACGGTTTCCGTACCTATAACTTCGACGTTATCGACGGGGTGAATTATCAGATTGATGTCACACAGCCGGCCCGCTACGACGGCGAATGCCAGACCCTCAACGCGCACGCGGAACGTATCAAAAATCTGACGTTTAACGGCAAGCCGATCGATCCAGATGCCACTTTCCTCGTAGCGACCAACAATTACCGTGCCTATGGCGGCAAATTTGCCGGTACCGGCGACAGTCATATCGCTTTTGCTTCGCCGGATGAAAACCGCGCGGTACTGGCAGCGTGGATTGGCGAGCAGTCGAAGAAAGCCGGGGAAATTCACCCGGCGGCAGATAATAACTGGCGTCTGGCACCTGTCCACAGCAGCACGCCGCTGGATATCCGCTTTGAGACCTCGCCGTCAGCGAAAGCCGCCACGTTTATCAAGGCAAACGCGCAATATCCAATGAAACAGGTTGCCACTGATGAGATTGGATTTGCCGTTTATCAGTTGGATTTGAGCAAATAAGGTTTATGCCGGACGGCGCTTCGCCAGCACGTCCGGCAAATTCACTTCGATCCAGTCCGCCAGCGCCGCGACTTTCTCGCTAATCTGCTCTCCAGGCGGTGTCAGGCTATATTCAACATGGGGCGGCACGACAGGGTAAGAGACGCGGTCGACAAAACCATCCTGCTCCAGCGCCTGTAACGACTGCGCCAGCATCTTTTCGCTCACCCCGCCCATTTTACGCCGCAGATCGCTGAAGCGATGCGTACCGTCGCGCAGGGCAACCAGAATCAACACGCCCCAGCGGCTGGTGACGTGTTTCAGCACATCCCGCGACGGACACTGTTCGGCAAACAGGTTACCGTTGCGCATCTGCTCGCTCAGCGTCGGCGTCGGCGTCGGCGTCGGCATCGTCATTTTCATACTTACCTTTTTGTACGTACTTACTAAAAGTTAGTTAAGGTGTTAGCGTAGCACATCACCTGACGAACACGAAGGAGAAAACCATGATTGCTATTACCGGAGCGACCGGCCAGCTTGGCCAGCTTGTGATCGCTGAACTATTAACCCGCGTTGCCGCCAGCCAGATCGTGGCAATTGTTCGTAACCCAGCGAAAGCCGATGACCTCCGCCAGCAGGGGATTACCGTCCGCGAAGGTGATTATAACGATCCGGCGGCACTGACGGCGGCGCTTCAGGGCGTGGACAAACTGTTGTTGATCTCATCCAGCGAAGTGGGCAAACGCGCCGCGCAGCACCGTAACGTGATCAACGCCGCCCGTACGGTGGGAGTGAAATTTATCGCTTACACCAGCCTGCTGCATGCGGACACCTCACCGCTCGGCCTGCATGTTGAACACGTTGATACTGAAAAACAGCTGGCAGCGTCTGGCATTCCGTACGCTCTGTTGCGCAACGGCTGGTACACCGAAAACTATCTGGCAAGCGCGCCACCTGCTATAGAGCATGGCGTGTTTATCGGCGCGGCCGGAGACGGCAAAATCGCCTCAGCCACCCGTGCGGACTATGCTGCGGCCGCCGCCCGCGTCATCAGCGAAGACGGTCATGCCGGCAAAATATATGAACTGGCGGGCGACAGCGCCTGGACGCTGAGCGAGCTGGCCGCCGCGCTCAGCAAGCACAGCGGTAAACCGGTGACCTATCAGAACCTCAGCGAAGCCGATTTCGCTGCTGCGTTGAAAGGCGTTGGCCTGCCTGCGCCCATCGCCGACATGCTGGCTGATTCCGACACCGGTGCTGCGAAAGGCGGCCTGTTTGATGACAGCCACACGCTGAGTCGCCTGATCGGTCGCCCGACCACCGCACTTGAAAAAAGCATCGAACGCAGCCTGTAATTGTTAACAACTGGTTATTTTTTGTGGCACTCCACCGGGTCATCTCTGATAATGGGAAAATGACCCGCGTGGAGGACACCGTGCAAGGCGTACCCGATCAGTTCACCGATGAAACAGACAGCGCCCGCTTTCGCCATCTGGCGCACGTGCCCGGCGTTGAGCTTTATCATGCGCATATTTCCCGCTACGCCTTTGAACCTCATACGCATGAAGCATTTGGTATTGGCGCGATAGAACTGGGGGCGGAGCGCTTTCGCTATCGTGGTACCCAGTACGTGGCGCCGATCAATTCTGTGATCACAATGAATCCCGACGAATTGCATACCGGTGAAGCGGAAACGGCAGAGGGCTGGCGCTATCGAATGGTGTATCTGGAGCCGGATCTGCTCGAAGAGGTGACAGGCATTCGTCACTGGTGGTTTAGCGATGTCATGCGCATCGATCCGCTGCGCGCCCGACAGACTGGCACGCTGATTTACGCGATGTGGCATACCGACGATCCACTGGCGCAAAAAGGGTTGCTGTTGGATCTAATCGATACCTTTCGCCCTTTTGCCCACCATGCCCCCAACCGACAGGAAAGTGGTCACCGTTTCGACCGTGTGCGTGACTATCTGCATGACAACTACATGCACGCCGTCACGCTGGATGAACTTGCGCAGGTGGTGTCGCTCAGTCCGTATCATTTTCAGCGCCAGTTTAAGGTTCATTTCCACGTTACGCCGCATCAGATGCTGATGGCGATCCGTCTCTGGCGCGCCAAGAACTTTCTCACCCATGGCATGCCCGCAGCCGAGGTCGCCGCCGCAACAGGGCTGGTCGATCAATCCCATTTAACCCGCACGTTCACCCGCCGCTACGGCATCACGCCAGTCCGCTATCAGAAACAGGTCGCCCGGCGCTGATGCGCAATCTCATACAATACGCTTCTCCCTTCCCTGCCTACACTTTGGGTTCAACAAGCTTTAAGGGTTAAGCGATGATAAGCGGCGTGCTGTATGCCCTGCTGGCAGGGTTAATGTGGGGATTGATTTTCGTCGGCCCGCTGATCGTGCCGGAATACCCGGCGATGTTGCAGTCGATGGGACGCTATCTGGCGCTGGGGTTAATCGCTCTGCCGCTGGCGTGGCTGGGTCGCGGACGGCTGAAACAGTTGACACGTCAGGACTGGCTGACCGCGCTCGGTCTCACCATGATGGGCAATCTGATTTATTACTTGTGCCTCGCGAGCGCCATTCAGCGTGCCGGCGCGCCGGTTTCCACGATGATTATCGGTACCCTGCCGGTGGTGATCCCGGTGTTTGCCAACCTGCTTTACAGCCAGCGTGACGGCAAATTGCCCTGGTTACGCATGATCCCTGCACTGGTGTGCATCGCCTTTGGCTTGCTGTGCGTGAATATCGCCGAGCTGCGCTACGAATTGGTGGGTTTTAACGGGTGGCGCTATGGGTCCGGGATCGGGCTGGCGCTGATTTCTGTGGTCTGCTGGGCGTGGTATGCGCTGCGTAACGCGCGCTGGCTGCGGGAAAATCCGGATAAGCACCCAATGATGTGGGCAACCGCGCAGGCACTGGTGACGCTGCCGGTGTCGCTGGCGGGCTATCTTGCGGCTTGCGGCTGGCTGAGTATGCAGGACGTGGCGTTCCCGCTGCCGTTTGGCCCGCGTCCCGTGGTGTTTGTCAGCCTGATGCTGGCGATTGCGATTTTCTGTTCGTGGGTGGGCGCGCTGTGCTGGAATATCGCCAGCCAGCGGTTACCGACAGTGATCGTCGGGCCGCTGATTGTATTTGAAACGCTGGCGGGGTTGCTCTACACCTTTTTGCTTCGTCAGAGCGCCCCGCCATTGCTCACGCTAAGCGGTATCCTGCTGCTGGTTACTGGCGTGGTGATGGCGGTCAGAACGAAACCGACGCGTCCCACAGTTACGCCTGTAACTGAACAGGGCTAATCGTCAGAAAGTTTCCCAGGTGCCGTCGGCGGTTGCCAGTGCCGGAACCGATTTTTTTACCGTTGTTGCTGGACGGGCCGGCGTCGTTTTTGGCGCATTGCCGCGGAGGATTTTGAACACCGCGACAGTCTCGTTCAGACGTGCGGACTGTTCTTCGAGCGCCGCTGCAGCCGCGGCAGACTCTTCCACCAGCGAGGCGTTCTGCTGCGTCACGCGATCCATTTCAGCAATAGCCTGACCAACCTGATCAATGCCACGGCTCTGCTCATCCGACGCCGAGGCGATCTCAGCCATGATGTCATTCACACGCGTCACCGAGGTCACGATTTCCGCCATCGTTTCACCCGCTTCATGAACCAGCGAAGAACCGGTGCTAACGCGCTCGACCGAGTCTTCAATCAGCCCTTTAATCTCTTTGGCTGCCTGCGCGCTGCGTTGTGCCAGCGTGCGAACCTCACCCGCCACCACCGCAAAGCCTCTGCCCTGCTCACCGGCACGCGCGGCTTCGACGGCAGCATTCAGCGCCAGGATATTAGTCTGGAAGGCAATGCCGTCGATCACGCTGGTAATCTGCGAAATTTGGCCGGAACTGCGGGCAATTTCATCCATCGTGCGAACCACGCCATCCACCACTTCACCGCCTTTCTGCGCGGTTTTTGAGGCGGTCAGCGCGAGACCGGACGCCTGGCGGGCGTTGTCGGCGTTTTGCTTCACAGTGGCCGTCAGCTGTTCCATGCTGGCTGCCGTCTCTTCCAGTGATGCCGCCTGCTGCTCCGTGCGGGAAGAGAGATCATTGCTGCCTGCGGAGATTTCGCCCGCACCGGTGTAGATGGTGTCAGCGCCTTCGCGCACGATGGTGACCGTTTTCGCCAGCGCCTGCTGCATTTCACGCACGTTGCCCGCCAGCAGCGCCATTTCGTTACGGCCTTCGGCGTCAATAGGGTGCGTCAGGTCGCCTGCGGCAATCGCGCGAATGTGTTCCATCACCTGATGCAGCGGTTTCAGTAGTACGCGCTGCATCGCCACCCAGCTCGCCACAATCACCACGACAACGACCACCATAATAGTCGCGAGGATCCAAAGAATGCGCGTGTAATCGTTATTATTGTCCTGGATGCCAGCGTTGCTCAGTTGCGTCTGCATCGCACGCCATTCGCGGTAAGACTTCTGCATCGCCTGCTGTTTCTGTTCGGCGTTCTCTTTAAACATCTCTTCCAGTTTGCCCTGCTCCAGCAGAACATTCATGCGGGCAAGGGTGGCGGAGTATATGCCAAACTGTGTTTCCAGGCTCTCGGTCAGGGTTTGGTCGATTCCCGGGGTATTGGGCAGTTCGTGGTAGCGGTCATAGTGATCTTTGGCTTCCGCCAGCAGAGCGTTAGCCGTTTTCACCAGTTCACTTAACTGGCCGCCGTTGATTTGCGTTCCCATGCTGCTTTGCAGGCGCAGCATCCCGCGGTTGAGGGTGACGCGTGCCTGGTTGAGACTCACCCAGGCATCAGTAAATGCGGCGACGTTCTGGCTGGAGAGCTGAGCGACGCTGAAGTTGTGTTTATCGTTATTGAGCGCCTTAATAAATACTCCCGCAGAAAAGAGCTGCATTGCGCCGAGCACAAGCAACACCGAAATCAGCAGGGTGATGACTTTTATACGTTTGAACATGGATAGCCTTTTTTATATGCAGGTGTTGAGCACTATCTATCGGCAGCCGTTTGCGGTTGTTTAACGGCCTTTCGTTCAGGCGAGTTGCCAGGCGGCAATTTTTCAATACGGGTCAGAGCCTTAACGCACAAAATTTTTTGTGACAAAGCTCTCAAAATACAGCACCTCAAAAGAGGTATAGCGTTATTTTAAAGATGCATTTAATATGCATCTTATATTATTCATGATGAGGTAACTGCTATGGCCTTCCGCGACCAACCTTTAGGTGAACTGGCGCTCTCCATCCCGCGCGCCTCTGCGCTGTTCCGTAAATACGATATGGATTACTGCTGTGGCGGCAAGCAGACGCTCGAGCGCGCTGCAACCCGTAAGGAGCTGGATCTCGACGCCATCGAAGCCGAGCTGGCAATGCTCGCTGAGCAGCCGGTAGAGAAAGACTGGCGCGTGGCACCGCTCGGTGAAATCATCAATCACATCATTGTGCGTTATCATGATCGTCATCGCGAACAGCTTCCTGAACTGATCCTGCAGGCCACCAAAGTGGAACGCGTTCACGCCGACAAACCCACTGTGCCGCGCGGTCTGGCGAAATACCTGACTATGCTGCATCAGGAGCTTTCCAGCCATATGATGAAAGAGGAGCAGATCCTGTTCCCGATGATCAAGCAGGGCATGGGAAGTCAGGCAATGGGACCGATAAGCGTAATGGAAAGCGAGCATGATGAAGCGGGTGAACTGCTGGAGGTGATTAAGCACACCACCAATAACGTCACCCCGCCGCCGGAAGCGTGCACCACATGGAAAGCGATGTACAACGGCATTAACGAGATGATTGATGATCTGATGGAACACATCAGTCTGGAGAATAACGTGCTGTTCCCGCGTGCGCTTGCCGGGGAATAACAACATTGCCCGGTGGCGCAATGCCACCGGGCCAATCATTAACGCAGGTCTGCCCTACGTTTCTTACCGATATACAGCCAGCCTAAGCCCAGTGCGATAAACCACAGCGGCGTCACGATCAGCGCCTGACGGGTGTCATCTTCCAGCGTCAACAGCACAATAACGAAGACGAAGAACGCCATGCAGACCCAACACATCACTTTGCCCAGCGGCATCTTGTAGATCGATTTCTCATGCAGCTGTGGACGCTGTTTGCGGTACACCAGGTACGAGCAGAGGATAATCGTCCAGACGAACATGAAAAGGATCGCCGAGACGGTCGTAATCATGGTGAACGCAGTAATCACGCTCGGGTTAACGTACAGCATTACCACGCCGCCCAACAGGCAGATACAGGAAAAGGTCAGCCCTTTCGCCGGAACTGCGCGCTTAGAGAGTTTGGCGAAGGCTTTCGGCGCTACGCCGTCCTGCGCCAGACCGAACAACATACGGCTGGTTGAGAACACACCGCTGTTGGCAGAAGAAGCCGCGGAAGTCAGCACCACGAAGTTAATGATACTGGCCGCTGCCGGCAGACCGACCAGCACGAACAGCTCAACAAACGGGCTCTTGTCCGGTACCACTGAGCTCCACGGAGTGACCGACATAATGACGATCAGCGCAAACACGTAGAACATGATGATACGAATGGGAATGGAGTTGATGGCGCGTGGCAGGGATTTTTCCGGATCTTTTGTTTCCGCCGCCGTAGTGCCCACCAGTTCGATACCGACGAAGGCAAACACCGCTATCTGGAAGCCAGCAAAAAAGCCGCTCAGCCCTTTCGGGAACCAGCCGCCGTCATTCCACAGATGGGCAAACGAGGCTTCAACCCCGGTTGGTGACTGGAAGTGTGTCAGCACCATTACCAGCCCCACGATAATCAGCGCCACGATGGCAACGATTTTGATCATCGCAAACCAGAACTCCATCTCACCGAACATCTTCACCGTGGCGAGGTTCAGACTCAACAGCAGAACCACGACTGCCAGCGATGCCACCCAGTCGGAGAGTTCGGGGAACCAGAATTGCGCGTACGCTGTGATGGCGACAACATCGGCCATCCCGGTGACCACCCAACAGAACCAGTAGGTCCAGCCGGTGAAATACCCCGCCCACGGACCAAGCAGATCGGCCGCGAAGTCGCTAAAGGATTTGTACTCGAGATTAGACAGCAGCAGTTCGCCCATCGCTCGCATGACGAAGAACAGCATGAAGCCGATGATCATATAGACAAAGATGATCGACGGCCCGGCAAGACTGATGGTTTTACCGGAGCCCATAAACAGTCCGGTACCGATGGCGCCGCCGATGGCGATAAGCTGGATATGACGGTTAGTAAGATTTCGCCGTAGCGATTGTTCAGCCGGATCCTGCTCTTCAGCAGCGACTTTAACCTGATCTACCATGTGATTTTCTTCCTGTGTTCCTGTTGTGTTGTGCTGGCTCTGCGGCCCTTTATGCTCTGGACCCTGTTCAGGGATTTATCGATATTAGGTAAGAATCGGCGGGTTGAATACCTGGAAATGAATTAAATGTTAATTTTATGTTTAAAATGAGTGTTATATCACTCTTAAAACGCGAATCACTTCACAATAAATCGCACAAAATCGATATTGTCAGCATTAAATAACAATAAATTTATAACTTGAGGATTTTACTCTGTTTCTGAACATCCTCTCCCCAGATGAGGAGAGGATTCATCCTGCCTTACAGAATTTCCAGCAGCTCAACGTCAAAAACCAGCGTGCTGAACGGCGGAATGGACGCGCCTGCGCCACGCTCACCATACGCCAGGTTGTGCGGGATAGTCAGTTCCCACTTCGACCCCACCGGCATCAGGGTCAGCGCTTCAATCCAGCCAGCGATCACGCCGTTCACCGGGAATTCTGCCGGTTCGCCACGGGCGACAGAGCTGTCAAATACGGTGCCGTCGATAAGCTTACCGGTATAATGCACACGAACGCGGTCAGTACGCGCCGGGATAGCGCCTTCGCCCTGGTTAATCACCCGGAATTGCAAACCAGATTCGGTGCTATTTACACCCTCTTTCTCACGGTTTTCTTCCAGATATTTCACGCCATCGGCGGCCATCGCTTCGAAGCGCTCACGGCGAACGGCATCTGCACGTTCGTGGATTTCACGCAGCGCACGATGCACTACATCAACCGGAACCTGCGGCTGTTTGCCTTCCAGCGCGTCGGCAATACCCGCTACCAGTGCTTCCGGCAGCAGCCCCTGCAAACCGGATTCGCTAAGCTGTTGTCCTACCTGTAAGCCAATACCGTAACTAGCCTGCGCTTCAATCGTGTCAAAAGTCGGGGTTGCCATCGTCTTTCCTTTCATCGGGTATAAAGTAGCGGGCAGCATAGCAGCCATGCCGTTTCGGGTAAAACTTTGTGTAACGTGAAGAGAGTAAATGTGGCCCTGAGAAAATTATGTATATACTGAGGGCACAGGAACCAGGAACGCGGAGCAGGAGGAAAGCCATGCCCGGGCGAAACCCGTTACAACAGACGTTGCTGAAAATCTGGCACGCACCGGATGACATTCGTTTGATGGATCCCCTGCCGCCGCTGCATCGTCGCGGTATTATCGTCGGTGCTCTGTTAGTGGTGATCGGCGTTCTGCTGCCGTCAGGGGATGACAACCGCTCCTCGCCCCCTGCAACACGCGATGCACAGCTTAATATCCAGTCCTCATCCCAACCGCCGCGGGTGACTCCCTCTGTCAGTGATTCTCAGCCGGTGGCGCCTGTCGCGCCAGAACCGGTCCAGGAAGAGGATCCACAAACGCAGGCACAAACGCCGCCGCAACCGACGCCGGGTATCGAACAGCAATGGCGCTCTTATCGCGTTGAGTCGGGGAAAACCCTTGCCCAGTTGTTCCGCGACCATAATCTGCCGCCGACAGATGTCTACGCGATGGCGAAAGTGGAAGGCAGCGGCAAACCACTGAGCAATCTGCAAACCGGGCAGATGATTCAGATCCGTCAGAATGCTAACGGTGTGGTGACCGGATTAACGATCGATACCGGAAACGACCAGCAGGTGCTGTTTACCCGTCAGTCCGATGGCAGCTTTATTCGCGCACGATAAACGACTCCGCCCCGGTGGTGTCGGCCTGACCAGTAAAGAAACACCGGACGCAGAAAAGCAAAACGCCGGCTCCAGGCCGGCGCTTCGATATTGATGCGAGTAATTAATTACTCAGCAACAACGTTTACAACCAGTTTAGCAAACACTTCGCTGTGAACCTGGAAGTTCACTTCGTGCTCACCAGTGGTACGCAGAACGCCGTTCGGCAGACGAACTTCGCTCTTAGCCACTTCAACGCCAGCTGCAGAAACAGCGTCAGCGATGTCGCGAGTACCGATGGAACCGAACAGTTTACCTTCGTCGCCTGCTTTAGACGCGATGGTTACGCTGCCCAGCGCGTTGATTTTCTCAGCGCGAGCATTAGCAGCCGCCAGAACGTCAGCCAGTTTAGCTTCCAGTTCAGCGCGACGTGCTTCGAAATATTCAACGTTTTTCTTGGTTGCCGGAACAGCTTTACCCTGCGGTACCAGGTAGTTACGAGCGTAGCCCGCTTTAACGTTAACCTGATCACCCAGGCTGCCCAGGTTTGCTACTTTATCAAGCAGAATAACTTGCATTACCTTATCCTCTCAAAGTCGTATTAATGGACCGTGACCGATTACTGATGACGATCAGTGTACGGCAGCAGGGACAGGTAGCGAGCGCGTTTGATAGCGCGTGCCAGCTGACGCTGATATTTTGCACGGGTACCGGTGATACGGCTCGGGACAATCTTACCGCTTTCGGTGATGTAGTTTTTCAGCGTAGCGATATCTTTATAGTCGATCTCTTGAACGCCTTCCGCGGTGAAACGGCAGAACTTGCGACGACGGAAATAACGTGCCATTTGGCTAGTCTCCAGAATCTATCAATTCAATCTGCTCGGCATGCAGAACCATTTTGCTCAGGCCATTCTTTGCCTTGTGGCAACTGATGAACCCCTGAACGGTCACTGCGCTACCGACCGTTATACTGTGAGTAATGGCCTGGTTGTCGTGTCCGCTAATAATAACGGGCATCTGGCACCACGCCTGCCGGTGAAAACCGGCTTCCTCCTGCACGGAACGATGCTCAAGCACGAACTGGCAGTGAGGAATTCCTGATGGGCTGACCTTACGAAGTGGCGTCCTGCACACGGTACCGGACAAGACCAGACGATTGGTCATCAGGATTACTCTTCAGAATCCCCAGCATCTGCATCATCTGCGGTTTCGTTTGCGAAATCATCGCGACGCTCACGGCGCTCGTCTTTCGCTTTAACCATCGGAGATGCTTCGGTAACAGCGTGCTTAGTACGCATTACCATGCTACGGATAACGGCATCGTTGAAGCGGAAGTTTGTTTCCAGCTCATCGATCACTTCCTGCGGCGCTTCAACGTTCAGCAGAACGTAGTGTGCTTTGTGCAGTTTGTTGATCGGGTAAGCCAGCTGACGGCGGCCCCAGTCTTCCAGACGGTGGATCTTGCCTTCTGCACCAGTGATTGCACCGGTGTAGCGCTCGATCATGCCCGGAACCTGTTCGCTCTGGTCAGGATGGACCATAAAAACGATTTCGTAATGACGCATCGAATTGCTCCTTACGGATTATTCAGCCTCCTGTCTGGGTCAGCCGCAGCCCATGGAGGCAAGGAACGTGATTAAAGGGCGGCTGAAAAATTGACGCGTCATTCTACTTGCGGGGCTTGGTAAAGACAAGGTGATTGTCTAAATAATTCGCACAAAGCGAGAAGCGGGGTTAAGTCGGTGATTTAAAATCAATCAGAACGGATGCGGCATTTTTTTGAACAACTGCATCAGAAATGGTCGCTATTTAACCTGCGGGGAGGCATTACACTTACATCATACACCCTCCGTACTGTTGTACAGGGAAGGAGAGGTGGTAAGGAGTAGACATTATGAAACGCATCGCACTGGCTGTACTGGCTGCGTTATTGCTAAACGTAAATGCGATGGCAGCCGTAAAAATCACCGGCTCACAAGCCAAAAATATGGATGATGTGCATAGCTTAGGCGTTATTTACATAAACCATAACCTCGCCACTGAAAGCGAAGCGGATCAAGCCCTTAACGAAGAGAGTGACGCGCAAGGCGCAAGGTATTTCTACCCGGTATTGCTGCATGAACCGGAGAGTAATGGCCTTATCCATGCCAGCGCCGAAATTTACCGCTAGCACCAGGAACATCCTAACGAGAAGTTAACCATCCCCTTTATTTTATTTGCCCCCGTGTCCGGGGGCTTTTTTTAGGTGCGGGTAACCCGTAGGTTATTTTTGCCCGTAATACGCATCCGGCCCGTGCTTACGCAGAAAGTGTTTATGCATTAATGCCGGATCAATAGCGTTCAGTTGTGGATTGATTCCGCGCGCAATCCACGCCATCTTCGCCACCTCTTCCATCACCACAGCGTTATGTACCGCGTCGTGGGCATTTTTTCCCCAGGCAAAAGGCCCGTGCTGATACACCACGACACCTGGCGTATGCAGCGGCTCGCATTCGCCGAGCGTTTCTATAATAACCGTGCCGGTATGCCGCTCATACGCTTCCGCGATCTCTTGTTCGCTAAGTGCGCGGGTGCAGGGAATATCTCCCCAGAAGTAATCAGCATGCGTCGTCCCCAGCGCGGGGATTGCCAGCCCGGCTTGCGCCCAGGCCGTGGCGTGCGTCGAGTGAGTATGCACCACACCACCGATCGACGGATAACGGTGATACAACGCCAGATGCGTGGCGGTATCAGACGACGGGCGCCATTGGCCTTCAATGACCCTGCCTTCCAGATCAATGACCACCATGTCGTCAACGGTCATGGCCTCGTACTCCACGCCGCTGGGCTTGATCACCACCCGGCGACGCTCACGATCGATAGCACTGACGTTGCCCCAGGTAAACGTCACCAGCCCGTAGCGCGGCAAATCCATATTGGCTTCAAAGACCTGTTGTTTAAGCTGCTGCATCATGCGGCCTCCCCCAGCCCGGCGCGTGCCATCCGTTCACGCACCCAGTCGCGGGCTTTGACTACTTCGGCAGCGGGGTCGTCTGCGGTTTCGCTCCACATTTCAATCAGGTAAGGACCGCAGTAACCACTCTGTTTGAGTGTGCGGAAACAGGCTTCGAAATCCACCACACCGCTACCAAACGGCACGTTTTTAAACACACCCGGCCGGGTATCTTTAACATGTACCGCCACGATGTGCCCCATACCAGCCTGCAGTTCCATCTGCACGTCGTTGTCCCACGCCGATAAATTACCGATATCGGGGTAAAGCTGAAACCACGGGTTATTAAGATAGTGCGCGTAACCCAGCGCCTTGCTGATAGAGTTCATCAGCGGGTAATCCATGATTTCAATTGCCAGCGTTACCTGCGCCCGGCTGGCCATGTCGACGCTCTCCCTCAGTCCGTCGCGAAAACGTCGACGTGTTTCGTCATTGGCCTGCTGGTAGTAAACGTCGTACCCCGCCAGTTGGATCACCCTGATGCCGACATCCTGCGCAAATCGAATAGCTTTTTGCATGATCGCCAGCCCCTGCGCACGAACATGGTTATCTTCGCTGCCGAGCGGGAAACGGCGGTGCGCGCTCAGGCACATCGATGACACCCGAACGCCGGTTTCAGCAATCGCTTTTACCAGTGACAGCTTTTCTTCCGCCGTCCAGTCAAGGCGCGCCAGCCGTTCATCGGTTTCATCCACCGACATTTCGACAAAATCAAATCCCAGTGATTTCGCCAGCCGCAGCCGTTCCCGCCAGCACTCCCCGGCCGGGAGCGCTTTTTCATAGATGCCGAGCAGCACCGGATTCGTCGTCATAACCGCTCCTTAACCCCATAACTGGGCGATAGCGCGCTTGAACTGGCGTGCGGCTTCCACCGGGCTTGCGGCATCACGAATGCTGCGACCAGCAATAAAAACATGAACAGGAATGCCTTTGAACAGCGGCAAATCCTCCAGCGCCAGGCCGCCGGTGACAGTCACTTTGAAGCCCATCTCTGCCAGCCGTTTAATCGCCGTAATATCAGCTTCACTCCATGCCACACCGGCCGCTTGTGCATCACGGCTGCGGTGATAAACCACCTGCCCGATGCCGGCGTCACGCCATGCCTGCGCCTGTTCCCAGGTCCAGTAGCCGGTCAGTTCGATCTGCACGTCGCCGTTGAACTCTTTTGCCACGTCCAGCGCCCCTTTGGCGGTGTTAATGTCTGCGCAGCAGATCACCGTCACCCAGTCGGCCTGCGCTTCAAAACACATGCGAGAGAGGATCTTTCCGGCATCAGCGATTTTGGCATCCGCCAGCACGATTTTATGCGGATAGAGCGCTTTCAGGTCACGCACGGCGCGTACGCCCTCGCCAATACATAAAATGGTGCCGACCTCAATGATATCGACTTCTTCGGCAATCAGGCGTGTGGTGGCGTAGGCATCAGCCAGCGTCTGGTTATCCAGCGCCACCTGAAGCATCGGTAATGAATGAGACATGTTTGTTTCCTCTTATATTGCCGCTACGGTGGCGCGGTCGATTAAATCCAGTACGTCCTGCTCGCTACGGCAGGCGCGAAGTCGGTCAAAATTAGCGTCATCTTCAAACAGATTGACGATCTGCATGATGCCCTCCTCCTGATGGCTTCTGGCGTCAACCGCCGCCAGGGTTATCAGGATATCGACCGGGTCGTTATCCTCATGGTTAAACACCATGGGGGTTTTCAGGGTCACCAGCGCAAAGCCGTTCTTTTTCACCCCTTCTTCCGGGCGGCCATGTGGCATCGCCAGCCCCGGCGCGATGACGAAATACGGGCCGAAACGTTCGACGCCATCAAGAATGGCCTGGTAATAACGCGGCTCGACGACGTCTGCGGCCACCAGCAGATCGACGCCGATTTTCACCGCCGCTTGCCAGCTATCAGCGTCGGCCTGTAGTCGAATGGAATGGTTCTCCGCCAGCGAATCACGTAATTTCATGGCGAGTCCTTATTTCATGTCTTTCGGGAAATGTGCGCTGATCACTTCCATCAGTTTTGGCCCGAAGTCTGCGGCGGAAAGCATGTTGCGCACGCCCACCACATACTTGTTGCCTGACACACTGATTTCGCTGGCAACATGGGTTGAGGCGATAATAATGTCCGCGCCGCTCAGCTCGCTTTTGTACTCCCCTACGGCGCAACTGTTGACGGTATGGTCGACACCCTGCTGTGTCAGGAACTGATCGACTTTCATTTTCATGATCATGGAACTGCCCTGCCCACAACCACAGACGGCAAGAATACGTACGGTCATAATCGGAACTCCTTATTGCGCAGAGTGTTCTGCGAGTTGTTTTTCTGCATCTTCTTCGGCACGTAGCGCGCGGCCCGCGAAGAACATGTATGCCAGGGCGATGAGGATCATGACGGACATAAACGCCAGTCCGACGGACGCCAGCCCCTGCATCATCGGCGGTGCCAGAATCGACCAGTCCGCCATACCCATCCAGGCACTCATGCCAGTGAGTTTCACCGCCCAGACGCAGCCAAAAATTTCAATCATGCCCATCACCAGGCAAATTTTCAGCGCCGCCCGCCAGCCACCAAAGTGGTTAGCAAAGACGCCGATGGTGGCGTTGGAGAAGAACATCGGGATAAAGCCGGGGATAATCAGAATGGAAGAACCGCTGGCAATCAGAATGCCGACCGCAATCAGTTGCCCGATGGTGCCCCACATGAAGCCCCATACCACGGCATTCGGTGCGAAGCTATAAATAGCCGCGCAATCAATAGCCAGCACGGCGCCAGGGATTAAACGCTGGGAGATCCCGTTGAAGGCTTCCGAAAGCTCGGCCACAAACATGCGAACCCCCTGCACGATGATGAAAATCGCCACCGCAAACTGGAAACCGGTCTGCAAAATGTAGATAGTCCAGTGGGTTTTCCCCGCCATCGCCTGCACGGTGCCCGTACCGAACGAGAGCAGAATCGCGCCGAAAAAGATCGTCATGACGATAGCCGTTGAAACGATATTGTCGTGAAAGATATTCAGCCAGCCCGGCAGTTTGAGATCTTCCACGCTCTCTTCTTTTTTGCCGAGATACGGTGCCAGCTTATACGCCAGCCAGGAGGCGAACTGCTGCTGATGACCGATGGAGAAACCGCATCCTTCTGTTACGTCCTGGGTGGGTTTGTACATCATGTTAGAGGTGATCCCCCAGTACAGTGAGACCAGAACTGCGGTACAGATGATAGTGGTCCACATCGGGTAGCCGAGGATGTAGAAAAACACGGCGATAAGCCCGGCCTGCTGGAACATGATGTGACCCGTCAGCATGATGGTGCGGATCCCCGTCACCCGGCGCAGCAGTACGTAAACAATGTTTAGCGCCAGCGCCAGCAGCACGGCGTACCCCACCCAACTGTAGGCTTCCCCCATGCGTTCGATGGTAGCCATCATTGAGGCATAAGTATCAGAGATAGCGCCATTGATGCCGTAGACCTCGGACATCTTCGCCACGACCGGTTTGAAGGTGCTGGTCAGGATGCCGGACCCCGCCTGCAACAGCATAAAGCCGATGATGGTTTTTATCGTTCCCTTGATGATAACGCTGACGCTTTTGCGCAGCAGGATGTAGCCCAGGCACGTCACGATACCCAGCAGTAGCGGGGCGTTGGTCATTACCTGGTTAAAGAACACGGTAAAGATGTCGTAAAGGATCTCCATAACGCTCTCCATAGGGGGGACAACGTCGGGCAGCTGACCCGCCCGGTTTCGTTTGTGTCCACACTCTAATAATCAAAAGTAATCACAACAAGATTAAATTTGATTAAATGTGATTGGCACCGCAATTTATTTCCCCGCGTTTCATACGGACTTGTCACGACGCTTCCTCCTCGGCAGAAATCAATCACAACTTATTGATTGATTTGCAATTATATGGAAATTCAATGTATTACCATTACGTATCGGTAGCCCAGATAAAGCGGCTAAAGTGGCGAAAGTGGTTATTGCAATCAGGCAAAAACGATGTCAGGATGACTCAAATCCAATCATTTAATGATTCAAATTGATTAAAGCTGAGAGAAGAGACGATGAGTAAAGTGAACACCATCACCCGTGAATCCTGGATTTTGAACACCTTTCCGGAGTGGGGAAGCTGGCTGAACGAGGAAATCGAGCAGGAACAGGTAGCGCCAGGCACCTTCGCCATGTGGTGGCTCGGCTGCACGGGGATCTGGCTGAAATCAGAAGGCGGAACCAACGTCTGTGTTGATTTCTGGTGCGGTACCGGCAAGCAGAGCCATGGTAATCCGCTGATGAAAAATGGCCATCAGATGCAGCGCATGGCAGGAGTAAAAAAACTGCAGCCTAACCTGCGTACTACGCCGTTTGTGCTTGATCCGTTCGCTATTCGTCAGATCGACGCCGTGCTGGCTACGCATGATCACAACGATCATATCGATGTGAATGTCGCCGCCGCCGTCATGCAAAATTGCGCTGACGATGTGCCGTTCATCGGGCCACAAACCTGCGTGGATCTGTGGACTGGCTGGGGCGTACCGGCATCACGCTGCATCGTGGTCAAACCTGGCGATATCGTCAAAATCAAAGACATTGAAATCCATGCGCTGGATGCCTTTGACCGCACGGCACTGATCACGCTGCCCGCGGAACAAAAAGCAGCGGGCGTATTGCCGGATGGCATGGATCAGCGAGCAGTTAACTACCTGTTCAAAACGCCCGGCGGCACGCTCTATCACAGCGGGGATTCCCATTACTCGAACTACTACGCGAAACACGGCAACGACCATCAGATTGACGTGGCGCTCGGCTCCTACGGTGAAAACCCGCGCGGCATTACTGACAAAATGACCAGCGCCGATATCCTGCGGATGGCGGAAGCATTGAATACACGTGTGGTGATCCCTTTCCATCATGATATCTGGTCAAACTTTCAGGCGGATCCACAAGAGATCCGCGTGCTGTGGGAAATGAAAAAAGATCGGCTGCACTATGGCTTTAAGCCGTTTATCTGGCAGGTAGGCGGTAAGTTCACCTGGCCACTGGATAAAGACCGGTTCGAATACCATTACCCACGCGGGTTTGACGACTGCTTTAGCCAGGAGCCGGATCTGCCATTTAAATCGTTCCTGTAAACTGTCGGGCGGGAGGCTTTTCGCTTCCCGCGCCACACGAAATCTTAGTAATTTCATGCCGTTTCAAATATCATCTTTATCCATCATTTTTTATCGGATCAGCTCATGACGGAAGCACAACGACATCAAATCCTGCTGGAATTACTGGCGCAAACGGGCTTCGTCACGGTCGAGCAGGTGATTGCCCGACTGGGGATTTCACCGGCGACGGCACGCCGGGATATCAACAAGCTGGATGAAAGCGGCAAGCTGAAAAAAGTGCGTAACGGGGCGGAAGCCATGAACCAGCCGCGCCCGCGCTGGACGCCGCTGAATATTCATCAGGCGCAGAATCACGATGAAAAAGTGCGCATTGCCAGAGCCGCCTCACAACTGGTGACGCCCGGCGAAAGCGTGGTGATTAACTGCGGTTCAACGGCGTTTTTGCTCGGCCGGGAAATCTGCGGCAAGCCGGTGCAGATCATCACCAACTATCTGCCGCTGGCAAATTACCTTATTGATCAGGAACATGACAGCGTGATCATCATGGGTGGCCAGTACAACAAAAGCCATGCCATCACACTGAGCCCGCAAGGGAGCGAAAACAGCCTCTATGCCGGGCACTGGATGTTCACCAGCGGCAAAGGGCTGACCACAGAAGGGCTGTATAAAACCGATATGCTGACGGCGATGGCCGAGCAGAAAATGCTTAACGTGGTGGGTAAACTGGTGGTGCTGGTCGACAGTAGCAAAGTTGGCGAACGCGCCGGTATGCTGTTCAGCCGTGCCGACGAAATCGATATGATGATCACCGGCAAAGAGGCCGACGCGGAAATCCTGAAAAATCTGGAAACGCAGGGCGTTAAGGTGATCCTTGTTTAAAGATGTTTTTTAAAGAAATCCACCGCACAGGTGAGGGCTTCAGGGGTGATACGATGGCGAACGTTGGCCTGCCAGGCGCAGGTCAGTCTGGCATCCAGTCCCTGCAGGATAAGCGCCTGCTGCAACCGGAACGACTCCGCTGCCGGAACAACATCATCCTCCTCGCCATGCCATAGCAGCAACGGTCGGTTCGCCAGCGCATCCAGATGCCGGCTGACGTCCCACTCCGCCAGTTGCTGCTGCGCCTGTGGCGTCCAGTCATCGGTGGATGGAAACAACGTTCTGGAGAGGCTGCTGAAATACCCTGAGCCCATCAGGCTTGCAACACACGCGATGTCCGGATGATGCGTCATAATACCCAGCGCCGTCATGCCACCCATCGAAGCTCCGGCCACCGCCAGACGCCCTTCGCTCACCCAACCTTCCGCCATCAGCGCATCACGCAACGCTGGAAACTCGTGGAAATTCTGCATCAGGATCGGCCAGAAGCGCGCCATTCGCCCCTGCTCGTCCCCCGTAAACCGAGCGCCATGTTCAGCGGCATCCGGCATGATGACGCGAAACCCCGCCTGCGCCAGCGCAACAGCAAAATAGCTGTACACCAGTTTTGATGAGGTGAAGCCGTGATAAAACACCACGCAGGGAAGCGTATCTATGGCCGCATCTTTTGGATAAGCATGAAGAATTTCACCACCGGCGAGAGTACGTGTTTCAAGTTCGATCATGTGTCACCTCCTTCTTTTTCCGCTGGTATGCCACGCGAAGTGATATTCCGCAAGCATCTAACGGAAAGAATGATTAATAATGTTGCGATGTGGATTACGCTTTCGTAACGTTTTCATTCGAAAATCGCGTTCGAGATAACACTTCGGGAACATTCCCCCGAATGGGAATAAATTACCCACTACACTATGACTATCAGGAAACGAGATATGGCTATGCGACGGTTTGCGCCCTTAATGCTGGCAGTATTACTGAGTGGTTGTACCCTGCTTGAAGGCACTCCCGAACCTCCTCCACCGCTCTCCGATCATCCGCAGGAAATCCGCCGTAACCAGACGGAAGGTTTGCAGCGAATGGGTACCGTGAGCGCGCTGGTTCATGGTTCGCCGATGGACGTAGAAGCCGCCATTAAAGAGAAAGTCGTTGCAGCCAAAGCGGATTACTACGTCATTGTAATGATTGACGATACGCAGTTCCCGGGTCAGTGGTATTCACAGGCCATTTTGTATCGTAAATGACATTCTGAATCTTTTCAGTCACTTTACATGGCTTTGCGCCTCTTCACGTTTCCTGGGACATAATGCGCAGTATCTGATAAGGAGAAGCGCCTGCGATGGAATGCCCTGGTTTACCGCAGGGTAAAGTGAAATGGAGCTGACGATGAAACGATCAATGACCTTATCCCCGTTCCTGCTATGTGCCGGAATGAATACCACCTTCGCGCAATCTGCAGAGTTTGCCAGCGCGGATTGTGTCACCGGGTTAAATGAAATTGGGCTGATTTCCGTCAACAGTATTTTTGGTAGTCAACAGGATGTTGAGCGAGTTATAGCGTCCAAGGCAGACGAACAAGGGGCATCCTGGTACCGCATCATACAGATGTACGAAGACCAGCAGCCCGACAACTGGCGCGTGAAAGCGATCCTGTACGCCTGATTATTCGGGCAGACCTTACACTGTCTGCCCGCTTACCGGACTAGCGGCCGCCTCCCGTTGCCCGCAACAGTAAATCCTCTTTAACCTGTTCGCTCAGCAGCGAGCCCCCTCGCGTATCCAGCATCATTCGACACCAGTCCTGTGCTATCGGTGGCGACGCATAGCGCAGCATTTGTGCGCCAACGCCCAGCCGCCAGAGCTGTTGCGTTATTTCACGCCCTTGCGCCTCTGACGGTTTCCGCAGCCGTTGCTGGAACTGGCGCCAGGCGTGATCGAAATGGCGATCCTGCCCTTTCACCTCTGCACACTCCTCGCTCAGCAATTCGATGGCGCCCGGCTGTTTACTCAGCACGCGCAGCACGTCGAGGCACATGATGTTGCCAGAGCCTTCCCAGATACTATTGACCGGCATTTCGCGATACAGACGCGGCAGTTCGCTCTCCTCGCAATAGCCCACGCCGCCCAGCACTTCCATCGCTTCCGCAACAAACGGGATCCCTGCTTTGCAGACAGCAAATTTCGCCGCAGGGGTGAACAACCGTGCCCATAGCATTTCCTGTGCATCCTGCCGGTGATCCCACGCGCGCGCCAGGCGGAACAAAAAGGCGGTTTGCCCTTCCAGTTGCAGCGCCATGCGAGCCAGCACTTCGCGCATCATGGGCTGATCGACCAGGTTTTTGCCGAACACCTGCCGCTGGTGTGCGTGGTAGAGCGCCACCGACAGCGCGCGCCGCATCAGCCCGTGGCTGCCCAGCGCACAATCAAACCGCGTCAGGGCACCCATTTTGAGGATCTGCCGTACACCGTCGCCCTCTTCTCCAAGCAACCAGCCTGATGCGTCAAGAAACTCCACTTCGCTGCTGGCGTTAGAGCGGTTGCCCAGTTTGTCTTTCAGACGTTCGAGACGAATGGCGTTCCGCTGCCCGTCCGGCAGAAATCGCGGCACGAAGAAGCAGGATAACCCGCCTTTTGCCTGCGCCAGCACCAGATGCGCATCACTTTGCGGCACGGAGAAAAACCACTTGTGCCCCACCAGCCGCCAGCTACCATCGTCGGTTTTTTCCGCCCGCGTTGTATTGCTGAGGACATCCGATCCCCCCTGTTTTTCCGTCATCCCCATGCCAATCAGCAAACCACGCTTCTGGGCGCCGGGAAGCAGGTGGGAATCATAGCGATCGCTCAGCAGCGGTGTCATCCATTCGGCGAAAGGCGCGGGCAGAGATTGTTTCAGCAACGGCGTTGCCGCGAAGGTCATGGTGATCGGGCACAGTGTTCCCGCTTCAACCTGCGCATGCAGCATGAACCGGGCGGCGCGAGCGGTAAACGATCCGACGCGAGCATCATCTTCCCATGCCAGATTATGCACCCGGTTGGCACACAATCCCTGCATCAGCAGATGCCAGGCGGGGTGAAAGCGTACATCATCAAGGCGTTCACCGGTGGCGTCATAACGCAGCAACTCAGGGGGGTTGACGTTCGCCAGCCGCCCAAGTTCCAGCGACTCCGCAGTGCCGAGTTGTTGTCCGATGCTGGCCAGCAGTTCACTGTCCCAGCCTGCGCCTTCACGCTGTATCGCTTCCCGTAATGCCGTATCGGAAAGGAAAAGATTACTGTTATTGAGCGGGGTGGGTTGATTAAAAACGGTATGCGTTTGCCAGTGCATTGCGTTTCCCTCCTTCAATGGCTGTCCTGATAAGTATGGTTAGCCTTTATCAGTCACGCCTGAAATGAGGGCAAAAAAAACCATCCCGCAGGATGGTTTTGTGAGGTTACCGGCGATTAGCCTCGCTGACGCACTGCTTCAAACAGGCAAATACCGGTCGCCACCGAAACGTTCAGCGATGAGACGCTGCCCGCCATCGGAATGCTGATGAGTTCGTCGCAATGTTCGCGAGTAAGACGACGCATCCCCTCGCCTTCCGCCCCCATCACCAGCGCCAGCGGGCCGGTCATTTTGCTCTGATGCAGCGTATGGTCGGCCTCACCTGCCGTACCAACGATCCAGACGTTCTCTTCCTGCAGCAGACGCATGGTGCGCGCCAGGTTTGTCACGCGGATCAGCGGTACGCTTTCCGCTGCGCCACAGGCCACTTTTTTCGCCGTCGCGTTCAGTTGTGCGGAACGATCGCGTGGGACGATCACCGCATGTACGCCCGCGGCGTCAGCGCTACGCAGGCAGGCGCCGAGGTTGTGTGGATCGGTAACGCCGTCGAGGATCAGAAGGAATGGCTGATCGAGCGAGGCGAGCAGATCCGGCAGATCATTTTCCTGATACTGACGACCCGGCTTCACGCGAGCAATGATCCCCTGATGCACCGCCCCCTCGCTTTTCTCGTCGAGGTACTGCCGGCTGGCAACCTGGATCACAACGCCCTGCGCTTCCAGCGCGTGGATCAGCGGCAACAGGCGTTTATCTTCGCGACCTTTCAGAATAAATACTTCCTGAAAGCGTTCCGGGGCGCGCTCAAGCAGGGCCTGCACCGCATGGATGCCGTAAATCATTTCACTCATTGAACTTACTCGGTTTGGGCGGTGTGCGCCGGGTTAAATTAGGCCGTGAGGCAACTCACTTGTGCCTATTATAACTGACCCGGCGTTCAAATCGACCCTGTCGCACGTTTCCGCTAGCGTAAGTGCCGTTTCGCCTCCTGACGCACCCGATGCAGAACGCGGTGTTTGATTTCGCTGTAGTCAGGGTGTTCGGCGAACGTTTCGATATCCCGCTCACGCCCGAAGGGCAGTATGATCTCATCAACGATTCTCCCCGGTTTCGCTGACATGATCAGAATGCGATCGGCAAGAAAAAGCGCCTCTTCCACATCGTGCGTGACGAAGAGCAGCGTCGTGTTAGTGGATAACCAGGCCTCACGCAGCAGTTCCTGCATCATCAGCCGGGTTTGCGCATCCAGCGCGCCGAACGGCTCATCCAGCAGCAGCACTTCCGGGCCAGGAAGCCAGGCGCGCGCCAGCGCCACCCGCTGTTTCATGCCACCGGAAAGCTGCCAGGGGGCGTGATGTTCAAAACCTTTCAGGCCCACGCGTTCCAGCCATGCCTGCGCCTGCGCGTTGGTTTCGTCTTTGCGATGTTTACCCAGACGTGGGCCAAAGGTCACGTTTTCCAGTACCGAAAGCCACGGGAACAGATTGGGTTGCTGGAAGATCATTCCGCGGTCGGGGCCAGGTTGTCGTACCGTTTTTCCGCCGGCCGCCACCCGCCCGCGATCCGGTTTCGTAAACCCGGCGACCAGATTGAGGATGGTGGATTTCCCGCATCCGGAGGGCCCGAGCAACACCACAAACTCGCCACGGTTCAGCGTCAGGTTGATATCTTCCAGCACTGTAAACGGCTGCGGTTTCGCCGCAAAAGAGAGCGACACATTTTCCAGGGTGATAGCACTCATTATTCTTTCCCCGCCCAGGGCACTGTCAGGCGCTGTAGCCCCAGCAGTAACAGATCCAGCAAATAACCGATGCCGCCCAGTAATAAAATTCCGAGCATGACGATATCGGTGCGCAGATAAGAACTGGCGTTTATCACCATCCAGCCCAGCCCGGAACTTGCAGCTACCATCTCAGCGGCGATTAACGACGTCCAGCCAATGCCGATGGACAGCCTGACAGTAGTAAAAAGATCCGGCAGCGCGTCCGGCAACACCACGCGCAGAAAAATTTGCCGACGTGATGCGCCAAGCGTCTGCGCGACGCGGATCCGCGAGCGGCCAATGCGCTCAACCGCCGCCGATGCGCCGACCACTACGCTCAAAAACGTAGCAATAAAAATCAGGAAGAACTTAGACGCCTCGCCAATCCCCAGCCAGACGACCGCCAGGGGGATGAGCGCAATTTTTGGCAGAGGACGCAGGAATTGCACGAAGGGGTTAAGCACTGCCGCCAGGCCATCTGACAACCCCATCAGCAGACCCAACGGAATGCCGATGATAATCGCCACGGCAAACGCGCTCAGGGCGCGCGCCAGGCTCACTGCGATGTGCTCCCAAAGCGGCACCTGACGGTAACCGTCCGACAGCAACTCTTCGGTGGTAAGCCCGATGTCGGTGAGCGACGGCAACAGTAGCGGATCAACCCACTGCCGCGTCGCCGCCACCTGCCAGACGATAAAGAAAACCGCCACCGACAACACGCTGATGGCGATATGCTGACTCAATCTCATTGCGCCGCCACCGCCGCATCACGAATGTAGCGGGAATCAATCGCGGTATCCCAGTTGGCCGGAATATCACGCTTGCGGATCTCACCGATACTGGCGAGGAAACCGGAGGTTTTGGTTAATGCTTTGCCAATCCCGCTGTCAGTGGTTTGCGTCCCGTCACCCAGCCAGTCAGCGGTGCCTTGTTGGGCAAGTGTGGGGTATTCCAGCCCGCCCAGGGTGTTTGCTGCCGTGGTAACCGGTGCCCCTACTTCTTTGGCGACGATCGCGGCGGCACGTTCCGGATCTTTTCTGAACTCATCCACTTTCTGCTGATGCACGCGCAGGAAGGCGGTGACTGTTTCCGGATACTGTTCCGCAAAGGCTTTGCGAACCACATAGTTGTTGTAAATCAGATAGCCATCTTTCTGCAGATCTTTGGTGGCGAACACCTGATGGCCGCCCGACGCTTCCAGCTCCTGCGCAAACGGCGCCCAGACATAACCGGCATCAATGTCGCCACGTTTCCAGGCCGCCACCATCTCTGCAGGGCGTAGCGGCAGCAGCGTAATTTTGCTGCGATCCAGTTTATTCACGCTGATCGCGGCTTCGAGGGCATACTGCGCCGTTGAATTTGGCGGATACGCCACACGTTTGCCCTCGATATCCTTAATGTTCACAATGCCGTTTTTACCAATCAACCGTTCATAGCTGGCAATCACTCCCGAAACGCCAATAATCTCGACCGGTAATTTACGCACGATACCTGCCGTTGCCGGACTGGAACCAAAATTGGCAATATCAATTGCATTGCTGGCGAAATAATTCAGAGCATCGGCGCCAGAAGCAAATTGCACCCATTTCACTTTGCTGTTTAATGCCTTATCCAGAGAACCGTCCGCTTTCGCCAGCATTAATACCTGAGAACCGCCGCTATAGGCCACGCGAACTTCAGCAGGTGTATCGGCAAAACTCATATTTGCCCATAAGCCACCCGCTGCAATTAATAAGCAGAGACTTTTTTTCATTTTATTTTCCTGTATTGGATCTGAATATTTCGCCCGAACTCGCACCGGACGGCTTATCTGTTAAAAACGCCCTGGGATTGCCATAAATGCGAACATCGCTCCGCCAGTGCCTGCGCCGGATCCCAGGTGAGATGAAGAAACGGCGCATTGACGGCCTCAAGCGCAACAGGCACTTCGGTGCAGGCCAGCACCAGTTTTTGCGCACCGCGGGCAAACAGCGCACTGGCCTGCCGCGACAGCAACGCGCCCCCTTCCACCAGCGCTCCGCGTTTTACCGCGTAGCAGCCCGGCACAAACCATTGCGCCAGCTCCTCTTCCGTCGGTGTCACCACCTCAATGCCCTGCAAAGCCAGCCGGCGCTGATACCAGCCCGCATCCAGCGTGCCTTTGGTCGCAATCACGCCAACCCGCTGCGGTCTTTCCACAGACTGCGCCAACGCATCCAGCGTGGCATCAACGATGTGCAGAATGGGCGCCTCACTCACCTCACTGAGCGCGTCATACCAGTGGTGCGCCGTATTGCAGGGGATTGCGATATAACTTGCGCCTGCCTGATTCAGTGCCTTAATACCGTGGATAAGCTGCGGCAAAGGCGACGGCCCGGTACCCGCCAGCGCTTTCTGGCGATCCGCGATTTGCGGCACATTCCAGACCACCGTGGGCAGTTGCTGCTGATCGCTTTGCGCGGGCGTGGCGTCCAGCAGACGACGCTGAAAATCCAGTGTCGCAAGCGGCCCCATCCCGCCGAGCACGCCAAGCAAAAAGGGCTTAGCCATGCTCCAGCACCTGACGATACCCAAATAACCCCGCCGCGCCGCCGGTATGGATAAAGACGACGTTTTCATCCTGGCGGAAATGGCCTTTGCGGATGAGATCGATAAGCCCGGCCATTCCTTTTGCCGAATAGACCGGATCGAGCAGGATGCCTTCATGGCGGGCCAGCAGCGTCAGCGCTTCCAGCGTCCCTTCCGTCGGTATCCCGTACCCGTCACCAACGTAATCGCTATTCGCCACCACCGCGTGTCGTGATAATTCTCCCGGCACGCCGAGCAATTCCAGCGTCCGCGAGGCCAGATTCCAGACGTTCTCTTCCTGTTTCGCTTTTGGCGCCCGCACGCTAACCCCCAGCACCGGAATATGGCTGTTCGTAGCGGTAAAACCGGCCACTAACCCGGCCTGCGTACCGGTGCTGCCGGTGGCGTGAACAACGTGATCAATGCGCAGACGGCGTTCTGAAGACTGGTAAAGCAGCTCTTCCGCGCAGGCCACATAGCCCAGTGCGCCTGTCGGATTCGAGCCGCCGCCGGGGATGATATACGGGTTGTGCCCCTGCTCGCGTAGCGTCGCAGCGTACTCTTCCATCGCCTGTTGCATATCAGTACCGCCCGGCAGATGAGCGACGATGTCACCGCCCAGCAGGTTATCAAGTAACACATTGCCTGAGCGCTGATAATCCTCGCCAAAATCGGTGACGCGCTTTTCCAGCAGCGCTTTCGCTTTCAGCCCGAGGCGTGCAGCGCCGGCAATAGTCTGGCGCACATGGTTAGACTGCGTTGCCCCCTGGGTAATAACCACATCAGCTTTTTTTTGCAGCGCATCCGCAAGCAGGAATTCCAGCTTGCGGGTTTTATTTCCGCCTGTTGCCAGACCCGTAGCGTCGTCGCGTTTAATCCAGATTTGGGGGCCGCCTAATAACCGGGTTAAATTATTCAGCGGCTCCAGCGGTGTGGGAAAATGACCAAGTGAAATTCGTGGAAACCGGGCCAGATGCATAAACGCTCCCTATTCATCAAGAGGGTATTTCAGAAGTGAAATTCACTATACACATCTGCCTGATTTGGCTAATAAAGAATAATAAATATCGATTACTGAAAAACGAATAAGCAGGAAATAAGGGAGAGTAAGGCGAGGAGTTATTCTGTTCTGGAATGGCTTGCGGCAAAAAAGAATAACCCCTTGCCAAAGGAAGGGGTTATTGAGGGGGTATTACTGCGCGGTCGTTTTTTTCGCTGCGCGTTTAGCTTTGGTAGCGGCGGCAATTTTCTGCGTTTTAGCAGAAGGCTTTTTCGCTTTTCTGGCCTCTTTCTTCGCCGCTTTTGGCTTTTGTTTCTTCTCACCGCGGAATGCGCTGTCCGGCTCGAAATTCACCTTTTTGCCTGCATTCCGGCGACGGCTCGCTGGCTTGCCACTGGCGGATTTTTTCGCTTTCTCACGGGCAGTCTTACCGACGTTGCGTGGGCCTCGTTCGCTGGAGATCAGCGTGAAGTCGATCTTACGCTCGTCCATATTGACCGCTTCGACACGCACTTCAACACGATCACCCAGACGATAAGTCTGACCGCCGGATTCGCCGATCAGGCGCTGGCCGATCTGGTCAAAGCGGTAGTAGTCGTTATCCAGCGTGGAGACGTGAACCAGACCGTCGATAAACAGGTCGTCCAGTCGCACGAAGAAACCAAACCCGGTAACGCTTGCGATGACGCCCGGGAAGACATTGCCGACCTGATCCTGCATAAAGTCGCACTTCAGCCAGTCAGAGACTTCTCGGGTGGCTTCGTCAGCACGACGCTCAGTCATTGAGCAGTGCTCGCCCAGTTGCAGCATCTCTTCCATGCTGTAGTGCCAGCCACCGGTCTCGGTACTGTTGCCTTTATGCCCCTGCTCTTTCGCCAGCAGATATTTAATGGCGCGGTGCAGCGACAGGTCAGGATAGCGGCGAATCGGCGAGGTAAAGTGAGCGTAAGACTGCAACGCCAGGCCAAAGTGACCGCGGTTTTCCGGGTCGTATACCGCCTGCTTCATGGAACGCAGCAGCATGGTTTGCAGCATCTCATGATCAGGGCGATCGGCAATGGATTCCAGCAGTTCGGCGTAATCCCGTGGCTCTGGCTTATTACCGCCAGGCAGTTCCAGCCCTAACTCAGCCAGTACCGAACGGAATGCGGTGATCGCCTCGTTGCTCGGCTTGTCGTGGATACGGAACAGCGCTGGCTCGTTGGCTTTTTCCACGAAACGTGCCGCAGAAATGTTCGCCAGGATCATGCACTCTTCAATCAGCTTGTGCGCGTCGTTACGCTGAGTTTGCTCAATGCGCTCAATACGACGTTCGGCGTTGAAAATAAACTTCGCCTCTTCACTCTCGAACGAAATGCCACCGCGCTCTTCGCGGGCGCTGTCCAGCACTTTGTAGAGGGTATGCAGCTCTTCAATGTGTCTCACCAGCGGCGCGTACTGCTCACGCAGATCCTGATCACCCTGCAGCATGTGCCACACTTTGGTGTAGGTCAGACGCGCATGAGAGCTCATCACCGCTTCGTAGAATTTGTAGCCCGTCAGACGGCCTTTTGACGAAATCGTCATTTCGCAGACCATACACAGGCGATCAACCTGTGGGTTCAGCGAGCACAGACCGTTGGAGAGCACTTCCGGCAGCATCGGGACCACTTGCGACGGGAAATAGACGGAGGTACCGCGGCTGCGCGCTTCGTTATCCAGCGCCGTGCCTGGTCGCACGTAATAGCTCACGTCTGCAATCGCCACCCACAGACGCCAGCCGCCACCGCGTTTTTTCTCGCAGTAGACCGCATCATCAAAATCGCGGGCGTCTTCACCGTCAATGGTGACCAGCGGCAGACTACGTAGATCAACGCGTCCGGCTTTTGCCGATTCCGGTACCTGCTCTTTCAGACCGGCAATCTGCTTTTCCACCGCCTGCGGCCAGACGTAAGGAATTTCATGGGTGCGCAGCGCCATATCAACGGCCATACCTGTGCCCATGTTGTCGCCAAGCACTTCAACGATTTTACCCACCGCTTTGGTACGGCGCGTCGGACGCTGGGTGAGTTCCACCACCACCACGTAACCCATGCGCGCGCCCATAATCTCTTCCGGCGGGATGAGAATATCGAAACTCAGGCGGCTGTCATCCGGCACGACAAAGCCCACGCCAGCATCGGTAAAATAACGACCCACGATCTGGCTGGTTTTCGGCACCAGCACACGCACGATGCGCGCTTCGCGGCGACCTTTGCGATCAGCGCCCAGTGGCTGCGCCAGCACCACATCACCGTGAATGCAGGTTTTCATCTGCTCGCTGGAGAGATACAAATCGTCCTTGCGCCCTTCGATGCGCAGGAAGCCGTAGCCATCACGGTGGCCAATGACGGTTCCTTTCAGCAGATCGAGGCGTTCCGGCAGCGCATAGCACTGGCGGCGGGTAAAGACCAGTTGTCCGTCGCGCTCCATGGCACGCAGACGACGGCGCAGCGCTTCCTGCTGCTCTTCGCCATCAATATTCAGTTCAACCGCAAGCTCTTCACGGCTGGCGGGTTTTTCGCGTTTAGATAAATGATCAAGGATGAATTCCCGGCTCGGGATAGGATTGGTGTATTTTTCTGCTTCGCGTTCCAGGAAAGGATCTTGTGACATCTCGGTTCCTCCGTTGTCATCTCTGGTGAAAGCCTTTTTTTGTCATTCTTCCACCAGCAATAATTTATAAAGCGGTTGATTCTCTTCAACCAAATCAGCCAGTGTGTAGTTATCCAGTTCCTTAAGGAAACTATTCACGGCATTAGAAAGGGCCTGTTTCAGACGACAGGCAGGGGTAATGTGGCAAAATTCACTACTGCAATTCACCAGCGAAAGCGGTTCAAGTTCGCGAACAACATCTCCCACACGAATTGATGCAGCCGGTTTACCTAAGCGGATCCCGCCGTTTTTTCCACGCACAGCAGCAACGTAGCCAGCGCGGCTAAGCTGGTTGATTATTTTAACCATGTGATTACGGGACACACCGTATACCTCTGTCACTTCAGAGATACTGGTCATACGGCCGTTAGGCAACGACGCCATATAGATTAGCGCACGTAATCCGTAATCGGTGAAACTTGTTAACTGCACATCAACCTCAAAAAGGGGAAAAGCGGAGATTATTACTATTGATGATAAACCAGCCAGATAGTAACGGGCTAATTAATTCGAACGGGGAAGTAAAAAAGCAGAAAGAAGGAGGGGCACGGCTATCGTGCCCCGGCATGATTATGCGTCGAACGGGTCGCGCAGGATCATGGTTTCAGTACGGTCCGGACCGGTGGAGATAATATCAACCGGGACACCCGTCAGTTCTTCAATACGCTTGATGTAGTTCAGCGCTGCCTGCGGCAGGCCGCTACGCGTTTTCACACCGAAGGTCGATTCAGACCAACCTGGCATGGTTTCGTAGACGGGCACAATGCCTTCCCAGTCATCAGCCGCCAGCGGTGTAGTAGTGACTTCACGGCCATCCGGCAGACGGTAAGCCACACAGATTTTCACTTCCTTCAGGCCGTCCAGGACGTCCAGTTTGGTCAGGCAGAAGCCAGACAGGGAGTTGATCTGCACAGCACGACGTACAGCAACGGAATCCAGCCAGCCAGTACGACGGCGACGACCCGTGGTCGCACCATATTCGTTACCCTGTTTGCACAGGAACTCACCGATGTCATCAAACAGTTCCGTCGGGAACGGACCTGCACCCACGCGAGTGGAGTAGGCTTTCAGGATACCCAGCACGTAATCAACGTAACGCGGGCCAAGGCCAGAACCTGTCGCCACGCCACCCGCGGTGGTGTTGGAGGAGGTCACGTACGGATAGGTACCGTGGTCGATATCCAGCAGCGTACCCTGCGCGCCTTCAAACATGACGAAATCGCCACGCTTACGCGCCTGATCCAGCAGATCGGAGACGTCAACCACCATCCCGGTGAGGATGTCGGCAACCGTCATGACATCATCCAGTACTTTCTGGTAATCAACCGCATCTGCTTTATAGAAGTTCACCAGCTGGAAGTTGTGATATTCCATCACTTCTTTCAGTTTGTCAGCGAAGGCAGCTTTGTCGAACAGGTCACCCACGCGCAGACCGCGACGAGCGACTTTATCTTCGTAAGCCGGCCCGATACCACGACCCGTGGTGCCGATGGCTTTCGCGCCACGCGCTTTCTCACGTGCGTTATCCAGCGCAACGTGATAATCGAGGATCAACGGGCATGCTTCAGAGAGCAGCAGACGTTCACGAACCGGGATACCACGGTCTTCCAGTTCTTTCATCTCTTTCATCAGCGCAGCAGGCGACAGCACAACGCCATTACCAATGATGCTGGTGACGTTTTCGCGAAGAATACCTGATGGAATAAGATGGAGGACGGTTTTTTCACCGTTGATTACGAGAGTATGGCCTGCGTTATGTCCGCCCTGGTAGCGTACAGCATATTTGGCCCGTTCAGTCAGAAGATCGACGATCTTTCCTTTACCTTCGTCACCCCATTGGGTGCCCAGTACGACGACGTTGTTACCCATTTTTCAAAATCACCGTTTGCTTAAAAATGGATTCTACCATCGCTTTTTCAGAGTTACAGCACTTTTTGACCCTAAAATTAGGCAAATCTGACTGGAAATTGATCAGCCAATCGTTTTCCTCAACATGTAGTAGATGACAATCCCGGCAACCACAAGACCGCCACCAAAACGACGTAACAGGTTATCCGGCAACTGACTCATCGCAGCAACCATCCGCCGCCAGGCGCGCGGGTAGAGCATGGGACCAAGCCCTTCCAGCACCAGAACCAGCGCGAGCGCCAGCAAAATTGTTGAATTCATTTCGCTACCTTATAAAAGAAAACCACCGCTTCCGAAGAGAGCGGTGGTTTGATGCCTCAAACGCGGTGCAGTTTATCGCGTGGCATTACCGGGCGTCTTCATATAACGGAAGAAATCACTGTCCGGACTCATGACCATCACATCCTGGTTGCTTTCGAAGCTGTTTTCGTAAGCACGCAGGCTACGGATAAAGGCATAGAAATCCGGATCCTGACTGAAGGCGTCGGCGAACAGTTTCGCGGCTTCGGCATCGCCTTCACCACGCATAATGCGGCCCTGACGCTCAGCTTCCGCCAGGGTTTTGGTCACTTCATAGTCCGCGGTCGCACGCAGTTTTTCCGCTTCTTCCTGACCCTGTGAACGGTGGCGACGGGCAACCGCTTCACGCTCGGCGCGCATACGGTTGTAAATCGCTTCGGACACTTCCGCCGGCAGGTTGATCTGCTTGATACGTACGTCCACCACTTCGATACCCAACGCCGCCATACTGTTCGGGTTGATCACCGGCACTTTACCGTTGGTCTCTTCCTGAACACGCTCTGCCGCTTTGGCAATCGCGTCATCGGCGGCAGGCGTCGACACTTCATCTTCCGTACCCGCAGAGCCGGAGTTCAGCGCATCACGCACTTCCAGCGTCAGGCGACCACGAGAGTCGGTAACGATGTCTTTCACATCCAGACGACCAATTTCAGAACGCAGACGGTCAGAGAATTTACGCTTCAGCAGCACCTCGGCCTGGGAGACGTCGCCGCCGCCAGTCGCCAGATAGTAACGGCTGAAATCGCTGATGCGCCACTTGATGTAGGAGTCAACGATCAGGTCTTTTTTCTCTTTGGTGACAAAGCGATCAGCCTGGTTGTCCATGGTCTGAATGCGGGCATCGAGCGTTTTAACCGATTCAATAAAAGGCACTTTAAAATGCAGGCCTGGCTCGTACACCAGCGGTTTGTTGTCATCGTCACGTACGACTTTGCCGAAACGCAGCGTAATCCCGCGCTCGCCTTCTTTAACAACAAAAACAGACGTATACAGCCCTACCAGCACGATGATGATAATCGCAATAACTGACTTACGCATCGTTATTCCCCCTGACGCTGGTAGTCGTTACGCTGCGCGTTGGCGCGGCGTTGGTCCATAATATCGCCCTGGCTGGAGGACGATGTGTTGCTGGCGCTGCTGGATGAGGACGCCGGCGGCAGACGCAGCAGGTTGTTTGCACCGCTGTTGTCACTCTTTGCCCCGGCAGCGCTGCTGCCTTTCAGCATCTGGTCCAGCGGCAGCACCATCAGGTTTCCGCCTTTATCGTTAACCAGCACTTTGCGGGTATGGCTCAGCACTTTTTCCATGCTTTCGATATACAGACGTTCACGGGTGATTTCCGGTGCGGCTTTATACTCCGGCAGGATCTTCGCGAAACGCGCCACTTCACCCTGCGCTTCCAGGATGGTCTGGGTCTTGTATGCGCGCGCCTCTTCGAGGATACGCTGTGCCTGGCCGTTAGCACGCGGCTGAACTTCGTTGGTATACGCTTCCGCTTCACGGATGTACTGCTGCTCGTTCTCACGCGCCGCAATCGCATCGTCAAACGCCGCTTTCACCTCTTCCGGCGGACGCGCAGCCTGGAAGTTAACGTCAAGCAGAGTGATGCCCATGTTGTACGGACGAATGGTCTCTTCCAGTTCACGCTGGGTATCGCTACGAATAACGGTACGACCTTCGGTCAGGATGCGGTCCATGGTGTATTTGCCGATAACGCCACGTAGGGCGCTGTCCGTCGCCTGACGCAGGCTGTCATCAGCACTGGTCACGCTGAACAGGTAGCGCTGCGGATCGGTTACGCGATACTGAACGTTCATTTCAACGCGCACTACGTTTTCATCGGAGGTCAGCATCACGCCGGACGCAGCCAGCTCACGCACCGCTTCAACGTTAACTGGCGTGACATTATCGATAAACGTCGGCTTCCAGTTAAGGCCCGGCTCAACCAGATGGCTGAATTTACCAAAGCGCGTGACGACACCACGTTCTGCTTCTTTAATGGTGTAGAAACCTGTCGCGGCCCAGATGATGACCACGGCAGCGGCAACAATACCGACAATGCGACCGCCCATCTGAACGCGAGGCCCCTGCGGATTACTGCCGCCGCCCTGGCCCCCTTTATTACCACCGCCAAAACCACCAAGCTTTTTGCTCAGTTTGCGGAAGATATCATCCAGATCCGGCGGTCCTTGATCGCGACCACCTTTGTTTCCATTTCCCCCAGAGTTGCCGCCTTGATTATTGCTGCTTCCCCACGGGTCGCGGTCCTGTCCGTTATTACCGGGCTGATTCCACGCCATGTTTATGCTCCATATTTGTTTTGGGTACCCCAAACGGGGTTAATATCTTCAGGCAAGCTGCACTGTCAGACGATGTAGTCAGACAGTGCCGGTTCTTGTTTACAGAGGCGACGCCAGTCGACGACAGGCATTCGCACCTGTATGCCGACGCTACCGTCATCCTCCAACCACTCTTTTTCTATCGCCTGAAGCTGATAAAACCGGCTTCGCAGACGCCCTTCTTTCGGCGGCAAACGCAGTGTGTGCTGCGCAATTTGCCCGGAAAGACGCTCAGTTAAAGCCTGGAAAAGCAGTGGTACGCCCACTCCGGTCTGTGCAGAGAGCCAGACCCGAATCGGTTTATTTTCATCATCTCTGTCGATACGCGGTTCGAAATCATCCAGCATATCGATTTTGTTCATGACCAGCAGTGTCGGGATCTCATGCGCGTCGATCTCTTCGAGAACCGTATTCACAGCATCAATGTTTTCCTGCACCCGGACATCGGCCGCATCAATAACGTGCAACAGCAGCGTCGCCTGCCGGGTCTCCTGCAGCGTCGCTTTAAACGCCGCGACCAGATCGTGCGGCAAATGGCGAATAAAGCCGACGGTATCCGCCAGCACCGTTTCTCCGACATCCGCGACATCAATACGACGCAGCGTCGGATCCAGGGTGGCGAACAGCTGGTCTGCCGCATACACCTGAGCTTCCGTGATCTGGTTAAACAGCGTTGATTTTCCGGCGTTGGTGTACCCCACCAGCGAGACGGTCGGAATATCCGCTTTGGTTCGCGAACGGCGTCCCTGCTCGCGCTGTTTTTCCACTTTTTCCAGCCGCGAGAGGATCTGCATAATGCGATTGCGCAGCAAACGACGGTCGGTTTCAAGCTGGGTCTCACCCGGACCGCGCAAACCAATCCCGCCTTTTTGCCTTTCAAGGTGGGTCCAGCCGCGCACCAGGCGCGTTGCCAGATGGCGCAGTTGCGCCAGCTCAACCTGCAACTTACCTTCATGGGTTCGCGCACGCTGAGCAAAAATATCTAAAATCAGGCCGGTGCGATCAATCACACGGCATTCGCAAAGGCGCTCCAGGTTACGTTCCTGGGCCGGGGTCAATGCATGGTCAAACAAGACGACGGAAGCGCCCGTCGCTTTTACGGCGTCCGCAATTTCGACAGCTTTACCTTCACCAACAAAATACTTCGGGTGCGGTGCTTTACGGCTACCGGTAATCACCTGCATTGCTTCGACACCGGCGGAAGAGACCAGAGATTCAAACTCCTGGAGGTCTTCCATATCTTTGTCTTGCGAAAAATAGATGTGTACCAGTACCGCCTGCTCACCGGCGTCATAACGGTCAAACAAGCGTCAACCCTCAAAAAAGATCAGCGGGGAACGCAGAAAACCTGGCTCCCCGACATAGAAAAACAGCCATAAACCTTATTCGGTTTCGTCGCTGTCTTGTGGCGCAGCAGAACCCTGCGCGTTGCTGCCATGGTGGTAATTGCTACCGGTACCGCCACCTGCATTGTTGCTGTGATGAGATACAGGGCGGGACGGAACAACGGTAGAAATCGCGTGCTTATAGACCATCTGGCTGACCGTGTTTTTCAACAGGATCACGAACTGATCGAAAGACTCAATTTGACCTTGCAGCTTAATACCATTCACCAAATAAATAGAAACCGGAACACGCTCCCGACGCAATGCGTTCAGGAACGGATCTTGTAAAGATTGCCCCTTAGCCATTCTCTCTTTTCCTTATATGCTTGTTTTGTACTTAGAACCCTGTGGTTCTGAAAATTGCGCACGATACGGTTCAATTGTACACATTCAGCCTGCACTCGCACCAACAACCTGTAATACTTCATTGAGCGCCTGTTGCGGTTGTTCGCTATCAAGCCAGTGAACACCGTCCCAACCGCGCAACCAGGTTACCTGGCGCTTGGCGAGCTGCCTCGTGGCGCAAACACCTCGATAAACCATTTCATCATATGAAATCTCGCCTTCAAGATAAGACCACATCTGGCGGTACCCCACACAACGAACGGAAGGCATATCCTTATGCAAATCTCCACGGGCAAAAAGCGCCCGCACTTCTGCTTCAAAACCTGAAGCTAACATCTGATGAAAACGCTGCTCGATGCGCTGATGGAGCAGTTCACGGCTCGCCGGGGCGATGGCGAACTGATGCACCTGATACGGCAAAGCGTCTCCTGACGTTTGCGTCAGTTCCGTTAAAGTTTTACCCGAAATGAAAAAAACTTCCAGTGCTCGGGAAAGTCTTTGCGGATCATTCGGATGAATACGCGCGGCAGCAACCGGATCTATCTCCTGAAGCTGCTCGTGCAGGGCATTCCATCCGCGCTCTGCGGCATCCTGCTCAATTCTGGCTCTGATCTCCGGATCCGCCGAGGGTAACGGCGACAATCCTTCCAGCAAGGCCTTGAAATATAACATCGTTCCACCCACCAGCAACGGGATCCGTCCCGCTGCGGTGATCTCTGCCATCTCCACTAACGCATCGCGGCGAAAATCTGCCGCCGAATACGCTTGCGCCGGGTCGAGGATGTCCAGTAACCGGTGCGGCGCCGCGCGAAGCTCTTGTGCGTCAGGCTTTGCCGTTCCGATATCCATCCCCTGATAAATAAGGGCAGAATCAACGCTTATCAACTCTACTGGCAAAACTTTACGCAATGCGATCGCTAATGCGGTTTTACCGGAGGCCGTTGGCCCCATCAAAAAAATCGCCTTTGGCAGGCTGGTTTCTACTGCTTCACTCATCTTTCAGGGCGTTCATCGCCGAATGCAAGTCAACGGATTGTAACAGGCCACCCGGTGGCGCCTTGACCAGTTGCGGGCATAAACGCTCCACATCGGCCAGAACAGCTATCGCCTGGGCCATATTCCAGTGGTCATGCTCACTCGCAAGATTGCGGGAAATCCACTGGGCAACATCGCCCGCGACCACCGTTTTTTGCTGCGCAAGGTAGCCTATCAGTTCAGGAATCAAGTTTTGTAAATTTTGTTGTCTTAAGGGTAAAGGCACCGCTCTGACAGTGACATGTTGGGCATCGGATTGCATGTCGATGCCCAACTCGCTCAGCACCGTCTGGTGATTTTTCAGCGCCTGCTGTTCTTGTGCGGAGACTTTTAACCGCAGCGGGATCAGCAGCGGCTGCGCGCAAACCGGTTCTTTGCCTGGCATTAACTGCGCCTGTCTCAGCCAGCGTTCTGCCACAGGCAGCGCCAGCAAACTCAAACGCCCCTCCTGCTCGAGCAACGCGCAATCTCCCGCCACGACGGTGAGCACCCGACCAAAGCTCTGGCTGTGCCCGTCAAGGTTCGCCTGCTCCGGCTGCGGTGATGGCGCTTTGTGCGCTGCGGCAGGGGTTTCCAGCAACTGACGATAGAGCGCCCCCTGCTGTTTCTGGTACCCCGGTTGGGCGTTCGGCCATGAGGCCCCACCCTGCCCACGACCTGTGCCGCCAGACGTCGCGGTATACGCAGGTGTCGCTGGCTCACGCGCAGTGACAGGTCCGGCAAACTGGTTGCGTCCGGCTGCCACCCGGTTTTCAGGAAGCAGCCGGGGAGCCGGCGCGTCTTCTTCCGCCAGCGGTAACGGCGCGTCCAGTTGCTGTTGCAATACGCTCAACACGCCCTGATAGATAAAGTCATGCACCAGCCGCGACTGATGGAAACGCACTTCGTGCTTCGCCGGGTGAACGTTGACATCCACCTGATGCGGATCGATCTGCAAATAAAGCACAAACGCAGGTTGTTGATCCGCGCCCAGTTTGTCTTCACACGCCTGGCGAATCGCGTGATTGATCAGGCGGTCGCGCATCATACGGCCGTTGACATAGCAGTACTGGATTTCCGCCAGCGCAGAAGTGATGTGTTGCGGATCGACCACCCAGCCGCGCAGCGACAGATCGCCATGCTGCCATTCAATTGCCAGCGCATGCTCAAGGAAAGGGGTTCCGCAGATGGCCCCCAGACGGCGCTCCTGCTGACCGTCCGGCTGAACGGCGCGGTACTGGCGCACCATTTTGCCGTTGTGATTAAGGTTGATGGTGACATCAAATCGCGCCAGCGCAATGCGGCGAATCACCTCATCGATATGACCAAATTCGGTTTTTTCGGTGCGCATAAACTTGCGGCGCGCCGGGGTGTTATAGAAGAGATCGAGGACTTCCAGCGTCGTACCGACCGGGTGCGCGGCGGGTTTCACCGTCACCTCCATATCGCGCCCTTCCGCGTAGGCCTGCCAGGCTTCCTGCTGTTCAGCGGTGCGGGAGGTCAGCGTAAGACGAGAGACCGAGCTGATACTGGCCAGCGCTTCGCCGCGAAAGCCGAGGCTGATGATCGCTTCCAGATCGTCAAGCGTGGCGATTTTACTGGTAGCATGACGGGCCAGCGCCAGCGCCAGTTCCTCTTTTTTAATGCCACCGCCGTTATCGCGGATGCGGATAAGCTTCGCGCCGCCACGCTCGATATCGATATCTATCCGCGTGGCACCTGCGTCGAGGCTGTTTTCCACCAGCTCTTTCACCACCGATGCAGGACGCTCTACCACCTCACCAGCGGCAATCTGGTTCGCGAGCTGCGGCGGCAGAATCTGAATCGGCATGATCGCTCCTTAATTCACCAGCGCGCCCGGCGATGCGGCGCTGGCGGTTTGCGCACTCTCGCCCTGCGGTGCTGACTGTATCGGATGGGCCGCGAAATATTTCCGCAAGCCGCTGTAAATCGCATCGGCGATTTGCTGCTGGAATTCATCGCTCGCCAGCAGGCGTTCCTCGCTGGTATTACTGATGAACCCCGTTTCAACCAGGATCGACGGGATATCAGGGGAACGCAGTACGCCGAGGCTGGCATGTTCCGGGTGACGCTTATGCAGGTTACCCACGCGCTGCATCTGCCCCAGCACATTCACCGCCACATCATACCCGACACGCTGAGAATGACCGAACTGTAAATCCAGCACCGCCTGGCTCAGGTAGGGATCGGACTGGCTATTCGCCAGCACATCGCCAGCACCGCCCAGCAGTTCCGACTGCTTCTCATGCTGCTCCAGCCAGCTCGCCATTTCACTGTTGGCGCGACGATTCGAGAGCACCCACACCGACGCGCCAGTCGCATCGCGATTCGGCGCAGCATCAGCGTGAATCGATACCAGGAAATTGGCGTTCTGCTTACGCGCCACGTCAGAGCGGCCCATCACCGAAATAAAATAGTCGCCGTCGCGGGTCATCACCCCTTTGAACATCGGGTCAGCGTTCAGCAGCGTGCGCAGTTTACGGGCAATGGCAATAGTGACGTTTTTCTCACGTGTACCGCCAGGGCCAATCGCACCGGGATCCTGACCGCCGTGACCGGCATCAATGGCGATAATCACTTTATCGCCGGGCGCAACCGCGCGGGCAGACGCCGCCGGGCGCGTTACCGTATTGCTGCTGGTCGCAGCCGTGATGCGATCGTTGTTGGCTTTAAACGGATTTCGCGCAGGTTCAGACGGGCGCGAGACCACCGCAGGCGCCTCTACGCGCTTCGCGACCATACGCGGTGGCGTAGGTGGCGGTGGCGCGTCGGCATTGATAGTAAAGACAACGGTGTAGTTAGCACCGTTCTGCTGTTTCGCCACGCGTGTCTTACCGTTTTCGGTCAGATCAACCACCAGTCGCAGGGACTGGTTGTCCTTCGGCGTTCCCGAACGGATACTTTTGACCAGGTTATTCCCGCTGAACTGCAGTGGCAACCCCTGGATCACACCGGTCTGTTTGATATCGAGCGCGACACTGCGCTTGCCATCCTGGCTAAAGGAATATTCCGGATCGCCCATAAAGCTGAAGGTGATCCGGGCTTGTTTGTCGCCATTCGACACCTGAATGTCGGATAAACTGGCCGCGGTTGTCTGCAGGGTCAGCAGCATCAGTGCAGCCATCAACGCACTTTTAACGCGAAACATCATCCCGCCATCCCTTTAAAATTAACTGGCTAAACGTGCCAGTAATGACTCGCCCAGCGCAGAGACAGCGGTCACCCGCGCCTCCCGCCCTTGTGCCTGGTAATCTATGTGAATTTCGACATCCGGGTCAGGCAGCACACCCGCGCCCTGTTGCGGCCACTCCACCAGGCAGATGGCATCATCGGTAAAATAGTCGCGGATCCCCATAAATTCGAGCTCCTCTGGATCCGCAAGTCGATAAAGATCAAAGTGGTACACGTTCAACGGCTCAAGCGCGTAGGGCTCAACCAGCGTATACGTTGGGCTTTTTACGTTACCTTTATGCCCCAGCGCCTGCAAAAAGCCGCGACTGAACGTCGTTTTACCCGCGCCTAAATCACCGTACAGATAAATCACTGTTGCGCCTGCACAGGCCTGCGCGATGCGGTGACCCAGTTCTAAAGTTGCCTGCTCGTCGGGTAAAGAAATCACTCGATTAATCATGGTTTACGTCAATTACATCCGGGTTAACAACACGCTTCAGCGTGGAAAAAAGATCAGTTGCCAGCATTCCGCGGGTACCAGAACGCTCAGCCAGCATATCAGCAGCGGCGCCGTGCGCCACGCAGCCCGCGCAGGCTGCATCATAAAGCGTCAGCGACTGTCCCAGCAATGCGCCGATAATGCCAGACAGCACATCGCCCATCCCGCCACTGGCCATCCCGGCATTTCCGGCATCAATAATACCAAGATGACCGGCATCGTCTGCCACGACAGTGCCCGCCCCTTTCAGCACCACCACACCCCCGTAACGCTGTACCAGGCGCTGTGCCGCTGATAAGCGGTCGCTTTCAATGTCTGCCACACGGCAGCCAAGCAAACGGGCGGCTTCGCCGGGATGCGGGGTTAATAACCGATTGTGACGTTTATCGGGGTTGATTGCCAGAAGGTTCAGCGCATCGGCGTCCCAGAGCATCGGTTTACGTATGTTTTCAACCTTCCGCAAGGCCTGTTGCCCCCAGGATTGCTGCCCAAGCCCCGGCCCAATGACCACGACATCAGCCCATTCCAGGCTATCATCCAGCGATTGCGGCGTCAGTTCATGAACCATTAATTCCGGACGGGCAGTGATAACAGGCGCGATGTTTTCCACACGCGTCAACACACGCACCAGGCCAGCGCCTGTGCGCAATGCAGCTTCTCCGGTCATACGAATCGCACCAGCGGTACCGTGATCACCGCCGATGACCACCAGTCGTCCATGGTCGCCCTTGTGCGAGGTTGGGCGGCGCGGCGGCAGCCAGTCAGCGAGTTGTGAGGCATCAAAACGCGAAATGGTGGTCGGCTGACCAGCAAGCCAGCTATCCAGCCCCAGCGAATGGTGGTGCAATTTTCCCACCACATCGCGGGCTTTGCCGGTGAGGAGCCCCGGTTTCAGGGCAATAAACGTCAGGGTATGCGCGGCATGAATCACCGCGCCCGGCGTCGCGCCGGTCTGTGCAATCAGTCCGGAAGGGATGTCGAGCGCCACCACCGGTGCAGGAGATTTATTCGCTCGCTCAATGAGATCAGCCACATCGTCACGCGGCGCATTGCGAAGCCCGGTGCCGAGCAGACCATCGATAATCAAATCGATATCCTCAGACCAGAGGATATCCGGGGCATGGATCACGCCACCCGCGTTCAGCCAGGCGTCGCGCGCTTCGTAGGCTTCTTCCGGTAGCGGTTTGTCGCTTTCCAGCGCCAGCAGCGTCACACGAATACCCTGCGCGGCGGCCAGTCGCGCCACTACATAGCCGTCGCCGCCGTTATTGCCATGACCGCACAGCACTAGCCAGTGTTGCGCGTCAGGATAAGTGTTGCGAGCGAGGGTAAAAGCCGCCTCGCCCGCCCGGAGCATCAGTTCGTGCAGGGTCAGTCCCAGACTGTCTGCCGCCTCTTTTTCGGCGCGACGCAGGTCATCCGCAGGCCAAATGGAATGTGGTATACTTGCGAGGTTCCTCGTCAATGTATGGTCCGTCATGTCACAGCCCCTCGATCTCAATCAGTTAGCGCAACAAATCAAACAATGGGGCACTGAACTCGGTTTTCAGCAGGTCGGTATTACTGATACCGATCTCAGCGCCAGCGAGCCAAAATTGCAGGCCTGGCTGGATAAACAATACCACGGCGAGATGGAATGGATGGCGCGTCACGGCATGATGCGCGCCCGCCCTCATGAACTCGTCCCCGGCACGTTACGCGTGATCAGCGTGCGGATGAACTATCTGCCCGCGAATGCCGCCTTTGCCCGTACCCTGAAAAATCCCGCGCTCGGTTACGTCAGCCGTTATGCCCTTGGGCGTGATTATCATAAGCTTTTGCGCAACCGTCTCAAAAAACTTGGCGAAAAGATTCAGGAACAATATGCTTCGCTGAATTTTAGACCTTTTGTCGATTCCGCGCCTGTTCTGGAGCGTCCGCTGGCAGAAAAAGCCGGGCTTGGCTGGACAGGTAAGCACTCACTTATCCTCAACCGGGACGCAGGTTCCTTTTTCTTTCTCGGTGAATTGCTGGTGGATATCCCCTTACCGGTGGATAAACCCGTTGAAGAAGAGTGTGGGCGCTGTGTTGCCTGCATGACCATCTGCCCGACCGGCGCCATTGTGGAGCCTTACACCGTTGACGCCCGTCGCTGCATTTCCTATCTGACCATTGAGCTCGAAGGTGCCATTCCTGAGGAATTTCGCCCGCTGATTGGCAATCGCATCTACGGTTGCGACGACTGCCAGCTTATCTGCCCATGGAATCGTTATTCGCAATTAACCGGGGAAGACGATTTCAGCCCTCGCAAAGCTCTGCATGCGCCGGAGCTGGTAGAGCTGTTCGGCTGGAGCGAAGAAAAGTTCCTGAAAGTCACCGAAGGCTCGGCAATTCGCCGGATCGGTCATCTGCGCTGGCTGCGTAATATCGCGGTCGCGCTGGGAAATGCCCCCTGGGATGAAGCAAACATGCAGGCGCTGGAGAGTCGGCGAGGTGAGCACCCACTTCTTGATGAGCACATTGCGTGGGCGATCGCCAGACAGATCGAGAAACGAAATAGCTGCGTTATCGAGGTGCAGCCGCCGAAAAAGCTGCGGTTGGTTCGTGTGGTAGAAAAAGGTTTGCCGCGTGACGCCTGATTCATTCACAGCATGTGAATAAAATTAAAAAGGCATTGAGATTCAAGGCTCAGAAAATCGTCAAGTGATCGCAGTAACACTTTGCAATCAAATTTTCCCTTTATATATCAATAAAATATCAATATATGCTTCACCCTGCTAATGATTAGTCGTTACAGGTTGAGATCTTTTTTCTGTGGATAACTCTGTTCACAAGAGTATTTCAGGCATGAAATAAAACGCCGCCAGCCGCTAACCGCGCTGTGGATAATCGTGAAGAAAAGAAATCTGGAGCGGGAAACGAGACTCGAACTCGCGACCCCGACCTTGGCAAGGTCGTGCTCTACCAACTGAGCTATTCCCGCTTAATCTTCGTCTTTCACGCTGCCACTGCGTTGGCTGCCTTCGCTCACCTTAGTCACTTACTCTAGTAAGCTCCTAAGGATTCGTTCAGTTGCCGCCTGGTTGCAACGCGAAATCCTGTGATCAGGATGGTTCCGTATCTTTCGATACTTTCAAATTTTGGAGCGGGAAACGAGACTCGAACTCGCGACCCCGACCTTGGCAAGGTCGTGCTCTACCAACTGAGCTATTCCCGCATAATCTTCGTCTTTCATGCCGCTATTCATTGCAACGCGAAATACTCGATTAAATTTGACTGCCGTAACGCAACAAATCTGTGCCGTTACGGGAGGCGCATTATACGAGAAAACCGTGGAGCTGCAACCCCCTCAACCGCAATTTTTTGTGTTTTCCGTTTGAGTGATGCTTTTATCAGCAAGATGCACAATTTAGCGCCAAATGCCCGGCGGTGCAAGCCTGCCGGGCCGCTGCTCACCTGCCTTACAACTGAATAAAATGCTCGCGATAGTATGCCAGTTCGGCCACTGACTCGCGGATGTCGTCCATCGCTTTATGCGTGCCCTGCTTCTTAAAACCGTCGAGAATTTCCGGTTTCCAGCGACGCGCCAGCTCTTTCAGCGTGCTGACATCAAGATAACGATAGTGGAAATACGCTTCCAGTTCCGGCATGTATTTAAACAGGAAACGACGATCCTGACCGATGCTGTTGCCGCAAATAGGCGATTTACCCGCAGGCACCCACTGTTTGAGAAATTCGATGGTTGCAAGCTCAGCCGCGCGATCATCCTGAGTGCTGGCTTTGACCCGATCCACCAGCCCGCTGCCAGTGTGGGTGCGCACATTCCACTCGTCCATCAGCGCCAGTTGATCGTCAGACTGGTGAACAGCAATGGTCGGCCCTTCCGCCAGAATGTTCAGATTCGCATCGGTCACCAGCGTGGCGATTTCAATGATACGATCGCGCTCAGGATCCAGCCCGGTCATTTCAAGATCGATCCAAATGAGGTTGTTTTCATCTGCACTCATGCTATTTTCCACCATAATTTCACAATCCGGACCTATCAACGTCCTGAACGATGACGGGTCGATATTCATCTAAGATAGCGTGTATCATAGAGGTTTTGCCCGTACAGGGCGACCAGGAGCCATAACGATTGAGTAAAAATAAACTCTCCAAAGGTCAACAGCGCCGTGTGAAAGCAAATCATCAGCGCCGTCTCAAAACGACTTCGGAGAAGATCGATTTCGATGACAACTTGTTTGGCGAACCGGCTGAAGGGGTCGTCATTAGTCGCTTTGGTATGCATGCTGACGTGGAATCCGCCGATGGTGACATTCACCGCTGCAATATTCGCCGTACGATCCGCTCACTGGTAACCGGGGATCGCGTGGTCTGGCGACCGGGCAAAACCGCAGCAGAAGGCGTCAACGTCAAAGGCATCGTCGAGGCGGTGCATGAGCGTACCTCTGTACTGACCCGTCCTGACTTCTACGACGGCGTAAAACCGATCGCCGCCAATATCGATCAGGTCATTATCGTCTCCGCGATTTTGCCGGAGCTGTCGCTGAATATTATCGATCGTTATCTCGTTGCCTGCGAAACCCTCGACGTCGAACCGCTTATCGTGCTGAACAAAATCGATCTGCTGGATGATGACGGGATGGATTTCGTCAATGAACAAATGGATATCTATCGCCACATCGGCTATCGCGTGCTGATGGTCTCCAGCCGCACCCAGAACGGTTTAAAACCGCTGGAAGAGGCATTAACGGATCGCATCAGCATCTTTGCCGGGCAGTCCGGCGTGGGCAAATCCAGCCTGCTTAACGCGTTGCTGGGGCTGCATGACGACCAGATCCTGACCAACGATGTCTCCGATAACTCGGGCCTCGGGCAGCACACCACCACCGCCGCCCGTCTGTATCACTTCCCGCATGGCGGTGATGTCATCGACTCACCCGGCGTTCGCGAATTCGGGTTGTGGCATCTCGAGCCGGAACAAATCACCAACGGCTTTGTCGAATTCCATGACTATCTGGGCAGTTGCAAATACCGTGACTGTAAACACGATACCGATCCCGGCTGTGCTATCCGCGCCGCGGTAGAAAAAGGGGAAATCGCGGAGAGCCGCTTCGACAATTACCACCGTATCCTTGAAAGCATGTCGCAGGTAAAAACGCGTAAAAACTTTTCGGAAACTGATAACTGAGAATTATGCTTGCGATGACTGACATTTACGTCCGTCATCGTTAAAATCGGCCACTTTTCTGTAAGATCCGCTGAAAACGTCGCGGATTGGGAATGATAAAAATCATGGCCTGGAGGCTACCTTGTTAAACGATCTTAAACTTTCTCTGCAATACATTCTGCCGAAACTGTGGCTCACTCGCCTGGCAGGCTGGGGTGCGAGCAAACGAGCAGGCTGGTTGACCAAACTGGTCATCGATTTGTTCGTAAAGTATTACAAGGTCGACATGAAAGAGGCGCAAAAGCCGGACACCGCCAGCTATCGCACCTTTAACGACTTTTTCGTCCGCCCGTTGCGCGACGAAGTCCGCCCGCTGAATACGGATCCGAACGTACTGGTTATGCCTGCCGACGGCGTGATCAGCCAGCTTGGTAACATCGAAGACAACAAAATTCTGCAGGCTAAAGGACACGACTACACGCTGGAAGCACTGCTCGCGGGCAACTACCAGATGGCGGAACTGTTCCGCAACGGGACCTTTGCCACAACCTACCTTTCACCGCGCGACTATCACCGCGTGCACATGCCATGTAACGGTATTCTGCGTGAAATGATTTATGTGCCGGGCGATCTGTTTTCTGTGAACCACCTGACGGCGCAGAACGTCCCGAACCTGTTTGCCCGCAACGAGCGCGTGATCTGCCTGTTTGATACGGAATTTGGCCCGATGGCACAGATCCTCGTTGGCGCGACGATTGTTGGCAGTATTGAAACGGTCTGGGCAGGCACCATCACACCGCCGCGCGAAGGCATCATCAAGCGCTGGACGTGGCCGGAAGGTGAAAGCGAAGGTTCCGTGGCGTTGCTGAAAGGCCAGGAGATGGGCCGCTTCAAGCTCGGCTCTACGGTCATCAACCTGTTTGCGCCAGGTAAAGTCGCGCTGGTTGAGCAACTACAAAGCCTGTCGGTCACCAAACTGGGTCAACCGCTGGCGTACTCCACCGAAACGATGGTCACGCCGGATGCAGAACCTGCACCGCTGTCTGCCGACGAAATTAAAGCTGAACATGACGCCAGCCCGCTGGTTGATGAGAAGAATGACGAAGGTTAATTCCTGACAAAAGGTATCCCGTGCGCCTGATTATCACTTTCCTGTTGGCCTGGAGCCTCAGCCTGGGGGCGTACGCAGCGACGGCCCCCGACGCCAGACAAATCGCTCAGGAACTGGAGCAGGCAAAAGCGGCGAAGCCCGCTCAGCCGGAGACCGTCGAGGCGCTCCAGGCTGCGCTGAACGCGCTTGAGGAGCGAAAAGGCTCTCTCGAGCGCGCGAAGCAATATCAGCAAGTTATCGATAACTTCCCCCGACTCTCGCAGACACTGCGCACCCAACTGAATAATCAGAGCACAGAACCCCGCCAGGTGCCTGTCGGGTTGACGAGTGATGCGCTGAATCAGGAGATCCTGCAGGTCAGCAGCCAGTTGCTGGAAAAAAGCCGTCTGGCGCAGCAGGAGCAGGATCGCGCCCGTGAAATCGCTGATTCCCTCAGTCAGTTGCCACAGCAACAAACCGATGCCCGCCGCCAGTTGAATGAAGTGGAGCGACGCGTTAACGCCCCTGCGGGTAACACCTCGCTGGCGCAGGCGCAAAATCTCAATCAACAGGCGGAATCCGCCCGTCTGAAAGCGCTGGTCGATGAACTGGAGCTGGCGCAGTTATCCGCCAATAACCGGCAGGAGTTGTCGCGACTGCGCTCCGAACTGGCGCAAAAGCAAAGCGAACAGCTGGATGCTTACCTGCAGGCGCTGCGTAATCAGCTTAACAGTCAGCGTCAACGTGAAGCGGAGCGCGCCCTCGAAAGCAGCGAACTGCTGGCGGAAAACAGCGCCAATCTGCCCGCGGGGATCGTTGAACAGTTCAAAACCAACCGCGAGCTGTCGCAGGCGCTGAACCAACAGGCACAGCGGATGGATCTGGTCGCCTCGCAGCAGCGACAGGCCACCAATCAGACGCTACAGGTTCGCCAGGCGCTGAATACGCTGCGCGAGCAGTCGCAATGGCTCGGTTCCTCGAATCTTCTGGGAGAGGCGCTGCGTGCTCAGGTGGCGCGTCTGCCGGAGATGCCCAAACCGCAGCAACTGGACACCGAAATGGCGCAGTTACGCGTGCAGCGTCTGCGGTATGAAGAGCAGCTCAACAAGCAACCGCAACTTCAGCAAATTCGTCAGGCCGATGGCCAGGCGCTGACCAGCGAGCAAAGCCGCATTCTGGATGCGCAACTGCGCACTCAGCGCGAACTGCTGAACTCTCTGTTGCAGGGCGGCGATACGCTGATCCTCGAACTGACCAAGCTGAAAGTTTCCAACGGTCAGCTTGAAGATGCGCTGAAAGAAGTGAATGAAGCCACGCACCGCTACCTGTTCTGGACGTCGGACGTTAGCCCCATCACCTTCAGCTGGCCAATTGAAATCGTGCAGGATCTGCGTCGACTGATCTCGCTCAATACATTCAGCCAGTTAGGCAAAGCTACGGTGATGATGCTCACCAGCAAAGAGACGCTCTTCCCGCTGTTTGGGGCGCTGATCCTGGTCGGATTCAGCATCAGCTCGCGCAAGCATTTCACCCGTTTTCTGGAGCGTTCCAGCGCTCGGGTCGGCAAAGTGACACAGGACCATTTCTGGCTGACCTTGCGCACCGTGTTCTGGTCGATTCTGGTGGCTTCGCCGCTTCCTGTCCTGTGGATGACGCTGGGTTATGGGTTACAGGAAGCCTGGCCTTATCCGCTGGCGGTAGCGATTGGCGATGGCGTGACCGCCACCGTGCCGCTGCTGTGGGTGGTGATGATTTGCGCCACCTTTGCCCGCCCCAATGGTTTGTTCATCACCCACTTTAGCTGGCCGCGCGAACGCGTGGCGCGGGCAATGCGCTACTACCTGATGAGCATTGGGCTGATTGTGCCACTCATCATGGCGCTGATCATGTTCGATAACCTCAACGATCGTGAATTCTCCGCCTCGCTCGGCAGGCTCTGTTTTATCCTGATTTGTGGTGCGCTGGCGGTGGTCACGTTGAGCCTCAAGCGAGCAGGCATTCCCCTCTACCTCGACAAAGAGGGCGAAGGGGACAACATGGTCAACCGCCTGCTCTGGAACCTGCTGTCGGGCGCTCCGCTGGTTGCGATACTGGCAGCGGGCGTGGGGTATCTGGCAACATCTCAGGCGTTACTGGCGCGTCTGGAAACCTCTGTCGCCATCTGGTTCCTGTTGCTGGTGATCTACCACGTCATCCGCCGCTGGATGCTGATCCAGCGGCGCCGGCTGGCCTTCGATCGCGCCAAACATCGGCGGGCAGAGATGCTGGCGCAGCGTGCCCGTGGCGAGGATGATCACCACGCCTCAAGCCTTGAGGGTTCCGCCGAAGTGGAGGTGAGCGAGGTCGATCTCGACGCCATCAGCGTGCAATCATTACGACTGGTGCGGTCGATTCTGATGCTGATTGCGCTGGTGTCGGTCATTGTCCTGTGGTCTGAAATCCATTCCGCTTTTGGCTTCCTGGAAAACATTTCGCTATGGGATGTGACCTCGACAGTACAGGGAGTGGAAAGCCTTGAGCCAATTACCCTCGGCGCTGTGCTGATCGCGATTCTGGTGTTGATTATTACGACGCAACTGGTGCGTAACCTCCCTGCCCTGCTGGAACTGGCGATCCTCCAGCATCTGGATCTGACGCCGGGCACGGGCTACGCCATTACCACCATCACCAAATATTTGTTGCTGCTGGTCGGGGGGCTGGTTGGCTTCTCAATGATTGGTATCGAGTGGTCAAAACTGCAGTGGCTGGTAGCCGCGCTGGGTGTCGGTCTCGGTTTTGGTTTGCAGGAGATTTTCGCCAACTTTATCTCCGGCCTGATCATCCTGTTTGAAAAACCGATCCGTATCGGCGATACCGTCACGATCCGCGATTTAACCGGCAGCATTACGAAGATCAACACCCGTGCGACGACGATCAGCGACTGGGATCGCAAAGAGATCATCGTGCCGAACAAAGCCTTTATCACCGAGCAGTTTATTAACTGGTCGCTGTCCGATTCGGTGACGCGTGTGGTGCTGACGGTCCCTGCGCCATCGGATGCCAACAGCGAAGAGGTAACGCAAATACTCTATACCGCTGCTGAGCGCTGCTCGCTGGTGATCGACAACCCGGCACCGGAAGTGTTCCTGGTGGATTTACAGCAAGGCATCCAGATTTTCGAGCTGCGTATTTACGCCGCCGAGATGGGTCACCGTATGCCGCTGCGCCATGAGATCCACCAGTTAATTCTGGCGGGCTTCCGCGAGCACGGCATCGAAATGCCATTCCCACCATTCCAGATGCGCGTCGAAACGATGGGCGGTAACACGCCAGGGAAAACCATTGCGTCAGCAGGAAGACGTTCGAGAACGCCGGGGAGTTTGTAAGAGGCTATCCAAACAGAACTGGAAGCTGGACAGGCGTAATGCAGTCCAGCTTTTTTGTTTTAAACACAGAGCTGGTAGCGGAAAATAAAACGCCAAAGCCAGTACGACAGGAGAGCAGCGACAATAAAATACTGCCATAGATTACGTTGTTTTCTCCGCACAATGGCATAGATGTAGGGAATAAAAAAAGGCAGCGTGATGATTATACCCACATCGCGGATGTCATCATTTTCAATGTATGTCATCAGGTCGCAAATGTTATTTATGCCCTCTTCACCAATGAACCACTCTTTATCCTGAGTGGAAAACATCGCGATAAAAGCAAAACTGACCAGTCCCCAGACAATATTGAGAACAAAAGACTTCCATGTCATTCATTCACCTCGCATAATTTTCATGATCGTAGCTTTCTTCTCAATAATTCGACGACCATACTCGCTATACGCACGTTGCGGCGTGCCCTTTTGGGCCGAGATTGAGTCTATGATATCTTGTTTGTTTCTTTCAATTCCTCGGTTGTATCTTGAACCTGTGACGATGATTTGTTCATCTGTAAGTTGGCTTGTATCGATACCCGGATAGTCATAGAGGATGAGGTCGCGTAAATGAAAAGCTACTACGTTAATATTGAAGCGATTATCCAGCAGGCATTGAGAAAGCTGAAATTGTTCGAATGATGATAATGTATCTGGCCGAATATGCAGTGTCCTTGCCGCAACACCAATTTGTATTGCAATAGAACCTACAGAGGTTGCGTTAGATCTTTGGTTATCTTCTCTTTGCATAATGGCTTCAAGAAGCTGCCTGAATTGAAGCACTCCAACGGATTTGAATCGTTCTGGAGTTCCTCCGACTTCAGCAACCGCAACCCCAGCCAACAATAATACTGGAATATAGGCTTCCCTGGCGGATTGCTGCAATATTATTCTATGATACACCAGCCAGGCTGTTTTATATAACCACAGGTGCGCACTACCCGTACTTAATGTCCAGTTTGTTGGAAGCGTATACCATCTCAGGAAATCAAAACCATCCCAATGTGGAAAACCATATTCGTCGATCTTACAAAAAACTAGTGATTCATTCATGACGGCTATTTTTTAGAAGTAAAATTAACCTAGCATAAATGAGCCATACTTATATATTGTGATATTCCTCGGGTATCAATAAATAAGGACACCAATGATCGGAGAATCGGAAATTAACCCGATCCTCCGATGAGTATTACGCGCGATCCACCGTAAAGGCGATCACATCGCCGATGGTATCCGCGCCCAGCGCCAGCATGACCAGACGATCCACGCCCAACGCCACGCCGGAGCTGTCCGGCATACCGGCACTCAGTGCGTCCAGCAGGTTCTGGTCGATAGGTTGCTGCGGCAAACCGCGCGCGGCACGCTTGCGGTTATCCTGTTCAAAACGCTGACGCTGTTCGCGCGCATCAGTCAGTTCATGGAAGCCGTTCGCCAGTTCCATTCCCTTGAAATAAACCTCGAAACGCTCGGCCACACGATGGTCTTCGGTACTGATCTGCGCCAGAGACGCCTGGCTTGCCGGGAAGTGATAGATCACCGTCGGGCGATCCTGACCAATATGCGGTTCAACACCTGTCATAAACAACAGTTGCAGTAATGTATCCCTGTCTTCTTCGGTATCGGCGATATTGCTCAGATCGAGTTTTGCCGCCGCTTCGCGCAGCTGCGTTTTATCCGCCGAGAGCGGATCGATCTCCAGATAGCGCTGGAACGCCTGCTGATAAGAAAGACTTTCCGCCGGGGAGCATTCGAGCACCTGCTGCAGCAGATCGTCAATTTCATTGATCAGGCGATACATGTCAAAATGCGGTCGATACCACTCCAGCATGGTGAATTCCGGATTGTGGTGGCGCCCCATCTCTTCATTGCGGAAACTCCGGCAGAGCTGGAATATCGGCCCGCAACCAGCGGCAAGCAGACGCTTCATGTGATATTCCGGGCTGGTCATCAGATACAGGTTCATCCCCTGCGAATGCCCGGGGCCGACGAAACGGGTCTCAAACGGGAACAGGTTGATGTCTGTGACCGTCGCCTGGCTCATACAGGGCGTTTCCACCTCCAGCACACCACGATCAGCAAAGAAGCGTCGAATTTCCGCCATAATCGCTGCGCGTTTTAACAGGTTAGGGATGGATGCGCTCGGCTGCCAGGTTGCCGTCTCGCTCATGAGTTTTTCTCCGATTGGTGTTAAGGGCACGAAGTCTACTCGCAACCGCCCGGGGAGACAAATTTTGTCCGACGAAGCGTGGCTAATCCATGAGTCCAACTAATTTCTGCACGAAACTCATCAAAAGGTGTGATAAATACCCGCATGGATCCACAAAAAAATCGAACACATCAAATTTCCCCTCACGCCATGCGGTTATACTGCCGTTCCATAAAGGAGTCGTGGATACGCTTTCGCAATGGCGGCCTGTTACCGATGAACTACCTTTGGTTAAGCGCATTGCGAAAAAACAATAAACTGGAGGAATGTCGTGCAAACCTTTCAAGCCGATCTTGCCGTAATAGGCGCTGGCGGAGCGGGATTACGGACTGCTATTGCAGCAGCTCAGGCGAATCCTAACGCTAAAATCGCTCTGATTTCAAAAGTCTATCCCATGCGCAGTCATACGGTAGCCGCTGAAGGCGGTTCTGCAGCGGTTGCGCAGGATCACGATAGCTTTGAGTATCATTTTCACGATACGGTTGCTGGTGGCGACTGGCTTTGTGAGCAGGATGTCGTAGATTACTTTGTCCATCATTGTCCGACCGAGATGACCCAGCTTGAACAATGGGGTTGTCCGTGGAGTCGTCGTCCTGACGGTTCTGTCAACGTGCGTCGCTTTGGCGGGATGAAAATTGAACGTACGTGGTTCGCCGCCGATAAAACCGGCTTCCACATGCTACACACCCTGTTCCAGACCTCTCTCCAGTTCCCGCAGATCCAACGTTTCGATGAGCACTTCGTCCTCGACATTCTGGTTGATGACGGTCAGGCCCGCGGCCTGGTCGCGATGAACATGATGGAAGGCGAACTGGTGCAGATTCGCGCTAACGCTGTCGTACTCGCCACCGGTGGTGCGGGTCGTGTTTACCGTTTCAACACCAACGGCGGCATCGTTACCGGCGATGGCATGGGCATGGCGCTCAGCCACGGTGTACCGCTTCGCGACATGGAATTCGTTCAGTATCACCCGACCGGCCTGCCGGGTTCAGGGATCCTGATGACGGAAGGCTGTCGTGGTGAAGGCGGTATCCTGGTGAACAGAAATGGCTACCGTTATCTGCAGGATTACGGCATGGGTCCGGAAACCCCGCTGGGCGAGCCAAAGAACAAATACATGGAACTCGGCCCGCGCGACAAAGTGTCTCAGGCGTTCTGGCACGAGTGGCGTAAAGGCAATACCATTCCGACGCCACGCGGTGATGTTGTGCACCTCGACCTTCGCCACCTGGGTGAGAAGAAACTGCTTGAGCGTCTGCCGTTCATCTGTGAACTGGCGAAAGCTTATGTGGGTGTGGATCCGGTTAAAGAGCCGATTCCGGTGCGCCCGACTGCGCACTACACCATGGGCGGTATCGAAACCAACCAGAATTGCGAAAGCCGTATTAAAGGGCTGTTCGCCGTCGGTGAATGTTCGTCCGTAGGTCTGCATGGCGCCAACCGTCTGGGCTCCAACTCGCTGGCTGAGCTGGTGGTCTTTGGCCGTCTGGCCGGTGAACAGGCAATGGAGCGTGCATCGACCGCAGGTCCGGCGAACAGCGCGGCGCTTGATGCGCAGGTCGCTGATGTGGAAAACCGTCTGAAAGCGCTGGTCAACCAGGAAGGCAACGAAAACTGGTCGAAGATCCGCGACGAAATGGGCATCTCCATGGAAGAAGGCTGCGGTATCTACCGTACGCCGGAACTGATGCAGAAAACCATCGACAAGCTGGCGGAACTGCAGGAGCGCTTCAAGCGCGTTCGTATCACCGATACGTCCAGCGTCTTCAACACCGATCTGCTGTACACCATCGAGCTGGGCCACGGCCTGAATGTTGCCGAGTGTATGGCGCACTCTGCGCTGGCGCGTAAAGAGTCGCGCGGCGCGCATCAGCGTCTCGACGAAGGCTGCACCGAGCGTGATGACGTCAACTTCCTCAAGCATACCCTCGCTTTCCGCGATGCCGACGGGACGACCCGCCTGGATTACAGCGACGTGAAAATCACCACTCTGCCACCAGCGAAACGCGTATACGGTGCAGAAGCGGAAGAAGCCGAGAAGAAGGAGACGGCGAATGGCTGAGATGAAAAACCTGAAAGTTGAGGTGGTGCGTTATAACCCGGAAGTGGACTCCGCACCGCACAGCGCTTTCTATGAAGTGCCTTACGATGAGCAGACCTCGCTGCTGGACGCGCTGGGCTACATCAAAGATAACCTGGCACCGGATCTGAGCTACCGCTGGTCCTGTCGTATGGCGATTTGTGGTTCCTGCGGCATGATGGTCAACAAAGTGCCGAAGCTGGCCTGTAAAACCTTTCTGCGTGACTACCCGAAAGGGCTGAAGGTCGAAGCGCTGGGGAACTTCCCGATTGAACGCGATCTGGTGGTCGATATGACGCACTTTATCGAAAGTCTGGAAGCGATTAAGCCGTACATCATCGGCAACCCGCGTACGCCGGATCAAGGTCCTAACACGCAGACTCCGGCGCAGATGGCGAAGTATCACCAGTTCTCCGGCTGCATCAACTGTGGTCTGTGCTATGCCGCCTGCCCGCAGTTTGGCCTGAATCCTGAATTCATCGGCCCGGCAGCGATCACCCTGGCGCATCGCTACAACGAAGACAATCGCGACCACGGTAAGAAGGAGCGTATGGCGCAACTGAACAGCCAGAACGGTGTATGGAGCTGTACTTTCGTCGGCTTCTGCTCTGAAGTGTGTCCGAAGCACGTCGATCCGGCTGCCGCCATTCAGCAGGGTAAAGTGGAAAGCTCGAAAGACTTTCTTATCGCCACCCTGAAACCACGCTAAGGAGTGCATTATGACGACTAAACGCAAAGCCTATGTACGGCCAATGCCGTCCACCTGGTGGAAAAATCTGCCGTTTTATCGCTTCTATATGCTGCGTGAAGGGACGGCAGTACCGGCAGTCTGGTTCAGTATTGTCCTGATTTATGGCCTGTTCGCACTGAAAAACGGTCCTGAATCCTGGGCAGGTTTCGTGGGCTTTCTGCAAAATCCGGTGGTGGTGATCCTCAACCTCATCGCGCTGGCTGGCGCATTGCTGCACACCAAAACCTGGTTCGAACTGGCGCCAAAAGCGGCAAATATTATCGTAAAAGATGAAAAGATGGGGCCAGAGCCAATCATTAAAGGGCTTTGGGTGGTAACGGCGGTGGTCACCGTTGTTGTGCTACTTGTCGCCCTGTACTGGTAAGGAGGCTAACGTGATCAATCCAAATCCAAAACGCTCTGACGAGCCCGTATTCTGGGGCCTGTTCGGTGCAGGCGGCATGTGGAGCGCCATTGTTGCGCCGGTGATGGTGCTGCTGGTGGGGATCCTCCTTCCGCTGGGACTCTTCCCGGGCGATGCGCTGGGCTATGAGCGCGTACTGGCATTTGCCCAGAGCTTTATCGGCCGTGTGTTCCTGTTCGTGATGATCGTGCTGCCGCTGTGGTGCGGCTTACACCGTATCCATCACGCGATGCACGATCTGAAAATCCATGTGCCGAGTGGCAAGTGGGTCTTCTACGGTCTGGCGGCTATCCTGACGGTAGTAACGCTGGTCGGCGTGATCTTCCTGTAATCTCCCTGCCCTCTTACGTTGCTGTAAGAGGGCAATTTTCTTCTGTCAGTACCTCTTTTTTCCCTCGCTGCGTTCTACACTTAACTAAAAACCTCGCAAGGAAAATATCATGCGTGCGCTCCCTGCCATCATGTCCGTTGCCGTTGCGTTTTTGGTTGTTGCCTGTAGTAACCCGACTCCGCCGCCAGGCGTCACTGTCGTCGCCCCTTTCAACGCCCAGCGCTATCTGGGTACCTGGTATGAAATCGCCCGACTCGATCACCGTTTTGAAAGCGGCCTGCAAAAGGTCACCGCCACTTACAGCCTGCGCGATGACGGTGGGCTGAACGTGATTAACAGGGGATATAACCCGGACCGCGGCATGTGGCAAAAGACGGATGGCGTAGCGTACTTCACCGGGTCGCCGGAAAGAGCTGCGCTGAAGGTATCCTTCTTTGGCCCTTTCTATGGCGGCTACAACATTATTGCGCTGGATAACACCTACCAGCATGCACTGGTCTGTGGACCGGATCGCGACTATCTGTGGATCCTCGCCCGCACACCCACCATTTCAGCGGAGATGAAACAGCAGATGCTGGACGTCGCAACCCGGCAGGGTTTCGATGTAAGTAAGCTTATTTGGGTAAGACAGACGCCTTAGTGCGTGCTGAGCTTCAGCCCGATAATGCCAGCGACGATCAGCACCAGACTGGCGATACGCGCCACGCTTGCGGATTCGCCGAGCAGGATGATGCCGGTGATAGCAGCGCCAACCGCGCCAATGCCCGTCCAGACTGCATAGGCTGTACCGACTGGCAGCGTCTTCATTGCCCAGGAGAGCAGCGCGACGCTGGCAATCATCGCCACAGCCGTAATGACGCTCGGTACCAACCGACTAAAACCATGGGTATATTTCAGGCCAACGGCCCAGACGACTTCAAGAAGACCTGCAACAACAAGAATTAACCAGGACATAGTGGCTCCAGTGTGGGGCCGTCCCCGTTGTGAGATACGCTTACGGGTCGTCCCGTAAGGTGGTTGAAGTGGGTATTTTACCTCGCGAACGCAGAGATTCAAGACGTTTGACTTAAGTCACAGAATTTCAGCGTTATACCCGGAAATGGGCCTGTTTAGCGGCTTAGATTCTGCCTTTATTCCGCACCGACTTCTTTATGATGGAAACTTCGTCAGTCAGCCCCATTCATCCCATTACGAAGCCAGAATGTACAAGATTCTATTACTTGATCGATGCCACTTCAGCCGTCAGGGGCTGGAATCCTGGCTGATGCAGGTCAATGCTTTTGCGGCCCCGCTATCCATCACCAGCCTGAGCAGTTTATTGCTGGCAAAAGAACATATTGAAGGCTGGCAGCCCCATTTAATTATTGCCGATCTCAGCGGTTTTGCGGCAGAGCGTCATCAGATCCCCCTGATCTCTTCGCTTATCCGCAGCTCCTCTCCCCGCTCGCGGCTGGTGCTGTTGCAGTACGATGATTTCACTTCGACGGATCTGCACGACGCGTCCTGGGCTATCCTCGACAAGAAAATCGCCCTGACCGACATGATGAACATCGTGGATGGTGCATTACGCTCAAGCCCAGGTATTAACCATGCGCGCACCGTTGCCCCGTTGCTGACGCGTCAGGAAGAAAAAGTGCTGTCGTTGTGGATGGAAGGCACGAGTCACGGCACCATCGCCCGGATGCTGAACATCAACGGGAAAACGGTTTATACCTATAAACGTAATATTCGGCTCAAACTGAAGGTCGAAAACCGATTTTCACCGTTTCTCTCCGCTGCCGAAAGAAGAGGATAACGGCACGGCAGAACCGCCGCACCGCTTGCTGCCGTTATTACTGCTGCGCCTTCGTCGCCGCACCAGAGATCGCGCTCCCGCCTTCAGAAATATCCTGTCCGACGCCGCGCGTTGTGTTACATGCAGTCAAGAGTGAAGAAAGCACTAAAACAGAGAAGATTGCTGCAATTGTTTTCTTAACCATAATATCTTCCTTTTATAGCCCATGTTATTTGTGCCTTATAAGCATAGACAAAATCCCGGAAAAGAAAGAAAAAGGCGTAGATTTTAGGAGAATGAGAGATTCAGGCGCAACACGGGCTACGCCTGAGAATGGAGCAAAAGAATTACTTCACGCGGGATACGTATTCGCCAGAGCGGGTATCCACTTTGATGACTTCGCCAATCTGAACGAACAGCGGCACTTTCACCACAGCACCGGTGCTCAGGGTCGCGGGTTTGCCGCCGGTACCTGCGGTATCGCCTTTCAGGCCTGGATCGGTGTCAACGATTTCCAGCTCGACGAAGTTCGGCGGGGTCACGGAGATAGGCTGGCCGTTCCAAAGGGTCACGATGCACTCAGCCTGGTCCAGCAGCCATTTCGCGTTATCACCAACGGCTTTCGCGTCTGCAGCCAGCTGCTCGAACGTCTCGTTGTTCATGAAATGATAAAATTCGCCGTCGTTGTACAGGAAGGTCAGGTTCATATCGACAACGTCTGCGCCTTCGGCAGAATCAGTAGACTTGAAGGTTTTCTCTACGCGGGTACCGGTCAGCAGGCGGCGCAGTTTAACGCGCGCAAATGCCTGGCCTTTACCGGGTTTCACGAATTCACTGGATTCGACCGCATAAGGTTCGCCGTCCATCATGATTTTAAGACCGGCACGAAAATCGTTGCTATAGTAAGTCGCCATAAGGCCCTCTGAATTTGAAAACTTGGTAGCTTAGCCAAAAAATGGCAGACATTGTAACCCTAAACACCCTTTCCAGAGAAGATTGGTTATCGCAACTTGCCGATGTTGTAACCAATCCGGATGAACTTCTGCGTCTTTTAAATGTAGACGCTGATGAACAGTTGTTGGCGGGACGGGAGGCAAAACAGCTATTCCCGCTGCGCGTGCCGCGTGCATTCATCGCCCGTATGGAGAAGGGAAACCCTAACGATCCGCTTTTGCGTCAGGTACTTACTTCGCAAGCAGAGTTTATCGCCGCCCCTGGTTTCTCCACCGATCCGCTGGAAGAACAGCACAGCGTGGTCCCTGGATTGCTACACAAATACCAGAACCGGGCACTGTTGCTGGTAAAAGGCGGTTGTGCGGTAAATTGCCGTTATTGTTTCCGCCGTCACTTCCCCTATGCCGACAATCAGGGCAATAAGCGCAACTGGCAGACCGCAATGGCGTATATTGAAGCGCACCCGGAGTTGGATGAGATCATTTTCTCCGGCGGTGATCCGCTGATGGCGAAAGATCATGAAATGGACTGGCTGTTGACGCAGTTAGAGGCGATCCCGCATGTGAAGCGTTTGCGTATTCACTCGCGCCTGCCGGTGGTGATTCCTGCGCGCATTACCGACACGCTCACCGCCCGTTTTGCGCGCTCCTCGCTGCAGGTATTGCTGGTCAATCACATCAACCACGCCAATGAAATTGACGATACGTTCCGTGCAGCGATGGCGCGACTGCGTGAAGCCAGGGTGACGCTGCTGAACCAGAGCGTGTTGCTGCGTGGCGTGAATGACAATGCCAGAACGCTGGCTGATCTCAGCAATGCGTTGTTCGACGCCGGGGTGATGCCCTATTACCTGCATGTACTCGATAAAGTGCAGGGTGCTGCCCATTTCCTGGTGAGCGATGACGACGCCCGCCGCATCGTCCGCGAACTGCTGACGCTGGTTTCAGGCTACATGGTACCAAGACTGGCCCGAGAAATTGGCGGTGAGCCGAGCAAAACGCCGCTCGATCTTCAGCTTCGCCAGCAATAAACCCTGCCATCCTTTTGCAAATAAATTCATGGAAAATTCTTCCATGAATTTATTTTGCATCCTGTCTCAATATGCTATTTTACCGTCTCTGTAATACAATTACATTTCATTAATCCAATCTATATACAACGCCTTCATTATTTATTTAAATAATGATCAGGGAGTAACCATGCTGCTCATGATAAAAGGAATTAACACTGGTGTTATTCGTCACGATAATAACTTTCTGGCTCTTGCGCTCAAAGTTAAATATCAAAGAAATAAAGAAGCGCTTTTTTTCTTTCCACCGCTGGTTCTGAGAGACGTACTGATCGCCCTCGAACACCATCTCTTTCAGCACTCCAGTCTCACCGGGCTGCCGCAGGAACAGCTGAGCAGAGCAAAGCGCAGTACCGTGAAGAAGATGCACGCCCATATTCCTGAACTAACAGAAACAGAGCTTGCGCAGGCGAATATTTCACGGCAGGTGGAATCCGTCACGCTGACGGAGAATAACGAAAGCCATTTATTATTCACGTTAACGATGAATGACAACATGCAAACGCAATTGCGTGTCGAAGAAACGCAAATTGAATTACTGGTCATTGCCATCGTTCAGGCGATTAATAATGCAGGAATGCATGAACTGGCGATACGCCTTTCCTCGCTGCTCGACTTCCTGCCGTTATATGACGTAGATTGCCGCGACACGGGCGAACTGGAATATGACAGCTATGATCAGCCCCACTGGAAACACACGCTGTTCAGTCATTATCTGGCGTTGATATACCGGTTTTCTGATAACGAAGGTAAGGATATCACCTGCGGTGCGGTCATTAAAACCCGCAGCCATTCTGATTCCGAAGAGGCTAAAGCGATATCACGCCGGTTGATGGATTTCAGCCCACGGCTGGGTAAACTGAAAGGCCGCACCGGTCAGGTCTTTATTCGCGCTATCCCTCACACACAACAACAGGCATTGAGCCTGGAGCAGTGTTTACGCGCGTTACACCACCTGCGGGCCAGCATTCCGCAAAACTAACGGCGAACAACTGCCAATGCGCCCTCAAACGCGCGAGGGCGCAATCGCGTCATGACCTGAAAATCAGTTCGGGCACTTATAAACCTGACCAATCATTTCGCTGTCGGTCGGCACAAAGCTTGAAAGCATGCCTTGTGTCGGGCTGCTGACGCCATAAATCACGTTGCCACCCATTGCCGCTGCCTGGTTACGCAGCGCGTTAGCCGCACCACGCATGGAGCCGCCCTCTTCGCCATGCTGACCAGAAAGCCAGTTGCTCTGCTTACCGGTCGCCGTGCCTAACAGCTGACAATCCGCTGCCGGTTTATCTTCAACAAAGCGAACATTCTGCCCGCCTGCGGTCAGTTCGCTACTGGAACTGCAACCTGCCAGCAGCAACGCGGCACCGACGATCCCTGCACAGACTTTTACGCGCATGTTATTCCTCGTTATCAATGAGCTGGACACAACTTGTCCGTGTTGAACGTTATACTAAAAAGATGACCAAAAGAAAAACCCCCAGCCATTTCTGACCGGGGGTTTTTCAATCGGTGTGACAGAGTAAGCACCCAACGCATCTGCACCCTGAAGGATACCGGGTGCGAGGGGCAGATTACATCATGCCGCCCATCCCACCCATGCCGCCCATACCACCAGCAGCACCTAAGTCAGGCGCATCACCTTTCGGCAGGTCGGTCACCATGCACTCGGTGGTGATCATCAGACCGGCAACAGAGGCCGCGTACTGCAGCGCAGAACGGGTTACTTTGGTTGGATCCAGGATACCGAAGTCGAGCATGTTGCCGTATTCTTCAGTCGCCGCGTTGTAACCGTAGTTACCTTCACCCGCTTTCACCGCATTCGCCACAACAGACGGCTCTTCACCGGCGTTGGACACGATCTGACGCAGCGGTGCTTCCATTGCGCGCAGCGCAACTTTGATACCGACGTTCTGATCTTCGTTCTGAGCAGTCAGACCAGCCAGTTTCGCCGCAACGCGAACCAGCGCCACGCCACCACCGGCTACCACGCCTTCTTCTACCGCGGCACGGGTTGCGTGCAGGGCGTCGTCAACGCGTGCTTTCTTCTCTTTCATTTCCACTTCAGTCGCCGCACCAACTTTGATGACAGCAACGCCGCCTGCCAGTTTCGCTACGCGCTCCTGCAGTTTTTCACGGTCGTAATCTGAAGTCGCTTCTTCGATCTGTTTGCGGATCTGACCAACGCGGCCCTGAATAGCAGCTTCGTCGCCCACGCCATCAATGATGGTGGTGGTGTCTTTGTTGATCACAACGCGTTTTGCCTGACCGAGGTCTTCCAGAGTCGCTTTTTCCAGCTCCATACCGATCTCTTCAGAGATCACGGTACCGCCAGTCAGGGTAGCGATATCCTGCAGCATCGCTTTACGACGGTCGCCGAAGCCCGGTGCTTTCACTGCAGCCACTTTCACGATACCACGCATGGTGTTAACCACCAGCGTTGCCAGCGCTTCGCCTTCAACATCTTCAGCGATGATAACCAGCGGCTTGCCTGCTTTCGCAACTGCTTCCAGTACCGGCAGCATTTCGCGGATGTTGGAGATTTTTTTATCAGCCAGCAGGATGAACGGGCTTTCCAGTTCTACAGCGCCAGTTTCCGGCTTGTTGATGAAGTAAGGAGAGAGGTAACCGCGGTCAAACTGCATACCTTCAACCACGTCCAGTTCGTCTTCCAGACCGGTACCGTCTTCAACGGTGATAACACCTTCTTTACCGACTTTGTCCATCGCTTCTGCGATCAGTTTACCTACGGTTTCGTCGGAGTTCGCGGAGATAGTCCCTACCTGAGCGATGGCTTTAGAATCAGAGCACGGTACGGACAGCGCTTTCAGTTCTTCAACAGCAGCAACGACCGCTTTGTCGATACCACGTTTCAGATCCATCGGGTTCATGCCTGCAGCAACGGCTTTCAGGCCTTCTGCGATGATGGCCTGCGCCAGAACGGTAGCGGTGGTGGTACCGTCACCTGCAGCGTCATTCGCTTTAGAGGCAACTTCTTTCACCATTTGCGCGCCCATGTTTTCGAACTTGTCTTCCAGTTCGATTTCACGTGCTACGGAAACGCCATCTTTGGTGATGGTCGGTGCACCGAAAGATTTATCCAGAACCACGTTACGGCCTTTCGGGCCGAGGGTAACTTTCACTGCATCTGCCAGTACGTTTACGCCGCGGAGCATTTTCACACGAGCGTCGTTACCGAATTTTACGTCTTTAGCTGCCATATTCTTATTTCCTCAAATTCTCGTGCGTAATTACGCTTCAACAATTGCCAGAATGTCGCTTTCAGACATGATCAACACTTCTTCATTGTCGATCTTCTCAGATTTCACACCGTAGCCATCATTGAAAATCACGATGTCGCCGACTTTCACGTCCAGTGGCTGCACCGTACCGTTTTCCAGGATGCGGCCCTTACCGACAGCGATGATTTCGCCACGCGTTGATTTACCTGCCGCAGAACCGGTCAGAACGATGCCGCCAGCGGATTTAGATTCAACTTCTTTACGTTTGACGATCACACGATCATGTAACGGACGAATACTCATTGATAGCTCTCCTTTGAGAAAGTCATTATCAGTTATGGGTGACGCCGGGCCGTAAACGGTTATCCGGCTAGTGACCAGAGAGATGGGGATAAGTTTTTGGGCCTTCAAGGGGTAATAAGAAAAAAATTTTTCTTAATTTTTCAGGGATCCCATTTCCTGACGTCGAAGAAAGAAATATCCGCTTAAAGCCTAAGGCCAACGGGTGTGATACGCTTTATCTTCTGTGGTTTTGGTAAGACCGGGGTGGTCGATAAGCATGGGTGGATTAAAGCAGGAGCTTGGCCTTGCGCAAGGGATTGGTTTACTGGCGACGTCGCTGCTGGGAACCGGCGTTTTTGCTGTTCCGGCGCTGGCGGCACTGGTTTCCGGGGATAACAGCCTGTGGGCCTGGCCGGTACTCATCGTTCTGGTTTTTCCCGTCGCCATTGTATTCGCCATTCTGGGCCGTCATTTCCCCAGTGCAGCGGGCGTGGCGCACTTCGTCGGGCTGGCGTTCGGCCCTCGCCTGGAAAGGGTCACCGGCTGGCTGTTTCTCTCGGTCATTCCTGTCGGTTTACCTGCCGCCCTGCATATCGCCACCGGTTTTGGTCAGGCGCTGTTTGGCTGGCATGATCAGCAACTGCTGTTTGCCGAATTTGGCACGCTGGCGATTGTCTGGTGGGTGGGTTCACGCGGCGCCAGCTCCAGCGCCAATTTACAGACCGTCGTCGCCGTTCTCATCGTCGCGCTTATCGCAGCCATCTGGTATTCGGGCGACCTTTCTGTCGCCAGTATCCCCTTCCCGGCGGTCAACGAGATCAATGTCCCTCAGCTTTTTTCCGCCCTGTCAGTCATGTTCTGGTGTTTTGTCGGGCTGGAGGCCTTCGCGCATCTGGCGTCGGAATTTAAAAACCCGGAGCGGGATTTCCCCCGGGCGTTGATGATCGGCCTGCTGCTGGCGGGCACCGTTTACTGGGCCTGCACGGTCGTGGTGCTGCATTTTGACGCTTACAGTGCGGACCGCGCGGCGGCGGCCTCACTCCCGGGGATTGTCGTTGACCTGTTCGGTGTAAAAGCGCTGTGGATTGCCTGCGTGATCGGCTATCTCGCCTGTTTCGCCAGCCTGAACATTTATATCCAGAGCTTCGCCCGTCTGGTCTGGTCGCAGGCGATGTATTCCCCGCAAAGCCGCCTCGCCAGGCTGTCCCGTCGTCATTTGCCCGTCAACGCGCTGAACGCCGTACTGACCTGCTGCGCGCTGAGTTCGCTCTGCGTCTACTGGCTCAATATTAATCTCGATGCGCTCATCGTCTACGCCAATGGCATTTTTATCATCATCTATTTGCTGTGTATGGTGGCGGGGTGTCGGTTGCTGACAGGGAAATACAAACTGCTGGCAGCCATCGGCGGCGCGCTGTGTCTGCTGTTGCTGGTAATGGTAGGCTGGAAGAGCCTCTACGCCATTGTCATGCTGATCGTGCTGTGGTTTGTATTGCCGAAGCGCAAAATGGCTGAAGCATAAAAAAAGCCCGGTTGAGTGCCGGGCCGTCACTGTCAGCGGTCGTCTTTATGGTCGAGACGATCGCGTTCGTCATCCTTACGCTGATACTCTCCGTCAAAGGTATTTCCGCTACTGCTTCCACCGCTAAAACCGCCCGCGGACATGGCGGAGAAACGCAGGTATGGCATCAGTTTCACGGTCAGATGGTTCTGCACCGGCGGCAACAGCAGCAGCAATCCCAGGAAATCGGTGAAAAAGCCAGGCAACAGCAGCAGCAAGCCAGCGATGATGATCGACACGCTTTTGATCATCTCTGCTGCCGGGCTCTCACCTGCCGCCATTTTCTGTTGCATCAACATAAAATTCTTGAATCCCTGGTTACGCACCAGCGACATCCCGATGACTGATGTGAAAATCACCAGCACCAGTGTCAACAGGACACCCAGGGTATGGGCCACCTGGATAAAAATAGATATCTCAACATAAACGTAGAGAAAGAAGGCAATAAACGGTATCCAGCGCACTGGCTTCTCCTTTAAAAACAGGGGCGATGTCGCCACTGCTGGTATGAGTTTGCGATTCGCATTGACTTGTAGTGGTGGTGAAGTGACGGGTTTCAAGCAGATCGCAACGTTATTTTTGCCGAAAATCACAAAGCGGTGACTCATTTCACAGATTAATGATTCTTATGCGAAACAAGCCACAATAAGTGATCCAGATTACTGCAATTCGCTATCATCAGCATATGATCATGGGCACCGGACCGATTAAGGAAATAATCGTCGGTCAGAAAACACACATAACTCCCATTAATGTTGTGTGTTTGGTGAATTCATTGGCAGCTTGAAAAAGAAGGTTCACATGTTAAACAACATTCGTATCGAAGAAGACTTGTTGGGCACCAGGGAAGTTCCAGCGGACGCATACTATGGGGTCCACACTCTGAGAGCGATTGAAAACTTCTACATCAGCAACAGCAAAATCAGCGACATTCCTGAGTTTGTACGTGGCATGGTGATGGTTAAGAAAGCCGCTGCGCTGGCTAACAAGGAACTGCACACCATTCCTAAAGGCATCGCGAACGCCATTATTGCCGCATGTGACGAAGTTCTGAATAACGGAAAATGCATGGATCAGTTCCCGGTTGACGTCTATCAGGGCGGCGCAGGAACCTCCGTCAATATGAATACCAATGAGGTGCTGGCAAACATCGGTCTGGAACTGATGGGGCACCAGAAAGGTGAATACCAGTACCTGAATCCGAACGATCACGTCAACAAATGCCAGTCGACGAACGATGCGTACCCGACCGGCTTCCGTATCGCCGTTTACGCGTCCATTCTGAAACTGGTCGACGCGGTGAATCAGCTGGGCGAAGGTTTCCAGAATAAAGCCGTTGAGTTCCAGGACATTCTGAAGATGGGTCGTACCCAGTTACAGGATGCGGTACCGATGACCCTCGGTCAGGAATTCCACGCTTTTAACGTTCTGTTGAACGAAGAGACCAAAAACATTCTGCGTACCTCCGAACTGCTGCTGGAAGTTAACCTCGGCGCAACGGCGATCGGTACCCGTCTGAACACCCCGGAAGGTTATCAGCACCTGGCGGTGCAGAAGCTGGCTGAAGTCAGCAACCTGGCGGTGGTTCCGGCTGAAGACCTGATCGAAGCGACATCTGACTGCGGCGCTTACGTTATGGTTCACAGTGCGCTGAAACGTCTGGCGGTGAAACTGTCCAAGATTTGTAACGACCTGCGCCTGCTCTCTTCCGGCCCGCGTGCTGGTCTGAATGAAATCAACCTGCCGGAACTGCAGGCAGGCTCCTCTATCATGCCAGCGAAAGTGAACCCGGTTGTGCCGGAAGTGGTTAACCAGGTGTGCTTTAAAGTCATCGGTAACGACACGACCGTCACCATGGCCTCTGAAGCGGGTCAGCTGCAGCTGAACGTGATGGAGCCAGTGATTGGCGAAGCGATGTTTGAATCCATTCATATCCTCACCAACGCCTGCTACAACCTGCTGGAAAAATGCATTAACGGTATTACCGCGAACAAAGAGGTGTGCGAAGGTTTCGTTTACAACTCTATCGGTATCGTCACTTACCTCAACCCGTTCATCGGCCACCACAATGGCGACATTGTCGGTAAAATCTGCGCCGAAACCGGTAAGAGCGTCCGTGAAGTGGTACTGGAACGCGGTCTTTTGACCGAAGCCGAACTGGATGACATCTTCTCTCCGCAGAACCTGATGCATCCGGCATACAAAGCAAAACGTTATACAGACGAAAATGAACAGTAATTTTAGTTCAGAGTAAAATGAGAGAGGCATGTCAGAAATGACATGCCTTTCTCGCTTTTATTGGATACTAAAACACAACATTTAATTATCCAACGTTCAACAATCAAGGAAGCAGTTATGTTAGTCATCGAACTCATCATCGTGTTAGCGGCAATCTTTGTCGGCGCCCGGCTGGGGGGAATTGGCATAGGTTACGCAGGAGGACTAGGGGTTTTAGTCCTGGCGGCCATTGGCGTGAAACCGGGGAACATCCCGTTTGACGTTATTTCCATCATCATGGCCGTTATCGCGGCTATTTCGGCAATGCAAGTGGCAGGGGGTCTTGATTACCTCGTTAATCAGACTGAAAAACTTTTACGCAGAAACCCAAAATACATCACTATTCTGGCGCCGATTGTCACCTATTTCCTGACGATTTTTGCCGGCACCGGTAATATTTCTCTGGCAACGCTGCCGGTTATCGCTGAAGTGGCGAAGGAGCAAGGTGTTAAACCTTGCCGTCCGCTCTCCACCGCAGTGGTCTCGGCGCAAATCGCTATCACCGCATCGCCGATCTCCGCGGCGGTGGTGTATATGTCCTCCGTCATGGAAGGTCATGGCATTAGCTATATCCATTTACTGTCCGTGGTCATTCCGTCCACACTGCTGGCGGTACTGCTGATGTCCTTCCTGGTCACCATTCTGTTTAACTCTAAACTGTCTGACGACCCGGTGTATCTGAAGCGCCTGGAAGAAGGGCTGATTGAGCTGCGTGGCGAAAAAGAGCTGGTCATCAAACCGCGCGCAAAACTTTCCGTACTGCTGTTCCTGCTGGGTGTGGTCGGTGTGGTCATTTACGCGATTATCAACAGCCCGAGCCTCGGACTGGTGGCAACGCCGCTGATGAACACCACCAACGCTATCCTTATCATCATGCTGAGCGTGGCAACCCTGACCACCATTCTGTGTGGCGTGGAAACTGACGGTATCCTGAACTCCAGTACCTTCAAAGCGGGTATGAGCGCCTGTATTTGTATCCTGGGCGTTGCCTGGCTGGGCGATACTTTCGTTTCCAACAACATTGACTGGATCAAAGACACTGCGGGTTCCGTGATTCAGGGCCATCCGTGGCTGCTGGCGGTGATTTTCTTCTTTGCTTCCGCACTGCTCTACTCTCAGGCAGCAACGGCTAAAGCACTGATGCCGATGGCGCTGGCGCTGAACGTCACTCCGCTGACGGCGGTGGCGTCTTTCGCAGCGGTATCGGGTCTGTTCATTCTGCCGACCTACCCAACACTGGTCGCGGCGGTTCAGATGGACGACACCGGAACCACCCGTATCGGACGCTTCGTCTTTAACCATCCGTTCTTTATCCCTGGCACCATGGGCGTCGCTTTCGCCGTGTGCTTTGGCTTCCTGCTGGGAAGCGTCATGCTGTAATCTCACCCCTACGGGACGCTCCGGCGTCCCGTTTTCTCAGCTTTACACGTCACCGCTTAGTCGTTTGCATCTCGCGCTGGTATAGTAATCACCTGTTCTTTTTCAGGCCGTTCGCTCTGATGAGGTGTCTATGCCCGATGAAAGCAATCGTACTGCCGTCGTTGTTGTTCTCTGCACTGCCCCCGATGAAGCCACCGCGCAGGATCTGGCGGCAAAAGTGCTGGCTGAAAAGCTGGCCGCCTGTGTCACGCTGCTGCCGGGTGCCACATCGCTGTATTACTGGGAAGGAAAACTTGAACAGGAATACGAAGTTCAGATGCTGCTGAAGACTAACACGGCGCATCAGCAGGCCCTGGTGGATTGCCTGAAATCTCATCACCCGTATCAAACCCCTGAATTACTGGTTTTACCCGTCACCCACGGAGATAACGAATACCTCTCATGGCTCAACGCATCTTTACGCTGATCCTGCTGCTGTGCAGCACTACCGCTTTTGCCGGGTTGTTCGATGCCCCCGGCCGTTCTCAGTTTGTGCCTGCCGATCAGGCGTTCGCCTTTGATTTCCAGCAAAACCAGTACGACCTGACGCTCTCCTGGCAGATAAAAGACGGCTATTACCTCTATCGCAAACAGATCAACATCGAGCCTGCCGAGGCCAGTATTGCGCCGCCACAACTGCCCGCCGGTGAGTGGCATGAAGATGAGTTCTACGGCAAAAGCGAAATTTACCGCGAGCGCCTGACGCTGCCGCTGACGATTATACAGGCTGCGAAGGGCGGTACGCTGACGGTGACGTATCAGGGCTGTGCCGATGCCGGTTTTTGCTATCCGCCAGAGACTAAAAAAGTGCCGCTGAGCGAAGTGGCGCCGATGTCCGCTACGCCTCCCGCCAGCACGCAATCGCAACCGGTAGTGAAGACGGAACTTCCCTTCTCCGCCCTGTGGGCATTGATTATCGGTATTGGTATCGCCTTCACTCCTTGCGTACTGCCGATGTACCCGTTGATTTCCGGGATTGTGCTCGGCGGCAAAGCACGCCTTTCCACCACCCGCGCGTTGCTTCTGGCGTTTGTTTATGTGCAGGGGATGGCGTTGACCTACACCCTGCTCGGACTGATCGTCGCCGCGGCGGGACTTCAGTTTCAGGCGGCGCTGCAACACCCTTACGTGCTGGTCGGGTTGTCCGTGGTGTTTATCCTGCTGGCGCTGTCGATGTTTGGCCTGTTCACGCTACAGTTGCCGTCATCGCTGCAAACCCGCTTAACGCTGATGAGCAATCGCCGTCAGGGCGGTTCTTTGGGTGGTGTGTTTGCGATGGGCGCGATTGCCGGGCTTATCTGCTCACCATGCACCACCGCCCCGCTGAGCGCGATTTTGCTCTATATCGCCCAGAGCGGGAACCTGTGGCTCGGCGGCGGCACACTCTATTTATACGCGCTCGGCATGGGGCTGCCGCTGATTCTGGTCACCGTGTTTGGCAACCGGCTGCTGCCGAAAAGCGGGCCGTGGATGGAACAAGTTAAAACCGCGTTCGGCTTTGTGATCCTCGCCCTGCCGGTTTTCCTGCTCGAACGCGTCATTGGCGAGGCCTGGGGATTGCGGCTGTGGTCTATGCTCGGCGTCGCCTTCTTCAGCTGGGCGTTTATTACGTCGCTCAGCGTCAGCAAGCCGTGGGTACGCGTTCTGCAAATACTGATGCTGGCGGCCGCGCTGGTTAGCGCCCGCCCCTTGCAGGACTGGGCGTTCGGGACGTCCACCGCTCAGCAACAGGTGCACCTGAACTTTACGCGCATCAGCACGGTTGAGGATCTCAACCAGGCGCTGACTCAGGCGCGCGGCAAAGCCGTCATGTTGGATCTCTACGCCGACTGGTGTGTGGCCTGCAAAGAATTTGAGAAATATACCTTTAGCGATAAATCCGTTCAGCAGACGCTTGCAAACACGGTTCTGCTGCAGGCGGACGTCACTAAAAACTCACCACAGGACGTGGCGCTGCTGCGGCATTTGCAGGTGCTGGGGCTTCCTACCATTTTGTTCTTCGATGGTGCCGGGAAGGAGCTTAATGAGCAGCGCGTCACCGGATTTATGGATGCGGAGGCCTTTCGCACGCATTTGCAGAAACGGCCTCAGTAAACGACACTTTGAGTGAGATATAGGGAGGAATGTGCCGTGCAACGTGAAGATGTGCTGGGAGAAGCCCTGCAATTACTTGAGATACAAGGGATTGCCAACACCTCGCTCGAAATGGTGGCCGACCGCGTGAACTACCCGCCCGAAGCGCTCATGCGTTTCTGGCCTGACAAAGAAGCGCTACTGTATGACGCGCTGCGCTACCTCAGCCAGCAGGTGGAAACCTGGCAGCGCCAGTTGCTGCTGAATGAAGAGCTGAGCATTGAGCAAAAACTGCTGGCGCGCTACGCTGCGCTGACCGAATGTGTCAGCAACCACCGTTATCCGGGCTGTTTGTTTATCGCCGCCTGTACGTTTTACCCAGATCCGGAACACCCTATCCATCAACTGGCGGATCAGCAAAAACGCGCCGCGCATGACTACACGCATGAGTTACTGACTCAGCTTGAAGTCGATGACCCGGCGATGGTCGCAAAGCAGATGGAACTCATTCTGGAAGGCTGTTTAAGCCGGATGCTGGTGAACCGCAGCCAGGCGGATGTCGACACCGCACAACGCCTTGCAGAAGACATTTTACGCTTTGCCCAATGCCGCCAGAGCGGTGCCCTTACCTGAAACGCGCGGTTTGCGGCCAAACTGCCGCAAAGTTAAGCAAACGCGCTGTTTTTGCTGAATTTGGGTTGACGGAGGGCGCTGATTACGGTTTAATGCGCCCCGTTGCCCGGATAGCTCAGTCGGTAGAGCAGGGGATTGAAAATCCCCGTGTCCTTGGTTCGATTCCGAGTCCGGGCACCACCTTTTCATTTTTATGCTTCCTCATAGGTTCCTGTAGTTAAACAATTCAGTGAGTTAGCATAAAAAGTCTTTCCGGAGCATTTTGATTTATCCCTGTGTATCCGGAAAAATTGGGGTCAGACTGCGGGTCGTTCAGTTCGACAAACTGGAGAGACCCCAAATGTTAAATGACAGCAAAATCCGTTCTGCAAAATCCCTTGATAAAGCCTACAAACTCACTGATTCACAGGGTCTGTATCTGTTGGTATCAACCAGCGGTTCTCGTCTGTGGTATTTTCGTTACCGTCTTGATGGAAAAGAAAATCGTCTGGCCCTCGGTGCATACCCACAGATTAGTCTGGCAGAAGCTCGTGAAACACGCGATGCTGCCCGTAAACTGCTGGCATCAGGTATTCCCCCTTCCCGGCTCCGCAAATCATCTTCTGCCAGTATTGATGAATCCAGGACATTTAAACATGTCGCGACCTTATGGCATACCAGTTGTCTGAAACTCTGGTCAAAAGGCCATGCGGATAAAATCATCACCTGTCTGAACCGCTACGTCTTCCCGGAGATTGGCGGGCTGGATGTTACCAGAATTGAAACCCGCCATCTGGCGCAACTGATCAAA
>NZ_JMTB01000066.1 GCF_000734965.1 Trabulsiella guamensis ATCC 49490
TTCGCTCCAGTGAGTTACGTCTTGCCCGCTGGGATGAATTTAATCTCAGGGCCCGTATCTGGACGCTCCCTGCACAACGTAAATTCGTCAAAGGTGTTCGCTTCTCCGAACGCGGTGCAAAAATGAAAGATGAACATCTGGTGCCACTGTCGGTACAAGCCGTGGCACTGTTAAAAGAAATCCAGTCGTTAACCGGAGATTCACAATTTGTCTTTCCCGGCGCTCACTCACTGGATAAGCCCATGAGTGAAAACACGATCAACAAGGCGCTGCGCGTCATAGGCTATGACACTAAAACCGAGATCTGCGGACATGGATTCAGAACAATGGCCTGTAGTGCCCTGAATGAATCGGGACTCTGGTCAAAAGATTGCATCGAACGGCAGATGAGCCACCGCGAACGCAATAATGTCCGCGCAGCTTATATCCATAAAGCAGAACACCTTGATGAACGCATGGAAATGATGCAGTGGTGGTCTGATTACCTTGACATAAACCGTGAAAGATTTATTGCACCTTATATTTATGTCCGCCTGCGGAATAAGAAAACTATTTAACGGAGTTATCTCTTATGTAAAGCCCCGGAGGAACGAATTGCCGGGGTTGTATCTCTCAATCCCCCATAATTACCAGCACCAGACTATCAGAATAATCCCCACACCACCGAAAACGCACACTTTTCAGACAAAAACAGTGTATTTTATATGGGAATGTAAGCAGATGATACGGTATAACTCCTTACTCGGGATGATTTTAACAACGTTAACATCGATCACTGATAACAGGTTAACTCAAGGGAACGTGGCACAATGGGCAGGGAGACAGAGAAATTACTGAGGGTTGCAGTACTGTTCCTGTATATGTTATGTGCAAAGGGGTATGCCGCACCACTTTCACCATCTGATCGCGACAGTATTCAGCAACAACAGTCCGACCTGTTGCGTCGTGAACAGGTTCAGCGCGAAGAGCTTGAACGCAGCATTCCGCTCCCCCGCGTACCAGAATCCTCACCTCCGGCATCCGGTTCTGCGGGTCCCTGTTTTGCCATCCATTCTGTTTCTCTCGATGGTGCCACGCTGATTAAACCGGCTACACAGCAAAAATTCCTTTCTCCCTGGCTGAACCAGTGCCTCAGTATGGCTCAACTGACGCAGCTTACAAATGACGTGACGGACTGGTACGTCAGCCGGGGCTATATCACCAGCCGGGCTTTTCTGACGGAGCAGGATATCTCCGGCAGTCATCTTCGTCTTGTCGTGATGGAAGGCCGTCTTCAGTCCATCAGAATGGATGACGCTCCGCCCCGTATGCTCAGGATGGCCTTTCCTGGGCTGGAAGGCGGTATTCTGAACCTGCGTGATATCGAGCAGGGCATGGAGCAGATTAACCGTACCCGCCGCGAGCCGGTGCAGATTGAGATTTTACCGGGTGATAAGGAAGGCTGGTCAGTGGTGAATCTCACCGCCACGCCGGAATTCCCCGTCACCGGTTCGGTGAGTTTCGATAACAGCGGCCAGAAAAGTACCGGCACAGGGCAGTTAAGCGGTTCCCTTTCCTTTAATAATCTTCTCGGTCTGGCGGATTCATGGTTTGTCAGTGGCGGGCGCAGCAGCGACTTTTCGTCTTCGCACGATGCACAGAACGTGGCGGCGGGATTCAGTCTG
>NZ_JMTB01000067.1 GCF_000734965.1 Trabulsiella guamensis ATCC 49490
TCGTAAGCTCACCTCGTTTTCTGTCGGGCTGAACCACACGCAGAAAATCCTGGGTGGCGTTGCCACGCTGAACCCTGTGTTCACGCGTGGTATGTCATGGTTTGACGCAGAAAGTGACCACGGTAAAAGAGATGACCAGCCGAAGAGCCAGTTTCGCAAGTTCAGCCTCAGTGCCAGTTTTCAGCGTCCTGTGACGGATGGCCTGTGGTGGCTCAGCAGTGCCTACGGCCAGTGGTCCCCTGACCGCCTGCACGGAGCAGAACAACTGAGCATTGGCGGTGAAAGTTCAGTTCGCGGGTTTAAGGAGCAGTACCTTTCCGGCAACAACGGCGGTTATCTGCGTAATGAACTCAACTGGTCGTTGTTTACCCTCCCGTATATTGGTCAGGTGAACGCTATTGCCGCTGTGGATGGTGGCTGGCTGCATTCTGACCGGTATGACCGCTATTCCTCCGGTACTCTGTGGGGTAGCGCCATCGGTCTTTCAGCAGCAGGAACATGGTACTCATCGCAGTTTACCCTGGGCATTCCCCTTCAGTACCCGGACTGGCTCGCACCGGACCACCTCGTCATTTATTACCGTCTGGCGCTGGCCTTTTAACTTCAGGAACTCACCGTTATGGATAATCACCACACCGTTTCCTTCAGCCGCCGTGTTCTGAGTTATCTTATCAGCGCCCTGATTGCCGGACAGCCCGTGCTGCCTGCCATCGGTGCCGTGGTCACCCCTTCCGGTAACACGAAGATGGATAAAGCCGGTAACGGGGTGCCGGTGGTGAATATTGCCACACCCAACGGGGCGGGCATTTCGCACAACAGATACGGTGAATACAACGTCGGGAAGGAAGGGCTGATTCTCAATAACGCCACGGGCAAACTGAACCAGACGCAGCTTGGAGGGCTTATCCAGAACAACCCGAACCTGAAGGCGGGCCAGGAAGCCAGGGGCATTATTAATGAAGTGACGGGTGGCAAACGTTCAGAACTGAAGGGCTACACCGAAGTCGCAGGCAGGGCCGCGAACGTGATGGTCGCCAACCCGTATGGTATCACCTGTGACGGCTGCGGCTTTATCAACACCCCACAGGCCACGCTGACCACCGGTAAACCGGTGATGAACGCTGACGGCAGCCTTCAGGCACTGGAAGTGACAAAAGGCAGTATCACCATTAACGGGGCCGGTCTGGATGGCAGCCAGAGTGATGCCGTGTCCATTATTGCCCGCGCAGCCGAAATCAACGCGCAGCTTCATGCAAAAGACCTGAGTGTGACCACCGGGGCGAACCGCGTCGGTGCTGACGGCAGTATCACCGCCATTAAAGGCGATGGCGCTGCTCCGAAGGTCGCCATTGACACCTCCGCACTCGGCGGGATGTACGCCAACCGTATCCGTCTGGCCTCCACCGAAAGCGGTGTTGGCGTTAATCTGGGTAACCTCAATGCCCGCCAGGGGGATATCACGCTGAACAGCGCCGGTAAGCTGGTCCTGAAGAACAGCCTTGCCAGCGGTAACACCACCATCACCGGGACAGATGTCACGCTTTCCGGTGATAACAAAGCCGGAGGCAGTCTCAGCGCTACCGGGACAACCGCACTGACGCTGGATCAGTCCCGCCTGGTGGCGGATAAAAATCTGGCGCTGTCCTCATCCGGGCAGATTGTGCAGAACGGCGGTGAAGTCACCGTCGGGCAGAACACCACCCTCATCGGTCAGTCGCTGAGCCAGAACAGCAGCGGCAGAATCAATACCGGTAACAATATCGCGCTCACCGCCACCGGGGATGCCACGCTGAAAGGCAGTACCGTTGCCGGAAAAGGGCTTACCGTCAGTACCGGCAGTCTGAATAACAGCGGGACGCTGGCCGCCGGGACGGATACCACCATTAAAACCGGCACATTTGGCAATACCGGCACCGTCCATGGCAACAGCCTGAAGGTCACGACCACCGACCTCACCAGTTCCGGTAGTCTGAAAAGTAACACCACGCTGGATATCAGCGCCCGCAATGCCACGTTGTCCGGCGACACCGGCGCAAAAGGCAGAACCACCGTCACCGCCTCCGGTAAACTGGATAACAGTGGCAGACTCATCAGCGACGACACGCTGACGCTCAGTGCCGCGCAGATTAGCAACAGCGGCACGCTCTCCGGGGCAAAAGAACTTACCGTCACGGCTGATACGCTCACCGCATCAGCCAGTTCGGTCGCCCACAGCGACGGTAACCTGACGCTGAACAACGCCTCCACCATCCTTGCCGGTGAAACCAGTGCGGGCGGCGCAGTGACGGTAAAAGGCAGCAGCCTGAAAACAACTTCCACCGCACAGACGCAGGGCAACAGCGTCAGCGTGGATGTTCAGAATGCGCAGCTTGACGGGACGCAGGCTGCCAGAGACAGCCTCACTGTTAAAGCCCGTGACTCGCTGAACCACAGTGGAAAATCGTCCGCCTCCACGCTGAAGGCGGAAAGTGGTAGTCTCAGCAACAGCGGCACGCTGACGGCTGCTGTGCTTGCGATCAACAGCCCCACCGTTATCAACAATGGTCTGATCCACGGCGAACGGACGCTCTCGCTGGTCTCCCGCCTGCTGGATAACCGCGACAGCGGTGTGGTGTACAGCCCGGCAGCGCTTTCCCTTTCCTTACCGGAACTGAAAAACACCGGCATTATCACCAGCGATGCCGCACTGTCCCTGTCCGGTACCCAACTGACCAACAGCGGAGAATTGAGTGGCGCTGCACTCTCTGTTGATTACGCCACGCTGAACAATAACGCGGGTGGTCTGCTGCTGGCGCAGGGCGGGAGTGTGATCACCGCACAGGCCCTGTCAAATGCGGGCACGATCGCAGGCAACACGCTGACGCTGAATGCAGACCGTCTCACCGGTTCCGGTCTGTTACAGGGAGATACCGCGCTGTCGCTGACGGCGGGCATTCTGGATTTACTGGCGGGGTCGAGCACGTTCACGGGCGGGGATCTCACCCTTTCAGGCACCAAACTGACCACCGCAGGCCAGACTCAGGGGCAGGACGTCAGCGTGAATGCCCGTGACTGGCATCACAGCGGAAGCTCACTGGCGACCGGTTCACTTGACGTTTCTGCCACAGGAACATTCAGCAACACCGGCGATCTGATGAGCCAGGGCGACACCACGCTGAAGGCAGGAACGACAGACAACCGGGGCAGTCTGCTGTCGGCAGGCGACCTCTCTCTTAGCGGAAATTCGCTGGATAACAGCGGCACCGTCCAGGGCAACCGTGTCACGGTTCACCAGGACCGCATCACCAACAGCGGAACGCTCACCGGGATCGCCGCACTGACGCTGGGCGCACGCCCGGAGATGGCGGCCCCCCTGCTGACGCTGACAAATAACAGTGGTGGATCGCTGCTCACGACCGGCGATCTGACGCTCAGCGCGGGCAGCATCAGCAACGCGGGACAATGGCAGGGGAAACGGGTACTTATCCATGCGCAGACGGTTACAAACAGCGGTGCGCTCCAGGCGGCAGAGTTACTGGATGCGCAAATCAGCAACAGCCTCACCGGCACATCCGGGAGCAAAATCACCTCAAACGGTGAACTGGCGCTGTCCGCGCTGACGCTGAGCAACAGCGGGCAGTGGATAGCGAAAAACCTGACGCTGAAGGCGGTTCGGCTTACCAACAGTGGTGACATCACCGGAGTGGATGCACTGTCGGTCACGCTGAACCAGCCCCTGAATAACCAGGCGGGCGGTAAACTGCTGAGCGCCGGTAATCTGACGCTCAGCGCGGGCAGCGTCACGAACGCCGGACAGATACAGGGAAAGACAACTGCCATCACCGCAGGCTCGCTTGTTAACAGCGGACGGCTTCAGGGCGAGTCTCTGGCGCTGAACGTCTCCGGGGGACTGAGCAATACCGCGAACGGCGTGCTGCTAAGCCAGAATGCCATGAATGTGACTGCGGCGACGCTGAACAACCAGGGCGCAATACAGGGCGGCGGTGAGTCTTCCGTTAAGGCCACCACCCGTGTACAGAACGACGGCAAAATCCTCTCGGGCAGTAAACTCACGCTGACGGCACCGGCGCTGGCAAACAACAGCACCGGTCTGGTACAGGCGGTCACGCTGCTGCTGGATGTGGTGAGCGCCATAAACAACGGGCGCGTGATGGCAACCGGCAGTGCAGAACTGAAAGGCACCACGCTTAATAACAGCGGCACGCTTCAGGGCGCAGACCTGCTGGTGAATTACCGGACGCTCAGCAACAGCGGCACGGCGCTCGGCACCACCGGGCTGACGGTAAAAGGTGACTCGCTGGTGCAGACCGATGCCGGTCATCTGTACAGCGCAGGTAACCTGCTGCTGGATATGCGTGATGTCAGCGGTCGCGGTCAGGTGGTGGCGCTGGGTGATGCCACGCTGAAGCTGGTGAATGCGCTGACGCACACCGGCACGCTGGCCGCCGGGAAAACCCTTTCCGTCACCTCGCAGAATGTCGTCACGAATAACGGTGTGATACAAGGCAATGCCATCGTCCTCAGCGCAGGTGGAACGTTCACCAACAACAAAACGCTCACTACCGGCAGTGGCAACAGTACTTTCAGTGCGCAGAGTCTGCTGCTGAGTGCCTCCGGCTCGCTACAGGCGGGCGGCGATGTCAGTCTGACCAGCCGGGGCAATATCACCGTCAACGGTTTCACCGGCACGGCGGGCAGTCTGACCATGACAGTCGCAGGCACCCTGCTCAATACCGCGCTGATTTATGCCGGTAACAACCTGAAGCTGTTTGCCGACCGCATCCACAACATTTACGGCGACATCCTGGCGGGTAACAGCCTGTGGATGCAGAAGACGGCGTCCGGCACCGCGAATACCGAAATCATTAACCGCTCGGGGAATATCGAAACCCTCCGGGGGGATATCACCATGAAGACCGGCCATCTGCTGAACCAGCGGGACGGGTTTTCTGCAACAACCACGACCGTCAGCAATCCCTCCGCGATTAACGGAATGGGCGGCGCAACCATTGAGGTGCCGCTTTCCCTGATGCCCGACGGCAGCTATGGCTATTTCACCCGTGAAGTTGAAAACCAGCATGGCACACCCTGTAACGGCCACGGGGCGTGCAACATCACGATTGACACGGTTTATTACTACGCGCCGTTTGCGGAACACGCGACACAGCGTTTTCTGAGCAGTCAGCGGGTCACCACCGTGAACGGAGGTGATAATCCCGCCGGACGGATCACCTCCGGCAAAAACCTCACGGTTCAGGCCGGGCTACTGGAAAACCAGGCCAGTTTTATCCTGGCAAATGGTGATATTGCCCTCTCCGGTAACCAGTTGAGTAACCAGAGCTGGCAGACGGGAACGGAAAATGTGTATCTGGTCTATCGTTATGACCCGCGAAGTACGTACTGGAGCGGAGGTTATGCCACCGGTTCCCTGGACGAATTAGGTCCGCGTCTTCCTGAGTTTAAAAATGACACACTGATATTCACGCTGGACGGGCAGGCCACAGACTACACACAGGGTGAAACGTATTATTCGGTCATCCGGGCGGGCGGTAACGTCGGTATTAACTTTACCAGTAGCGTTAATAACGGAACAACAAGCGCCCATGCGGGAAGTGTCAGCAACACCATCACGGCCCCGGCGCTGAATACATTAAGCCAGCAGAACATCAGCGGCGGTCTCACACAGACAACACTTCAGGACGCTGGCGCTGTGGCCGTCGGCTCCCCGCAATGGCGCGATGAGGTGAGTGGCGCACTACAGGATATCTCTGGTGGCACGTCACTTTCCGGCCAGAGTGGCAGCAGTGGCAGTTATCCCCTTCCCTCCGGTAACAATGGTTACTTTGTCCCGTCCACTGACCCCGACAGTCCTTATCTGATTACGGTGAATCCGAAACTGGACGGCCTCGGGAACCTGGACAGCAGCCTGTTTAACGGTCTTTATGGACTGCTCGGGATGAAGCCCGGTCAGGCACCGCAGGCGGATGCCCGCTGGAGTGATGAAAAACAGTTCCTCGGCTCATCATATTTCCTTGACCGTCTCGGCCTGAAGCCGGAGAAGGATTACCGCTTCCTCGGCGATGCGGCCTTTGATACCCGTTATGTATCAAATGCGATGCTGAACCAGACCGGTTCACGGTATATCAATGGCCTCGGTTCAGACCTTGAGCAGATGCAGTACCTGATGGACAGTGCGGCCAGTCAGCAGAAAGGGCTGGGCTTACAGTTTGGCGTGGCGCTGACCGCTGAACAGGTGGCGCGTCTGACCGGCAGTATCCTGTGGTGGGAGTCCGCCACCATCAACGGGCAGACCGTGATGGTGCCAAAACTCTATCTCTCCCCGCGGGATATCACCATCAATAATGGCAGTGTTATCAGCGGGAATAATGTACAGATTGCCGCAGGCAACATCATCAACAGCAGCGGCACGCTGACTGCGCAGAACAGTCTCACCCTCGACAGTGCCAGCAGCATCGATAACCTGAATGCGGGACTCATTAATGCCGGTGGCAACCTGAACCTGAGCGCCATCGGGGATATTAACAATATCGGCTCGGCAATTGCCGGTAAAACCGTGGCACTCGAAAGCATCAGTGGCAGCATCAACAATGTGACCCGGACTCAGCAGTGGAGCGCGGGCAGTGATGGCCGTTATGGCAGTGTGCATGTCAGCGGCACGGACACGGGGCCCGTGGCGACCATTACCGCCACAGACGCGCTCTCACTGGATGCGGGCAGGAACATCAACATCACCGGGGCAAATGTCACATCCGGCGGAACCCTCGGGATGTCTGCGGGTAATGATATCAGTATCACCGCGAACCAGATAAGTGAGAGCAAAAGTCAGTCCGGTTTCTGGCGCACTAAAGACAACAGTTCATCATCCACCACCTCACAGGGCAGCACCGTCAGTGCGGGCGGAAATCTGGTGATGGTGGCAGACAATAACCTGAATGTGACTGCATCGAACATCAGTGCTCAGGACAGTGCTCTGCTCTCTGCGGGCAACGACCTGAACCTGAACGCAGCGCGGGAAAGCAATAACACCCGCAATGGTAAATCAGAGAGCCACGAAAGCCATGCAGCGGTGTCCACGGTAACAGCAGGTAATAATCTGACGCTTGCTGCTGGTCGGGATATCACAAGCCAGGCCGCCGGTATTGCGGCAGAAAACGACGTTGCCATCCAGGCCGGACGGGATGTGAACCTGATGGCCGAAGCGGCAAATGCGGGCAACAGCTATATCTCAAAAAACAAAAAAGAGATTAACGAGTCCGTCCGTCAGCAGGGCACTGAAATTCTCAGCGGTGGCGACACCACCATCACGGCGGGACGGGATATAACTTCGGAGGCATCCTCCGTCACCGCTGTCGGGGATATTGCGCTGAATGCCGGGCGTGACGTCACGCTGACCACCGCCACGGAAAGTGATTATCACTATAAGGAAACGAAAAAGAAAAGCGGCGGTTTCCTCAGCAAAAAGACCACCCACACCATCACCGAGGACAGTAACACCCGTGAAGCCGGTTCGCTGCTGTCCGGGAACAGCGTCACCGTTAATGCAGGACATAATCTGACAGTAAAAGGCTCAGACGTGGTGGCCGACCATGACGTGACTCTTGGTGCCGGTAATAACGTCGATATCCTGGCGGCCACTAATACCGACACGGCCTGGCGCTTTAAGGAAACGAAGAAATCCGGCCTGATGGGAACCGGTGGTATCGGTATAACCATCGGCTCCAGCAGGACCACGCATGACAGACGCGAAGCCGGGACGACACAAAGCCAGAGTGCCAGCACCATCGGCTCCACAACCGGCAACGTCAGCATTACAGCAGGCAACCAGGCGCATATCAGCGGGTCGGATGTGATTGCTAACCGGGATATCAGCATTACCGGTAACAGTGTAATCATCGACCCCGGCCATGACAAACGCACCGTCAACGAGAAATTTGAGCAAAAATCCACGGGCGTGACCGTGGCGCTCTCCGGTGCCGTGGGGAATGCCCTTAACTCTGCCGTCACCTCCGCACAAGAAGCAAAAGAGAACAGCGACAGCCGTCTTGGTGCACTGAAAGGCACTCAGGCCATTCTGTCCGGTGTCCAGGCAGGCGCGAATTACGGATTACAGCAGCAGAGTGCTGACCCGAACAATGGCATCGGGGTGAGTATCTCGCTTAACCATCAGCAGTCGAAGTCAGAGACAAAATACCAGCATGACATGGTCTCCGGCTCGACCCTCAGCGCCGGTAACAATATCTCCATTACCGCCACGGGGAAAAACAAGGGGCAGAACAACAGCGGTGACATTCTTATTGCAGGCAGCCAGATTAAATCCGGCAATGACACCACCCTGAATGCGCAGAATGACATTCTGCTGGCCGCAGCAGCCAACACGCAGCAGACCACAGGGAAGAACAGCAGTAAGGGCGGTGGCGTCGGCGTCAGTTTTGGCGGAGGCTCAAACGGCGGCGGGCTGAGTATCTTTGCCAGCGTCAACGGCTCAAAAGGCAGTGAGAAAGGCAACGGTACCACCTGGACCGAAACCACGGTGGATGCGGGAAATCATCTGACCCTTACCAGCGGACGGGACACCACCCTGTCCGGTGCCCAGGTCAGCGGCGAGAAAGTGACCGCTGATGTGGGGCACAACCTCACGATTTCCAGCCTTCAGGACAGCGACCGCTACGACAGTAAACAGAACAGCGTGGCAGCGGGCGGCAGTTTTACTTTTGGTCCCGGTGGCGGTGGAAGTGGTTATATCAGTGTCAGTCAGGACAAAATTAAAAGTAATTACGACTCGGTTCAGGAGCAGAGCGGGATTTACGCCGGGAAAGGTGGTTTTGATGTCACCGTGGGAAATCACACTCAGCTTGACGGGGCGGTGATTGCGTCCACGGCAACGGACGATAAAAACCGACTCGACACCGGAACGCTGGGCTGGACGGATATTCACAATGAGGCGGACTACAAAACCAGTCATACCGGTATCAGCGTTTCTGGTGGCTCCGGAATGTCTGGCAGCCAGATGGTGGCCTCAAACGCAATGGCAAATGCGGCGAATGCCCTTACAGGGCTTTCGGGCAGCAAGGGGCATGCGGAAGGCACCACGTCATCTGCCATCAGCGGCGGCAGTATCATCATCCGGGACAGGGACAACCAGAAACAGGATACCGCAGACCTCAGCCGCGACCCGGAAAATGCCAACGGCAGCATTGCGCCCATCTTTGACAAGGAAAAAGAGCAGCAGCGCCTGAAGGAAGCGCAGGTTATCAGCCAGATTAGTGGTCAGATGAGTAACATCGTCATGACGCTGGGCGAAACCGAAGCCATGAAGGAAGCCAGAAAGAACCCGGACAATGCGGGGAAAACCGATGCACAGCTACGCGACACCCCGGAATACAAAGGTGTCATGAAGGGCTACGGCACGGGCAGTACACCACAGATGGTGGTACAGGCGATTACGGGTGTACTGGGCGGACTGAATGCGGATAACTTTGGGCAGGCCCTGGCGGGCGGACTCAATCCGGTTGTTGCTCAGCTAATCAAGAATGGTACAGAAGGAAACGACAAGGCCAATCTGATGGCTCACGCCGTCTGGGGCGCACTGGCAGCCCAGCTTGGCGGGAACAATGCCGCCGCCGGTGCGGCCGGCGCGTTCAGCGGTGAACTTGCCGCCCGGTACATCATCGACAATTATTATGGTGGCAAAACCGACAATCTCAGCGAGCAGGAACGTCAGCAAATCAGCATGCTGGCAACCATCGCGTCAGGGATTGCCGGTGGTCTCGCGGGTAACAGTACCGCTGCCGCAGGAACAGGTGCTCAGGCAGGAAAGAACGCGGCGGACAACAACAGCCTGAAGGTTATTGCGGAAGGTTGTGTTATCGCTGCCCCATGTCGTAGCAAGGTTGCAGAGCAGTTGCTGGAGATTGGCGTCAAGGCCGGGCTGACGGGGGCTGTGGCGAAGACGCTCGCCGACAAACTGACTGCCGACGAACTGGATCACCTCGTCACCCTGCAAATGACGGGCAACGATGAGATCACCGGTAAGTATCTTGGTCTGTTGCAGGACAAATATGCACCGGATGCTTCATCCAACCCGAATCTGGGTAAAGACCTAGACAATGACCAGAAAGCTGAACTGGGCGGTACAGGTTCTGGCACCGGTACACCACCACCACCGGAAAATGATCCTAAGCAGCAAAATGAAAAGCCCGTAGAAAAGCTTAATCAGAAGCAAGAAAGTGCGATTAAGAAGATCGATAACACTATAAAAAATGCTCTGAAAGATCATGATATTACTGGAACTCTCAAAGACATGGATGGTAATCCTGTGCCTAAAGAGAATGGAGGGTATTGGGATCATATGCAGGAAATGCAAAATACGCTCAGAGGATTAAGAAATCATGCGGATACGTTGAAAAATGTCAACAACCCTGAAGCTCAGGCGGCGTATGGCAGAGCAACAGATGCTATTAATAAAATAGAATCAGCCTTAAAGGGACATGGAATATGATTACCTTCCGTAAATTGATTGGAAACATCAATGTGATGAAAGAACCAGATCAACAATCACCGCTTGAGCTCTGGTTCGAACGTATTATTGATGTACCTATTGAAGAGCTAACAGTGGAAGATCTCTGCCGAGCTATCCGACAGAAATTATGTATTGATCAGTTGATGCCAAGAGTATTGGAAGTTCTGACTGAAGATCCGTTGGCAGGTGAGTATTACGATGGTGAACTAATTGCTGCCTTATCAACAATAAAAGCAGAAGATCTAAGAGATCAGAAAAATACTTTTACCCAAATAAGGCAACTTATAAACCAGCTATCCTCTTCAGAGGTTAACGATGATCTAAGAAAAGATATATTAAAAATCAATCAAATAATCGTATAACCGATCCCGGCCACCGAGCCGGGATCTTGCTTTAACCGTCAGGCTTATCCAAACAGCCGCTGGTATGATGTACGGGCAGTTGCTCTTTAACAGTGAAAAAAAACGCGTCTGGGCAAAAAGTTACCACGGCGGATACGTAGCAGGCAAAACGGCTGTAACTAATGGAAAGCACGGGGAAAAATCGACTTCACCCCTGCAATCTGCGTCAGAGAGAGTTGTTTCGGACAACAATGCCCTCGCAATTGTTGTCGCTGGAAACTCAGCCGCTGCTGCTGGCTCCGGTGCGGTAGCCGGTGCAGTCGGCCAGGGCTCACAGTATCAGGTGAATAACACCACTGATGATCTTGATATGGCTGGAAGCTGTGAAGGAACCCGCGAGCAATGTGCTGTGCGCGATCCTAGCCGCGATGGAACACGCGGACCGGGGCATACTGAGTTACCAATAGCTGAACAGGACCCAACTGGTGGTAAACTGGTTAACCCTGATCAAAGTAGTGAACAAGGGCTTACACATACAGGAAATAATCAGCCTTCAGGTCAGAGCGTAACCAATACAGGTAACCCTGGTGGCAATCCTGATACTGGCGGTAATACAACTGTCACACCGATAGCGGAGGGTCCAAGCAAAGATGAGTTGGCTTATCTGGATAAACCTGCAAACTTGTCACCTGAAGGTTCCGCAAGGTCTGGAGCTTTCAATGAAGCTAAAAGACAATCAGGTATCCCTGTAAGTCAAAGTCCGAGTAAAGTATATCCAAATGTTGATAAACGAAATAATCCTCAACCAGGATATATATATGAATTTGATGTGCCTAGACCAGGTGGTGGAACACAGAAAGTATATATTCGTGATGATGCGGGAGGTCATTTCTTTACGGATGACCCAAGTCAAAATAGAGGTCCGCATTTTAATGATGAAAAAGGTAATCATTATGACTACTAACTATGTCAGGCGATATGCTGAAGATATAAATGTCAAAAATGACATTTGTGATTTTAGCGGTTTACTTCCTGATATTAATGGGATTTCAGCCATAAGTTGGGAATTGCCTAATTGTTCTCGAAGGGAGTTTGGTGCGTTCCTGTTAAAGGAAATGTATTCTACGGTTACTGATGGTGAGTTAAATTGTTACCATGTAATGGTACAGTTAGTCCCCGAACAGCCTGATACGGCGATAGTCAATTATAAAAAAACATGGGGATTAATTGAAAACTCAGGAATAAAAGTAAACAATTTTCAAGACAAAAGGTCTTTTATTGACAAGGGGAGACGAGGACTGATATTAACCGGAACTTGCCGTATTGTTAGCCCCAGCAGCAGCGAACTTCAGCGGTTAATAAACACTGAAGAGAAGTTGTTTTTTTCCAATATACCACCAGACATGAATGATGCTGACACACTTCAAACTGAAAGGTTAACAAAATGGATTGAAGATATATTGTGTAACAATGGCGTTGTTTTTTTTCTCTTAGGTCGGTTTGATGAAACTGATTCAGAGATTGTCGCTATAGGAAAAAGCATTGCTTTGGAAAAACTTATTTAAATATTGGCTTTTCGCTGGTTATCATGGGGCAAGAGAAGTTACAAGAAGCAGGATATCCTGACAATTTTGACAATTACTCGCAGTGGTACAAATCAAAGACGGCAGGAATCACTAAAAATATCAGGAACATTTGGAAGAGGGCTATCAAGTGGGTGGCTGGGGAAGTACATTACTTGGTTTTGGTAAGGTTGGTGGTTTTAATATTAACAGTTTTATCGTGGCGGTGATTGGCGCACTGGTTGTGCTGTTTGTTTACCGGAAAATCCGAAACCGATAATAGTAAAAAGACTTACCTATGGATTGGCGTGGTGATGAAATGGTGAATGACACAATTGCAGAAAAACTCGAAGCCAGGGGATTCTGGCGACGCGCTGCTGCCCGATGGCTGGATGTGATGCAACATTGTGCTACGGATGCTCAGCGGGAATGGATCAGCCAGAGACGTAAATATTGTTTATCCATGATAGCATCACCACGCCATGATAATAAACTGGATATCGGAGCAATTAACCGGGCTGCGACAGCCACGCAGGAAGCGATGGGGATTAACCAGGATAACAGTATTACTTTCAGGAGTTATCATCCCAGAAGTAGTAAGTGAACTGTAATTTTAGCGAGTCTGCTGAGTAGATGATATATTTTCAATTTCTGTAAGGTAAGTCTGTTGTGGCGACAGCGTAGGAAATAATGAACGCCCTAATAATTGGCAATTGCAAATATATTAAACAGAAGGAAACCAGATTAACAACAT
>NZ_JMTB01000068.1 GCF_000734965.1 Trabulsiella guamensis ATCC 49490
GCACATGTCGATATGAGGGAACGAGCCTGTCTCTATTATAGCTTGTCTATCTGTCAGGTTGCCACTTAACTCTTTGACCGTACTAAACATACTGACGTCCGGGTACAGCGGATTTCAGAAATAATAGTATTGTCACCAATGTTACCTGTTGCTTAATCACATGTTCACTGTCATAAACTATTTTCACAACCCAACACATAAGACTTTTCCTAATAAAAAGCAGTTATGTGTATATAAATATCATCATTAACAGAAGTGTACCTGCAAAATTAACAGGTCTGAACATTCCCCCCAGTAAAGTCAGTGAGATATAACTGACTGTTTACAATGAATTATTCAGCCTTCTATTACCCAACAAATGTCAGACACTTAATGCTGTCAGCGTGGAAATAGAATCCCAGTGCATCATATTGTCAATTTTTCTGAACACCTACTAAAAATAACAGGGGTTCACAATGACAATTATATTTACCTCACTGACATTAATGCTGCTACTTTTATTTAGTGTTCAGGGTATCCGGACTGTTTTTCTCCCGGAGGATCAGTACCGTAACCTCTTTATCAGCAATGATATTTTATTCCCTTTCGCATCGAAGCATGATGCAACGGTCATTTACTCATTCTTTTCATACTCTGGTTAAGGAAATGATTTTATGTTCAGTCGATCTTCCGTTTTCTCTGCACGTAATAAGTCTGACTGGCTCTTTGTTCCTGAAGCTGTACGGGCGCTGAATGAAATTACCGATTTAAACATCATGGACTACGATATTTATCATCACGCGCTACTCGGCCGAATTAAACTCTCCATATTATTTCCGTCTCCTGTTTGTTTACGGAAGATCAAATACATGGATGATAAAATAAAATTCACGCCAACAGGAAACTCAACGGTCAGTCGCCTCTGCATGCTGGATTCGGGGTGCTTCCTGGCTGGTCGGAATCTGGTCATGAGTACAGAGGGCCGTTTTATCACTTCCTTAAAAGGGCTGATCGATACATCATTCATTGGATATGAAAGTACCTGGCTCCACTATCTTCTGGCTCGTTCCCTGCGACTTCAGCAACCGTTTCGCAGAAGAGGCAACATTAACTACGGGATCACTGCCACATTGTCAGGAGAAACCTTCCAGGTATTTGAATGCATGACCTGGCGTGAGAGGATTAACCGACAGCTCCTGAAACTGCCGCGAGATGTGCAGACAGCGACCAGAAGGAGGCTTTCAGAGGCAAAAATCAATGAACACCGCAAAGACTACTTCCCTCTCCATCATCTGCCAGCGGATACCTGGATTGTTATACGCTACTCAGAGCTTGAAAAACTCGTCCAGGTCAGTCGCGGTGAAAATAAAGTGCAGCCTGCCACGACCCGGATGTCCTCGCCCCTGGCCCGTCTGTTCTGGCTGGCCTGCCGCAATAATGACACCATCAGTCCGTTAATCAATCAGCCCTATAAAATGCTGCCAATATTTGAACAATGGGCCGCAAATGAGGGAATTACAGACAAACTGAGCGGCGACACGCTCAAGGCAGCGCTGAAGCGTGGTTCACCACCGACGGTAAAAATAAAAGGTCATTAGCTCTCCTGCCAGAAAACCCGTATTAAGGGTTCCGAAATCCTTAATACGGGTTTACCTCCTTTCCCTTCTCCTGTCACTGTGTTTCTGTGTTGTCTCCGGGTCCCCTCTATTTACCGCAGGAGAACTACCATGTCATATCAGTTATTACGGCTTAAACAGGTTCAGGAAAAAACAGGGCTGAAACGGACTCAGATTTATCTGTATATGAAAACGGATGATTTCCCGCAGTCTATAAAGATTGGCCCCGCAAGTGTTGCCTGGCTTGAGTCTGAGATTGACGACTGGATAAGCGAGAAATTAAACCACCGCAGGCAGCATACCGAATAATTACTGCCACTTTATTCTTCCCTGAAATAAATCCCGTTACGTCCCGGCGTGGTTTACTTCATTCCGGGATGCACCATCAGAATAACAGTATATCAGGAGAGGACTTTATGATCCCGCCTCTGAATTATGTCATTTTAACTCACGCATTACATGCGCTGAAAAACGGTGATATTCATTACTGTGAAACTATCGGATTCACTCATGAGGAAATCAGGCACCTCAGCAGACTGACCCTTGATGAGCTGTTTTTTATCACCAGGGCATCAGTTCCCCTGCTGGATATCACCGTCCGTCATGACCATCTGAGTCAGTGTCTGCTGCTGTCCCGCCAGGAAATCCAGCGTCAGCAACAGATTGACCGGGCTATCCGGCTTGGCGGCTCCATTGCCCTGCTGAGTGCATACTTCGGCCTGACCTCCAATGACACCTGTCTTCGTCGCCGTCTGAACGGTATCACTGTGACCCACGGGCGCTCGCCACTGCCGGATGAGACAACCGACGCCAGAATCTGGCAACTCTGGCATAAATTCCATCCCGGCAGCACCGATACACTGAATGCGCTTGACGTCATGATGCAAATCACCGAATCCGTCTCATTTGGCAAAGCAGAACCGGTTTCCCTGACCACCGTCTGGAACCGCATCACGCGCTGTGAGCAGGAAAAGCTGGACCGGAGGGCGACACATGCCGGATGAAATTGACCGCGACCAGGCATTCAATGAGCAACGGCTGGAAGCCATGATTGAACAGAGCCGTTTCCGGCCTGCTCCCGTCCCCTCATTATATTTCTGCCGGTTTTGCGGTTCACCGATACCGGATAAACGCCGTCATACCTTACCCGGCGTCACCACCTGTACCCGATGTCAGTCCATTCTGGAACGTCGTCGGTGCAGATAATAACAACGCATAACTGATTTCAGGGCGGCGTATTTTACGCCGCCTTTTTATTTACAAAATAAAATTCACTTTCCCTTATATATCCTCTGTGGTCCCTGAATAACCGCATAATGCCCCGGAATATTTTTCTTTTATTTCCCGTTTTGATTTTCCTGTTTCATATCACTATCTGATACCGCACGCTGAATATACCGTCACTCACGGTTATTTCATCCTGGCGTTAATTCGCTACGACATAATATTGCTCTTTAACAATCCGGACCGGGCTGTCACACAACCATAATTCAGGGTGCCGCTGAATGTCCTCGCTGACCCGTTTAAACCGGAATGCAGGACCGGAATGTGACGTTATTTCCTTTATTTCTTTTATTCCCTTCAATCCTTATATATCCGGGGGCATCCCATGCGAAAACCTGACTATATCGTGTATATCACCCAGGAATCACAACCTGATCCCCAGGGTGAAACCAGTACGTTCTGGACAAAAGTTGGCGTGGCCTTCACCCATAATGGCAAAAACGGTCTGAATATCATTCTGACGCCCGGCCTTGCCGTCTCCGGAAAGCTGGTTCTGCTGGAGCCCAGAGACGAAACCCCCTCACCTGCTGCATAACCCCCGTTATTCTGCTGCCGCGCACCGCGCGGCATCTCTTCCTGTTCTTTCTCAGGAGGTTTTATGCTGTCCACTGAAGCATTCCTGGCGCTGGCGATGCAGTGCGCCGCCAGCATTCACCCGTCCACCTCGCTCGATGTAGCACGGGCGGAGTCCGGCCTTCATCCTTACGCCATTGCTGAGATTATTCCCCGCAGTGAGCGTCAGTCGGGCCGGGTACATGTCATTTCACATTATCCCTCAGACAAACCCAGTGCCATCCGTCTCGCGAAACAAATCGCAGCAAAGGGTCGCCGTTACTCCGCCGGACTGATGCAAATCACCAGTACCAATTTTCACCAGTATGGTGTTACGGCTGCTGATCTGTTCTCTCCCTGCACCAGTCTTTCCGTCTTTGAACGCATCCTGACCGACTGCTGGCGACGGGGCGGCACCCTGAAACGGGCGCTCAGTTGCTATTACGCCGGTGATTTTGAGACCGGGCAAAAACCGGAAGCAGCATTTTCGCAGACAAGCTATCTCCGGCGGATCGGTTACACCGTCCCCGGCACCCGCCAGGACAGCTCCCCTTCACACCCCACCACTGGCGCAGTGGCTGATCCCGACAGTTCCTCTGCTGCCATCCGGCCCCGCGTTGTCTGGCCGGGCAGTGTCGTGCGCGGTGTTCCGTCAGCACTGCGCCAGCAAACGACAACCCGGACTGAAGGTGAAAAAAACCGGTTCTGTCACACCACCTGCTCCACGAACGGAGAAATAACCATGCAACTCAAAGACCGGGTTAAACGTTGTCTTCGTCGTTCTGCGGCCTCAGCCCTGGCACAGAGCGTTGTGGCATCCCCCGCGCTTGCTGACGGATTCCAGCGGGCCAACACCATCATGGAAAAGGTCTCTGCCGGTCTTCACGGTCTGGCAGCGGTGACCATTACCGTTGCGGTGATCTGGATTGGTTACAAGACGCTCTGGAAGGGCGAAAGCCTGTCGCAGTGCGGTTACATCATCATTGGCGGCATCCTGATTGGTGGCGGCAGTGAGATTGGTGCACTGCTGATGAGCTGAGGGGGCCCAATGGCAAAACTGATGAAAGCCATGACGCGCCCCGCCTCGCTGTGGGGTGTACCAATGGTTCCCCTGCTGGGGGTGGCGGGCGTCACCATCATTCTTGCGGTCTGGACCACCGTAGCCCTGCTGGCCCTGCTCCCCGTCGAATTTCTGGTGATGAAATCCCTGACCCGAAACGAACCCCGGCGTTTCAGCCTGATAGCCGTGTGGCTGAGAGCGAGGGGACACCCTGTCGCAAATCGCATTTTCGGTGCCACCGCCTTTATGCCTGCTGAGCAAGCCCCTGTTGATATCACGGAGTTTCTTGATGCCATGAAACTGAACCAGTGTGCAACTGTAACAAAATTCATTCCGTACTCGTCCCATATACACCGCCATGTTGTCCGCTCGCGACGCGGTGAACTGTTCTGTACCTGGGAACTGACAGGAACGCCTTTCGACTGTGAATCTGAAGAAAACCTGGAGGCCGGAACGACACAACTTCACGGTCTGATCCGTGCTTTTGAAGGAATGCCCGTGACGTTCAGCATTCATAACGTGCGGGAGCCGTTTACCGATTCGCTGCACCGGGATTCCGGTAATCCTTATGCCGATGATGTCAGCCGTCTTTACTATGCGTCCCTTAAGAAAACGCCCTTTCGCCGTAACCGCCTGTTTCTGACGGTCTGCTGGCAGCCCTTCTCCCGTGCGGAGAAGGCCGGGCGCAGACGGATGCCTGACGGTCAGAAGCTGCGGGAACTGGATAGCGTACTTCAGGAAATGCTCGATATCCGCACGGCACTGGATACTGCACTGTCACGGTATGATGCCCGCGCACTTGGCACCTTCAGCGAAGGTGATGGCGTTTATTCCTCCCAGCTTGCCTTTTATGAATATCTGCTGACGCACCAGTGGCGAAAAGTCCGCGTGACCCGTACACCGGTTTACCGTGTACTGGGTTCTGCGGCGCTGTACTTCGCCGCCGGAGCCGGGCAGATAAACCATGTAAACGGTACGCACTATTTTCGGGGACTGGAGATAAAAGAATTCTCGCAGGAGACCGCCACCGGGATGATGGATTCGCTGCTGTATGCTCCATGCGATTATGTCATCACACAGACGTACAGTTGTCTGTCCCGTGAAGAGGCCCGTAAAGCCATCCGGCGTACCCGGCGTCTGATGATGAGCGCCGATGACGAAGCCATCTCACAGCGCCTTGACCTGGATGTGGCGCTTGATTTGCTGATGTCGGGCAAAATCGCCTTTGGCCGCCACCATTTTTCCCTGATGGTCTTTTCCCCTTCACTGGAGCGACTGGCCGCCGATACCAGTGAAATCAGCAATATGCTGAATAACACCGGCCTCACACCGGTTCCGGCAGAACTGTCTCTGTCAGCGGCATATATGGCCCAGCTTCCGGGCAACCAACACCTGCGCCCGCGACCGGGGGAACTGAGCAGCCGGAATTTTGTTGAACTGGCCGCACTGCACAATTTTTACCCCGGCAAACGGGACCGCGCACCGTGGGGGGAAGCGATGGCCCTGCTGCGTACCCCGTCCGGGGATGGCTATTACCTGAACCTGCATAACACTCTGGCCGGTCTTGACGAGTTTAACGAAAAGAACCCGGCCAGTACCTGTATTCTCGGCACCAACGGTTCGGGGAAAACCATGCTGATGACGTTCCTGGAAATCATGCAGCAGAAGTATGGTCACAGGGACAGTTTTGCACCAGACGCCAGACCCCGGCGACTGACCACCGTTTATCTGGACAAGGACCGGGGCGCGGAAATGCATATCCGGGCGCTGGGTGGCCGCTATTACCGGGTTATCAGCGGTGAACCCACCGGCTGGAACCCGTTCTCACTGCCACCCACGAAACGCAATCTGAACGTTATCAGGCAACTGATGAAAATCCTCTGCACCCGCAACGGAGCGACGCTCACCCCACGCGATGAGCGACGGCTGAACGATGCGGTAAACGCCGTGATGCGCAATGAACCACAGTACCGCATTTTCGGTATCACCCGCCTGCTGGAGAATCTGCCGGAGCCTGCCACCCGCGAAGCCCAGGAAAACGGGCTGAGCATCCGGCTGGCACAGTGGGCGCAGGGGGGTGAATTCGGCTGGGTGTTTGACAACGAATCCGACACGTTCGATATCCGCGACTGCGACAACTTTGGCATTGACGGTACGGAGTTTCTGGATGATGCCGCTGTATGTGCACC
>NZ_JMTB01000069.1 GCF_000734965.1 Trabulsiella guamensis ATCC 49490
AATATCATTCTACCTGCTGTACCGCATCACCAGTCTGCTTGATGGCCGTCGCCTGGTCATCTTTATGGACGAGTTCTGGAAGTGGCTGCGTGATCCGGTATTTAAGGACTTCGCGTATAACCGGCTGAAAACCATCCGTAAGCTCAACGGGATGCTGGTTGTCGGCACACAGTCACCGGCTGAGATTATTCAGGACGATATTGCCCCGGCGGTGATTGAGCAGTGCGGGACACAGATACTGGCAGCCAACCCCGGCGCAGACCGTGTTCACTACGTTGACGGCATGAAGTTTGAGCCGGAGGTGTTCGACGTAGTGAAACATCTCGATCCGCAGGCTCGTCAGTATGTTGTTGTCAAAAACCAGTTCCGGCGCGGGGATACCCGCCGCTTTGCTGCCCGTGTGACGCTCGACCTGTCCGGTATCGGAAAATACACAAAAGTGATGAGCGGAAGCACGGATAACCTTCAGATCTTCGACACGCTTTTTCAGGAAGGAATGCAGCCGCATGAGTGGCTGGATGCCTACCTGGCAAAAGCACTCTGACTCCCCTGCCAAATGTAATGAGGTCACATCATGAACATAAACACAAAACGCCTGAACGTGCTTTTATTGTGCGGCGTACTGACAAGCCCCCTAGTCAGTGCCAGCGGTATTCCGGTTGTGGATGCGGTTGCCAATGCGCAGGAAATGGCGCACTGGACCGAAAAACTTAAACAATGGGCGGAGACCGCACAGCACTACCGCAGCCAGATACAGGCATATAAGGAGCAGCTTGCCACGGCTACCGGCATTCGTGATATTGCCGGTTTTGTGGACCAGGCCAGAAGCCTGAAGTCCGATCTTGAAAAACTGCGTCAGCCGGGTCAGGCGCTCAACGAACTGCTGCGCTCTGGCGGTGCATCAGGGCAGTTCGACGCGCTGTATGAGAAATACAAAATATTCGATACCTGCAAGGCTGAGCAGTCAAAATCCTGGGCTGATATTTGCAGGCTGCAGGTGATTAATAAGGCCGTCCAGTTTGAGCAGACCGATGAAATACAGAAGCAGGTCAGCCAGATGCTGGGCGAAATTAATACCCTGTCAGACAGAGTGGCATTATCTGTGGATACAAAAGAGTCTCAGGACCTGGCAAATGCCATTCAGCTAAAATCTGTTATGCTTAATACGCTCACCACACAGTGGGAAATGAGCGTAAAAGCCGCCGAAAACCGTGAACAGGTACTTGAGAATGAGCGTGTTAAACGCTGGAATCAGCAGCAATTAACGGCACCGACCGCAGATCTGAATAACATATGAGGCCATTATGCATTCAAATAAAACCATTTCATTCGCAACTGTGTTTTTATTTTTCATCCTCATTGGCTGTGAGGATGAAGCAAAAACCACAAAGTGGTATCGGGATCATCCTGATGAATTAAAAACAGTTTATGACAAGTGCCAGAAAACAGGTTCTGCATCTGAAAACTGTAAACACGCTAATGAAGCTCATTACCAGATAAAGCAATTAAATGCACCAACTCCCGATTTAAATAACCTGGAGGAATAGATATGAGCGGCGGCATTTTTGTTGGTGTTGAAAAATACCTGATCGGTGGTGTCACAGATGCCACCAAAGGATTAATGATGCAGTATTCCACAATGATGACAGGGCTGGCGGCAGCATCAGCCACCCTCTATATCCTGTGGCGTGGCTATCAAACACTGGCAGGGAAGCTGTCCTCTCCGATGGAAGATGTAATGTGGGATCTGATGAGAATGGCGATTATTCTCTCTTTCGTCGCTAACCTGAATGGTTATCTGGATGGTATCATTGATGCGATCAACGGGATCAAAGATGGTTTTACCGGCAGGGAGAATATCTGGCAACTGCTCGACAGTTTATGGAGTCAGGCCAAAACTCTCGGTAAAACCCTTCATGATATGGATGAATCGACAGTCGTAAAAGATGAAGGGATGACGGCGCAGTTATTCGTATGGGGTGGTATTTCAGTATTAATGATCGTCTGTGCTTTTGTATCAATGATTGCGGAGATCATGATCTTATTACTTGGTATTACGGCACCGGTATTTATTTTCTGCCTGATGTTTGGCTTTTTACGACCGATGTTTAACAACTGGCTGCAAAATATTTTTTCAGGGATATTAACAGTTTTGTTTTCAGCATTATCCCTGAATATTGTCATCACCTATTTAAACGCTGTATTAAAAAAGGCGATAACTGTAGCTTCTCAGTCGACAATTGTCGAACTGGGTGCTCAGGTCTTTCTGGCAGGAATATGCGCAGCAGTACTTATTTATTTTTCTGCCAGACTGGCCGGGGCACTGGCTGGCGCGGGCGCAACAGCCTCCATGCAGGGACTCGCGGCCATCGGTCTTGGTGCAGCATTCTTTGGTGCCGGAAAACTGGCTTCGGGAGCGGGAAGCGATACCCGCCGCGCCATCCAGGACAATATTCAGGGCTGGAAAGCAGCCGGGACGGGTAAGGCTGGCCCGCCACCCGGTGGGGGCGCGGGCTATAACGCTGCCAGGGCGCGAAAATACGCCATTGAGCAGATAATGGCCCGTAACGAAGCCCGAAGACTCGCCCAGGAAAGGGCTGATGCCGTTCAGCGGCATCATGCACCACCGACCGGCCCTTCCATCACACGGAACTCTTAACCGCCCTGTTAATCCCGACCCGAAACCACCTTAGCTGTAACTCCCCCGTATATCAGCGATGAAAATATAACCGCCGTTTTCATCTGCCTTATCAACTCTGAGGAAATATCCGATGAAACGCTTAATTGCGCTGGCTCTGCTGTGCGCGTTATCCGGCTGCGCACGCTCCCCTTCTCCCGAACCGGCCTTCAGAGGCCAGGGGGAACCCGTCAACAGTCCACATATAATCGCGGAGTTAACCCGTTATGAGTGAACAGTCCCTGATTAATGATGCGCTCAGTTTTGAGCAATACATGAATGACCGGGATAAACGCGCTGCGAAAGCAGGGTTTATTACCGGTGCAGCGGGTCTGCTGACCGCCATTCTGGCGCTGGTCGCCGTCATTCTGATGCTGCCGCTGAAGCAGACCGTGGTGGAGTTATACACCGTGGATAACCACACTGGAAGGGTGGAACACGTCACCCGTGCCTCAAAAACCGCGCTGACCGCAGAAGCGGCTTACCAGAAAGCGATGGTCGCGAACTATGTCAGACTGCGTGAACGCTATATTTACCCGGCACTTCAGGATGATTACGAAACGGTGCAGATCTACAACAGTCCCCAGGTCAACGGGGACTATCTGGCCCTGTATGCGGGTCCGGCAGCTCCGGATAAGGTCTGGCAGGACGGAGCGCACAGCATCAGAATTGAAATCCTCTCCAGTATGCTGACCGACGGTACCGACCCCGATAAGGTCGCCACCCTGCGTTATAAAAAAATCATCCGTCGCCTTGCCGATAACCACATCCGTACCGAGTTCTGGAACGCCCGTCTGACATTTCACTCCGCTCCTGAAAAAGAGATGAGTGACGCAGAGCGCGAGATCAACTGGTCCGGCTTTACCGTCACGAGCTGGCAGGCCGATCGCGAGATCCGGGGAGAAATGTGATGCGAAATATCCTGTCCATTCTTTTGATTCTGTACATACTGGCAACCGCTGAAACAGCCTGGGGGGCAGCCATCCCCCAGGCCAGTCGCTATGACGCACGTATGCAGCAGGTTATCTACAATCCGCAGAACGTCACCGTCGTTAACACCCGCGCGGGCTTTATGACCACGCTGGTTTTTGACAGCGATGAGGCTGTTCTCAGTGCCCGTCCCGGTTTTGAAGAGGCATGGGAAGCCACGCCGGACGCCAACCGGGTATCCGTTCGCCCGGTGGCGCTGGTCCAGGGTGCCCCCGGTGAAGACGGTAACACCACGCAGGTCGTCATTCCGCCCAACGGGCGCGACTGGCGAACCAATCTGTTTGTGGTCACGAACAGGCGTTTCTATAATCTTGAACTGAATGTTACCGACGACACATCCGCTCAGCCGTCCGCCTTTCAGGTGACATTTCGCTACCCGGATGACGCGAGAAATAAGGCGCAAAACAATGCCGCCAGCCGCCTTGCACAATGGCAACACCAACAGGAACGGATGGCAGTACAGAAAACGCTGTCCGCCGCACAGCGCCCCCGCAACTGGAATTTCCTGAAATATCCCGGTCGTGGCAGTGACGGGATTACCCCCGATTTTGCCTTTGACGACGGACGTTTCACATTCCTCGGCTTTTCCCCCCATAAACGTATTCCGTCGGTGTTCCGCTGGAATGACGGCCAGGAACAGACGACCAACACCGGAATACAAAAACAGGGCAGTTTCACCGTGCTGGTTATTCAGGAAATCACACCCCGTCTGGTTCTGCGCTCGGGTCATACCGTGGTCGGTGTGGAAAACCGCAGCGCGGGCCATATCCGTCCCCCCGACGGGACGACGGTTTCCCCGCAGGTTGAACGCGTGGAAAAACCGGTTCCTGACCATCAGGAGGATCACCATGAATGACAACGTGAAAATCGCTGAACCCGCAGAGGATAACGTGACAGAGCCTGAACGTGAAGCCCGCGCAAGGCGTGAGACGGAACTGCGTCAGGCACAGCAGGAAGATAAAGGACAGGAGCAAATCCGCCCCGCCGTCACCCGGCTGAAAAAACGCCGACACGGCAGGGCGACTGCCCTTTTTGCCCTTCTGGCTGTTGCCCTTATTGTGCTGGCGTGGTGCAGCAACTGGATCTACCGCTCGTTTATCAGGCAACCACCGGAAACCAGGCAGCAGGCGGAGACCGAAGCGCCGGGCAGAACCGACTACCGATTGCGTACTGATCTGGGCCAGCACACGGCGGTTCAGCCGGAAAACGAACCGCAGACCCGACGCCAGGAAACAGACCTGCCCCCGGCGATCACACCGGATACCAACCGGCTTGATAAAGCCCGTTTTCTGGTTCGACGAGAAAATACGGCAGGGACACAGAGAACCGTACGCACCCGGCAGGATGAGATGACAGCAGTCACCTCATCACCAGGCGGAATGGCAGAAACCAGCAAGGTCTCTCTGCCGGATACCGCAGGTACGCAGCCGGTACGGCGTATTCCTTATGATCCAGACCTGTATGTCCCCGAAAACACCGCGATCCCCTGTTCGCTGGATTATCGTTTTGTATCTGATCGGGCAGGGAAGATCCGCTGTACGGTCACCAGCGACATCTGGAGCGCCAGCGGAAATACAAAGCTGATTGAGAAAGGCACGACCGCCAGCGGGATTTACCAGACTGGCCGGGAAAATGGTATGCAGCACGGACAGGGACGCGCATTTATCATCATCACGAAACTACGTAGCCGCCAGTCGCCTTATCTCGATATTCCGCTTGTGGATACCAGTGCTGCCGGACCGCTTGGAGAGGCCGGAGTGGATGGCTGGATCGACAGCCATTTCGGACAGCGGTTTGGCGGGGCCATGATGGTTAGTATGATCCCCGATATTGCCGCATGGGCATCCGACAGTGCAGGTAAAAAGGATCGCAACACGGATTACACCGAAAACAGCCGCCAGGCGATGGCGGAAATGGCCCGCACCACGCTGGAAAACAGCATCAACATCCCCCCCACACTGTACAAAAACCAGGGCGAAATCATCAGTCTGGTCACCGGGCAGGACATCGATTTTTCAGCCATCTACACGCTGAGGATGAAACATGACCGTTAAAAACCTTTCTCTGGAGCGCTACCGGCAACGCTTTTTTGGCGATTTCCTCGCCCTGCCGGGTCTCACGGAAATCGCCGTCAACCGGCCTGGTGAGTTGTTCACAAAAATCGACGGACGCTGGACGCAGCACACCGTCAGCCTGGACTATGACGACTGTTACGCCTTCGCCCGGTGTCTGGCAAAACACCACGGCGACAATATTGAGGATATCAAACCAGGGCTGTCGGCCACGCTGGAATCCGGAGAGCGCTGTCAGATTGTCGTGCCCCCGGCCTGTGAGCGCGGCACGGTATCCATTACCCTGCGTAAGCCATCACAGATACACATCCCGCATCAGCGCTATATCAGTGACGGATTTTATCACCGGGTGACCGGTACTGAGCAAACGCAGACGCACGATGAAGAGCTGACGGCGCTGTATAACGCCCGTGACATTCCCCGGTTTATGGAAAAATGCGTCGGGTACGGCAAAACGCTGGGCGTTGCCGGTGAGACCAGCACCGGCAAAACCACTTATATGAAGATGCTGGCGGATTACATTCCTGAACATCTTCGCCTCACCACGATTGAAGATAACCCTGAGATCCGCTTCTTCAGACACAAAAACTACGTCCATCTGTTCTACCCGTCAGAAGCTGCCGGGGAAACGGGGTCGATTGTCACCCCGGCCAGCCTGCTGCGCTGGAACTACCGCATGAACCCCGACCGCATTCTGCTGACCGAGGTCCGTGGCGGTGAAGCCTGGGATTTTCTCAAAATCACCGGCTCCGGCCACGAAGGCAGCATGACGTCCATTCATGCGGGATCAGCGCGGGAGGCCGTGGATGGTTTTATCACCCGCTGTTATGAGAATCCTCAGTGCGCCCGTCTGCCCTACAGCTTCCTGCTGCGCAGGGTGCTGGACAGTCTGGACGTGATTGTCAGCATCGATCTTGACGGAAACGTGCGCCGGATGAACGACATCTATTTTCGCCCTCTGCACCGTCACCACTATATGGAGGAAATGCGGGCATGAGACAACACATCATCATTCCTCTGACTGCACTGTTGCTGTCAGCCTGCGGATCACCGCCGCCACCGCCCCCTGTGCCGTGGGACACACCCGGCAGGGTGGTCAATGCCACGCTGCCGCAATGGCAGGAAAACAACACCATCATTCCGTCATCGTCACCGGCAGGTTACTGGTCAGTGGTCATCCGGGCGTTCAGCCCGCAGAATACCGACAGGACGCCTGGCGAGTATTATGCTGTGGCGCATGCCACACGAATTGTTGTCGAAGCGCCCGTGGCGGCTGACTGGTTCAGGGCAAAAGGCTGGCTGCGCCAGCATGGTGCACAGGGCGTGATCGGCTGGCAGCCAGCCCTGAATTGCCTGGCCTGCAATGAAACCCGCATTTACCTTTCGCATGAATAACTGATGTAAGAAGAAGGCTGCGCTCAGCAGCCTTTCTGAAAGAACTCAGAGATCTGTGTCTGGCTGGTTAACCAGGGTACTGACATTCTGAGTCGCAGGTCTGCATATCAGATAAGCCAGCTTAACGGACAGAGGCCAGGCGATCATCGTCAGTATAAAAGCTATCGGCCACGCCATCAGAAACTGTCGCGGCCAGAGTTCAAACCACTGCGCTGTCGGGCCTGTGGCAATCAGTAACATAATGCCCGACATGGACAATGCCATCATAAATGTCATTAAAAGCTGAGAAACCAGAATCGTACGTTTGTCCATCTTAAATACCTTAATTATGGATGGACGGCGTACTTCCGCGTAAAGAAGAGGCACCATCCATCGGGTTGATGTTGGTGCCGTGGGTTAGGTGAGTCTGATGCTCACCGACTTCATCTCATGCGACCACGAGGGCCGGAATAACCACACCGGCCTTAATCTTTTCGGCAGAACAAATCTATCAACTGACAGTTAAAAACTCAAGGAGCCTTTTTAGCATCATCACCATCTGGTCGAATTCTTTCTTCAGTGAGGAACACATTATGAAAAAAATCACTTCTGTGGCGGTTTCACTGTGCCTGTTTATTTTTATTTCTGGCACAGTGAATGCCCGTAAAAATGTGGACCCGAATGACCCGTGTGACGTTACCGTCTGTATGTATGGTGAAGTCACCGGTCATTCACAACAGGAATGCCGCAGTGCTGTCAAAAAATTTTTCAGCATGAATGCGTTTAAAAAACATCATCGCTTCAGTCCGGGTAAAACACTGAATATGCGCAGACAGTTTCTCGGCCAGTGCAAAAGTGCAGCCCCGGATGCCGTCAGCCAGATATTATCGCGATACGGACGTGTAAGAGGATGATACAGGAACCGGACTATAAATAAAGCGCGTAAAGTCGCGCTTTATTTTTCCAGACAGACATTTCGCACGTAATAATAAAAAGGTGACTACGATAAATACATCCATAACAAACAACAACGGTTATAACAGAAAACGCCGGAAGCGGGAATTTACTTTCTGTTATTACGCGCATCTGCCAAATGAATGACAGGGACGCCTGTTCCGAAAAACAGTAATGCAGGTAAAGGGCTCACCGGTTACTGTGCATTATATTATCATCAGTGAAAAAAATTCACCGGAGGAAACACCCCATGAATAACGCGTCCGGTTTATTTATCCGTAATATTTACTCCGGACATCATGACCGGATATCAGTCACGACCGTATTTAACCGTATTTCGCAGGCGGCGGAAAAAAGAAGCGGACTTCATGATTCAATCTATGTCAGTCTGCTGATTACCGGCCTGCGTGAATATATTGACAGCCTGAATGAAAAAGATGCTGAAACACTCACGCTGTATGCAGAATACCGGGGTATCCACACTGACGATGAACATTATTTTCAGGCACGGGAGGCCGAAAATAAATACCGCGAGGCTCTGTCCTGTGACCGGATATAAACGCCACAGACATGACCACTGTCACATCCTTCACCGAACCGACAGACGATGCCGTTCAGGCTTCCTGAATGGCGGCTTCAGTTTCGGAGAAACTGTTAAGACGGCCAGGCAGGAAGTGGTGCGCGGACAGAAAATTCAGTTTCGAAGAAACGGCTAATTTTCAGGGACCGCGCCCACCTGCGAACATTTGCCCAAAGCAAATTGAGCAGGCCGGGGGG
>NZ_JMTB01000070.1 GCF_000734965.1 Trabulsiella guamensis ATCC 49490
AACCCCTGACTCCATCATATGACTCTATGGTATGACTCCATGATTCAGGCAATGCAAATGGTGTCAGTCACCATAAGCAGAATGCACAAAAAAAGCCGCTCTTATGTGTTCGCGGCGGCTCAGTCGTTATCACCGGGCATGACTGAATTATGGTTAATTGCCCGGTATCCCCTGGTGTTGTGCTGGTTCTGTCTGACCGCACAGATTAGTTATGCACTATATAGTGCCTATATGCAACCACTTTATTCTTGTTTGCAGCCGTTTACACTATCTGCCATCTCATACAAACTGACTGGCAGGTTTATGGCTGAGCCTTATCTGAAAAACCGGACCCGCTTCACCTCATCACTGGATAATCCCCTGGTGCCACGCTTCAGTGAGCTGGCACGGGTTACCCGCATTCCCAAAAGTCGTCTGCTGGATGAGGCGATTACGGACCTGCTCATCAAACACGGAATGACCGTCCCCGACGACAATAAACAAACTGAAACAGACTGACTTCTTCCTCAGTAATACCGCCACAATCATTTCTGCTCCCGTCGTCAGAATACGCTGACGACGGGTGTTTTATCTTTTTAAAACCGGCTGATACCGGTTAATCAGGCTCCACTTTTTATTCCTGCTGAAGTTAATTCCAGCCTTTTCCTTCCCCTGTTTCATTATTATCCTGACGGAGTGAATATAATGAACCCGCAACTCATGCATAAACTGAATGTCATCGCAGATGGCTTTTCATTATTCCTGCTATGGCTGCAAAACAACCCATTCATTCTTTCCCTTCTTGCCGGACTGACACTGCCGTTTATCTTTCATCTGCCACGAGAGGAAAGACAGAATGCCCCCTTCTGGCTTAAATTAACGGCAAGTCTGTCCATCTTTGTGTTTATCTTTGGTACACTGTCTCCACTCACATTGCAGGGACTGAGTTATTTTTTCAGCATACTGGATAACACGGTTATTTTTGATATACCGCTCTGGATACTGACCATACTATTTACGGCTGCGGGATTATGTTTTCACATCACCGCCCGCCGTATGGTTGCCGGAGAAATTGATACGCTGAAACACCGTCTGATAAAAAAGAGTAAACTGGAAAGAAATACCCGTACGGATGTGCGTGACGTAAGGGACATGTTGCCTGACAGCGTGGAATATGATCCGCTGGAATACATTGACCTCAGCCGTGGCGTGTTTATCGGTCTGGATAATGACGACCAGCCGCAATATATCTCCGTCAGGGAATTTCAGTCCCAGCACGCTGATATTATCGGCACCACTGGCTCCGGCAAAGGCATTGGAGCAACGATACTGTTGTATCAGGCCATTCTGCTAAATGAAGCCGTTTTTGTCGAAGATCCGAAAAATGATGAATGGGCACCACACGTATTAAGAAAAGCCTGCGAACAGGCCGGAAAGCCATTTTATATTGTTGACCTGAATAACCTCAGTTTTCAGCTCGACCTGCTGGCAGACATTTCACATGAACAGCTTGAAGAACTGTTCAATGCCGGATTCAGCCTGTCCAAAAAAGGCGAAGGAGCAGACTTCTACCGCATCGCTGACCGCCGGGCAGCCAGAAAAACCTCTGCCATTTATGAATCAGGAATGACACTTCGTGAGTTGTTTGACAGCGATTTTGTCAAATCCCTTCAGGAAACCACCCCCGCCTTTTACGGCGAACTGGAGGAAATTGCGCTGGTGAATGCCATCAATGCCCGCAATGGCCTCTCACTGAAGCGGATTTTCGATGAAGGCGGATGCTGCTACATCATCGGCTCCATGCGCAACCAGAAAATCATCTCCGCCCAGCGGATGATTTTAACCCGTCTCATCCAGATCGCCGAAACCCGTGACCGGATTGGCAGTAAACCGCGCCCGGTGGCAATACTGCTTGATGAACTCAAGTATCACCTTTCACGCCCGGCGCTGGAGGGGCTCGGGGCCGCCAGGGATAAACAGGTTCATATCATTATGGCGCATCAGTCCATCAAGGATTTATATGACTGCCCGGCTGACCTGGAAGGTGACGCCGTGGCCGGTTCAGTGATTGAAAACTGCAAGTTCATGCTGGTGTATTGTCTGCGTGACCCGGACACCGCTGAATGGGTGGCGCGAATGACCGGCTCCATTCTCGTCGATGACGAAATGCGCAAGGTCAGAACCGATATGTCACTGACTGAGACAGTGGAAACGGACCGGATGATCCGCCAGGCAGAACGTTACTTCATTGATAGTAATATGCTGCTGAACCTGCCGCCATTTGTGGGTTTTGTGTTCACACAAAACCAGCTCGCAAGAGCGACAAAGATGGCGCATATCCGTGTGCAAAAACAGTATCTCCGCCTGATGAATTTTGACACGCCACTCTCAGTCCAGCCCGAAAATGAGGATTCAGCCCCTTCAGCCAGCCTGTAAGCCAGACTTTATGGAGACGATATGCTGATACACAATCCATCCGAAAGAAAAAAGATCGCAGATGCCAGAATGCTGACGTTACTGAACTTTCTGAAAGACGAAACCTGGTCGGATTTCAGCACGTTGAGAAGAAAACTGGGATTCAGCGATTCTGCTCACAGCCCACTGTACAAATTACTTAACAAGGCAATTCAGGACGGACTCATCATCAAACATGTCATCCCTGAGACAACGAGAAAAACCGCACTATGGGGGATCACCATGCAGGGATTATCCCGAGTGGTGACACAGGATGACCCGGTATTCCCGGCATACTTTGAACCCAGTAAGCTCAGCTACCAGACGCTGCACCATCATCTCTTTAATCAACGGATACGTCTCGCGCTTGAGGATAAAGGTGGCAACAACTGGTGCAACGGTGACCGTAAAGCGTTTGCGGTACGTTTTCCCGGTGTCAGACATCGTCCCGATGGTGTCATCACACTCAGCAACGGAGCCATCGTCGCCGTGGAGGCTGAACGAACCCTGAAAACCCGCGCCCGTTATATCAACATCATCAGCAGCCATCTGTCCGCTATCGATGCGGGATACTGGCATTACGCCGTATACGCGACCCCGAACGAAACAACCAGGGAATCACTGAAGAGGCTGTTTGACGGTATCAGAACAGTAGAACGAAAGAACATCCCTGTACCATTTTCAGGACGGAACCGGGAACGTTTTTTGCTGCGAACTGTTGACGAACTGGAACGCAGTACACCAGAAAATAGCTAACCCCCGCCTTCATGTCCTCGTGCCCGCCAACTTCCTCCCCTGCGCTCTGCTGATTTCCTGCCTGCGAAGTCTGGCCTGGCAGCGCGTGGGGCATTGTCCCCCCCCTCTCCCTGATCAGTTCCCGGCTATACCGCAGTGTGTTTTTTTTAAGTCCGTGCCGTCGCCTCCATGCGCTCCGCGCATAAAACCAACAGAGTATAGTATCCTTTACGCAATCACAGGGGATTCTCATTGCCGTTTTCGTATTACGGTCTTATTCATACCAATTGAACATGTGATCAATTAAGATAATGCAGTGTAATATAAGCTGTAACCACTTCAGAACACAGTACAATTCGTGGTGCGATGCAATCTCACCATACATAAAGAGCACGAAAATCAGGAACCTCTGGTATCTGTGGCAGGCACTGACCTTCGAACCGTTCAGTGTTATGATTTGCCACTAAATTATCACCGCCCCTTGATGAGCCAGATAACAGGAAATTTGACCATGACAAGTACTCAGCAACGTGCCGCTCTACAACGCCAGATCTGGCAAATCGCCAATGAGGTGCGGGGAGCTGTGGATGGATGGGATTTTAAACAATACGTTCTGGGTTCCCTGTTTTACCGCTTTATCAGCGAAAACTTTGCCAGTTACATTGAAGCTGGCGATGACGATGTAAAATATGCAACGCTTCCCGATACGGTCATTACATCTGAACTCAGAGATGATGCGATCAGAACTAAAGGTTACTTCATTTACCCGAACGATCTGTTTGTAAATGTTGTGAATAATGCCGAAGAAAACGAGAACCTGAACACTGATTTAGCAGATATATTCGCCGCAATTGAAGCATCGGCCAGTGGATATCCTTCAGAGCAGGATATCAAGGGACTGTTTGCTGATTTTGATACAACCAGTAATCGCCTTGGTAATACGGTTAAGGAAAAAAATGCACGTTTAACCGCCGTACTAAAAGGCGTGGCAGCGCTTGACCTTGGCGATTTTGAAGGCAACCATATAGACCTGTTTGGTGATGCCTATGAATTTCTTATCTCCAACTATGCCGCCAATGCCGGTAAATCAGGTGGTGAGTTTTTCACTCCACAGTACGTGTCAAAACTGATTGCGCAACTGGCGATGCATAACCAGACCAGTGTCAATAAAATATATGATCCGGCCTGTGGTTCCGGCTCCTTGTTGTTGCAGGCCAAAAAGCATTTTGACGCCCATATCATCGAAGACGGTTTTTTTGGGCAGGAGATCAACCATACCACCTATAACCTTGCTCGTATGAACATGTTTTTACATAACATTAACTACGACAAGTTCAATATCCAGTTGGGTAATACCCTCACTGAGCCATATTTTATTGATGACAAACCCTTCGACGCTATCGTATCTAATCCACCTTATTCGGTGAAATGGAAAGGTTCAGATGATCCCACATTGATTAACGATGACCGTTTTGCTCCGGCAGGCGTTTTAGCACCGAAGTCCAAAGCCGATTTTGCTTTTGTGCTGCATGCGCTGAGTTATCTCTCAGGAAAGGGTCGCGCGGCTATCGTCTGTTTTCCAGGAATTTTTTACAGGAGTGGAGCAGAACAGAAGATTCGCCAGTATCTGGTAAAAAACAACTTTGTTGAAACTGTAATTTCACTGGCCCCGAATCTGTTTTATGGCACCACTATTGCTGTCAATATTCTGGTGCTCTCAAAACATAAAACCGATACCAGCATTCAGTTCATTGACGCCAGCGGATTGTTTAAAAAAGAAACCAATAACAACATTCTGACCGACAGGCATATTAAAGACATCATGCAAGTATTCGACAACAAAGCTGATGTTGAACACTTTGCGAAAAATGTTCCATTCGAACACATTGAAACCAATGACTACAACCTGTCTGTCAGCAGTTATATTGAAGCGAAAGATACCCGTGAAATTGTCAATATCGCTGAACTAAATGCTGAGCTTAAAATTACTGTCAGAAAAATTGACCAGTTGCGCAAAGATATTGATGCAATTGTCGCAGAAATTGAAGGAAATGAGGTTCAGTTATGAGTGTGGCAGGTTATCTGGAAAAGCTGTTGAATGGGGCTGAGATTGAATGGATGGCTCTTGAAAATGTTGTTGAGCTTAAACGAGGTAGAAGACTGGTCAAAAGCCAGCTTGAATCAGAGGGGAAGTTCGCTGTTTATCAAAACAGTATGACACCTTTGGGTTATTACCATCAGAGTAACACAAACCCTGATACGACTTTTATAATTTGCGCTGGTGCCGCAGGAGAAATTGGTTACAGTTCTAGTCCATTTTGGGCTGCTGATGACGTCTACTATGTCGCTTCAGTTGATCTATTAAACAATAAATTTTTATATCATTACTTACTATCACAAAAAAACAAAATTTTATCTCAGGTCCGTAGAGCCAGTATTCCACGCTTATCGAAAACAGCGCTGGATAAATTATATGTTCCTGTACCCTGCCCGAATAACTCAGAAAAATCCTTTGCCATCCAGTCTGAAATCGTACGTATTCTGGACGCATTTACCGCCCTTACAGCAGAGCTTACAGCAGAGCTTAATGCACGCCAAAAACAATACAACTATTATCGTGATTTATTGTTGACTTTTGACGGGCAGTCGGGCAGTCGGGCAGTCGGGCAGGTAGAGGTTAAATGGAAAATGCTGAGAGAAATAGGCGAATTTATCCGTGGAAAACGTTTTACCAAAGCGGACTATGCTGATAACGGCGTAAGTGTTATACATTATGGTGACATTTACACTAAATATGGTATTTCAACCACCCAAGCCCTCAACCGAGTCAGGGCTGATATGGCATCCTCACTACGTTATGCCCAACCTGGGGACATTATAATAACCGATGTGGGAGAAACAGTTGAAGATGTTGGTAAAGCTGTTGCGTGGCTTGGGAACAACAAAGTTGCGATCCACGATCACTGCTATGCATTCCGCCACACAATGAATCCAAAGTTTGTCTCTTATTACATGCAGACAACCTCATTCATTGCAGAGAAAGCAAAATATATAGCCCGAACCAAAGTCAAAACACTCTTGGTTAATAATTATTCAAAAATAGCCATCCCCGTCCCACCAGTCGAAGAACAAGACCGAATTGTCACTATACTGGACAAGTTCGATGCTCTGACGAACTCGATTACAGTAGGCTTACCACGCGAAATTGAGCTTCGGCAAAAACAGTATGAGTACTATCGCGATATGCTCCTGAGTTTCCCACAACCAGAGCAAGACGTAACCACTGGAGCATAAAATGGCAAGGACACTGGAAGATATCGCTCAGCAACTTAGTACGCCAGGAATAGTAAGAAAAACGGTTCCTGAGAGAACACGTGTGATTGAAGAAAACAGACCAGTACCAAAGGTACAACTTATCTATGCCTTTAACGGTACGGGGAAAACACGCCTGTCACGTGTTTTTAAGCAACTGATCGCACCCAAAAACGGTCATGATGGTGAGGACGAATTATTATCACGAAACAAAATTCTCTATTTCAGCGCATTTACTGAAGACCTTTTTTACTGGGATAACGACCTGGCCGGTGATGCTGAACCGAAACTAAAAATCCAGCCCAATTCATTTACAAACTGGTTACTGACATTTCTCAAAGACCAGGGACTTGATGGCAATATTGTAAGGCACTTCCAGCACTATGCAGGAGATAAGCTGACACCTCATTTCAGTCTGGACTTCAGTGAAGTCACTTTTTCTCTTGAGCGTGGAGATGATGAGCATTCAGGTAACCTGAAAATATCTCGTGGCGAAGAAAGTAACTTTATCTGGAGTATTTTTTACACATTACTGGATCTGGTCGTGACGGTTCTCAATACCGCAGATCCCGAAGAACGTGATGACCGCCAGTTTGATGGACTGGAATACATATTTATTGATGATCCCGTCAGTTCTCTGGATGAGAATCATTTGATTGAACTGGCTGTCAGTCTGGCCGGATTAATCAAGTCCAGTCAGTCCGCACTGAAATTTATCATTACCACCCACAGCCCGTTGTTCTATAATGTGCTCTACAATGAACTGAACAGCAAAACCTGTTATCTCCTTGAACGATTCGACGATGGTACCTTTTCCCTGACCGAAAAGAATGGAGACTCCAATAAAAGTTTTTCCTATCACCTGCACCTTAAAGACATTATTGAGCAGGCCATTGCCAGCAATCAGATCCAGAAATATCATTTTACCCTGTTACGTAATCTTTACGAGAAAACTGCAAGTTTTCTGGGGTATCCAAAATGGTCAGAGCTCCTTCCTGACGATAAGCAGGCATATTTAAACCGAATTATTCAGTTTACCAGTCATTCAACGCTGTCAAATGAAGCTGTTAACGTACCCAGCGAACCAGAAAAGAGAACCGTCGCACTGTTACTGAATCATCTGATCACGCATTACAGTTTCTGGCAACAGGAAGAACAGAATGGTTGATTATACAAACCCCATCGCAGAATCGAACCGCTTCATCGTACTCGACAGATACACAAGCGACTGGCAGCCTTCTGAACGCTACCAGAGCGAAAATGACCTTGAGAACGAATTTATTCAGGATTTAAAAGACCAGGGCTATGAATACCTGCCGGAGCTGAATAACCCACAGGCTTTGCTGGTCAATGTGCGTAATCAGTTACAGACCCTTAACAACATCACTTTTACAGACAGCGAATGGAAACGATTTGTTGACACCTGGCTGGATAAGGCTGGTGACAACATTACCGATAAAACCCGCAAGATTCACGATGACTGGATACATGATTTTGTCTTTGATGATGGCCGCATACAGAATATCTATCTGCTGGATAAGAAAAATATTATCCGCAATAAAGTACAGGTGATCAGGCAGTTCGAACAGACCGGAAACCATGCCAACCGTTATGATGTCACTATCCTGGTAAACGGGCTGCCATTAGTGCAGGTTGAACTGAAAAAACGCGGTGTGGCGATCCGGGAAGCCTTTAACCAGGTGCATCGCTACAGCAAAGAAAGTTTCAACAGTGAGCATTCCCTGTTCCGGTACCTGCAACTTTTTGTTATTTCCAATGGCACCGACACCCGTTATTTCGCTAACACAACGCGGCGCAATAAAAACAGTTTTGATTTCACCATGAACTGGGCGAAATCCGATAATGGGCTGATCAAAGATCTGAAAGACTTTACGGCAACCTTCTTCCAGAAGCATACCCTGCTAAGCGTACTGCTTCGGTATTCAGTATTCGATGTCAGTGACACTCTTCTGGTGATGCGTCCGTATCAGATTGCCGCTACCGAGCGCATTCTCTGGAAGATCAACTGTTCGTATGAGGCGAAAAACTGGAGCACCCCCGAAAGTGGCGGTTTTATCTGGCATACCACCGGCTCAGGCAAGACCCTGACCAGTTTTAAAGCAGCACGCCTTGCAACCGCGTTGCCGTTTATTGACAAGGTCTTTTTTGTTGTGGACAGAAAAGACCTCGACTACCAGACCATGAAGGAATACCAGCGTTTCTCCCCCGACAGCGTAAACGGCTCTGAAAGCACTGCCGGGCTCCGTCGGAATCTGGACAAGGATGACAATAAAATTATTGTCACCACGATCCAGAAACTGAACAATCTAATAAAAAACGACAATGACCTGCCGGTCTATCACCAGCAGGTGGTCTTTATTTTTGATGAATGCCACCGCAGCCAGTTTGGTGAAGCGCAAAAAAACCTGAAGAAAAAGTTTAAAAAATTCTATCAGTTTGGCTTTACAGGCACCCCCATCTTCGCACAGAACGCAAGCGGAGCAGAAACTACGGCCAGCGTGTTCGGACGTGAACTGCATTCCTATGTCATTACCGACGCCATCCGCGATGAAAAAGTACTCAAGTTCAGGGTGGATTACAATGACGTTCGCCCCCGCTTTAAAGCCATTGAAACGGAACAAAATGAGAACGTGCTTAACGCAGCAGAAAACCGGGAAGCCCTTCTTCACCCGGAGCGTATCCGGGAAATCTCACAATATATTCTGAACAGCTTCCGGCAAAAGACTCATCGACTTCAGGCTGGTGGCGAAGGTTTTAACGCCATGTTTGCAGTCAGCAGCGTGGAAGCCGCACGACTCTATTACGATACACTGAATAAATTACAGACTGACAGCGACAGACCGCTAAAAATCGCAACCATATTTTCCTTTGCAGCAAATGAAGAGCAGGACGCCGTAGGTGACATCCCGGATGAGAGTTTTGATGTCTCGTCCATGAATCACAGCGCCAAAGAGTTTTTAAATGCGGCGATTGCCCGTTACAACGCATTCTTTCAGACAAACTTCAGCGTGGAGGGTAACGGTTTTCAGAACTACTATCGTGACCTGGCAAAACGGGTTAAAGCTGGCGAAATTGATTTACTGATTGTGGTGGGAATGTTCCTTACAGGGTTTGATGCTCCCACGCTCAACACCCTGTATGTTGATAAAAACCTGCGCTACCACGGACTAATCCAGGCTTACTCGCGTACCAACCGTATTTATAACGCCACCAAAACATTCGGTAATATTGTTACGTTCCGGGATCTGGAACAAGCGACAGTTGACGCTATTACCCTGTTCGGGGATAAAAATACGAAAAATGTGGTTCTGGAAAAGAGTTACAGAGAGTACATGGAGGGCTTTACTGATGAAGAGACCGGGGAGGTAAGACGCGGTTTTATGGACGTTGTGACTGAACTGGAACAACGTTTTCCATCTCCTGATAGTATTGTCTCTGAAAAAGACAAAAAAGCGTTCGTGAAGTTATTTGGTGAATACCTGCGTGTGGAGAACATACTGCAAAACTACGATGAGTTTGCCGGGCTTAAAGCCCTTCAGAACGTGGATCTGAATGATCCTGTCGCAGTTGAAGTTTTCAAAGAGCGCTACTATCTCAACGATGCAGATCTGGCTGAACTGCAAAGTATCAGACTCATTCCCGAGCGGAAAATCCAGGATTACCGTTCAACTTATAACGATATCCGCGACTGGCTGCGCCGTGAAAGAAAGTCTGATGAAAAAGACAAATCCACTATTGACTGGAGTGATGTCGTATTTGAAGTCGATCTGCTTAAGTCTCAGGAAATTAATCTGGATTACATTCTCGAACTCATTTTTGAGCATAACAAAAAAAATAACGGTAAGGCAGAACTGATTGATGAGGTACGCAGGCTTATTCGCGCCAGTCTCGGCAACCGGGCCAAAGAAAGCCTGATCGTAGATTTTATAAACAAGACGGACCTTGACAAAATCAGCGATAAAACAGGCGTTATCGAGGCATTTTTTGAATTTGCACAGGTTGAGCAGCAGCGTGAAGCCCTTGAACTGATTCGTGACGAGAGTCTGAACGAGTCCGAGGCAAAACGTTATATAATAACATCACTAAAACGGGAATATGCCAGCAACAACGGGACAGAACTGAATGCCATTTTGCCCAGAATGAGTCCTTTGAACCCACAATACCTGACCAAAAAACAGAATGTTTTTCAGAAAATTGCTGCATTTGTTGAAAAGTTTAAAGGTGTTGGCGGACATATATAATTCTTAAATCTCACCGATGCTTCCATCCATTTTGCGCATAAAATGGACGGAAGCAGCATTTTCCTTGCGGCATCTGGCGCATCAAATCTGATGCGCCAGATGCCGGAGTTTTACTGCGGTAACTTATATGCCTGGCGGGCTAACAGTTTCCACGCCCCCGCACTGTCTTTTTTCATAACCAGCATCACACCAATTTTCACTTCACCCGGCTTACCGCTGTCGTTAGTTTTTGCCTCCAGAATATGGCGGACAATCGCAACATCCCCATCAACCTGAACAGTCTGATCGCTCAGGTTCAGCGTCTGAAATCTTGATTTGCCCGTCACAATCGCGTCAACAAATTCAGCGTTATTTTCAATTCGCCCGCTTGAATGCCCATAGCTCAGGGAAGGCAGACCGACTTTTTCCAGACTGGCCTTTTCACCACTTAGCATGGCAAGACGCATATTTTCCACAGCATCAGTCACCGCGTTGACATCCGTACTTTGCGCCAGGCAGGTGCTGCTTAACAGTAATAATGCCGTGCAGAATAATTTTTTCATGTTTATCTCCTGTTTACGTATTCCAGATCCCTAATGCAGTGGTAGCAACATCATCCCACCGGGATACGGTTACTGCCCACCACCATAAAACAAAACATGAGATTATTAAAAATAAAACATCATTTCATGCATTGATATCACATACCGAAAAGATTATTTAAGAAATAAAACACGGGGAGTAAATGTCCCCGTGTCATCGTTTTTTAGCCGGAAGATCCCCTGCAACATTGCAGAGGACAGGAATTCAGAGCGCCATCAGATAACGATGGGCTTTTGATGCTGTACTGGCCGCCTGAAAAATGTAGCGTTTGTCATCGCGCAGTTTTTTCAGCCATGATGCAATGTAGCTTTCGTGCTGTACGTCGCCAGTGATACCCATATCAGCCATCAGAAACGCGCTTCCTAACTCCGCCACTAATTCTTCCGCCGCGTATCCTTCAGAACCAAAGCGACCTGTCATATCACGATTGAGGCGGGTTTTGTGACCGCTCCAGTGGACCAGCTCATGCAGACCCGTCGCATAAAAGTCTTCCGCTCTGCTGAACAAATGACGTTCCGGCAGAAAAATCTCATCCGTGGCGGGTCTGAAAAATGCCTGCTGACCGCGTTCAGTGATTTTTGCGCCGCTGCGTTTAAAAAGTTCTTCTGCCTGCGGTAACGGGGCAAAGATGTTCCCTGCTGGCTGTACAGGCTGCACGTCGCTGCCATCCAGGGGTAAACCGTCAATCTGTTGTGCGTTAAAAACGATGAAATGTCTGAGCATCGGAATGCGATCAATTTCGCCGTCATCCCGTTCTTTCTCCAGCGTTTTATAACAGATTGCCATTGTACCGCGTTCACCTTTGCGGACCTGAGCACCAATTGACTTAGCCTGGTTATATGTCATCCAGCGCGAATCCTGAAAACCCTGCTGCGCCGCACTGCTCCAGAGTAACATGATGTTAATGCCGCTGTAGGCTTCATATGTAGTGTAATTTGAGGGGATACCGGACACCAGACCGTTACGCTTCCACGGGCATTTCCACGGCTTAACACCGGATTCCAGCGCTTTAATGATGCTGTCGGTGACCGTCTGGTAAATATCAGTTTTGTTTTGTGAAAATTTCGTTTTTGAGGAGCCTGACAGGTCCAGCGGGGATACGCTGGTCGCCGCTGCGGTGTCAGAAGTGCTTGTTTGGGTATACTGGTTCATCGTCATGGGATTTTCTCCGTCAGTTGAGAGTTTTCGTCTTCGTATCGCCTGACGGTTCGCTAAACCGGAGTCGTTCTGGTTTGCAGGGGCGCGGAACGCGTGCCATTTACCCTTGCAAACTAGGTTGTGACGGGGAACGATGACCGGAAGCTGATACGAAAGAGAAAACACACGGGGAGAAAATAACGACGGGGCATACCCGGACTTAGCACTTCGACAATAGCAGTGGTGAAACCGCCTTTATATATGTGGTAAAAGCGGCCTGTTAAAAAGAAGAAAACAAATGGTATGGGCTATTAACATTGTGCAATATGGACCAGGCACGCCCTTTTTATACTGGCGGCCACTCACGGTATGTGCTGACCAGCGCCAGTATCCATACAATATCCTCGACCTCATCAATTTCATAAACCATGCGATAATGATGATGCGGATACAGTTCACGAGTCCCCATAATCTGCCCCGCAACCCCCATTTCTGGCTGAGTTGTCAGACTGCGGGCCGCCTCACTAAAATGTAAATCCAGATCAACAGCAGCAACCGGATTATTCGCGACAATATAATCCCATATATCAATACGATCCTGCTCTGCCTCGGGTGTCCATTTGACAATCACGATCCTGAATGTCCTTTAGCGTACTGAGCACGGCGCAGGGCAAACGCGGCCTCAATCTCATGATTTGTACGCCCACGGCCAGCCTGAACTGACTGACGAGCCACTTCAACTTTACGCTGGAGATACGCATCATGATCGCGAAGTTTTTTGCGCTGCTCAATATAACCCCGCATCAGTTCACGAATAACCTGAGCGGCAGGTCGATCCTCAGCCGCCGCCTCTGCCATAAACGAATCCCGCAGTTCAGGCTCCAGCTTCATAGTGAAAACTGCTTTCGTTGCCATATACCCCTCCTGTAAAAAGCTATACAAAGTATATACCAAAGCATTACCTCAGTGATCATGATTTCTTGTAAACGATTCGATCCCCTGATAAAAATTAAGGGAATCGAATCCGGGAGAATAAGAGAGGACATATACGACAGGGTTTTGATTTACAAGATAAAATAGGGGTCAGACTACGGGTCTTGACAACTATATGCCGACGTGTTTACTATTAAAAACAGTACAATAGAAAACTGAACGTTCCCGAGTCCGGGCACCACTTCTTCAGAGCCTGTTCGTTAAGAGATGAGATCCTTAACGGGCAAGACAGTAGTCCCCAGACGGCATGATGATGGTACTTGTGTTACCGCATCAGTTGAACACGGGACTTAAATCCAGAGGATGTTGTCACCATCCTCTGGATTTCTCACGTCCACAATTTACTTCACGAACGTATTTACCCTCAGATCTTCCCTGTGTCAATCTTTTGTAAAGCAAACATCCCTTTTTTTTCCATTTTTAATTTCATCAACTTAGATTTAACTTAAGATTAGTCTTATGCCGCATCCAGCTCCTCCAGCATGTCCCTGACCTTATCCAGGTCACTTTCAACATACTCCAGCGTGACCGCCGGTGTTGAATGACCCAGCAGGTCCTGTGCCATCTTCAGGTTACGATCCGGCAAACGCATTAGGTTAGTCGCGATGGTGTGTCGGAACCTGTGCGGACTGACTGTAAAACCGCATTCTCGTGAAAGCCGTCTGAAAAATGCACGCAACGGCGGATAATCCATGTTGCTACTGATTTCATTCTTCCGGCCATCAAAGCGAGAAAGATTAAACAACTGGTCCTGCATCTTCGCGCCACGCTCAAGGGAAAGGTTATAGAGCCTTTCAAGTCTGGGTCGTAGGTTTTCAGTAATCGGAACCCGGTGTTCCTTATGGTTCTTGGAACCCTCAGGCCGGAGATTAATCCATCGGTGCTCAAAATTTACATCCTCCAGGCGAATGTGCAGCAGCTGGTTCTGGCGCATTCCTGTTCTCCGCAATGCATCCAGTACCGTTAACCAGAACCATGCTGGCCGTAAGGCGCTTTTTCTTAACTCCATCATACCAGTCCGTTCATCCTCTTCCCTCGCCTGCATGTGCAGATAAATTTTATTCATCTGTACATCAGTCAGTGTTTTTTTGCGTTTGACATCGGGTCGGGTAATTACCCCGTTGAAAGGATTTTCCCTCATCGTTACAAGCCCATTAACGATGGCGTGATTAAATATAGCGCGCATATGAGTCACTTTATTATTCCATGTCGTTCTGCTCAGTCCTTCCTCATGGATAATTTTTCGGCGCCACGTTAAAACCAGCGTTTTATCAACCTGCTCAGGTGAAATACCTTCACCGCTAAAGGAAATGAATGATCTGACTACCTTCCTGTAGCTCCACTCCGTTGCCGGGCGTAAAGATTTACTGAAAAAATAATCATCCAGCACTTCTTCAAATGCATTGTTCATACTCACCTCGTATATTGTTATTCTGACTTAAGCAATAGTATTAATTTCTTCGTACAAGCCATACACTGTCCGGTGGACAGGTTCCTTTTCTGTAAATAATGTCAGCGCTCAGCATATATCCTGACATTTTGGTGTAACGACCGCTTTTGTCCGGCGTATCGTATTTATGGTAATGCCAGAGGCCTTTACCATTTCGTGAATAATGAACATTCAGAGCTTCAAAGCTTTTTTGCAACTCCGATTTATCCAGTAACTCATTTGTATTCAGCAATAAATATTTAAAAAAACACTCAGGTGAAACAATGAATACAAACTGAGCCAGAATATGTGCAAAACTCTCACCCTCATTGACACTAACCGTACCGTCAAGGATTGAGGATTTCAGCCAGTCCAGAAACTTATCTCCTGGAGTGCCAGATTCCATCCCGACCCGCGAAGGCTCTTCAGAAGAAGTAGTTTCAACCTTCGCCTCAACATCAGGAGCACCAGAGCCCGACATCTGGTCAAGCACGCTCAGAAACTCTGCTGTTGATACCGACTCATCCGTGACTGTTTCATCACCTGTTCGGTCATCGGATGCCTGCGTATCATGATTATCAAATGCCGAAAACAACGTAACCTGACCGGTAACATCCTTAGCAACATAATCACCTGTCTGGTTAGCATCGTAACCTATTGATGCAATGTTAATTGGCACTGGAACCGGTGACATATTTTTGTGACTGGACGTTTGATGCATATCGTCGTCTATTAAATTTGGGATATTGTTTGTCCCGGACTCGCCTTCCTCTTTCGCCCCTGTGGTGATCACATTATCGCTTTTAGGGGGACTTGCTGTGCCAGAAACTGTTCCTAATTTAAAAGAAACGCTGGCAAGTGCATCGCTGATGATGCTGTTGAGAATTCCAGACTGAGCTTTTTGTCCGCTGAGGTATAAAAATAGTGCGCCGGAAATCGCCGGCCACCGTTGAAGCCAGATAGCCGCAGCATCCGGGATGAGTTTACTGGCAATGAACATTCCGTTCATTGAACCCGTTATCCCCTGCCGGGGACGAACCCGCCAGTTTGCACCTGGTATTTCCATCCCCGGACACCAGGCTTTTCCGTTCTCCAGGCTCCCCTCAATCTGCGACAACCAGTCAAGATGATGAAAAAGACCAGCCCAGAACACTACACATATCCAGGCAGGCCCTTGCTCTGCCTGCTCCTCAGGCGTCGCTCCCGGAGGTAACATCATACCGCGAACCAGCCTCACGGCACTTGCGGCCACGGATAAACTGAGGTCAGTAAAGCCCCCTGGAGTGGAGAACGGCCCCGCCCAGGCTGCCGGTACTTCCTGAACGCGAGCGGCCATTTGCTCCAATGGTTTTAGCCAGAATTCATCAAAGGCAGACTGTGACAGGGGGCAATTTTCCCGCAACATCCGGACGAACTTCTGTCGCTCCGCCGTTTCCAGTAACAACTGACCAGACCGTACGTTCCGGAACCCTCCCGCTTGTACCAACTGCACGGATGGCCTTACTGTGTGTTCCGTTGTTCTGACTGCCAGCCCAAGGCCTGTTAACCATTTCAGTCCACACATAAGCCCACCATAATCTGACTCTGAATTAACGCTACGCTATGGAGACTGTTGTATTTTGCAAGCCAAAAGCCTTAGTTCCTGATTAAACAAAACGAACTTGCATTAATCCTTAAATGCTGATTCACAGTTTTCAGGTGAAGAGAATTCGTCAGCATGATTCCTTAAATGCCATCTGAAATTTAAGGGAAGCGACAGGAATGCAAAGATTAGTGGTCTCAGGAATTATATTCTGCTGGGGTCTTGTGAGTTACGGGCTCATCGCTTTAATTACGGGATATCAGGAAGGGATGGTGTATATCTGGGGACTTGTTTTGATATCCCCTTTTTCTCTACGGGCAGTAAACTGGATGCAGCGCAGACTCATCAACCAGCCCTGCATCCTGAGCCACCATAAGCACAGATCAAGGATATTCGTGCATCTGTCGCCAGGCCAGCCAACCGTCAGTATTTCATCCGAACGTGTAACCTGGTTCTGGAATGGAGTGCTAACCAGTATAGAGGAAGCCCTCAGTAGTAGAGAAAACACCATCGTGATTGCCTCCCATCTCCTGACCTCTTATCGAATTAAACGTATCAGAAGACATCTTCAGATTCAGGCCGGACATTACCGAAGCCATGTCATACATGTCCCCTTCACACCCGCTGCGCGTGCAGTTATGCAACTGGAAATTCTCCTTGCGCAGTGGTGCTGGCGTGTACCGTCCAGAACGTTATGGTCCGTTCTTGTCATACGAAAAACTTTCAATCCGAAAAAATAATTTTCCCTGTTTTGAATTTTTACCTGTGTCACACTGGCTACATCAATGTAGTCGATCTGAACGATCGATTTTCATCGTAATACAGAGGAGATAAACGCTGTATCACTATCACTGCACAAACAAGCCCCCCCCGGGGCCATATAAAAAAATAATGGCATATAACCGGTTCCGGAGCACCCGCATCCCATTCAAACCATTATAACAAACCACTGTTTCAGTATAAAATATTTTCTGGCCCCCTATAATGGCAGGCAGACAGCCAACAGATGGAAAGTAAGTGTCACATACAGAATGTATTGCCACACCATCTGGCATGTGTGGTTTTATCCCTTGTTAAGGGTTGCCGATTCTGTTACCTCGATATTCAGAAAATTATCTATTATTGAAGGGATTTTATCCGTGAATGCCAGTCGATGCTTGTTTGCCATGTCGTATATTCATCCTCCAAATCAAAAAGATTTACTCCTGACGGCAGGATATATATATCGGACACTTTCTGGTAAAAGGGCCACTCCATCACCAGCACGATTTGAATATCATCAGATGCAGCCACTTCTTTTGGGGTTAAAGTATGCGACGTAAGGAGGAAGTATGTCTGTGTTGACAACATTTTTCCACGGTTTAGTGAAAGTTGAAGAAGCTGACTATTTTCAATTAGTTCCAGCGAATTTTTTAAACCGACAAAATAGTCTGGATACATTCACCAGACCCTTATTGTTATTGGCCGCGCTCCACGCACTGTATCCGCTGGCTCGCTACAAGTCCTGGCCTTCCTCGATTTTCTGATCAGTGAACTGGCGTATATCGTAGAATCCCCCCTTACTCTACCGAAGCCACCAGCCGGTTGCGGCCTGCCCGTTTGGCCTGATACATCAGTTCGTCGGCCCTTTTCATCACCTCAGCCACCAGCTCACCATCGTGTGGCCAGCTGGCTACTCCCAGCGAAATAGTGATATGCCCCACCGTTTCAATTTGGGTCTGCTCCACCAGCACACGTAGTCGTTCCCCCACCAACGCGGCATCGGCAGTAGCGATATCCGGCAACAGCAGAGTGAACTCTTCACCGCCCTCCCGACAGGCTAAATCCACGTCCCGGCAACACAGTTGCATCAGTTGAGCTAGGGTTCGCAACGTGATGTTCCCCACGTCGTGGCCGAAGGTGTCGTTCACCTGTTTGAAATGGTCGATATCCATCGAAATCACCGCGAACGGCCGCCGCGTTTCCACCATCTGCACCAACGCTGCATCCATCGCTCTGCGGTTCAGCAGCCCGGTCAGCGGGTCAGTATACGCCTGGCTGCTCAGCCAGTTCATCTTCTCCCGTATTAGGTTAATACCGTTCAGTAACGCCTGCTTGATATGCGCCGCTTCGATATACCAAGAGCGCACCGCCTGTACCCGCTCCACGCTGTCAGTACTGTCGATAACCGCCGCACTGTCCGCCAGTTGACGCAGTGGCCGCACAATCTCATTCGCCAGCCACCACAGGATCAGCAGCCCGATCAGCCCCAACGGCAACGCCCCCATCAACATCTGTCGCATCAACCCGCCCAGCGCAGCCAGCGTCTTCTCCTTCGGTTGCTGGGCCACTACACCCCAGCCCGATGACGGCACCCTGGCATAGCCGGCCAGCATACGCACATCGTGCGAGTTCACCACCTCCATCGCACCGCGGTTGCCCTGCACCACCGCTTTCACCACTGCACTTCTTTCTTTATTGCCGATCCGCGAGGTATCGGAATGGGACAGCATCTGACCGTCCCGATCCACCACGTAGACCTGGGTATCGTCCTGGTGGAAATGATTGCTGACCAGCGCCGACAGCATGTTCTTTTTCTGCAGGTAGTTCGCCCCACTGATAAACCCCAGATAGGTTCCCCGGTTGTCGGTAATCGGCTGGGAAACATACACCAGCAGACTGTCGGAACTCAGTTTATAGACGTTGCTCACCGCAGGTTTACGCTCCTGCACCCCTTGCTGGCTATCAGGGGCGATCAGCACCTGCCCCACCAAATCGTGCTCCGGCGGGAAGGATGACAGTATCCGGCCTTCGGCATCGACCACACTGATGGTGTCAAAGTCAGAATCCTGTTGTTGAAGGCGCTTCGACTCATCGTCTAGCACCTTCTGGTTATGGAAATCGTTGCCCAGAATCGACGCGCCGTAAGCCAGTCGTTCCTGCGCTACGTTCAGATACTGTTCGATAGAGGAGGCCACCCGCTCGGCATACGCCTGATTCTGCTCCAGCGCATGGTCGATCAACACCTGCCGCTGCACGCGGTAAGCGGAGTAGAAACTGTTGCACAGTGTGATGAGAGTGATCAGCAGTGCAAATGACACTATCAACAACCGCAGATTGAGTGTCGGTAACCACTTATTATTCATAGATTATTATCCTGAATGCGCCGGAACAGACACCTTATTCCATTAGTGAACTACCTGTGATGGCTGCGATTTAGCGAAGCAGTAACCTTGCAACACATGACAGTTCAGCTCGCGTAACCGTTGCCACTGAGCATCGTTTTCTCTACCTTCGGCCACCATCGTCATCACCAGGTTGCGCCCGATGCCGATCGCCACCGCCACCGCCACCGCCACCCGAGTCTCAAACTGCTTCTCCGCCGCGTTTTTATCAATAAAACTGTTGTCGATTTTCACCCCGGTGACCGGAAGGTTGGTGAGGTTAGACAGACCGGGAAAACCGGGGGCGAAGTCGTCCACCGTCAGTCTCTTCCATCATGCGAATTTCGTACACTCGCTCAATCATTTCGTCCGGCGGTTCCATCATGGCGCTTTCGATAATCTCAACGGTCAGACCGTGCCCCGGCAGTTGGTTCTCCCACAGCACATCGGCAACCAAGTCCGCCAGGTTACTCTGGCGGAAAAATTGAACGGCGACATATTAGACGACTGGCAGGTCAACCGCACTCGTGAACAGCCCATTGTCATGGCGTGTCATGCTGCCCGGGGAATAATATCCGGGTTATTCTGTCAATACAGCTCTCGCTGTACGTTTACAAAAAGCGGCAACACCGTACTAAAGAAGCAGTTTCTGTACATATAAAAATTAATGACACATATCGGCTCCGGAATGCCTGCATCCCGTTAAAAGAGTTATAGCAAACCACCGTTCAGTATAAAACATTTTCTGGTTCCCTATTAAAAGGGAGGCATACGAACAGCCAGCAATAATGCAGACAGATGGAGATTAAACCGCAGTATCGGCTGGAGAATTACAGGAACTATCCCGCCCCTCATCATCCGACTCTACGCGAAAAAACGAACAACTACACGCCCCGGCAGGATGTTCGGGTAATTTTTCGCAAAATATGTTGCACTGTAACGAATGTCAAAACGTAGTGATCGACTCAGCACATCTTTCCGTATACCAGAAACTATATGAAAACCTGAAAAATTACAGCGTAGTATTAAAAACCCTTCATCTCAGAAGCGAATAGCGCAGAATGGACTGACACTGCGTTATATGGGTAGGCCGCAAGAATTGTTGATGAAATTAATCGCTGGGTAATATCTGAGAAAGTAAATCCAGGAGAATTAGTGTCCCTTGGACCGGTTAACCTGACTAATTCTTCTATCGCCGTAGAATTTAACCCCAATCCCGTAAGTTTTGAATTCAACAAATAGTGTCGTTATTCATCATTTGGCCGGGAAAATGTTAAAACTTCAGCAGCACGACGCTGGACAGCCGGATCGAGTGCTTTCAACCAGTTAGTACACATAAGAACTGCCGCTGGTAGTTTCTGATTGGCGATCCGGTCTATTCCGCGAATAAATAAAAGCGGTTACACCAGCACGATCCTCATGATGCATCTGAGCATTTTCCCGGGATTGAGCCAATGCATCAACTTCATCAATCAACAGCAAAACCGCACCACGAGCTTTTCCATTCATTTTTTTAATTTATCTGCGGCCTAAATGGTATAATCAAATGCAGCTGAGCCATTTCGCCAACTCTACCCTGCTCACGGGTAGCAAGGTTCAAAGGATACAACGTAATATCTATATCTTCCTGCCAGGCAACAGCATCACCAATGGTTTCCACCAGCTCCGTTTTACCTGAGCCCACATCCCCAGCCAATACAACTAAAGGCGGTCGTCTGAGTAGTGTATCAACAGTTGAGCATCTGGATGATATTTGTTTTCCCATTCCTGAATCCCATAAGGATTTACAAGTAAGCCTAATATTTTTGATAATCAATTTTTGTGCTCATCAAGACCAACTAAACGAGCCAGACGCTCCTGAGGCTCAAAGTCAGAGAAGTTAATGCGTCGCTCAAACAACGCATCAAGTGATGGTTTTACGTTCATACAAAATTCCTTACTCTAGTGCGAGTGAGGAAGTAACCACTGGCCGAATAAGTCTTATCGTTTTCGAGGTAGCCATTAATCCCCAGAAACTGGGTACTAACCCATTTAAACGGTAGATATTTCAAGGTATTATCTTTTTCTGATTGGGTAGTATTCAGATATTTCGAGCTATAAGTCATAAAACTATAGAATGATGCACCCGATACATCTTTTCCTGGACGGATTTTTCCGGGGTCGTCATCTGTACCTGAACCAAGCAAGTCACCTGCGGTATATCGAAGAGTCGGCTCGATCCTGTTATTATTTTCTGAAAACCGCAAGACACCTCTCCCAAATATTTCTGCTCCCGCTTTTCGCAGAAGCTGAGGGCATTCTGAAGAGCAATAATGCTGCAACTGACAAAGTCTTCAAAAACCTGATGTCGATGGTGATAACGAGAAGTCTGGTTAAAAGCGAAATAAACGCCTTTTCATGGTTTATAAGATTTTTCATGCATGTCTCCTTTAGCGGGAAACACACCCCTGACGGGAAACACTGTTTCCCGTCAGGGTGAAAAAAAGCCACAACAAGTGTTGTGGCCAGTATGTTGAACCGGTTAGCCCGGGTTATCCTGGTTTAGTGTCAGGCCCGAATGCTCCCGTATTGTGCCGCTGGCACCACATATGGCGTTACCGCTGTGGTTTCCGTAGAGACAAGGTACATTCTTGCTGTTTCACCGTTGCTCAGTTGCTGCATTTCTTCCGGCCAGGGGCCACTGTCAACGTGATCACCGCGGTCAAAACAGTTATATCCGGAAAATCCTTCATCCTCTGATTTCCAGTAATGACGGATCTCACAGTCAAACAGCTCTGACATCTCACCCATAATCTCTCCAGATGGCGGGTACCAGGGGGTATCAAACGTCAGTAATATCGTGCCCAGTGATTCACGGCTCCAGTTGGCTTTATGACCAGCCGGGAATTCCACACCATACAGCTGCGTGTAAAGATCTGCAGTTGTGTTAAGCCCCCGGAACAAGCCACTGTTACCGTTCAACTCAGTTGCAAGACGTGACGGCATTATCATCAGCATATCGCAGGGACAACTCGCGGCCGGCATTATACTGAGCCACTCCCAACGCTCCTGCGGATCGAACTGTTCCCCGAAGCTGGCAACACCAAACCAGTCAGCATAGTGAACAGCCATCAACTGGGACATTATCTGGCGCGATGAAACTGGAATCCTCTCCCATTTAAGTGTCTCCAGGCCGGACTGAACCCAGATCTTCTCCATACGTGCAATAGTAGCGCTGTCGAGCCACGCATCCTTTTCCATTAATTCCATGAAATGCTGGAACGCCTGGTTTGCCGAAGTAGAAGCCCCCGTACCGGCAGCCGTAAGCATCGGATAAGCAGTAAACTCTGTCGCTTTTGTTGGCTTAAGTATCCCGGCACATCCAGCAAGAAACAGCTTTATGGCCTGCTGTATGGCATGTCGATAACGCGGAGTTTCTGTGCCGGCAATCCAGGACTGCATCACATCAATACAAACAGATTTCGCAGTGATTTCCAGACGGTTTTTGCACCATGAAAACATAGTTATTACTCCTCTTTAGGTTAGACAGAGGGCATCTCCCTGAGGAGATACCCTCAGGGGATGCTGATGACCAGGGCCATCAAGTTTCTTGTTAAGCAGCCTGGTCCTGTTCCGGTTGTCGGTTCAGTGACTGCAGTAAAAATTCCGATGCTTCCCGGGCAAACCGGCAGGCGCGGAAAATCGCTTTTTTGTCTTCACGAAGGGCTTTCAGCCAGCCGGCCAGGTAGCTTTCATGCTGTACGTCACCGGTGATACCCAGTTGCGCACAGAGAAATGCACTACCGGTTTCCGCTATCAGCTCTTCGAAACAGTACACAGGATCACCAAACTGCCGTGATGACGAAGTAATACCTTCCCGGTTCAGGCGGCTGCCGTGGCCAGTGGCATGCACCAGCTCGTGCAACAGCGTGGACCAGTAATCCGCCTCCGTCCGGAACTGTGAAGCCGTCGGCATCACGATGCGGTCGGCACCCGGCCGGTAAAAAGCGCGGTCCTGTCGGCGATGGTCACAGCCGACACCGGTGGCGCTTAGTATCTGCTGCACCTGTTGCAGTTGCGTCGTGCTGAGTCCAGTCGGCTGTTCTGCAGGAGATGAGTCAGCAGCTTCCTCTCTGACAGACTCAGGCAGCCCTTCACACTGGACAACGTTGAACAGCTGCAGTTGCTTCAGCATCGCCAGTTGCTCCATGACCGGTTCACCGTCCCGGAACAGCAGGTTATCGCTGCTGTCACGGGCCTGTTTCTCAAACGGTTTGTAGATGATAGCCATCGAACAGGTCTCGCCCTTACGGACCTGACCACCCACGGCCTTTGCCTGCTGATAGGTCAGCCAGCGATCGGACGGAAATCCCCGCTCTTCAGCAGACATCCACAGCAAGGGTATATTCACTCCGCTGTAATGGCGGCCGGTTGTGGCATTCACCGGTAACGCGCTGCCATGTACATTCTGTGCAGAACGCCACGGCCGACGCCACGGTGGAACCCCTTTTTCCAGGGCGGCAATGATTTTGTCGGTGACCTGCTGGTAAAGATCGGCTTTCTGAGCCGGCGCGGCCTTACGGCCGCGAATGGATTTGTTCATAAGGATGCAACCTGTAAAAAAGGGCGCATCCTCCCCGGGGCGGAAGAATGCGCCACCGGGAGTGGAAAAAAGTCAGAGATAGTCAGTAATACAACCTAGCGGCGGGTTCCCGCGTAACGGAAAGAGCCATCAGACATCACCTCGCTGACGCTGCTGCGTACGCTGCGAACCGCACTCTCAAACATCGTGCGATCAGCCGGTTTTGCCCGTTTACAGTCGAGACGGATTACCCTGTCAAGCACAGACAGCGCCTGCGAGCGCCAGCTCAGACGTTCCGCATTCCCTACACAGGCAGGTAAATGCCGGAGGGACTGATCGTAGAGCCAGCGAATATTGCTGCGATATTCCTCCACCAGGACATACACCTTTTCTGGCGGACGGGTCTCCTTACGAATTGTCATACCAGTCCCCAGTGGACCGGCCGATGGCATCATAAAAAGATCGTGGTGTTCGTTCAGAACGGCGTCGAATTTGCTCTGCTCCATAAAGGTCTGAAAAGCGTATTCCTTCTCGAGAATTAACAGGTCTGCATTTTCCGACCAGTTTGCATCTTTCGAGGGATTACAGCCTTCCGCCCATGCCCTGAGCCATTCGCCGGGGTTTCGGTCATCCGGAACCCGGATGTATATACCAAGGTTCTTTTCAAGCAGCAGTGGCCTTTGCATACCGCCCTGCTGTGATAAAAGAGGGCGTAATTCGGTTGAGGTAAAGCGAATCATCAGGACTCCTTAAATTAATAAGGAGGAGACCTCCCCTGAAGGGAAGCTCCCTCCGGGAAGTGTTAATCAGTCAGAACTGATTCAGTCGAAACGGTAACGCAGCCAGGCCATCTGCTGCGCCATCTGCCGTCCCGCCCGTAAAGCCTTACGTGCGGAGGCAAACTGACCGGCGCTGGCCAGTTGCTGATACTGCCAGTCACGCGAACTGTAGCCCGTTCTGCGTGAAATGATGGCGGTAAAACCCCCTTCAGACTGAACGACCTCGGCGCGGAAACTGCTGTGACCGCTACGGTTGGTGAACCATTCGGCCTGCTGCTGCCGCATTGCTTCTGAAATGCGGCTGAGGACGCGCGTGGTATGGGTGATAAACAACAGTATTATACTGCTCATGGTTTTCTCCTTAGTTAATGCGGAGAAAACCATCACCGCAGATGCAGGGAGGTTGTCCCCGCATGGGTTGGTACATCAGTTATAAGCTGGCTTCATTCAGAAAACACAACCACCTCCGTAGAGAAAGTCCCCATAGGGTTCAGTGCTTCACGTCAGAAATCAGCATCGCTGCGTTCCATAGACAGAAAGGCCTCTTCGTCTTTGACTGCGCTTTTGTAGAAATATGTCCAGGCTTCTTTATCAATACCTTCTGCCATGCGGCAGAGGTCGTTAAAGAATGCCTCCCATGATCCCGGTATAAGTTTTCGAACATACAGTTCAGCCAGTTCCCGGGCAACAGAAGCCATATCCCAGACGTAATACGGAAAGCCGTCTTCATCTGTCCCGGTATTTAGGTCAAGGCGGCGAAGCGCTGCGATACTCAGCAGCTCGCCTTCCGCTTTAGCCAGTGCAACTTTGTGAGCATTACGCTCGCTGGCACGGATGTGAAAATCTTCGGTGAGAATTAACTCGTTCATAAAGGATTCCTTAAAGAGTTGTGGAATCCTGTCCCTGACTGGGACAGAAGTCCCGTTAGGGTGAGAAAATCTTCGACTAATAAGGCCGTCAGGCGATGTCTGAGAAATGGGCGCTCTGATAAAACATTTCGCGCAATTGCTCTGTAGCTTCGTCCAGCTCTTTTTCCTCGCGAGACCTGGTAACGCCCTGAAGAAAAGCTGTACTCCAGTGAAAACTGTGAACATCTGTCCCCAGAAGCGTAAGCTCGCTCACTGCTTCTTCGACAAAGGTATGTTTGATGAAGCCATGCTCAGTTGCAAAACCAACTGTATGCGCGACATGTCTCAGAAAAGTCAGGTAATCAGGAAGGCCGTCAGCAGGAACCTGAGGATCTGCGTCGACCATGAGTTTGTTATCCAGACGAACGTTAAGCTGAGTTTTTACGTAATCCACAATGATTTTTGCAGAAGCGGGTGAGTCACAACTCAGTAACGCGAGCGGATTGATCATTCTGGTGTAATGCATGGGTACGATTCCTTATGAAAAAAGGGAACCGTCCCAAAGGGAAAGCATCCCTCAGGGTGAGAATCAGGCCAAAAATGCCGGATGAGTAAATCAGGTGTTTGGTAGTGTGAAGTGAAGTAGAAAAGGACCTTAACCTGTAATCAGGTTCCTGTTTGCAAAGGTTAAACAGGTTTGAACCGCCCGAAAGCGCCATCTCTCAGGTTATGATGGCATTGGCATGTGATTACCCGAAGGCGCCTGTCTCAAATCACTCAGGCATTGGCAGTTGTCAGAGACAACGTTAGCAAATTAAGCGTACACAATTCCCGCACCTCAGGCAATAGTGTCAACGCAAAGATCTTCCCACATTGTGGTTTGAACCAGGACGATGAAGCCCTTAACGGGAAAGTCACTACTGCTGAGAATATCCTGAGAAAATGTGTCATGTTTAAATTGACCAGAAAAAAGAATCATATTTTTACATTTCATGAGCGTTTTCTTTTTCTCTCAGTGATTTCCTGAAAGTTTCAAACAGTGCGCCACGGATGAAATACAGACAGGCATCAGTACGGGTAAATTTGTCGCCGTAATGCGCATGAACCTCCTGTGAACAGGCCACCTCGTAATGCCCCCTATCGATAATACGTGAAATCCTTTCCTTCCATCCCAAAAACACACGACCAATAACCAAATCCTCACCAGAAACAAAAATGCTTTTACTCATTACCCTCTACCTTATTATAAACACGAGCCACGTAATGTCCCCTGCCATCGCCATGTCCCAAATCCATTGATGCCAGAGCCTGTGCCTCTTCTTTAGTGAAACCTCTTTTCATATGATAATTTATGACATCAACAGAGTAGGCATAACGTAAACTATGAGGCGCATATTTTCCTGTTAATCCGGACTCACGGACAACATTGCGATAACGTTCAATAGCCGTATGTAATGATGGCTTATCAATCAACTTTCCATTATTTTCATTCAAGTATTTAAGGGACGCATTGATTGCAGCCAGGGTTGACTCACGATCTAATACCGTTGTATCTCGTGGTCGTCCTCCTTTTGTCCCAAATACAACACGTATTTTTTCGTCACCATTGAGTAAAGCTTTTTTCCAGGTACGCAACGATTTAGCAGACTGTACTGTTTCTTCTGTTCTTAACCCGAGTAATCTGGATAATCTCATTGCACATGCAACGCCATCATCCTTTTGTTCTACACTCGTCAATACCTGCCGAAAATAAGCATCGGGAATAGCAACCTTAGTTCCATCCCGGCTCGTTTCCGAAATACCCAGAGCCTGATTGCTCAGTTTTTCATGAGAAGGATTTGCCATGAATGTTTTCCCCGCAACACGTAACAAAGCCCGGATAGCTGCCATTTCGTTCTGAAGTGTGCGTCTGGAAATATCTTCAGAAAGGCGGCTCTTCATATACAACTCGATATGCCCCGTCTTGATATTTTTAATATCCCTGATTTGAACATTAAGTTTTAATAAACGTTCGGCAAACCTGTCCGCAATTTTCATTCGGTCAGAAACGGTTTTAAAACTTCCCCCTGCCTGCCTGGCAAGTGTTTTAAGATTTTTATTCAGTTTTGCCATAAACAACCCTCCATTTAAACAGGTGTCAGTGCTTTTCCGTCTGCGTGAACGGAAAAGCACTGACACCGGCTGCGCCACAGCTACAGACGATGAATTTCACCCCGACGGCACGGTTTATGGTTGCGCTTCCTGCGTCTCGACAGATATCTGTGCATCGGGGCGGCGAAATGTTGAGTTATTGCGAAGCTCCCCAGGTCTCTGACCTGTTCGCGGTTTACACCGGGCTGAAATTAATCAGTCTGCTTCCACACACCAGTAAGTTGACTGGTGTCGCCATCGATATCGTGTCGATTTTCTCCTTTCAAAATGAAGTCCTTACCCGTTTTTACGGAAAAGACGTTTGGTTGATAAATGAACAAGCAGTGAATGAAGTACGTTTTTAAGGCCCTTAAAACCTTTAAGTACGTGTTGGTCAGTTGGTAAAAAAGTTGTCGAAATGGCAGTGCGTCAGCTCTGCCAGTTATGCGCTGCGCGCGTCACTTGGTACTCGTTTCACTCGTGCACAAGTGACGCCGCGCTCATCTGCTCTCAATGCAGTCGTGGAAGATGCCCAAATGTTCCAGATGGTCATACCCACGCCGCAAAGTTCGCAACGGCCTGCAGCGTCATAAAGAGTGAAAACGATAAGAAAATTGCGCCCAGGCAGCGGCTGCAAGACGTATCTGAAAAACAGATACAGAAGTGAAAGGGACCTTCATCGCCAGGTTCAAACTGTATGCGATCTTCGTTTTCAAAGGGTAAACGAAGTTACCACCCGAAGGCGCCACCTCTCAGGTCACGGTGGCATTGGCATGGCGATCACCCGAAGGCGCCTTTCTCAGATCACCGAGGCATTGGCAAGTTGCATACAACGCAACGGTACAACGGGTAAGATATTAGATCGGAGCGTGATCCTTTATCAAGTTTTTATCTGTGATATGGAAAACGAGTCTGCAGGTAATCCTCCAAAAATTGAAGAGTGCCTTTAATGATTATATGTAATCAATAGTCACCTTTATGAAGAATTCTCGTTCGTGAATTATCATAAACCCCGTCAATACAAGGAACAGATACAAGGCCACCGAATCTGAGTAAACATATAAACCTGGCAAGCCAGTTTAAATACTTAATTGAACTTATCTCTATATTGTAATTATTTGCATATTACCTATCATCTCCTGACAGATTTTTTATCAGGAAGAAAATTATTTTTTTGTATTCCACTAAATAGTTACTTTATCTATAGCATTCAGTGCGGGCTTACATACCCGCTCCCGGGATTCGGTCGACAGAGCCTCTAATTGCACTCTGCTTTCTTTGTATTACATTTTCAGCACGTCCACCTGTTCTTTTACAGTCTTGCTCAACTCATTTGCATCAATAGATGAAACAACAGACATTAATAAAACCACTAATAATTTGTTTCATAGCTTCTTTTAAAATAGCGTGTTAAGTCAGAACACATTAATTCGACAAATAAAGTTATATTCCTTAGTTTGCCATTAAAAAAAGGCCCGACTGCTAAACGGGCCTTTGTATCGCACTCTACCTTTTGCATTGTGATGCCGGGTACTCCCGGTAGACTAATGACTGGTCAACATTAGCCTGCTGTGGTGGACACCTGAGTCCTTGACCAGTATACCCCGCTGCAAAGTGGGATTCATCACGCCCTTAACTCTACTCTGTATTCTGATCCAATGACAAGGTACTTCCGAACTTTTCAGACATTGATTAGAATTTTTCTTGCTGTTTTCACAATACGAGATCCGGCTATGGTTGATATACTGAACGACACCACAGTGCAGAAAAAGCCATACAGATATAAGACAATTATAGATATTTAGTCAGATAAATTCCATTGATGCCATGCCAGACTATATGTGATGACTATCCGTGATATCATAAAAACTATTGGCGTTTTAAGTAATAAAGTGAAAATAAAAACAGGTGATTAGTCTATCGGTCAATGGCACAAATACAACATGATATTGGTTATCGTCTTAAAGAAGAGCGTGAGCGTACTGGCCTTACCCAGGAAGAATTTGGCGAAATTGGTGGTGTAAAAAAACTGGCACAACACAGATACGAGAAAGGGAAAAGATCCCCTAATGCAATTTATCTTGCATATCTGGCAAGTGCCGGAGTCGATGTTCTATATATTCTAACTGGTCAGATAACATCGAACATGAGCGGGATTAGCGAAAAAACCATTGTAAATTATTTTGTTATAGATAATAACATCGACACACAGTAAAACTGTGTGGTGGCTCGATTATCAATAAGCAGACAATAATATTAGTTGGAAAGCCATATGGGCAAAAAAGAAAAAATATTACATTGCGGCGTTTGTGATAAATTCTTCCCGGACACTCAGCCTGAGTGTCCGACTTGTGGAAATAAAAATACCCATGGCAAAGCATTTGATTATTCTTTATCATTCTTCATTTCACTCCTGATTTTTATATTCGTCGGTTTTTTTAGTTATCGTTTAAGCATTATCATTTCTGCCGTCTGTTTTCTTTCTTTTATTTTGATATTTAAAAAACAGTATCACCTCGCAGAAGAAAATGGCGGTTATTACACAACAAATAAGACAAAAAAGTATGTATCAAAGCACGTGATAACGTCCGAAAATGCAGAGCATATAATGGTAGCAAAAAAGGATTACACACAAGGACTTAATACAATTGATGATTTTACATATAATCTATCCATCGCATGGTCAGATATTCCCCTGAATATCGTATTTTCTTATGTTGATTCAAGTAAGAATTTGTCAATACGCGATATTCAGCTGGAGGAAGTATCAATCAACGCCGATGGAGATATTTATTTTTATGGCTTCTGCATGGATAAGCTTGACAGGCGTTATTTTAGGGTTGACAGAATTTCATCAAGGATCCTATATAACGACAAGCGATATTTTACTGATGAGTTCTTTTCTAATGTTCTGTTTTTAGACTATTACAGCTTGTAATTCTTATGTCACTGTTATTTACTGCCTTCAGATCAGATACATCGAGCCTGATTAATTTGAACGCCTCATCTTGTTGGCTCCAGTAACTGGTCTTATGACCTGAATTTTTTACCTGTATAAATTGATATGCGAAAATACAGTCCACAGTTTTACTGAAATTAATGTATAACGACATATAAAAAAAGGCTGCCGGAAGGCAGCCTGAGCAATGGAATCAAATAGAACTGGCGGATATATAATAATTTCTCACGTGTGAAAGTAGCTATGACTGCACACTCCGTAAACGCCAAATATTTTACAATCTGAGTTGTGGTGCCGGGAACCTCCCGGTGAGTCCTTCGGCTATCCACCGTGACTTGCGTTTTTTACGCGTAGCATAATATCTTATGCCATCTACACTCTGTCGCTCAGGGAGTAAGCGACAGAATTATTCTAAGGCAACTCAAAAATGGCGTCAAATAAGAATATTATACTTTTAATTAATACTTTACCACATCCACCTAAGACCACTTAGATTGAGGTGAGTTTTATACCCTGGCGTCATTAAATAACAACTACTATCCAGTCAAAAGGAATGTCAACGGCTGTGATACAAACGCAGTAAAACCTGTGACACCAGTGTTCAGACGTTTGATAGTACATTCACAAGAAAACAGGAACACTCCTTCAGATAATCAGCAACAACATGTTTATAAACAATTAATCATTCCAGGAATTACCTGACAATAATGTTATCACTTGGTATAACAACCCTTAAAATGACATTATTATCAGGTATATCAAAACGATTAATATTTCCCAAAAATGCGGAAAAAATCTTAAGAAAATAAAAACAGCACAATTTGCCAACCTGGCTTTTAATGTTGCAATTGACAGTGAGCATTACATGGATTTAAGGTAAACATGTGGTGAATCCACCTGTGCGGATGGGCGTAAACAGTATCCATCATGTTGAAATTGTTGCTAAAAGACGCGAGTCATGGTGACTGACCAAAGGCTCACCGGGAGGCACCCGGCACCACAACAAATATTGCAGAACCCTAACATAGAGTGTGTTGTTACGACTTTCTTCAACCGTTGACAGGCTACATTTAAAGTTAATAGGAAGTTTCTTAAGATACTTCAGGCTACTATCTTCTGGTAGCCTTTTTTATTTGTCATCATCCCAAAACACTTCCCATTTGAACTAAAGTAATAGAGCCCAGAACCGTCTATACAACTATTGCACCTGACTAAACCGGGACAGTAAGCGCTTTCCTCGCATAATTATTGATTAGTCTCTAAACAAAATGGATTAATCTTACATAATGATGGAAGAATTATTATAAACATCAAGTTAGTTTATTAAAGCCACAAAGCGAAAGTCATTAACTTGTTGGTCTGACATCTGAACATAATTTATTTATTCCTGTGGCATAAACAATATCATCTGACACTCCGGAGGTTTCATGGCCTACTATCACGATTCTGAACTGACAATCCTTTTTGCCATGAGTACCAACACGGCTGGCACAATTTTCCAATCCTCGCTTGATGAGATCAGCCAGGAGTTACTCTCCCGTGGGCACAAGATTGTGCGCACATCATCTGCAACTGATGCAAAGGCACAGGTTTTCTCCAACGCAAGAATTGACACAGTGCTGCTTGAATGGGAGATGCCCCAATCGTCCGAGGTTCTAGATGTTATCCGCAGTCGCAGTGCAAGACTGCCTGTTTTGTTATTCCGCGATCGCAGGGAAGATACGTGCGTGCCAGTATTCGTCATGGAAAAAATTCAGGAAATGGTCTGGTCTGGTGAAGACAGTGCCATTTTTATAGCTGGTCGTATTGAAAAGCTCGCCAGCACATATCTTGGACAAATAGAACCACCGTTCTTCAGATCCCTGATGACATTTCGTGATGTCCACGAATATTCCTGGCACACACCCGGGCATACCGGGGGGACAGCCTTTCTGAAAACTGCATCAGGAAGGCGTTTCTACGATTATTTTGGCGAGAATCTGCTACGCAGCGATCTGTCTATATCCGTCGACTCACTTGGTAGTCTGCTTGATCACTCCGGACCAATTGGTGAGAGCGAAAAATATATCGCTGCCGTGTTTGGTGCCGACCGTTCTTATTCAGTTACCAACGGGACTTCAACTTCCAACCGGATAGTCTACGCTGCCTGCGTCGCAGAAGGTGATATAGTACTGTGTGATCGTAACGCCCACAAATCAATCGAACAGGCACTGACACAAACTGGAGCGAATCCAGTATATCTCATTCCACAGCGCAACTACCTTGGTATCATTGGACCGATCCCTCCTGATGGGTTACATCATGAATCACTCGCAGCACGTTGTGCGGCAGATGCCCGGGTTCGCGATGGTTTGTGTGAACAAAAGCCGGCACTCGCTACGATCACCAATTCTACCTATGATGGCATCTGTTATAACGCAGCAAAAGTTGTAGAACTGCTTGGTTCGACTGTTGATCGCATTCATTTTGATGAGGCCTGGTACGGCTACGCCCGTTTCAATCCGCTATATATGAACCATTTTGCCATGTATGGCTCGGCAGACAATTATCCGAAAGATGCCCCTGCATTGTTTGCCACTCAGTCGACACACAAGCTACTGGCAGCGATTTCTCAGGCATCTTATATCCACCACCGGGGGGGCCGTAACACGCTTCCACATGATCGTTTTAACGAAGCGTTTATGATGCATTCTTCGACTTCGCCGCTATATACAATCATTGCTTCCAATGAAATTGCAGCAGCGATGATGGATGAGGCCGGGGAACACCTCACTTCTGAGTCTATCAGAGAGGCTATTGAATTTCGGCAGAATGTGGCGAAATACGCACGTGAACTATCTGTAAATGGTGAGGGCTGGTTCTTTTCGACATGGAATCCTGTGACAGTGAAAGATCCTGTGACGGGCAAGGAATATGCCTTTGAGGACGCACCAGTCAACCTTTTGATGAAGACCCCATCCTGCTGGACACTCCACCCAGGTGAAGAGTGGCACGGTTACGGAAATATTGAAGACGACTATGCGATGCTTGACCCAATTAAGGTATCAGTGGTGACACCAGGTATAAATCCTGATGGAACATATCAGAAAACCGGCATCCCGGCAGTGCTACTGTCGTCTTACCTAGGAACTAAAGGCATTGTCAACGAGAAGACTAACGATTTCTCCGTGCTCTTCCTGTTCTCTATTGGGATCACTAACGGAAAGTGGGCGACACTACTCTCTGCACTCCTCGAATTCAAACGCGACTACGATGCAAACAGTCCCCTGCCAAAAGTCTTTCCTGAACTTTGTAAAGCACATCCTGAGCGCTACATTGACCTTGGATTACGTGATCTGGCCGGGCAAATTTTCTCACAGATGAAAAAGACCAGTCAGGTAGAACTTCAGGCTCTGGCCTTTTCGCAGCTTCCGGAAAAAGTCAGACTTCCACGAGATGCGTATCGTTCTCTGGTTCATGCAAAGGTTGAGCAGGTTCCACTCAACCAACTGTCAGGCAGGACCCTTGCAACAGGCATAGTCCCTTACCCGCCAGGTATTCCTCTACTCATGCCAGGAGAAAACGCAGGAAGTGCCGATCAACCATTTATTCGCTATCTCACTTCCCTGCAGGATTTTGATTCGAGTTTTCCTGGTTTCACACACGATATACATGGTGTTGAATCTATAAATGATATTTACCACATGTGGGTGGTTCTTGAATAAACGCCGGTCCATCGCTACTGAACACCAGGAGATTTACTTCCAGACCGTCACTGCGATGTACTTATTAAGTATATAAAAGAGATGAAAGGTACTTTCATGTCCAATGATAAAAAATCACTTTCTGCTTTCTCACTGATGATGATCAGTGTGGCAGCTGTACTTTCTGTACGGAACTTTCCCAGTATGGCCACCTATGGCTGGTCATCGATTGGCTGGTACGTGCTCGGTACAATTCTCTTCCTGCTACCGATGACCCTGGTTTCTGCTGAACTTGCTACAGGATGGAACAAGGGAGGCGGCGTATATTCCTGGGTCAGAGAAGCTTTCGGTGAGAAGGCTGGCTTCATCGCTGTCTTTTGTGAATGGAGTAACAATCTTGTCTGGTTTCCAACAGTCCTTTCGTTTATAGCCGGAACTATCGCTTATATTTTTTCACCTGACCTAGCAAATAACGGTCTATTCATGTTTATCACTATGATGGCAGTGTTCTGGCTTTCAACTATTGTCTCACTGCTTGGTAGTGACATAACGTCAAGAATCAATAATATTGGCGTCGTACTTGGCTCACTCGTTCCCTCTGTCCTCCTCGCTATTCTGGGTATAGCCTACGCACTTTCCGACAGGCATGTTGTCTTGCCTGTATTCTCACTGGATGCGACATTACCAGGCATCCATTTAACAACAGTCCCTTTTGTAGCCTCTGTTATTCTTATGTTTGCCGGTATGGAAATGAGTGGCTTCCATGCTATGGATGTGAAAAATCCTCACAGGGACTACCCACGGGCGATGTTCGGCGCGGCTGTGATCGTTTTTCTGATGAGCGTATTTGGTACACTGGCAATGTCCGCTGTGATTCCGGTGAAGGAACTCAACCTGACCGCAGGTCTGATGCAGGCTTTTGAATCATTCTTAAAGAGTTTTGGTATGTCCTGGGCAACGCCGCTTGTTGCGATCCTGGTCGCTCTTGGTGGTTTCGCCTTGCTCACCACATGGTTAATAGGCCCTATTCTTGGCCTTAATGTGACAGCTCATTCTGGAGACATGCCACCATTCACCCGCAAGTTAAACAAACGCGGCGTACCGGTTTTTATGCTGGTGTTCCAGGGTATAATAGCTACCATGCTGTCACTTCTATATGTAGTACTCCCAAGTGTAAATCAGGCATACTGGATCCTCTCGGCAATAACAGTACTGCTGCTGTCAATTACTTACATGTTACTGTTTGCTGCGGCAATCATACTACGCATCAGACAACCTGATGTACCACGCGCGTTCAGAATACCTGGAGGCATGGTCGGAATGTGGATCGTCGCTGGTCTTGGTTTTTTATCAACTGCCTTTGCGTTCATTGTCGGTCTCCTGCCTCCTGCCGGGATGGCGCTATTCCCCCCCTCAGCAGGGTTTCATTCGACAGTGGCAAGTTTCCTCTCTGGCTTCATGCACAAGAAAATCGTTTCCGAGGTTACTGCTGAGATGGTTGCTGCACTACCGACAGCCGCTTATATTGCCATCATGCTGTTCGGAACCGCGGTCCTGGCGTTACCGCCACTTCTCATCCTCAAATTCAGGAAACAAAGTTGGATCGAGAAATAAATTTGTGCAAAGCAGCCTCGTAATGGGGCTGCACCATGACATAATAGTTTCCTGAGTGGGTAATGGTGCAATAACATTGTCGAACATATATTACTGCCAAAACAAAATTTTGATTTAAATTTCCCCTTTAAAATAACAAAAGGAGAAATAACCGAAATTAATCAGATATCCTCCTTTCATTTAAAATGGTCAAATCATTTGTTCTTACAGATGTTTTTTAAGCTTATCCCACTCGCTAATCACTTTCTCTTTGAAATTTGACTGTTTGCTGTCGGTACAGGCCTGAACCACAACAGGAGTAACAGTAGCTATTCCATTTACATCCATGACAGCATCTTCAGGCTTGTCCTTATGATTAAGTGCTTCAGCAAATCCGACAGCAGTCGGTCTGAAGGACTCGTCCAGTGCAAGGAAATCTTCACAAGTCCAGTCATTGACTGGTTTACTTTTATCTGCTGCCATGGTTACAGTAGGTAAAAAAAACAGCAGACTTAACGCTAAGGTACAGACTTTGTTCACGTTGATATCTCCTTTTATCGCTTTCTGACATCTGTCCCATACAGAGACACTTTTGTGTATTAAAAAATTTTCACCCACAGTATATTCTGCCCATTCTCATCCAATGTGGACGTCGGGTAAGAATGTACAATTACCCAAATTTTATTCGAGTCATACGACTGAACTTATTTAATATATTACTAATGATGAAAATTTTGTTTACAATTCATTCAATACATTAATATAAATCTGATACAAAAAAACGCCTAATGCAACCACGGCCTCATAAGAACAATCAATAATTCAATAAGAATAGCCTAGCCAACATAGACATACCATGCAGGAATTAAGATAATATATATCATAATGTCATATGAGAGGATATGTTATGCTTCACCAGAATAAACTTATGAGATTTGACTCCTCATGTTCATTTACAGGCCTTGATTTTCTGGCCCGGAGCATTGTAAAGATTCAGCAAAACGGTACTCAATTACGAGCTGAAGATGTGGCCGGGAACATGTTTCCAGAGCAAAAAGAAATTTTCATGTCCAGGTTTGTATTCCATAAGGCACGTATCTGTAGTGTAAAATAAATATTACCATAACATCTGCCCTGGCTCATTGCAGAACAAACCATAACATTTATTTATCAGCTAATTTTGAATTGTAAATTATATTAACAGGAAAGTAAACAACTTATAAATGGCATATATATACAAGTTATTTCACTACTAATTTTTTCACTTCAGCAAACATCAAAAAACATCTTAGCCATCAGGCAAAGCTCTTCATTTTTTATAAATACCTGGCACCTTACTTATATCCACTATAACTAATATCTGAACAACGACCTGGTTTCATAAGGATAAAATCCTATGTTTCATATGAGGGAAGTGTACCTGTATGTTACTTTGGTATCTTTATCGAGTATCCATACAGGTAATGAATGCCAATATAACACATTGATATAAAAACAAAAAAATGTGAATAAACTTTTCAACAGCATGATTCACACCATATTACTAAGCATTCTTAATCAATTGCAGGATAATCCTACTCAAATGATGACTCATCTTTAGTGCGCCAAATTTACTGGTGCTGGTATAGTTTTCAGGCAATTGTACTTAAGGTATGTATATGCAAAAAAGTTTACTGAATCGCTCTGATGCTCCATTTGCTTCAGAATACAAGAAAACCGAAACCTCTCCCCCTTTGATGTATTGCTATGGATGCGATGAAAAATGCTCCATTGAATGTGCCAGACTGAGAAAATACAAGGACTGTAACGGGCTTGAGTTTTATATCTGGCCAGACAATAATTCGTTTCTCGTTGAGGGCATGCTGCCGTACTTTCTTGATATTAACGATAAGCTGATATCACAACCAGTTGTGATAATTGATTTTAATTACAAAAATATTGATTATTTTTTATCAAAAAACTGGCTCGATAACTTCAAGAGAATGAGACTTATACTTTTATCAGATAAAAAAACGGCTGCAATTGCCCACTACTGGTTTTATAATGATACGGTTGATACGATCATTAGCTCTGTCATTTTCCATGATGATACCAGTGATGAAATCGTGGCAAAGATAAGAAATACATTTTTAGCTAAAATCACCAAACCGTCGGAAAGCAGACCTAAATTGAGTACAAATGAATTTTCGCTTTTCTCGTCACTCTATAATGGTGAACTACCAAAGAAGATTGCGCTGAAAAATGAAACAAGCGTTAAAAACGTATATGCCATGAAAAAACGTATAGAGCAAAAACTTGGGGTGACAATCACGAGACTATCTAATTAGTTTTCTCATGTATTTATTCCCTCACATAACAACTCCAGACAATCAGGAATAGTTATTCATATTATAGACAAACTCATAGTGAACAGTATATTTACAACATCACTAATGGAACAAAAATAACTTGCTTAATTATAGTCATGTTTAATAGTAATGGTTACGCATTATCAATATTATAATGCGTAACCTTAATTGCTCACTATCCCCATGTTTAACATTTTTCGTAACCAATATAATCCTCACTAAAACACGACAATAACAAGCTTAATGACTCCCTCACCAATCAAACTCATTCAATATCATGGATGGGGAATCTATAGGCACACAAAAATGTGTGATTATAACTCTGGCATTTAATATATTCATATCACACCATAACTTAAACCATGCAATAATTCAGACCAACCTCATCCCATACGCCCCTGCTCCACACATGCGTATGCTTACTGAATATCGATAAGATATTAACCACTGCAAAATGGCACTTGTTTTGGTTATCCTACTACATCCAAGTATATGCCATCAGAGATACCAGTGTACAGATGAAGCCATCTGTATAATCTTAATACTTTCATAACCAAAAGCCATTTTAAAGACAATCAATATCAGTGCAATGTATTTTAACTCACCAATTAAAGATGGCCTGCAAAGCAGGCCATCTTTAATAATCAAAACATATACTTCAGACCAACCATTCCCTTCGTATCACTGTAACTATCTTCACCAGCCTGGGCTGCTACATTTCCCCATATATTCAGATGGTTACCAACTTTACCATCAACACCAATTTTCACTTCACCAGTATTCCGGGAGCCTGATATATAATCAGAGGTACTGTTCATCCTTACCCCGTAATCCCTGCTGTTATGTAACCAGTTGATTTCCATAAACGGTTCAAACTCTCTGTCCTTTCCGTTATCAAGTGAGCTGTGACTCATCATGCTTGCACGGAGGCCTATCCGTGTCTGGATATTTCCCGTACCCAGGCTCTCAACAGACGAACCATTTTTTTCGTTATGTTTATCTGCTTTGACATCAGACCAAATGATTTGTGCCTCAGGTTGCAACCAGAATGTTTCATCCACACCGGAAGCAGTTTTTCTTTCTCCGACCTGAAACCGGTATCCGCTCTCAACAGAGGCAGATAAACCTTTTGAATTATAGTGCTCAGTAGGGAGCCCCTGGCCGGAAACACTGTTTCTGAACCAGCTGTACTGCAACCAGCTGTCCAGATAAGGCCCGGACTTACTCTCATCATTTCCAAACCATGTCCCATACACACCGGTACTGTAACCACGAACCTCACCGTGTGAAGAATAACCGTTCAGCCCTGACCTTGAATTACTGTTTTGTTGTCCATATCCGGCCATTAATCCAAGGTGCCAACGATCGTTACCTGTAGATGTCCATTGTGCAATGTCACCACCTATCTGAACGACATAGTAATTCGCCTGAGTTTTCACCTGATCGTCAGACATTGTTGATGAGCGATTGTGCCCTCCTGCATGTCGTATCCACATACTTGTAACTTTCTTCTCACCCGTAAGGGCATCAGTGTACTGAGTTTCACCGAGCCGATCATAAAGACGGAGGTTAAACAGACTATTAGTAGCATGAATGTTCGATGCATAACTTGCTGCTTCCGGACGATATGCATGTACTGGTGGTTTCGGCTCTACTGGCGGTTTCGGCTCTACCGGTGGTTTCGGCTCTACCGGTGGTTTCGGCTCTACCGGTGGTTTCGGCTCTACCGGTGGTTTCGGCTCTACCGGTGGTTTCGGCTCTACCGGTGGTTTCGGCTCTACCGGTTGCTTTTCCTCATTTTTCAGACTGGTAAGATACCAGTTGTTGGTGTTCCTCCCACTCTTAGTACCCTGTTGCAGATGATAATCCCATGCACCGGCGACTATACGGGATTTCTGCACAAAGGTATCAGATGCATTTGGCGCTCCTACTTCGATAAGCTCGATTCCTTCAAGCGTTTCTGCTCCGACTCCTCCAACATTATTTACAACTACTGCTGTTGTACCTGTCGCATTCCCCGTGATAACCAGTTTGTCGGTTTGTGAACTGTCATCGCCAAGAACAGTACCGAATATAACAGATGCATCACCAGAACCAGCATAATCGCCGTTTATAGTTAATGTGTGAAATCCTTTCTTTTCCGGATCAAAAATCTGAATCACCGAGTTAGACTGGTTTTTTACATTTCCAATAAGGGTGAAATTATCAGAATTTGCTTTCAGAACAGACTGGTTTGTGAGGTTCAGGTCACTGAAAGAAGATGTCGTCCCGGAGCTATTTTTATTCAGACTCCACACTGAATTGTTGCCAAGATTAACTGTTAGCTTACTATTCCCCAGTAAGTTAGTTAATCCAGACATCCTGGCATTGTCTGCAAGGCCGAGGTTTACGTTATTATTATATAAAGGGTCCGCTGCATCATTATTATCTACTTCAATAATCCATGACTGATCATCCTGCATCGCCAAATTCGTCTGATCACCAGAAAAGGCGAAGTTCACACTCCCTTGATTTTTATAAACTTTCAGTAGGGCATCTTTCAAAGACGAAGTAACAAATACTGCATCTCTGAACATTGCTGAGATACCTGAAGACGAACGCTGTGTTCCCCAGTCAGACTGGCCAACATTTATCGCATTTCCATTCGTTTTAATACTTGTGGAACTGTTTGCATAATCTGCTTTCAGTGTACTTCCTGACACTGCCAGTTTTATTGCTGACCCAGGCGTATTGGTCATGTCTATAACCATCTTACCGTGAGATTCCAGATACCCCTCCCCGGTTCCTGTACTTCTTGATTTACCTATTTTAATGGCACTGTTATCCGTTCCCTTGCCGTTCTGAAGAGTAATAGATGAATTTCCGTTCAATATGACAGTACTTACTTTTGCATCATCTGAACTCCCTTTCCCTGAGACATAAATAGCCTCCTGACGGCCACCATTAAGTGACACAGACAAATCACCATTTACTCTTACAAGTCCTGCCGGGCCAGTACCAGAATCTCTGTATGCCCCCTGGATAGAACGAATGGCAGAGTTTAACGTTGTCCCAATAAGTCCGGTTGTATTTATGGTTTGTGATACGGAAAGATTATTCACTTCCGTTGTAGACGAATGTAAGGAAGTAAACTTATCGTTATCGACAGAAATTCCTGCATCTACTGATGAACCTGCAATAACACCATATACACTGCCACGCCCAAGAATATCACTGTTATTATAAACAGTATTGATATTAACATCAGTATCACTGGCAATGAGATTAGCTATTCCACCATTGAATGCGGACAAAGTCACATTGGGGGTATTACTGAGAATATTAATGTTTAATTTTTTTATCCCATCAAAAATAGCTGTTGACTGGTCAGTACTGGGATATCGCCAGCTGACTCCCCCACTCAGGTTAATTTCTTCTTTACCATCTTTACCAGTAACTATCACATCACCACGGTCAAACCACACACCAGTACCATCATCAAGAACAACCGGTGTCGCAGCACTTAAATTGCTGGATTGTGCAAGTGTAAAAAAAACACTTACTAAAATATAATTTTTCATATCAAGCTCCTGGCAATAACAAAAACAAAAGCATATCGTTGCATATTTCTAATTGTAAGTTTCACAAAAGATTACCATTACTGTTTATGGTAATAATCCTAATAAGAAATCTCCGATTCTCATTAAGCAATCTAACTTATATGAAGTGATAACCAATTCACTTTACAAAACACACAAATAACAAACTCCATTACTAAAGCTGGTTTACGTCACAGACTTTACCCACATGTATGCAGCATAAAAATCAGTCTGTTATTCTTAAGAAAACACAGCAATACCATTAAGTGGTTGTAATACTATCAATGCAGAAACGAACAATTTAATATTTAAATACTTCCCAGCACTTTATATTCATTATGATATCAGGCACCGTTATTCGCGGCATGATGTGTTTTTTGTTTTTATAATACCACTCTCTATCGAGTTTTGAATAATGCTCCTGTAATCATATACTTTGCTAGTAGACATAATCCCAAGTTTCTTTTTCAGGGTAGTACAGAATGTATATGTTGTTTTAATTTTTACATCTATTAATTTATTTATCTCCCGAACTGAAAGACCTTTCAGTATATATTTAAGAACAATGTACTCTTTGTTTGTCAGAACAATACAACCACCATCGCGGTCTTTTTTTTCCTGTTGACATGTGATATTTCATATAAAATTTCCTTACATGTCATTTTGTGTATATTAATAATACGCCAACCATAGAAAGATCCAATAGAACTAAATAATTGCGGTAATAATGCTGATTCATTCAGAATGACAACCTCATTGACACCGGTTTTCTCTAACAGATCTATTGATGATATGATACAACCAAGGCTATGAAGATTACCAAAATCGGGTGGGATAACTATATATAACTTCAGTAAAACCTCTTTGCTAACCATCTTGCGCCATTCATAGAAATCTTCTACTTCACAGAACGAAACAATATTCGCATTTCCGCACTGATATGATAAAATATGAGTCAACCCAACAGAACTGAAATGACATTTTGATAAAATGACAGTAAATTCATTCATATTGAAACCTTCGCATATTATAATTTATGCATTCGAATATCTATTCGACATGTATTCTCAATAGTTTAGTTTAAAATTATAAGCCACTTTTGATGCTTTCAACATTAGAATACAGTACATGCCAATAAGATAATTCAAGAATCATATGATTTTGATAATGTGTAACCGTACCTTGACATGGCAGACTCGGCTGTCATATTACTTAAACACAGCCCATCATCCACACCGTGAACAATCTTATATACATGGTAGTTTTTCTCACTCACTAGCGGCTTTAATAAATACCAAACATAGTATATATTAAACGCGTGAGTTGATTAGACGTGTTTCATACAATAGTGTTCTATTTCCTTATAACCGCACAGTGATTCGTGCGGTTTTTTTGTCTTCAAAATTTATCCATTAAACCAGCTGAACGCCGTACAACAACTATCTCAAAAGTCAGAACATCCATATCAGGACCTGACTTGTGTTTATAAAAAGACATGTTATCTGACAATTAAAATAACTGCCCTCTGTTAACCATATACGCTGAAAATTTCCTGTCATTTATATGGTCATGGCAGAACCAGCTTCATCTCCACTCCACATAGTCCAGGTACAGCCAGCGAAAAAAGGCAGGGAATGATCCATCATTCCCTGCCTTTGCTGCCACTACTTTCCCTGTAATCCTTCCTCATCCTGAACGCAGCTCATCTCCTGACCTGCAGATTACCAGCGGTATTTCACTCCCAGTTGCAGGGTTCCTGCGGCATATGAGCTACTGCCTGCTTCAACACCTGCCTGCAGTTTCACACTCAAATCCGGTGTTACTTCCGCATTCAGCCCCAGTTTCAGTTCTGCACGATTTACCGGACCACGCTCACGAACCGTAATATCATCCATCTGGACTTTACGTCCATCCGGTGCGTGCCACCAGTTCACTTCAGTGGACAGGTAAACCGGTACACCCAGATTTGACTCAGGATGATATGTATACCAGCGGGCGCCCACGCGG
>NZ_JMTB01000071.1 GCF_000734965.1 Trabulsiella guamensis ATCC 49490
GTAGTGACGGAGGTGTCATCCATACCACTCACCATGGTATTCCCTTTCTCCCTGTGTTTTCCGCTGTGGTAAGAAGAATGAACTACCTGTACCTGAGGTACCAGCCCACTACGGTTCCCTTTCTCATCCCTGCTGACATCAATTCCGTAACCCGCTTCAACAGATGACGTCCAGTTGTGGGAATGGTATTTTTCTTCCGGTAAGCCACCGCCGTAAACCTTATTATCGAACTTACCGTACATGCTCCAGATGTCCACATACGGTCCGCTCAGAGGATCATGGCTGCCATACCAGGTTCCGTAGAGACCACCGCTGTATCCACGTACACTACCTGCAGCTGAACCCTCCTTACCGTCAATCTGGTTATGGTCGTCACCCACCATACCCATCACGCCGGCCCGGAAACTGCCTTCACCCACCGGAACCCTCAGTACATCAGAGCCAATGTGCAATAAGGTCTGGCGGTCATGACGTTTACCACCTGCACCATCCATCTCAGCCACTTTCCCTGTCAGACGCGCCCAGGAGGCTCTTTCCGGTTCACCATTTTCGCCGGCCAGCAGTCGGGCAGGTCCCTGCCGGTCAAAGAGAGTATGTACCTGCATGGTATCCGCAAACTGGCGGTTCCCCAGATACGCCCCCACTTCAGGACGGTAATGATCCTTACCACCAGGCGTACTGGCCGGAGACACCAGGTACCAGTCGTCAGCCACGCCGCCAGTACCACCACGCAGCAGTCTGTAGTTATAGGGGCCCATCGCTATCACACCCCCACGATAACCGTCTGAAGCAGAGGACAGACTGAAGGCACCGGCATCCGTGGTAGCACCGTTGCGGGTTTCCACAAGGCGAATGCCCCTGGTAGTATTTGCACCCTCACCTCCGGCATGACGTACTACCAGATCTGACTTACCGGAGGCTTTACCACCGTCAATAACTACACGGTCTGTTGCAGAGCTGTCACCGCCGAGATATGTGTTCAGAACGATTTTCCCGTTCTGTCCGGTATAGTCTCCTTTCACAACCAGAGTATTACCCGTCTTACTACCAGCGAGGTTTACCGTACCGCTGTTGACCAGACCGCCAGCCAGTGTCAGCGTACTGGCAGGTGCTGACTCATGCCCTTTCAGGGCATTCAGCGCGCTGACAGTCCCGGCGTTGACGACTTTACCGCCCACAGTGCCCTGTCCGCCAAGCGTACCGCCGGAAGCCACTTTCACATCACTGGCACCTTTACCACCCAGCGTGGTGTCTGCCCCGGTCAGTATCACACTGGCACCGGACGCAATGGCCGTACCGGCTGTCATGGCTTCATTCTTACTGTCAACCGTCAGCGTACCACCATTGACGTTCAGTTGACCGCCACCAGTCATCTCACCTTTCACACTGCCGCCCTGTGCCACATTCAGTGTACCGTCATTCAGGGCCAGCGTACCGTTCTGTTCGACCTCCAGACTACCGACAGACTGCGTGGTTTTGTTCAGGTCGGCAGTGGCATCTCCTTTCACGTCCAGTTTCGCTGTTTTACCCAGTGCGTTATCTGCATCGGTACGCAGCGTACCACTCAGAACTGTCGTGTCACCGGTATAATCGTTGCTGCTGTTTGACAGGGAAACAAGCTCATCCTTACCGGCATCAGTGGCGAGATTACCGCTACCTGTGATGCGTGCTGACATATCCGCTGCAGCGCCGGTAGCACCAGGATCGCCCGCCAGTGTCAGGGTCTTGTCTTTCTGGAGATCCAGTTCTTTCAGACCGTAGTTCACATACAGGCCATCCTGGCTGCCGGACTCACCGGCGGTAGTCAGACGGTAATCATAGGTACCTTTTGCCACCACATCGCCATCCTGAGCAATGTTCACCTGCGTGGCTGCCGATACTGTATTACCGTTCTGATCCACCAGTTGCAGATTCCCGCCACTGCCCGTCACCTCACCGGCACTGACCAGCTGCAGAACCACATCTGAGTCGTCCTGTGTCATCAGCGATGAGGCGGTGGCAGTTTCAGGACGTGGCACGTACGGATCCGGGATCTTAATCTGCACGGTTCCGTCACCGGACGCATCCAGTTTTCCTGCTTTCACATAACCCGATGCAATCTTCTCATCCGGTGCAATCCCGTTGAATACCAGACTACCACCGGCGAACGTCAGTCCTCCAATAGCCTGCTCACCATCAGCCACAGTCGTGGTACTGCCGCTGTCAGCCTTCAGGGTTGCATTTGTCAGCGTGGTTGTATTGACTCCGCCGAGCAGCAGGTTCGCGTTGTTCAAATCCAGCGTTCCTGTAAAGGCATTACCCGTTGAGGAAGAGAAATCAAAGTCCCCACCGGACGCATCGACTTTCAGTACACCGGCGCCCAGCAGTTCATTTTTCAGGGCATAAGAGCCGGAAGTGGTTAAATCAATCAGCCCGTTATCATTCAGCACCGCAGCGGACGGAAGAGTTTCATCCGTCACATGCAGCGTGTTTCCGGACTGTACATCGTATGTACCGGCAAACTGACTGTTCTTCTCTGTCGCTGTCACATCTGAACTGCCGGTAAGTGCAATGGTCCCCGTCCCTGTAACGGCACTGATCAGATTGCCGGTATAGTCATCCAGTGACAGAATACCGTCACTGTTAGTGTCGACGGTTGCGGTACCCAGATTTTTTTCCGCAGACGCATGCAGTCGTGTCCCGTCCTGTACATCAAATGTCCCGGCAAACTGACCATTTTCACCGGTTGCAGTAACATCCGAGCCATTCTCCAGCGCCACAACACCCTGACCACTGACTGCATTTTTCAGGGCTCCGGTCACAGCATCAAGGATCAACGTACCGGCATCCGCGACAGCACCACTGCCAAGCCCGGCGATATCTTTCAACAGTACCGTTGCCCCGGAGGCAATGGCAGTATCCGCTGTCATGCTGTTATTTGCATTTTCAACGGTCAGCGTGCCGCCATTAACATTCAACTGACCACCGCCAGTCATCTCACCGGTCACATTGCCGCCCTGGGCCACATTCAGTGTACCGTCGTTCAGCGCCAGCGTACCGTTCTGCTCAACGTCCAGACTTCCCACAGACTGCGTGGTTTTGTTCAGGTCGGCAGTGGCATCCCCTTTCACGTCCAGTTTCGCTGTTTTACCCAGTGCATTATCCGCATCGGTACGCAGTGTTCCGCTCAGAACCGTCGTGTCACCGGTATAGTCGTTGCTGCTGTTTGACAGGGAGACCAGTTCACCACTGCCTGCATTCGTGGCCAGATTACCGCTGCCGGTAATACGTGCCGACATATCTGCTGCATTGCCCGTGGCTCCCGGGTCACCGGCCAGCGTCAGGGTCTGGTCTTTCTGAATATCCAGCTCTGTCAGACCGTAGTTAACATAAAGGCCATCATCACTACCGGACTCACCCGTTGTGGTCAGACGATAGTCATAAGTACCTTTCGCCACCACATTGCCATCCTGAGCAATATCCACCTGCGTGGCTGCCGTGATGGTATTACCATTCTGATCCTTCAGGACCAGATTGCCGCCGCTGCCGGTTACATTACCGGAACTGACCAGTTGCAGCCCCACATTCGCATCATCCTGAGTCATCAGAGATGACGTTGTGGATGTTTCGTGACCAGGCACATACGGATCCGGAATATTGATTTGTACGTTCCCGCTGCCGGAGGCATCCAGTTTTCCGGCAGTGATATGACTTGTGGCAACTTTCTCATCCGGTGCCGTACCGTTAAATATCAGACTACCACCGGCAAACGTCAGACCACCGATAGCCTGCTCGCCGTCAGCCACAGTTGTGGTACTGCCGCTGTCAGCCTTCAGCGTCGCATTTGTCAGCGCAGTCGTGTTAACACCACCGAGAGAAAGAAGCGCATTATTCAGGTCAAGGATCCCCGCAAAGGCATCCCCTGTCGTGGAGGCAAAATCAAAAGTCGAACCGCCGTTATCCACTTTCACAGTACCTGTACCGGTCAGCTGGTTTGCAAGCGTCCGTGCAGCAGAACCCAGCACTTCCAGTACAGAGGCCTGGTCAATATCCACCGCGGCACCACCGGCTGGCTTACCGCCAAGGGTGTGACCATTATCGAGACTGACGATGGAGCCATTGCGCAGGTCAACCTGGTCATAATTCAGAATATCTGATGTTGCTCCATCCAGATGATAGCCGTCCGTTACGCCATCAAATACAGCCGTGGAAGTACCGCTGCCACCGTTCAGGGCAGTAAAGGTGTTACCATTACCCTGGATAGTTACAGTATCATTACCGGCAGAACCACCTACCGTACTGGCTGTTGCACCGTTCTCAAGCAGAACAGTGTTTGTTCCGCTGCCATTCAGCGCAATGTTGCCACCAACAGTACCGCCATCAACAGTAATCGTGTTATCACCACTGGTTGTCACAATATCAGCACTGATTGTACCTGTATTGGTAACCGTGCCATTTGCACCGTTCATTGCCACGTTACCGTTAATCGTCCCGGCATTGTCGACGGTTGCATCATCGGCCCCCATGGCCAGTGCAGCATTACCCGATGCAGATGCGGTGATAACGCCTGACGCCGTGTTTGTGAAGTTTGTTGCATTTGCCGCATCCACAGTGGGCGCCGTGGTACTGGCAGACTCAAGCGTGCCACTGTTCGTTGCGGCGGTCACGCCACTCCCCAGTTTCAGAGCTGAGCCACCCGATGCACTGGTGACATTCACATTGACAGCAGTATCAACAGTGCCGCTGGTATTAGCGTTAATACCTGTGCCACCCGCACCAGAGACATTAATTGTCAGGCCGGAAGAGCCGGACAGGTCGAGATTGCCGGTTGTTGCCGAGCCATCAGCATTTTCAAACGCAATACCGGTTCCGGCGCCTGACACATTGATGGTTCCGCTGTTTGTTTTATCGATAGTGACCGACGTACGAACCCCGGCACCATCAGCCACATCAATGGTGGTGTTTGTCAGTTGCAGGTTAGTCAGGTTACCGGCGTTCTCAATCGCGTTGCCGGTTGCCCCGGCAGCATTCACAATAATGTGCGCGTCTTTTACACCCAGACGGGTGGCATTATTACCAATCAGCACACCATGTGCCGTCCCCTGAGCCTCAATACTTCCTAAACCACTACCAACCAGATCAAGTTCACCGACAGCCAAATCAATGGCTGCATGACCATCAGTAGCCAGCACTGAACCGCTGTTGGTAATTGTGGATGTTTGCCCCTGGTCACCAGCACCGACATAGATTGCTGTGCCGTTCGCAGTGACAGAACCGCTGTTGTCAACCTCCCCACCCAGTA
>NZ_JMTB01000072.1 GCF_000734965.1 Trabulsiella guamensis ATCC 49490
CATTGGCGATGATGATACCGTCATCGTCACAGCACTGGAGCCGGGAACGAACTCTTGACGGGATGAGACCAGAAAAACCAGCAGCCACAGGCGGCCAGGCAACATCTTCGTGATTACTGGCGCACCACGCGCCCCAACGTTCAAGTACCAGTTGAATATCCCGCACTAAATACTTCCCCCGTACCATGCTCAGCCAATGACACCACAACCAAACTGCCGATCCAGAAATCGATACAGCAACTTACGCTGCGAGCCATGTTTCTGCTCAAATGCTGCTGTGTCGGCGTGCAGTTCGTTGTGACACGTACGGCACAGCGGTATTACAAAAATGTCATGCGCCTTTGTCCCCGTCCCGCCGAGACCGTAACCGATAATGTGATGCGGGTCGTCAGCAGGTCGCTGGCACACTACACAGGGCTGCGTCTTAACCCAGTCTGTATAGTGTCTGTTCACCCACCTCCGGCGCTTAGGCACCTTCATCAGGGATTCCGGCGCTTCTGTGTCCACTTTCAGCGTCAGAATGCGTGGCTGCTCTTCCTCTGCCGGTGGTGGCTCAACCGCTTTTACCGTCGCTATCTCACGCTGAAGAATGCTGCTGGCCGTCACCGAGGGTGACAATATCGCTTTCTTTATAAACGGGCAGGAACTGTTCAACGGGCAACAACAGAGAACGTGCCGCCATCTCCTCGGTGATAGCACTGCCAGCCCCGGCGCACACCGCCCACCAGCACAGTTCTGCCAGCGAGATTTCACGCTCTTTGTTGTAGCGCAGACGGATGCGAACAGCATCAATCACCCAGTCGATGACATTACGGCGTGCCAGCGCTGAAAGACGCTCTGTAGTCTGCTGGCGCAGTTCGTTCTCACAGTGCCAGCACAGCAGCATCGCACCAGGTGGGTGGCGCATCGTTGTCAGCTCTTTGTGGTGGTAGTCAGAGTGCGGCCACTGGCAGGAATGCACGTTGTGCTCAAGCCAGAACTCAAGACCGGACAGGCCACCAGCAGCGGCAATAACGCGCTCATCCGTGAAAAAAGCCTCGAGGGATTTATCCTCTGCCAGCGGCTGGCGCGCGTCAGGTACCCGCCCTGAAGGCAGGTGCGCCATGCCTGACGGCGCAGGCTCAATCAGTACCCGGCCATGACGGAACATGCTGAGCAGCTCACGACCCGGCTTAAACAGCACAACGCCAATATCTCTGGCAACGTCAGGTTTAAGGAGAACTCTCACGCTAAACCCCCAGGCTCGCAATAATATCGCTGGCAACTCCGCGTGTACCGCCATCACATGATACAGACCGCCGCGCCTGTGTACGGTGCAGCGT
>NZ_JMTB01000073.1 GCF_000734965.1 Trabulsiella guamensis ATCC 49490
TGTGCATGCTCGCGGGCGTCACCTTTATTGGGGCCGGAAACTTACCCGTGTCCGGCGCACGAACTCCACCTTCCACGTGGAGAACTCCATCAAAACAAGCCCATGGAGGGTAAAATGCTTATTAATCAATTTGGTGATTTACCAGGTCCAAGCCCTGACTCCCAGGTTCCTTACCGTCCGGGGCCGACTCCGGCACCTGCGCCAAAACCACCAACAAAACCGTGAGGCTGCATATGACCCGTGAATCAATACTTTTCAATGTTCGTTACTCGTTCCACATTGAAATGATGCAAGCGACTTTCTATAACAGACTCGATAAGCTATTGACGTTTGTACAGATTGTTCTCGGGTCTGCCCTCTTTGCGTCTTATGGCAGTGCTCCTCTTTTTGGAGGCATAATTGCCGTGATTTCAGTTGCCAGCTTCATATGGCAGCCAGGGAAAGCGGCAATGATGTGTGAAACTCAATCCAGAAAAATGAAAGAGCTGATAAACAAGCCTTCTGGTTTTTCTGATGAAGAACTCCATTCCGCATACCTCAGGGCTGAAGAGAGTGACAACCACACTCTCGGATTACTCCGCGACGCCGCACATAAAAGAGCACTTATTGCGTCAGGTTGTTCGGCAGAAGCAAAAGCGTTGTCCTTAAGTTTTCCGGAAAAAATCGCTGCCTGGTTTGCGGGAGACCTGCCAAAAGACGGCTAACCCACCAAACCAAAGGCGCTGTAGATAAAACCGCGAAATAGCCGGAAATCTTTCAGTATCAACTCGCACTGTTTTAGGTTTCCCCATAAATCTGAATAAATTCGCTCATGGACATAAATCCGGCGTCGAGGCGCAATAAATCCTTTTCTTTGCGTGAGTTCTCGACAATTCCGAGAGTTGAAGCAGCTTTTTTAACAATCGCTTCAACTCTTTCCTTCCGTTCCTTCTCAATCTCTGCAACCGTGTCCGCAAGCATGGATATGAGTTTTTCCGCCAGTAATTCATTAGCTAAAAGTTTGTATGTCATGTCACACCTCTGCTGAGTCGCTGGCTCCGGCCTGGTTCATATAACGCTGTGGATAAAGAATCTGGAGTTCGTTAATCTGACCAGGAAATAAACTAACCAGCCTTTCCGCTACATCCGGCGTAGCTTTTTGCTGTCCCCGCTCAATCCGGCTTAAGTTGGATTGATCAATGCCCACCATTTTTGCAACATGTGATAGCGTCAGGTGCTGCGATTTACGCAAAACCCTCAACGGTGATTGCATAAAACCTCCTTAGATTGCGTTTCTTGCATATTAACGTGAGATTTTAACTTGCGCAAGTAGCTTTGCTCATTCCGCAAAAACAACATGTAATAAGACGTATGAACATAGGAAATCGCATTAGAGAATTGCGCCTCGCCAGAGGCATGAAAATTGCTGACCTTGCTGATGCTGTTGGTATCGACGGAGCTAATGTTTCGCGCGTAGAAACAGGAAAGCAAAAATCATTCACAGAACAATCACTTAGCAAATATGCAGCCGCTCTTGGTGTTGATGTTGCTGAATTCTTTACATCTACTACAAATGACACTACTGTTTATAAACCCAGTAAAGATAATCTGGTTTATAGAGAGGGTGGCGCGGTGTTTAGAATCGAAATGCTTGATGTCAGCGCCAGCGCTGGCATGGGCTACATCCAGAGTGGTGACGTGATTGATGTAATAAGATCTATCGAATATAACAACGAGCAAGCCGCCTCCCTGTTTGGTGGAAGAGCACCAGATACAGTTAAAGTGGTCAACGTCCGTGGTGACAGCATGGCCGGTACCATAGAGCCTGGCGACCTGATATTTGTTGATGTTTCGATCAGCTCATTCGATGGGGATGGCATATACGTATTTGGCTTTGATGATAAAATTTACGTAAAACGGTTACAGATGGTTCCGGATAAAATCCTGGTGATATCTGATAATCCAAAGTACAAAGAGTGGGCTGTAGACCAGTCTAACGAAGAGCGCTTTTATGTGTTTGGTAAAGTGATGCTAAGCCAGTCACAGGCAATGAAAAGACACGGATAACCCACGTTCCAGCCAGCCGCCGCCTTAATGGCGGCTTTTTTTTGCGCCAAACGTTGCGATTTTCGCATTTTTTGTATTGCGCATTTCGCAATACTGGTTTATGGTGAA
>NZ_JMTB01000074.1 GCF_000734965.1 Trabulsiella guamensis ATCC 49490
AAGCGTGGAACCATCACGCGCGCAAGAAAAAATTCATGGCTTCCTGGCCGTGAATATAAGCACGTTTCGCCAGAAGGTGACCCAAAGCCTACCAGCGAATGCATGTACAACCGGAAAGCTGTGGACGCCTGGATATCAGCGCAAAAAGCAACCAATCAATAAAATTGGTGATTATCCCATATGAAAATTGTAATATCTCAACGCTCCTGGACGTCAGGAGGGATCGATGAGTAAAGTTTCTTATCCAACTGGCGTTGAAAATCATGGCGGAAGTCTTCGCATATGGTTCAACTATAAAGGTAAACGAGTCAGGGAAAATCTTGGTATCCCTGATACTGCCAGAAACAGAAAAGTGGCATGCGATCTGCGTACTTCTGTCTGTTTCTCCATCAGAATGGGGAGTTTTGACTATGTTGCACAGTTTCCAAACTCTCCAAATCTGAAGCTTTTTGGTCTTGGGAAAAAGGATATTACGGTGAAAGAACTTGCCGTGAAATGGCTAGAGCTGAAAAAGATGGAGATAACTGCAAACACCATGGGGCGCTATCAATCAGTGATAAAAAACTGTCTGCAACTTCTTGGCGGAAGAAAACTGGCGGCATCAGTAACTCAGGAAAATGCTCTCGTTTTTCGCAAAGAATTGCTGACAGGATATCACCTTTCAAAGAAGAATCAGATAATGCCTATACAAGGTCGTAGTGTTCCTACGGTAAATACTTACATGACTGTTATTTCAGGAATGTTTCAATTTGCTGTGAATAATGGATACATTGTCAAAAATCCATTTGAAGGACTTCCTTCTTTGAAAAAAGCAAAAGTTGAACCCGATCCGTTATCCCGCGAGGAGTTCAACAGATTGATAGAAGCATGCTACCACCAGCAAACAAAAAACTTCTGGTCACTGGCTGTTTATACTGGCATGCGACATGGTGAATTATGCGGGCTTGCATGGGAGGATATCGATCTCAGAGCAGGAACGCTGACTGTCAGAAGAAACTATACCCAGATGAAGGAGTTTAATCTGCCAAAAACAGATGCAGGGACAGACAGAGTTATCCAGCTCACTCAGCCTGCTATTAATGTGCTGAGAAACCAGGCTGAATTAACGCGACTCGGTCAGCCACAGCAGATTGAAGTAAAGCTGCGGGAGTATGGCCGGGCAAGCACTCACTCATGCAGCTTTGTTTTCAATCCACAAATAACAGACTGCACTAAACGATCTGGTTTTCACTATGCCGTAAGTTCCATCAACAGAACATGGGAATCTGCAATTAAACGCGCCGGGATCCGACACCGTAAAGCATATCAGTCAAGACATACCTATGCCTGCTGGTCGCTGGCTGCGGGAGCAAACCCAAACTTCATTGCAAATCAGATGGGTCATGCAAATGCTCAGATGGTATACAATGTTTATGGTGCGTGGATGAGTGATAATAATCAGTCTCAGATAACATTACTGAATCAAAATTTGTGTGAAAATGTCCCATCAGTGCCCCATAAGCTCAGAAAAATATAAACATTAATATAGTTATCAAAGCTTTATACCACAGGTGCAAATACATGAACAATATGAACGTAATTATTGCCGATGACCATCCGATTGTACTGTTCGGTATTCGCAAATCACTTGAACAAATCGAGTGGGTGAATGTTGTTGGCGAATTTGAAGACTCCACTGCACTGATCAATAACCTGCCTAAACTGGACGCGCACGTTCTGATCACCGACCTCTCCATGCCTGGAGACAAGTACGGTGATGGCATTACGTTGATCAAATACATCAAACGCCACTTCCCTGGCCTGTCCATTATTGTTCTGACCATGAACAACAACCCGGCTATCCTTAGCGCCGTGCTGGATCTGGATATCGAAGGTATCGTCCTGAAACAGGGTGCGCCGACCGACTTGCCGAAAGCACTGGCGGCACTGCAAAAAGGAAAAAAATTCACCCCGGAAAGCGTTTCCCGCCTGCTGGAAAAAATCAGCGCCGGTGGTTACGGCGACAAGCGCCTGTCTCCAAAAGAGAGCGAAGTCCTGCGCCTGTTTGCTGAAGGTTTCCTGGTGACCGAAATCGCCAAGAAGCTTAACCGCAGCATCAAAACCATCAGTAGCCAGAAAAAATCGGCGATGATGAAGCTGGGGGTGGAAAACGATATTGCTCTGCTGAACTACCTCTCCTCCGTCACGCTGACGCCTGCGGATAAAGAGTAAAATTCATCTCTCAGGTCCCCCCGGCAGATTACGGTTGCCGGGGGCCTCTTACGACTCCCTCGCCTTTCTGACTCGCGCGGCATACACTGCCAGCGTTTGTCTTAACACATCCAGCACCACCGGTTTTGACAGGCAGCTGTCCATTCCCGACTCGATGCAACGCTGTTTTTCTTCCGCCAGCGCGTTTGCTGTGACGCCCACCACTGGCAGCGTCAGTCCCAGTTGCCGAATGCGTTGCGTGAGGCGATAGCCGTCCATGTTCGGCATGTTGACGTCACTCAGGACGATATCAATATGGTTCTTGCTGAGTACATTCAGCGCGTCGACGCCGTCATTCGCCGTTTTACATTGATAGCCAAGCGTGCTCAGTTGGTCGGCCAGCAGGCGTCGGTTAATCGGGTGGTCGTCCACCACGAGGATCATCATGTCATCATTGACCGCAGCGGTTTCCATGGCGGGCAGCGTTGTCGTGGCGTCCGTACTTTCCACCGCAATGCGATAAATACGGCCAAGCAGCGCAATCAGTTCGTGCGGTGACGCTACGCTTTGCAGCCAGACACCTTGCGAACGCTCCAGCGGAATACCAATATGGCGACGGCAGAAAATGACCACCGCTCTGCCAGGCCATGGCTGTTCGGGCTCGTCGTCAGTGATCAGTACATCGTCCGCATCCGGCTGCTGACCTTCGTAACGGCTCACTGTCAGCCCGCGATGGGTCAGCAGCGACGCCAGATACTGGTACAGCGACGCGTTACGCACCGCCAGCCAGCAATGTTTATGCTCCAGACCGTCCGGCGCCAGTGCTGGTAGATTCTGCACGCCATACAGCGGAATGCGGACCGTAAACTGGCTGCCCATGCCCGGCTCAGTATCTACAGAGATATCGCCGTCCATCATGCTGATCAGCTTCTCACAGATTGCCAGCCCCAGCCCGGTACCCTGGAAATTGCGCTGCACGCCGGTACCCACCTGGAAGAAGGGATCAAACAGCCGTACCACCTCTTTCGCCGGGATCCCCACGCCGGTATCGCGCACGCTGATGCTCAGGTAATCTCCCACGCAGCGCACGTGCAGAATAATGCAGCCCACATCGGTGAACTTGATGGCATTACTCAGCAGGTTGGAGATGACCTGTTGCAAACGCATCGGATCGCCTGACATCTGCTGCGGCACATCCGGCTCAATAAAGCAGTACATTCCGAGCTGTTTACGCACCACCAGCGGCAGATAGTTGGCGGTGATATGGTTCATGACTTCGCGCGGGGAAAACTCCCGTGGCTCGATTTTCAGCTGCTCAGACTCAATTTTCGAGAAATCGAGGATATCGCTGATGATTTTCAGCAGCAGGCTGGAGGAGTTGTTCATCGCCGTGACCAGACGCCCCACCCCTTTCGGTAGCTCTTTGGTTTGCAACAGGTCAAGGTTGCCGATAATCCCGTACAGCGGCGTACGCAACTCGTGACTGACCGTCGCCAGGAACATTGATTTTGACTGGCTGGCCTGCTCTGCTGCCTGCGCCATCTCCTGCAGCGACTCTTCCATTTTGACGCGCGAGCTGACATCGACCAGCACGCAGATCGCTACGTTCTCATTGCGATAGCGTGAATGCACAAAACTGATTTGCAGGTTGGTGTTATTGCTGGTGAGTACATCAACAAAGTTAACCTGCTGACCGCAGATGATTTGCGTCAGGCGTTGTCGATCCTCATGCGTGAGCATGTTGAGGTAATTATGTGCCAGTTCGTTACTGAGAATATTGGTGCCATCCTGGGTGCGCAGGATACAGATCCCCACCGGCGCTGAAGCGACGATTTTACGGTTAAACTGCTCGTGCTCTTCCAGTCGCTGGGCATCGTTTTCCGCCGGAATAAAAATACGGCGTTCATACATTCGCGCCAGCGTAAACAGTCCGATCCCCACCAGCACGTTCAGCAGAACGGCGTTGAGGATCAGCATCCGGATGCGCTCAAGTACCTGATCTACCGGCACGGAGTAGACAACACTCAGTGATGACGGCGGAAGGCTCTTTTTCAACACCAGTTCACGGAAACCGGACGTATAGCCAAACCACGAGCGCTCCTGCATCCAGCGCGGATCCACTTTGAGTTTATTTTCAGGGCCGGTGAGTGAGATCAGCGATTCACCGCTTTCATCCAGTAACGTCACGCCCATCGGCAGGCTACCTGGCGTGAAGAAGTTCTCCATGCGAATGCTCTGCTCTGTACCAAGCAGCGCCTGCAGACGGTTGGCCAGATAGACCGGGGTGAGCGCATAAAAGTAGCCGACGCCCGGACGCGGGCCCTGACTCACCCAGAACAGGTTGTTGCCCCGCTCATCCTGCGGTGCATTGCGATACTGCACAATGCGCTCATGTAGCGTCTTCAGCACCCGATCCCGCTCCACAGGCATATCGCGCAGGCCGAAATTCGCCATACAGAGGTTATCGCTGCCGATCAGGAACACGCGGTTGAGATCGTAAGCCGACGAGAAGTTGTCGCGCCAGTAGCGCATAAACCACGCCAGCGATTCCAGTGATCCGCGCCAGGTATTGCCTGTCGCGGCGCAGTCAGAATCTGAAAACAGCGGCTCAAATTCGGGGATATCGAGCTCCTGCCCGTTGGTACGTGACAACAGCCCTGTATTGTTGCCGGTCAGGCGGTTCTCGGCGATATATTTCAGCTGCTTCATGACGTCTGCGGTGCGCTGGATGTAGCGCTGCGCCTGATCGGAGTTAAGGTTAAATTCCTGTCTGATTTCGGATTCTTTGCTATGCAGCGCGTTGACGATATAAAACACCGACACAAGGGCAATCAGCAGCCAGAGCAGCAAGGCCAGCGCCCGAAAGAGGTAGCGGGAAACTTTCAAAGTGGTGCGAAAAGAGACAAGGTATTTCAACGTTTGGCCGTGTGCATGCAGAAAGATGTGCTTAAGGTAGCGGCAAAACGGACGTCCCGCAACGTCGAAACATAAAGGGCCGGTATCAACCGGCCCTTTCACTGCATTTTACAGACGATTACTCATCGGCATCGTCTGCAACATCGTCATCAGTATCTGCTTCTGGTGCGATTTCATCATCACCTTCCGCCACACTGCCGTCGATGGAATCCAGCTCTTCGTCATCAACCGGTTCAGCAACACGCTGCAGACCCACCACGTTTTCATCTTCCGCGGTACGGATGAGAATAACGCCCTGGGTGTTACGGCCAACGATGCTGATCTCAGACACGCGAGTACGTACCAGCGTACCGGCATCGGTGATCATCATGATCTGGTCACAGTCATCTACCTGTACCGCGCCAACTACGGAGCCGTTGCGTTCAGTCACTTTGATAGAGATAACGCCCTGCGTCCCACGAGACTTGGTCGGGTATTCTGTTTCAGCGGTACGTTTACCGTAGCCGTTTTGCGTCACGGTCAGAATAGCACCCTCGCCCCGCGGCACGATCAGGGAGACGACTTTATCTTCACCTGCCAGTTTAATGCCGCGAACGCCAGTGGCGGTACGACCCATCGCACGCACTGCATCCTCTTTGAAGCGCACCACTTTACCGGCAGCAGAGAACAGCATCACGTTGTCAGAACCGGAGGTCAGATCAACGCCAATCAGCTCGTCGCCATCGTTAAGGTTAACGGCGATGATGCCCGCAGAACGCGGACGGCTGAATTCGGTCAGCGCGGTTTTCTTCACGGTACCGCTGGCAGTCGCCATAAAGACGTTAACGCCCTCTTCATACTCACGAACCGGCAGGATAGCGGTGATACGCTCATTCGCTTCCAGCGGCAGCAGGTTGACGATCGGACGGCCACGAGCGCCACGGCTCGCTTCCGGCAACTGATAGACTTTCATCCAGTAGAGACGACCGCGGCTGGAGAAGCAGAGGATCGTATCGTGGGTGTTGGCCACCAGCAGGCGGTCGATAAAGTCTTCTTCTTTAATACGGGCAGCAGATTTCCCTTTACCACCACGACGCTGCGCTTCGTAATCCGTCAGCGGCTGATACTTCACATAGCCCTGATGCGACAGAGTGACAACAACGTCTTCCTGGTTGATCAGATCTTCGATGTTGATATCGGCGCTGTTGGCGGTGATTTCGGTGCGGCGTTCATCGCCGAACTGATCGCGGACCAGCTCCAGCTCTTCACGGATCACTTCCATCAGACGATCAGCGCTGCCAAGGATATGCAGCAGTTCAGCGATCTGCTCCAGCAACTCTTTGTACTCGTCGAGCAGTTTTTCATGCTCAAGGCCGGTCAGTTTCTGCAGGCGCAGATCCAGAATCGCCTGGGCCTGCTGTTCGGTCAGGTAGTACTGACCGTCACGCACGCCAAACTCAGGTTCCAGCCACTCGGGGCGCGCCGCATCATCACCAGCACGTTCCAGCATGGCCGCCACGTTGCCCAGATCCCACGGACGTGCAACCAACCCGGCTTTCGCTTCCGCTGGCGTCGGCGCGTGGCGGATAAGCTCGATGATCGGGTCGATGTTCGCCAGCGCGACAGCTAACGCTTCGAGGATATGCGCACGGTCGCGGGCTTTACGCAGTTCGAAAATGGTACGACGGGTCACCACTTCACGGCGGTGACGGACAAACGCTTCGAGGATCTCTTTCAGGTTCATGATCTTCGGTTGACCATGGTGCAATGCTACCATGTTGATACCGAAAGAGACCTGAAGCTGCGTCTGAGAGTAGAGGTTGTTCAGCACCACCTCACCGACCGCATCGCGTTTGACTTCGATGACGATGCGCATACCGTCTTTATCAGACTCGTCGCGCAGCGCGCTGATGCCTTCCACGCGTTTGTCTTTCACCAGCTCGGCAATTTTTTCGATCAGGCGCGCTTTGTTCACCTGATACGGAATTTCGTGAACGATGATCGTTTCGCGGCCGGATTTGGCGTCAGTTTCGACTTCCGCACGGGCGCGAATGTAGATTTTGCCACGACCTGTACGATAGGCCTCTTCAATACCACGACGACCATTGATAATGGCGGCAGTCGGGAAATCCGGCCCCGGAATATGTTCCATCAGCCCTTCAATGCTGATGTTTTCATCTTCGATGTACGCCAGGCAGCCGTTGATCACTTCCGTCAGGTTATGTGGTGGAATGTTAGTGGCCATCCCAACGGCGATACCGGAAGAACCGTTCACCAGCAGGTTAGGGATTTTAGTGGGCATGACGTCCGGAATTTGTTCCGTGCCGTCATAGTTATCCACAAAATCGACTGTCTCTTTATCGAGATCAGCCATTAGCTCATGGGCAATTTTCGCCAGACGGATTTCCGTGTAACGCATTGCCGCCGCAGAGTCGCCGTCGATGGAACCGAAGTTACCCTGACCATCCACCAGCATGTAACGCAGCGAAAACGGCTGCGCCATACGAACAATGGTGTCATATACCGCGGAATCACCGTGGGGATGGTATTTACCGATGACGTCACCCACGACACGGGCAGACTTTTTGTAGGCTTTATTCCAGTCATTGCCCAATACGTTCATGGCGTAAAGCACGCGACGGTGTACCGGCTTAAGACCATCTCGGACATCCGGCAGCGCACGGCCAACAATCACCGACATCGCATAATCCAGGTAGGAGCTCTTCAGCTCTTCCTCGATGTTAACCGGTGTAATTTCTCTCGCAAGGTCGCTCATCTAACCGCTTTCCCTCTACTGTATCCCGGATTCAAAGGTCGCAAATTATAACACACCCGCAGGGTTATAAACCAATTTGCTTTACTAACCTGATATACTTCATCGTCTTTAAATTACGGAGTAAAAGCGCCCATGAATGCCGAAAAACCTCAGGCGGCTCACAACGTTGACCATGAAGAGATTGCAAAATTCGAAGCGGTGGCGTCCCGCTGGTGGGATCTCGACGGAGAGTTTAAGCCCCTGCATCGTATCAACCCACTGCGTCTGGGCTATATTGCAGAGCGTTCCGGCGGCCTGTTCGGCAAGAAAATTCTTGATGTCGGCTGCGGCGGCGGGATCCTGGCGGAGAGTATGGCGCGCGAAGGCGCTATCACCACCGGGCTGGATATGGGCTTCGAACCGTTGCAGGTCGCGCGTCTGCATGCGCTGGAAACAGGCATTGATGTCGAGTACGTTCAGGAAACCGTCGAAGAGCATGCGGTAAAACACGCGCGACAGTATGACGTAGTCACCTGTATGGAAATGCTCGAACACGTCCCCGACCCGCAATCCGTGGTACGCGCCTGCGCGCAGCTGGTAAAACCGGGCGGTCATGTTTTTTTCTCTACCATTAATCGTAACGGTAAAGCGTGGTTAATGGCTGTGGTGGCGGCAGAGTATGTGATGGGCATGGTGCCTAAAGGTACGCACGATGCGAAGAAATTTATCAAACCGGCGGAGTTGTTACACTGGGTGGATCAGACCTCGCTGAAAGAGCAGCACATCACCGGTCTGCATTACAATCCTCTGACCAATACTTTTAAGTTAGCGCCTGGCGTGGATGTTAACTATATGTTGCATACCACAGCGAAATTCGACTAAAGATATCAGTTTTTCTTATAAAACTTGCGCAGTTTCGCCTGCGCAAGTTTCTCGTCTCGTTGAAGAAATCAGCACTTGATCAAATTTTCATTTTTTTTTGCAGAATATTGACATCACCGCCAACCCTTATGTGGCGAGGACTTAGCGATTATTACCCTTTCGCAACCTCAATTTAACCTCAAAATCAACTCTTGTACTGAAAAGAATCCTTACTAGAATACTCACCATATAGCGTTTAATTATTCAAAGAACCCCTATATGTAGTATTTATCCACAGAGTTAGTCACAAAGGCCATCTGTGGATAAACCGGGGATACTATTCATTTCAGACAGGTAGGAACCACATGAATCAGAGTCTGCTGGTGACAAAGCGTGATGGTAGTACTGAACGCATCAATCTCGATAAAATCCATCGGGTACTGGATTGGGCAGCAGAGGGACTGAATAACGTCTCGATTTCTCAGGTTGAACTGCGTTCCCATATCCAGTTTTATGACGGCATAAAAACCGCCGATATTCATGAAACCATCATCAAAGCCGCTGCAGACCTGATCTCCCGCGACGCACCAGATTATCAATACCTGGCGGCGCGACTGGCAATTTTCCATCTGCGCAAAAAAGCTTACGGCCAGTTTGAACCACCTGCGCTGTACGACCACGTCGTGAAGATGGTTGAGCTCGGCAAATATGACCATCATCTGCTGGAAGACTACTCCGTGGAAGAGTTCCAGCAGATGGACGGTTTTATTGATCACTGGCGTGATATGAACTTCTCTTACGCGGCGGTTAAGCAACTGGAAGGGAAATACCTGGTACAGAACCGCGTTACTGGCGAAATCTACGAAAGCGCGCAGTTCCTGTATATTCTGGTGGCCGCCTGCCTGTTCTCGAACTACCCGCGTGAAACGCGTCTGGACTACGTGAAGCGTTTTTATGACGCGGTGTCCACCTTTAAAATTTCGTTGCCGACGCCGATCATGTCCGGCGTGCGTACCCCGACCCGTCAGTTCAGCTCTTGCGTGCTGATCGAGTGCGGTGACAGTCTGGATTCCATCAACGCCACCTCCAGCGCGATTGTGAAATACGTTTCCCAGCGCGCCGGTATCGGCATTAACGCCGGACGCATCCGTGCGCTCGGTAGCCCGATCCGCGGCGGTGAAGCGTTCCATACCGGTTGTATTCCGTTCTATAAGCACTTCCAGACGGCAGTGAAATCCTGCTCGCAGGGTGGTGTGCGCGGCGGTGCGGCTACCCTCTTCTACCCGATGTGGCATCTGGAAGTGGAAAGCCTGCTGGTGCTGAAAAACAACCGTGGCGTGGAAGGCAACCGCGTCCGTCACATGGACTACGGCGTACAGATCAACAAACTGATGTATACCCGTCTGCTGAAAGGGGATGAGATTACGCTGTTCAGTCCGTCCGACGTCCCTGGCCTGTATGACGCCTTTTTCGCCGATCAGGACGAGTTCGAGCGCCTGTACACGCAATACGAGAAAGACGACAGCATTCGCAAGCAGCGCGTGAAAGCGGTTGACCTGTTCTCGCTGATGATGCAGGAACGCGCTTCCACCGGCCGTATCTACATTCAGAACGTTGACCACTGCAACACCCACAGCCCGTTCGACCCGGTCGTTGCGCCGGTGCGCCAGTCCAACCTGTGTCTGGAAATCGCCCTGCCGACCAAACCGCTTGAAGATGTAAATGACGAAAGCGGTGAAATTGCGCTGTGTACGCTCTCTGCCTTTAACCTCGGTGCGATTCAGAATCTGGACGAGCTGGAGGAGCTGGCGGTTCTCGCCGTCCGCGCGCTGGATGCCCTGCTCGACTATCAGGATTACCCGATCCCGGCGGCGAAACGTGGCGCGATGGGTCGCCGTACGCTCGGCATTGGCGTGATCAACTTTGCTTACTGGCTGGCGAAAAACGGCAAACGTTATTCCGACGGCAGCGCCAACAACCTGACGCACAAAACATTCGAAGCGATCCAGTATTATCTGCTGAAAGCCTCTAATGAACTGGCTATCGAGCAAGGTGCCTGCCCGTGGTTCAACGAAACCACTTACTCGCAGGGCATTCTGCCGATCGACACCTATAAGAAAGACCTGGATGCGATCACTAACGAGCCGCTGCATTACGACTGGGAAGCCCTGCGTGAGTCCATCAAAACCCACGGCCTGCGTAACTCTACGCTTTCTGCCCTGATGCCGTCTGAAACGTCATCGCAGATCTCTAATGCCACCAACGGGATTGAGCCGCCGCGCGGTCATGTCAGCATCAAAGCGTCAAAAGACGGCATTCTGCGCCAGGTAGTGCCAGATTATGAGCATCTGAAAAACAACTACGAGCTGTTGTGGGAAATGCCGAATAACGACGGTTACCTGCAATTGGTCGGTATCATGCAGAAGTTCATCGATCAGTCGATCTCTGCCAATACCAACTATGACCCGACACGTTTCCCGTCAGGAAAAGTGCCAATGCAGCAGTTGCTGAAAGACTTGCTCACCGCCTATAAATTTGGCGTGAAAACTCTGTACTATCAGAACACCCGCGACGGTGCGGAAGATGCACAGGACGATCTGGCACCCTCCATTCAGGATGATGGTTGCGAAAGCGGCGCATGTAAGATTTAAGCATTTTGCCGGGTGGCGCTTTGCTTACCCGGCCTACGGTTTTGCAGGCCCGGCAAACGCAGTGACGCCGGGCAATAAAACCTTAACAGGACTCACTTCAATGGCATATACCACTTTTTCACAGACGAAAAATGATCAGCTTAAAGAGCCGATGTTCTTTGGTCAGCCGGTTAACGTGGCTCGCTACGATCAGCAAAAATATGACATTTTCGAAAAGCTGATTGAAAAGCAGCTCTCCTTCTTCTGGCGTCCGGAAGAGGTTGACGTCTCACGTGACCGTATCGACTATCAGGCGCTGCCGGAACACGAAAAACATATTTTCATCAGCAACCTGAAGTACCAGACGTTGCTCGACTCCATTCAGGGCCGCAGCCCGAACGTGGCGTTGTTACCGCTGATCTCCATCCCGGAACTTGAAACCTGGGTGGAAACCTGGGCATTTTCGGAAACGATCCACTCCCGCTCTTACACCCATATTATTCGCAATATCGTTAACGATCCGGCGATTGTGTTTGACGATATCGTCACCAACGAGCAGATCAAAAAACGCGCCGAGGGCATCTCCTGCTACTACGATGATCTGATCGAGCTGACCAGCTACTGGCATCTGCTGGGTGAAGGCACGCACACCGTCAACGGCAAAACCGTGACCGTGAATCTGCGTGAGCTGAAGAAAAAGCTCTATCTGTGTCTGATGAGCGTTAACGCGCTGGAAGCGATCCGTTTTTACGTCAGCTTCGCCTGCTCCTTCGCTTTCGCCGAGCGTGAACTGATGGAAGGCAACGCCAAGATTATCCGCCTCATCGCCCGCGACGAAGCGCTGCACCTGACCGGCACACAGCACATGCTGAATCTGCTGCGCTCCGGTGCGGATGACCCGGAAATGGCGCAGATTGCCGAGGAGTGCAAAGAAGAGAGCTATAAGCTGTTCGTGGAAGCGGCGCAGCAGGAGAAAGAGTGGGCAGATTATCTGTTCCGTGACGGTTCCATGATCGGCCTGAACAAAGATATCCTGTGCCAGTACGTTGAGTACATCACCAATATTCGTATGCAGGCTGTAGGGCTGGATCTGCCTTTCCAGACGCGTTCTAACCCGATTCCGTGGATCAACACCTGGCTGGTGTCTGATAACGTACAGGTGGCGCCGCAGGAAGTGGAAGTCAGCTCTTATCTGGTCGGTCAGATTGACTCTGAAGTCGATACTGACGATCTGAGCAGCTTCCAGCTCTGATGAGCCGTATTACCCTGAGCCGGTCCGGTACCCAACTGGTGTGCCAGGACGAGCATCCTTCACTGCTGGCGACGCTGGAGTCGCACCGGGTTGCGGTGGAGTATCAGTGCCGAGAAGGTTACTGTGGCTCCTGTCGCTGTCGTCTGGTCGCCGGGCAAGTAGACTGGCTCACCGAGCCGCTGGCGCTTATCAACGAAGGGGAAATTTTGCCCTGTTGCTGCCGGGCGAAAGGCGATATCGAAATCGAGATGTAAAAAAGGGTCCTTGTGGACCCTTTTCTCATTATGGTTTTTTATTCAGAAATTGTACTGCTTTGTCCGGGAAGTCGGTAAAGACGCCATCGACCTTCGCCTGATTGTACAGCACGTCATACAGCTGGTTGACATCGGTGGTGTACTCCGGCAACTGGTCTGCCCGTACGGTATACGGGTGGACCTGCATCTTGCTGGCGTGCGCCTCTTTTGCCATCTCCGTCAGTTTCACATTCCCCGCCGTTGACCCTTCCGCCACCAGCATGTGGTAGTCCGGACCAATGCCGTCAGCATATTTTGCAATCTGCGCCATTGCGCCTGGTTTAAACATCCAGTCGTAGCTGTAGTTGATCCATTTGCCGTCCGGCTGTTTCTGCTGCGTTTCATTCCAGTCGGTATAGGCGATGAGCTGCACCAGATTCAGGTTCATGCCCATCTTCGGCTCAAGCTCATTTTTGATGCGCTTGAGTTCGTCGGCATCAAAAGACTGCAGATAGACTTTGTCGTTCTTGCTGGTGTACCCGTACTTTTTCAGTACTTCCAGCGTGGTGGAGGCGATGTCCTTACCTTCCTGATGATGGAACCATGGCGCTTTGATTTCCGGGTAGATACCGATATTCTTGCCAGTCGAGTGGTTCAGGCCCTGAACAAACTCAATTTCCTCTTCAAAGGTATGAACACGGAAATCGGATTTCCCCATCGGGAAACGACCCGGAAAAACCTGCACTTTCTTGCCGTTCACGAGATCAAACCCTTCGGTAAACTTCAGCGATTTGATTTCGTCCAGCGTAAAGTCGATCGCGTAATAACGCCCGTCCTTACGGGCGCGATTCGGAAAACGTTCGGCAACATCAGTCACACGGTCGAGGTAATGATCATGCAGCACCACCAGCCGGTTATCTTTGGTCATCACCAGATCCTGCTCGAGGTAATCCGCCCCCTGCGCATATGCCATCGCTTTCGCGGGTAGCGTATGTTCTGGCAGATACCCGCTGGCGCCACGGTGGGCGATGACTATCGTCTCCGCCGCCACTGCGGTGAAGCTGCTGACCGCACCGGCCAACAACAGGCCGATAGTCAGTGAATTACGAGTGAATTTCATTTGAATCTCCTTATTCGCCGCGTTTCGCCAACAGTTCCTGATGGTGACGTTTTTCGCCAAACATAACGATGACTAACAGCAATACCGCCAGAATGCTGCCGCCGATCATGACATAGAAGCCCGCATCCCAGCCGAAGAAGTCAACGGTATAGCCCACGATAGCGCTTGCCGCGACCGACCCGCCAAGATAACCGAACAACCCGGTGAAACCAGCTGCTGTCCCTGCGGCTTTTTTCGGTGCCAGTTCAAGCGCATGAAGACCAATCAGCATAACCGGACCATAAATCAGGAAGCCGATGACAATCATACACACCATATCGACGGTCGGATTGCCCGCCGGGTTCATCCAGTAAACGATAGTCGCAATCGTCACCAGCGTCATGAAGAACACGCCAGTTGCGCCACGGTTACCTCTGAACACTTTGTCCGACATCCAGCCGCAAATCAGCGTGCCAGGGATCCCGGCATATTCATAGAGGAAGTAAGCCCAGGACGATTTATCCAGCGCAAAATGCTTCACCTCTTTCAGATAGGTCGGTGACCAGTCGAGAATGCCGTAGCGCAACAGATAAACGAACACGTTGGCAATCGCGATGTACCACAGCAGCTTGTTCGGCAGAACGTATTGCATGAAGATCTGCTTCGCGGTCAGCTCTTCTTCGTGCTTCTCGCTGTAGTCGTCCGGGTAGTCGTTTTTATACTCTTCAATCGGCGGTAAACCGCAGGATTGTGGGGTATCACGCATCATCGCGAAAGCGAAGAGTGCCACGATGATTGCGCCAAAGGCAGGCATATACAACGCCGCATGCCAGTCGTTAAACCACGCCATCCCGAGCAGGAACAGTAACGGCGGGATCCCGCCACCGACGTTATGCGCGCAGTTCCACACCGACACGATACCGCCGCGCTCCTTCTGCGACCACCAGTGCACCATGGTACGACCGCACGGCGGCCAGCCCATGCCCTGGAACCATCCGCAGAGGAACAGCAGAACAAACATGATCATGATGCTTGAGGTGGCCCAGGGTACAAAGCCCATTACCAGCATCACGGCCGCAGCCAGAATCAGCCCCGCTGGCAGGAAAATGCGCGGATTCGAACGGTCAGACACCGACCCCATGATGAATTTCGAAAATCCGTAAGCGATGGAGATCCCGGACAGCGCAAAGCCGAGATCGCCGCGAGAAAAACCCTGTTCGACAAGATAAGGCATTGCCAGAGCAAAGTTCTTACGAACCAGGTAATACGCGGCATAGCCGAAGAAAATCCCCAGAAAAATTTGCCAGCGCAAGCGACGATAAAGCGGATCAACCTGCGCTTCAGGCACGCGCGCTTTATGCGGTGCGGGTTTAAAAATGCTCAACATGATAGCCTCCGTGGCCCTTTTTGCTTGTGATAATAACCCCATGAAAAGCAAGTAAATTCAGGAGGTTAAAATTTATAGCCGCGATGGTAAGAGATTTGGCTTAGCGTTACTGTGAAACATCGCACAAATTGTTACAGATTTATGACGAAAGGTTCCATTATGAGCACGGAATCACGTTTCATTTTCGTTTATTGCTCGAATGTGCTCGAAATCAAACAATGCACACTTTTTTTGTGGCTAAATGAAAATCAGGAAAATCATGAGGGATAACAACAATGATGCCTGATACCCGTGAAAGCGATGTCATCATTATCGGCGGCGGCGCCACTGGCGCAGGCATTGCCCGCGACTGCGCCCTGCGCGGCCTGCGGGCAGTGCTGGTCGAACGTTTTGATATCGCCACTGGCGCCACCGGACGCAACCATGGATTGCTGCACAGCGGTGCGCGATATGCCGTTACAGACAGCGAGTCGGCGCGCGAATGTATCGCTGAAAACCAGATCCTCAAGCGCATTGCACGCCACTGCATTGAACCCACTAACGGTTTGTTCATCACCCTGCCGGAAGACGACCTGGCGTTCCAGAGCACATTTATTGCCGCCTGTCTGCGAGCAGGCATTGAAGCAGAAGCGCTAACGCCTGCACAGGCGCGACGCATTGAACCCGCAGTCAACCCGACCTTAACGGGTGCCGTCAGAGTACCGGACGGCACGGTCGACCCCTTCCGGTTGACAGCGGCGAACATGCTTGACGCCCGCGAACATGGCGCCACCATTCTCACCGGCTGCGAAGTCACCGGGCTGGTGCGTGAAGGCGACCGCGTGCGCGGCGTGACATTATGGAACCATAACAGCCACGAAACGCTGACTCTATATGCGGCAGTAGTGATTAACGCCGCCGGGATATGGGGACAACGAATTGCGGAATATGCCGACCTGAAAATCCGTATGTTCCCGGCGAAAGGGTCACTGCTGATCCTCGACCATCGCATTAACCAGCATGTGATCAACCGCTGCCGTAAACCGGCCGATGCCGACATCCTGGTGCCTGGCGATACCATTTCGCTCATCGGCACCACATCGGTACATATTGATTACGATGATATCGACGACAATCGCGTCACACCTGCGGAAGTGGACATTTTGCTGCGCGAAGGCGAAAAACTGGCACCGGTAATGGCGCATGCGCGCGTGCTGCGCGCCTATTCAGGTGTCCGCCCACTGGTCGCAAGCGATGACGATCCGTCCGGACGCAACGTCAGCCGGGGTATTGTGCTGCTCGATCACGCGAAACGCGACGGCATGGAGGGCTTTGTCACCATCACCGGCGGCAAGCTGATGACCTACCGCCTGATGGCTGAATGGGCGACCGACCTGATTTGCCGTAAGCTCGGTAATAACGCCACCTGCACCACCGCCGAACACCCGCTACCCGGCTCGCAGGAACCGGCGGAAACCACGTTGCGCAAGATTGTTTCCCTGCCGACGCCGCTGCGCGGCTCTGCGGTTTACCGGCACGGTGATCGCACACCCGTCTGGCTGGGCGATTCACGTCAGCACCGCAGTCTGGTCTGCGAATGCGAAGCCGTAACCGCAGGTGAAGTGCAGTATGCGGTGGAGAATCTGGCGGTGAAAAACCTGCTTGATTTGCGTCGCCGCACCCGCGTCGGCATGGGCACCTGCCAGGGCGAACTGTGCGCCTGTCGCGCCGCCGGGCTGTTACAGCGCTTCAACGTCAGCACTCCGGCACAATCCCTGACGCAATTGTCGCAGTTCCTTAACGAGCGCTGGAAAGGCGTGCAACCGGTCGCCTGGGGCGATGCGCTGCGCGAAAGCGAATTCACCCGCTGGGTTTACCTTGGTCTGTGCGGCCTGCAAAAGGAGCATCAGGATGAAATTTGATACGGTGATTATTGGCGGCGGCCTGGCCGGATTGCTCTGTGGGCTGACGCTGAGCCAGCACGGACTGCGTTGTGCCATCGTCAGCCGCGGGCAAAGCGCATTACACTTCTCATCAGGTTCGCTGGATCTGCTCTCTGCGCTGCCGGACGGCGACGCGGTCACCGACACTCGCCGCGGACTGGAAAAGCTGGTCACGATGATGCCGGAGCATCCCTATGCCCGGATCGGCATTGAAAATGTGATGAACTACGCGCAGGAGACCGAACAACTGCTGCGCTGGTGTGGCGTGCCCATGCAGGGTAGCGCCACGCAGCATCATCAACGCATCACGCCGCTCGGCACGCTTCGCAGCGCCTGGCTCAGCCCAGCCGAGGTACCGGTGATGCCCCTGCCAGGCAAACGTATCGGCATTGTCGGCATCAGCGGTTTTCTCGATTTTCAACCCCACCTCGCCGCCGCCTCGCTGAATCAGCGCGGTTTGCAGACTGAAACGCTGGAGATAGACCTGCCGGAACTGGACGTGCTGCGCGACAGCCCCACCGAATTCCGCGCGGCAAATATTGCTCGTGTGCTGGATGAAGAACCCGCCTGGCCGGTATTGCTGGCGGCGCTGGTACCTCTGGCGCAGGAGCGCGACTTGTTGCTCATGCCTGCCTGCTTTGGTCTGCAAAATTCACGCCTGTGGCAGTGGCTTAACGAGCGTCTTCCCTGCCCGCTTCGTCTGCTGCCGACACTGCCGCCTTCGGTGCCAGGCATGCGTCTGCATGGCGCATTACAGCATCAGTTTATCCAGACAGGGGGCACCTGGCTTGCAGGTGATGAAGTGGTGAAAGTAAGTCATCAGGACGGCAGCGTCAGCGCTGTGTGGACGCGCAATCACGACGATATTCCGCTGCGCACACGTTTCACCGTGCTGGCCAGCGGTAGCTTTTTCAGCAATGGTCTGGTCGCCACGCGCACCGGTGTCCGGGAACCGATCCTCGGGCTGGATGTGCAACAGGTGGCATCGCGCAGCGACTGGTATCAGCAGGATTTCTTTGCCTCTCAGCCCTGGCAACGTTTCGGTCTCGTCACGGATGACAATCTGCATCCGACGCAGAACGGCGCCACGTTTACGAATCTGTTTGCCGTGGGATCGCTTATCGGCGGTTTCGATGCCATTCAGCTTGGTTGTGGCGGCGGTGTCAGCGCCATCACGGCTCAACATGTGGCCCGGCAAATTATCTCCCTGGCAGGAGGCCAGTCATGAACGATACCCGCTTCGAAAGCTGCATTAAGTGTACCGTCTGCACGACGGCCTGCCCGGTAAGCCGGGTCAAACCGGGCTATCCGGGGCCAAAACAGGCAGGCCCGGACGGCGAGCGTTTGCGCATTAAAGACGGCGCGTTGTACGACGACGCGCTGAAATATTGCATCAACTGTAAGCGCTGCGAAGTCGCCTGCCCGTCTGACGTGAAAATTGGCGACATCATCCAGCGCGCACGAGCGCAGTACAGCACGCAAAAACCGACGTTGCGCGACACCATCCTCAGCCATACCGATTTAATGGGTACGCTCTCCACGCCCTTTGCGCCGCTCATCAACGCCACCACCGGCCTCAAACCGGTGCGCCAGTTACTGGATTTCGCGCTGAAAATTGATCATCGCCGGACGCTACCGAAATATGGCTTCGGTACCTTCCGCCGCTGGTATCGCAGCATAGCCGCTGAACAGGCCGCGTTTGCCGATCAGGTGGCGTTTTTCCATGGCTGTTACGTCAACTACAACCATCCGCAACTCGGAAAAGACATGATCCGCGTGCTCAACGCGATGGGCACCGGCGTACAGTTGTTGAGTAAAGAAAAATGCTGCGGCGTGCCGCTGATTGCTAATGGTTTTACGGATAAAGCCCGCAAGCAGGCACTCACTAATGTGGCCTCAATGCGTGAAGCGATCATCGACAAGCAGATCCCGGTCATTGCCACCTCCTCGACCTGCACCTTTACCCTGCGTGACGAATACCCGCATTTGCTGGATGTGGATAACAGCGGATTGCGTCAGCACATTGAGCTGGCGACGCGCTGGATCTGGCGCAAGCTGGATGCGGGACAGACGCTGCCGCTGAAGCCATTACCGCTGAAAGTGGTGTATCACACGCCATGTCATATGGAAAAAATGGGCTGGTCGCTCTATACCCTTGAGCTACTTCGTCAGATCCCCGGCCTTGAACTGACCGTGCTGGATTCGCAGTGCTGCGGAATTGCCGGAACCTACGGTTTTAAATCAGAGAACTACCCCACCTCGCAGGCCATCGGCGCACCGCTATTTCAGCAGATTGAACAGAGTGGCGCGGACCTGGTGATCACCGATTGCGAAACCTGTAAATGGCAGATTGAAATGTCCACCAGCAAGCGCTGCGAACATCCGATAACACTGCTGGCTCAGGCGCTGGCCTGAGCGTCAACGTCCGCCAGTACGAAACTGGCGGACCGTCTCTCTAGTAACTCTCCTTTTCGGCTACGTTCTGTGCCGCAGGCCGGAACATCGCCAGACGATTATCCAGCGCCTGCGTATAGAGCAGCGTATCAACGCCTACTGCGACGAAGTTCGCGCCCCACGCCAGACATTTTTGCGCCATGGCAGGCTCTACAGCCAGAAAACCTGCCGCCTTACCGGCGGCACGGATCCGGCGAATCGACTGCTCGATAATCCGCTGAACTTCAGGGTGTCCGGGGTTGTCGGGGTAGCCCAGCGAAGCAGAGAGATCCGCCGGGCCGATGAACACGCCATCGATGCCGTCTACTGTCAGGATTTCATCCAGATTTTCCAGCGCGGTTTTACTTTCGACCTGAATCAGTAAACAGAGCTCTTCATTGGCCTGCGCCATGTAGTTTTCGACTCGTCCCCAGCGTGCCGCCCTGGCAACGCCAGCACCGACACCGCGCACGCCAACGGGCGGATAGCGGGTAGCCGAGACGATATCCCGCGCCTGTTCTGCGCTGTCCACCATCGGGATCAACAATGTGCGTGCACCGATGTCCAGCACCTGTTTAATCAGGCTGCGATTACCATCGACCGGGCGGATCACCGGCTGGCTGGCGTACGGCGCGATGGCCTGCAGTTGATGATAAAGATCCTGAATGGTGTTCGGCGCATGTTCACCGTCAATCAACAGCCAGTCGTAACCCGATGTGGCGGCAATCTCCGCCATGTATGACGTTGTTGAGCTTAACCACAAGCCGATCTGCGGTTCTCCCCTGCGTAATCCGGCCTTAAACGGGTTTGCTAAAATCGCGTTCATAGTCATCCTTTTCCGTTAATGTTGTGTGCCGTCAGGTTGCGGCATAGCTCGGGTAACGCTCAGCGAGAAAATGATCGCCGCGCCGATGATGGCGACACAGGCCAGTGTCAACAGCCCGGCCGCGTTGCTGGCAAAAAACGACTCCGCCTGCACACGCATGATCGGCGCCAGAAAACCACCAAACGCGCCGAACAGATTGATAAAGCCAATACCCCCCGCCAGGGCGGTGCCAGACAGCATCTGTGTGGGAATCGTCCAGAACACCGGTTGCACGGCTATCACGCCAATGGCTGCCACGCACAGCGCGACAATCGCCAGTACTGGTGAAACCAGACCCGATACGCCGATACCGATCGCTGCCGCCAGCAGGGTCAATGCCGCCACGTTGCGACGTTCGCCGGTACGATCTGAGTAACGCGGAATAAACCAGGTGCCGAACAGTGCCGCCACCCATGGGATCGCGGTTACCACAGATGCCACAAAGCCGACTTTCGTCCCCAGCAGTGCCGCAACCTGAGTCGGCAGGAAGAAGATCAGGCCATACACCGCCACCTGAATGGTCAGATAGATAATGGCCAGTTGCCAGACACGCCCGTGACGAACCGCGTCAGACAGACGAGAAGTGACTTTTTTCTCCTCTTCGCTGGCGAGCTGGCTTATCAACGCCTTTTTTTCCGCTGCGGTCAGGAAACGCGCCTGTTGCGGCGTATCATCCAGCCAGAAGAAGGTAAATACCCCGGCCCCCACCGCCAGTAGCCCCTCAATCACAAACATCCAGAACCAGCCGGGATTGCCCATAAAACCATGCATTTCCAGCAATGCACCGGACAATGGCGATCCCAGCGTCAGTGCCAGCGGCGCCCCCATGTAAAACAACCCCATAATGCTGGCGCGGTTTTGCTGCGGGAACCACTGGGAAGTCAGATAAATCATGCCGGGGAAAAAGCCCGCTTCGGCCGCACCCAGTAAGGTGCGAACCAGCAGGAATTTACTTTCCGTGTCTGCCCATGCCATGGCGGCAGATAAGAATCCCCACACCAGTGTGGTGCCGCCAATCCAGTATCGGGCGCCAAACTTACGCATCAGCAGGTTGGCTGGCACGCCAAGAAAGGCGTACACCACAAAAAAGATCCCCGCGCCCAGCGCATAGGCTTCATTGCTTAACCCGGTATCCAGCTGATAGGTCTCTTTTGCAAAACCGATGTTCGAACGGTCGAGAAACGCCAGCACATAAAGCGTCAGCATAAACGGGATCAATCGCGCCCGGTTTTTCTTCACAACGCTATTCAGTAAAGAACTCATCACAATATCCTCAGAGGATGGCCGCGCACATGGCGCGGCATGACAGTATTAGTGGCTGTAAGGGCGCTTCAGATTGCAGTCGCGGTTCAGTTCAACGCCGAACCCCGGTTTATCCAGCACGCTTTTGTGAATACGTCCATTTACGGGTACCGGCTCATCCAGCAGGACCGGGTCAAATTGCGGACGCAATGTCGAGCAATCCGGACTGGTCATCAGGAATTCACTGAACGGTGTATTGGTGAAGGTGATAACGGCATGGTGTGAGTAGACGGATGAGCCATGCGGAACCACCAGTTGACCGCGGGCTTTGGCGATGGCAGCAATTTCCACCAGTGTGGTTAAGCCACCGCACCAGCCAACGTCCGGTTGCATGATATCGATACCGGTTTCCGACAGTGTCCGGAAAGATTGCAGCGTACCGTGATGCTCACCACTGGTCACCATCATTCCCGCCGGCGCGTTGCGTTTTAGTTCGCGGTAACCTTCAAACTGCTGCGGCGGCAGGCATTCTTCAATCCATTTAAGATTCGACGGCGCACAGGCATGGGCCAGTTTAGTGGCGTAGTTGACGTCCTGGCTCATCCAGCAGTCGAGCATCAGCCAGAAATCCGGACCGCATTTTTCACGATACGCCGCCACCATCGCGGCATCTTTGCGGATACCTTCATCACCGTCGTGAGGGCCCCAGTGCGTTGGCATTTTGCCGCCAATAAAGCCCATTGCTTGCGCCAGATCCGGGCGCGCGCCGGTGGCGTAAAACTGGATCTCATCGCGTACTGCACCACCTAGCAACTTATATACCGGCAGCCCGACCACTTTCCCGAACAGATCCCACAGTGCCAGATCCACGCAGGAGATGGTGTTCATCACCAGACCGCCGGAACCGGAATAGTACATCGTCGCGCCAAGCATCTGATCGTGGATGAGCTTGATATCGCTGACGCATTTACCTTCGATAAAACGGTTGAGGTGTTTTTCAACGATAAAACACCCCATCTCCCCGGCGGTCGAAATCGCAAAGCCCGTCTGTCCGTTGTCGGCTTCCACTTCCACGATCAACGTCCCGAGGACATTAATGCCAAATGACTGGCGCGACTGCTCATACTGTTTGTATTTACTCATCGGCGTGGCAATGTGGTCGTCAATCCAGTGGTTGGCGCCCTGGTCGTGATAATCACCGCCACCAGCGCCTTTCTCTGCGGTGGCACCACCGAGAAACCAGGCACGGACATGTTTAATTTTTGGTAGGGTCATGATGTTTTCCTTCTTATGAGGCTTGTTGTTCAAACGGGCTTTTCCATCCCAGTAATCGGGAAATGTCTTTTGCGCAGGCAATCGCCTTACCGGCGAGGTAATCACGATTGTCTTCGTTGATTTGCAAACGAGTGCCGACAACAGAAATTGCTGCCGTGAGTTCGTTGCTGGCATTAAAAACCGGGGCCGCCACGCAGCGTACATCGGGATAATCTTCGCCGTTGTCGTAGCTCCAGCCCCGGGCGCGGATCCGCGCCAGTTCTTCTTTAAACTGTTGAGCGTCAGTGATGGTGTTTTGGGTGGTTTTTTCCCACGTCAGCCCGGCAATAATCGTTTCCTGCGCCTGAGCTGACTGCCAGGCCAGCAGGCATTTGCCAATCCCGGAACGGTTTAGTGACAGACTTTTGCCTTCATGCGAGCGAACGCTGATGGTTGCTGGAGACTCGATTTTGAGGATGTAGTAGGCATTATCGCGATCGATAATTCCCAGGTGGCAGAGCAGTCCGCACTCATCCATCAGCCGGGTCAGTCGTGGGCGAGCCAGCTCACGCAGATCCATCCGGCTGACCGCATGCCCGGCCAGCTCGACCAGTTTGGTCCACAGGCAATAGTTGTCCTGGATGTCCATGCTGAGGAAGCGCTGCTTTTTCAGCTCGCCCAATAGCAGATATGCAGTGCTTTTTGGGATCCTCAGCTCATCAATGATGGTTGCCGCACTGCACGGACCACGACGAGCGATGAGATCGAGAATTTCGATAGCGCGGGTGAGCGCCGGAACTTTGCTTGATTCCAACATACTGGACTCCAATCCTGAATACTGGAATCAGTGTTGCGATTGTCAGGCGGCTAATTTGTGAGCGGTGTCAAACTGCGGGTCTGTTCCAGCAGGCCAGACAGATCGCACCGCTAAAATGCGATCGTCAGCACAGAATTTTTCATGAGGAGTACAGTGGGCTGGACAACATCACGCCGGGACGAACGTCCCGGCGGCAGGAATGATTAGAAAGAGAGGGATTCAACGACGGTGATCCAGCCATGTTCGCTGGTAATCGTCTGACCGTTGAGCCAGCGGCGCAACATGTTCAGCGCCATCATCGCCCCCACTTCCTGACGGGTTTGCAGATTGTGGCGGTTAGTGCTGAACTTCACGCGCAGCGCCCATGTGCCTTCCGCCGTCGACAGCGCAAAATTAAGGTGGTCCGTTTCCAACCCACTCACCGCCAGCGCGACACCAGCAAAATGGTTCACGCGACGTTCCGCCGTCCAGTGTGCCGTCTGCGCCAGGGTTTCCGGCTGAGGCGGCACCACTTCACTCGCCAGCAGCGGCGCACCTTCCCGGTTTAACTGCAGAGCAATCAACCCGCCGGTAAACTGTTCGCTGAGTGTCAGGCTGAGCTGTTTCTCCTGCAGACGGCGGGAAATTTGCGCCGCCAGTCCTTCGGTGCCTTCAAAAATCAGACTCTCGCCAGCCACTTTTTTGACCTCAGGCCACAGCGCCAGCATCGCTTCGCGCTCGCTCGCCGGTCCCGTGAGTTTCAGCTCAATGATCGGCATGGATGAACGGTAACCCATGGTGACGCCCGGTGGCAGCGGGAGCGGATCGAGCGCCTGAGCGAGATCACTCTCAGAACGGCCAAAGGTAGTCAGTCGCAGGCACAGCGGCGGTTCTGGCAACGCAAAACGCGCGCGCAGACGCGGCAGAATTTCCTGCTCCACCATCACTTTAAATTCGGACGGCACGCCTGGGGTGAAAAACATCAGGCAGCGATTCAGTTGTACCGCAAACCCGCAGGCAGTCCCGACCGGGTTATCGACCAGTTCCGCGCTGGCGGGAATTTCCGCCTGCTTGCGGTTGCTCGGCGCCATCACTCTTCCTCGCTCGGAAAAGAATGTTTCCATGTGCGCAAGCCAGGCCTCGTGCAGTACCAGCGATTCGCCTTTCGCCTGTGCGGCAGCCAGCGCACTTAAATCATCGCTGGTCGGCCCAAGCCCGCCGTTAACGATCAGCACATCAGCGTGTTCACTGCGTTCGCGCAAAATTGCAACCAGATCATCAAGGTTATCGCCTACCGTGTTGCGGCGCGTTAGCGGTAATCCCTGATTAAAAAAGACATCTGCAAGCCAGGCGGCATTGGTATCTGTGATTTGCCCGTGCAGCACTTCGTCGCCAGTGGACAGCATCTCCACGTTGATCATCGTTTTCTCCAGCAAAAGAGGACGGCTTACTATAGCGCAATCAGCGGGCTGGAAAAAAAGAAAACTGGCGCGGCAGAGCGCCGCGCCGAAGGATCAGAACCCTGCGCTGACGCCCACGTACGGGCCGTCGGCCACGGCGTTATCACGACGACCGTCTTTCCCGGCCAGATTCAGGTAACGGTAACCCGCTTCAACGGTAATCGGGCGCATGATGGTCCAGCGCGCACCAGCATTGGCTTCCTGATAACTGTCGATGCCGCTGGAGAGTGAATCCGGGGAGTAGTAATACTCACCAAACAGGCCGAAGCTGCTGCCGATTTTCCACTGCAGACCACCGCCGACTGCCGCGGCGTAACCTTCATCGCCCGCGTTCGGGTTGGTGTAAATGCCTTTACCGCCGACGGTCGCCAGGAACGGTCCTACCGGCACGTTCAGGCCGAGACCCAGGCCTGCGACATCACCGTCGTCATCGTTGTGCATCCAGTTGCCGCTTAGCGCCAGCCCGGATGTGTCAGTGCCAAACCCGACGCCAATGTTGGTGTAGTCTTTGCCTGCTTGCCCGCTGATGCTGACGGCATTGGCTGCGGCTGAAACACTCATCAGCACAGCTAATCCAACTAATGCTTTTTTATTCATTTTTTGTATTCCGGATAAGTAAGAAAGTTAACGTCCCAAAACCGCTGGATTGTACAACTGAAACGCGAAGAATCAATGAACTAATAAAGCGAAAAAATATCGCAATTGTAATTAGTTACTCATTTTTTTGTCTTTCGAAAGGAAACGGGAGCCGCAGCTCCCGTTATTCTTCGTCGCGTTGCTCCACAACCCACCGCTGTAACGCCTGGCGGGAGATTTTAATTCCACCGTTTCTTATGTTTTCCGGAAGGGCAAGCCAGCGGCAGGGCTGTTGAAACCCCGCCAGTTTATCTTTCGCCCAGCCAGCCAGCGTGTGCAACACGTCTGGCGATTCACATTCAACCACAGCCACTGGACGCTGGCCGAATTCGGCGTCATCCAGCGGTACCACAAACACCTGACGCACCTGCGGATGACGAGCAATCACCCGCTCCACCGCCTCTGGCTGAACGCCTTCGCCGCCGCTGAAAAAAAGGTTATCCAACCGCCCGGCAATCACCAGTCGCCCGTCACGCCACTCGCCACGGTCGCGGGTCGCAAACCAGCCCTCGTCATTAACCAGCGGCGACAGTTGCCCGTCGCGCCAGTAACCCGCCGCCATACTGTCCGCTCGCAGCCACACCTCGCTGTCAACAAGGCGGACCTCTCTGCCTGGCAATGGCACACCGACGTCATCCCCGCCGTCTGCCGCTTTGGCGCAGACCGTCGAGGCAAACTCCGTCAGCCCGTAGCCGCAGTACGTTGCAATACCCAGATGTCTGGCCTGTTCAGTGAGATCGACCGGAATTGCGGCACCGCCCAGCAGCACCGCGCGCAACGTCAGGGAGACGTTGTCTTTCAGTAACCGCCAGAGCTGAGTCGGCACCAGCGACGCATGACTACAGCCATCCAGCGCCTGGGCAAGCGAACGCTCACTGACGGCCAGCTGCGCGCCGGTAAGCAGCCAGCGCCAGACAATCCCTTGTCCGGAGACATGAAACAGCGGCAGCGAAAGCAGCCAACTGTCCTGCTGCCGGAAGGGGATCAACGACAGTACGCCCTGCGCACTCGCCAGATGCGCGGCACAGGTATGCACTGCCGCTTTGGGCAGGCCGGTCGACCCTGAGGTCAGTGTCATCGAGGCAAGACGTTGCGGCTGCCATGGCAACGCAGAATCGCCGGCATGCTCAACAACCCGCAACGGAGAGAGAGAGAAAGTCTGCGCGCCGTCTTCCATATCCAGCAAAAACGTCAGCGTCAGTCCAGGGATTAGCGATGCCAGCAAGTCGGCGGGCAGTCTGGGATTAACCGGCAGAATACGCGCGCCGCACTGCAACAGCGCCAGCCAGACCAGCAGCGACTGTTCGCTGTTACGCGCACGCAACATGACGCCATCGCCTTCCGCGACACCCTGCTGCTGAAAACCGCTCGCCAGCTTGTCTACATGCTGGCAGAGTGTCGTCCAGCTCAAGGTGACGTCATCCAGGCGCAGCGCCGGGCTGTCGCCCTGCACCGCGCGCCAGTGTCGCCACGGCCAGTCGACAAAGGTCACAGCAGCGGCTCCAGCATGGTGCTGTCAAGGCAAGGCAGTTCGCTGCCCGGCCAGCAACGCAGTAACTGCGCCTGCATCAGGTTTAACGTATCCAGCCCTGGAATGGTGTCCGGCGTCAGCCAGGCGGCAATCCGTGCCAGTTGCGTCAGCCCCAGGCTGGATTCTATCGAGGAGCTGATGACTGCCGTCAGTCCGAGCTGATGCGCGGCGGCGACCTGTGCTTTTACTTTCTCGAGGCTGCCGGTCAGTGTCGGTTTGATCACCACTGCCTTCACGCCAGGCTCTGCAACGAACGCAAAATCCGCATCCCGCAGGCTTTCATCCCATGCGATGGCAATGCCAGTTTCGCGGGCAAAGGCACGGGAGTCGTCCCGGGTTTTGCACGGCTCTTCAAGAAACGCGATGCGCGAGCGGTAGTCGGGGTTAACGTATCTGGCGAACTGCTGTGCTTTCAGCGGCGTCCAGGCGCGATTGGCGTCCAGCCGCAGATGTAAATCAGGGATCGCTTCCAGCAACAGATTTACCACCATTCCGTCGCGCACGGCCTCGTACAGCCCCACTTTCACTTTAGCGACCTTTTCACCTGGCATATCCGCAAGCCGGAGCACCAGATCATCAGGATCGCCAGTACACAGCGGCGCGGCACGGTAATCCGCCGCCTGCGGCAGTTCATCCGCCAGCTCAGCCAGCGCGCAGCTCAGGCCAAACGCCACCGATGGCAGTGCCGGTAATGGCAGCGCGGAACCCTGTCGCCAGGCCTGCAGCCAGTCAATGGCGGCGTGTTGCGCCATTTCCAGCGTTTCCAGGCTGAACCCCGGCAAAGGGGAAATTTCGCCCCAGCCTTCACGCTCGCCTTCGGTTAAGCGAACCACGAGACCATCGCGGGTTTTCAGTCTCCGTTCCCGCAGCACCACGCCCGCGTCCATGGGAATCTGCCAGCGATAAAGCTGTACACAACGCATTATGGATTCCGTTTGTATTTGCTGAAGTCCGGCTGGCGTTTCTCGTTGAACGCGTTACGCCCTTCCTGACCTTCTTCCGTCATGTAGAACAGCATGGTGGCGTTACCCGCCAGCTCCTGCAGCCCCGCCTGCCCGTCGCAGTCCGCATTTAGCGCTGCTTTCAGGCAACGCAGCGCCATCGGGCTGTTTTGCAGCATTTCGCGGCACCAGCGCACGGTTTCTTTTTCCAGACTCTCCAGCGGCACCACGGTGTTGACCAGGCCCATATCCAGCGCCTGTTGCGCATCGTACTGACGACACAGGAACCAGATTTCGCGCGCTTTCTTCTGACCGACAATGCGTGCCATGTAGGAGGCGCCCCAGCCACCGTCGAAGGAACCGACTTTCGGTCCGGTCTGACCGAAAATGGCGTTTTCCGCAGCGATCGTCAGGTCACACATCATGTGCAGCACGTGGCCGCCGCCGATGGAATAGCCTGCCACCATCGCCACTACCGGTTTCGGGCAGGTGCGGATCTGGCGCTGGAAATCGAGGACGTTCAGATGATGAACGCCGGAATCGTCCTGATAACCGCCGTAGTCGCCACGCACTTTCTGGTCACCACCGGCGCAGAACGCTTTGTCGCCTTCCCCGGTAAGAACGATGACGCCGATATTGTCGTCGTAGCGCGCATCTGCCAGCGCCTGAATCATCTCTTTGACGGTCAGAGGACGAAATGCGTTACGCACCTGCGGGCGGTTAATGGTGATTTTGGCAATGCCGTCCGTCGACTTATGATAACGAATGTCGGTGTAGCCTTCGGAACAATCATGCCATTCCACCGGCGCATAAAGCATTGTTTCATCAGGGTAGATCATAGTGTGTCCTTTAGTCAGAGACGCAATATCTGAGCCAGACGTTCAGTCACGTCATCAGGGTTTTCCCGGTGCGCGTTGTGTCCGGCGTTATGAATCAGAAAGCAAGGCACGGCCAGTTCTTCGGCAATCGCCCGAAATTTGCTGTCGTGCTCACCACATAAGTACCAGAAAGGATAGTCGCGCTGACGTAATGCCGGACGTAAATCATCCTGCACCGCCAGCGACGTTGCCTGCAGCATCGCAGCCAGCGCCACACCATCATTTTGTGCGCGAAGCGCCACCAGCACCTCACGCTGTTCTGGTGACAGGGTGGCGAAAACCGGCTGCAGATACCAGTCGTGAAACAACTGGCGCAGCGGCTCAGTGCGGAAACGCGCGGCCCAGGTATTATCGGAACGCAGGCGTTCCATCCGCGCTTCCGGTTGTTGCAGGCCGGGATGTCCGCCCTCAACAATGATGCCCGCCAGCCCCGTCACACCCGGCTGACTGGCATAGTCCATTGCAATGCGGCCGCCGAGCGAATATCCCACCAGCCAGAAATTTAGTATGTTGTAACTAACAAGCGTAGCATGAAGCAGTTCGCGGACGTCAGCGAAATCCCGCGCGGTCATCGCAGCCGAACCGCCATGGCCCGGGAGATCAACGTACAAGCGCGAATAGTCGCTCAGCCGCTCGCCCACTTCCTGCCATTCACGGCCATCGCCGGAAAAACCATGCAGGAACACCAGCCACGGACGCGACGGTTCACCCCGACGGGCGATGGCATGCAGAGTCATAGTGTGCTGACCTGCGCCAGCAGTTGTTGCAGCGTTTGCGTGCCATCCGTATCGTTGACTACCAGCTCGATAACGGTAGTCACCGGCGCCCCCCAGGCTTCCTCGAGCGCAACTTCCAGCGCTTCCCAGTTTTGCGGACAGTGGTAGCGCAGCCCAAACATGGCGGCGGCATGCTCAAAGCGGATGTTCTGCGGCATACTGTAGAAACGCTCACGTGCCTCTGGCGGCGTCGGCAGCAGAGAGAAAATCTGCCCGCCGTTGTTATTGACGATAATCAGCACCAGCGGCGCGGAAGTCTGCCGCAGCAACGACAGCGCGTTGAGATCGTAGAGCGCGGAAAGATCACCGATGATGGCCAGCGTCGGTCTGGCACTCGCGCGCTGAACGCCTGCCGCTGTGGAAATCAGTCCGTCGATCCCACTGGCGCCGCGGTTGCTGTACACCGGATAGCCGGCCGGAAGCTGGCCCAGCGCGTCAATCAGACGCACCACCAGGCTGTTGCCAACAAACAGTTGCCCTTGATCCGGCAGATAGTTGCTGATGCGGTGCGCCAGTTGTGCTTCGCCAAACAGGTCGCGTGTTGCCACGACCGCGTCCCAGGCCAGCGCCGACAGACGCGGGATGTCCATGCTCCAGGGCGTGCGATTTTTTGCCGGGTGCAGTTCCAGCCAGCGCTCAACGCTGCTGACCAGACGGCGCCCGCGATGATGTGCCGGATCAAGCCGTCCGGTGAGGTTATCGATCAGCCAGTATTCCTGCGGTTCGCAGGTTTGCTGCCACTGCAGCAGGCGTTTGCCGGTCAGGCTACTGCCAAGCTGCACCACGATTTGCGCCTTCGCCAGTTCTGCCACGGCGCGGGCATTGCCGAGCCAGAGATCGGCACAGGGTAATGGCTGCCCCGTTTGCGACAGCACGTCGCTAATCAGCGGCCAGCCAAGCGTTTTCGCCCATTCTGCCACCAGTTTCCCTTCGACAGCGCTCATCCGCCCGGCGACTACTACGCCGCGCTTCTGCCGCCAGAAAAACCAGTCGAGCTGCTTCTGGCTTTCCAGTTGAATATCTTCACGTAGCCAGGGTTTGTCGCTTTGCCACCAGTCACCCAGCTGTTGTTGCCAGTCGAGGCCTGTTTCATCCAGCTCGCCGTACAGTGGTTCCGCAAACGGGCAATTGATATGCACACCGCCCGCGTGTTGCTGGCCGAGAGCGTTATCAAGGGTGGATACCAGCCAACGCGCCGGGATATCCTGGCTCGGACGCGGTAGCGAGAGGGTTTGCGTCGGATGTGACGCGAACATGCCCGGCTGACGAATCGCCTGATTCGCGCCGCAGTCAATCAGCTCGGGCGGGCGATCCGCGGTCAGCAGGATCAGTTTTTCCCCGGTCAGACCTGCTTCAATCAACGCCGGATAGAGATTCGCCACCGCCGTGCCGGAGGTGACAATCACGGCCACCGGCTGTTTACTGACCTTCGCCAGCCCAAGCGCCAGATGCCCAAGGCCGCGTTCGTCAAAATGAGTGTGATGAATGAGTGAGCGGTTTTCTGCCGCTGCCAGCGTGAGTGGCGTCGACCGCGAGCCAGGCGCGATGCAGACGTGCTGCACGCCGTGGCGAGTTAATGCTTCCAGGATCACCGCCGCCCAGCGTCGGTTAAATGCGCTTACTGACATGAGTTTGTCCGGTATCAATATTGCGACTCAGTATAGATAATACGGAAGGATGGGTTTTTGATATGAGTCGTCTCAATGATTATTCAATCAAATAGTAACGTCCGCAAACCAGCCGCTTTATTATCGATTTCCTGCCATTCCTGTTCCGGGTCGGAACCGCTCACGATGCCGGCGCCGGCATATAAGCGTAACGTTTTACCATCAACTTTAGCCGAGCGCAGCGCCACGCAAAACTCGCTTTGCTGACGAGACAGATAACCTGCCGACCCGGCGTACCATCCCCGGGTAAAAGGCTCATGCTGTTCGATCCAGGCGCGGGCCGGAGTGCGGGGCAAACCTGCGACAGCGGCGGTGGGTTGCAATAAATGCAGGCAAAGCTCGTCGTCCGCTTGCGCCAGTTCTGTCCAGATGCAACGCCGCAAATGCTGCACTTTGCGCAGCGTGACCACTTGCGGCGGGAGCACTTCCAGTGTCTGCACCGCCGTTTGTAAGCGCTGGCAAATATCTTCCACCACCAGCATATTTTCACGCTGGTTTTTATCGTCCTTCATCAGCCAGTCGGCGAGTAGTTGCGCCTGCGCCTCGTCAGGATGACTCGCCACCGTCCCCGCCAGCGCTTCGGTGCGGAGCAGTTTGCCACGACGACGCCATAACCGCTCGGGCGAAGATCCGAGGAAAGCGTGACCGGCATCAAAAGCCTGATAGAAATGATAGCAGCGCAGATTCAGACGACGGCTGGCGGCCATGATCGCCCCGGCATTGAGGGCGTCGGTAAACGTGAGATCGGTAGCTCTGGCGAGCACGACTTTGTCCAGCGCGCCGCTGCCGATGGTGGCGATAGCATCGCTGACCAGTTGTATCCAGTGAGGATGATCGGGATGGTGCCGTTCCGCCTGCAAGGTCACCTGCAACTGCGGCAGGAGTTTCCCCTCTTTCAGGGAAGCAAAAAATTCACGCGCCCGCGTCGCATCGTCGCGCAATGAACGATCGCTGTATAGCACCAGCCGCAGTGAAGCGTTTCCGGCATTACGCCGCCACTCCAGACGCGGCAGAAACAACGCACCCTGCTGCGGGTTAAACGCATTCATACCACAAATACGTAAATCGTCGGGGAGTTCCGGCTCCTGCAAAAAACGGCTGGCCCCGGCGAGCGAGGTGAAGGATTTCACCGCCCCCAGCGCCGCGATTTCGTCATCGCCATTACGCTGTTGCCAGTAAAACTGCGGCCAGCAGTGCTGACTGCAGAGCCAGGAGAGCGGATCGAAAGAATCATTCAGCGGGAAGGCGACATCGACAATATGCACGCCAGGCGAATCCGGAAAATCCGCGGCTAAGGCAGCCTGCAGATTCTCCAGTGCAGCAGATATGGATTGCACGCGAACCTCCCCGAAACTAAAAACCACATACTATACAGGGTACTACAGAAAAAGAGCAGTACCCCGAATTAGGGAGGTTCCGTCAGTTAGCGGCGAGCCAGTAGCAGACCTAACACCAGCCCGGCCGCAGCACCGACGCCAATTCCCTGCCAGGGTTTATCATGCACGTAATCATCGGCACGGTAAACGGCCTGTTTGGCGCGGTAATAGTAGGTGTCCGAAGCCTGGCTGACGCGGGTTTTCACGTCGTGCAGCGCCTGTTCAGCACGCGCTTTCAGCTCGATATACTTCTGGTCAGCCGGATCGCCAGAGGAGCGTAAGACTTCTTCCAGCGTTTCACTCAGCAGAGTCAGGTCGTCATCAATACGTGAATCATAAGAATGATAAGACATTACTTTTTCTCCCATTTTTAGAGCCTGTCCGCTAACTATAGTCAAAGTGACGCAACCTCGCGCGCCATGCCGATATGCGCAATGCCATCTTCATCATAGACATCGGTTACTGCGACAAAGCCAAAGTGACCATAAAAACGTTGTAAATGTGCCTGCGCGCCGAGATACAACGCCTTCTGCGGCCAGTACTGACGGCAGCTTTCCAGTGTTTTTTCCATCAGCTGATAACCGAGTTTTTCGCCCCGCGCGGCCGGACTGATGATGACGCGGCCAATAACCACCGGCTCCAGCTCGTCATCGCTTTTCAGAATCCTCGCATAAGCCACCAGTTGATCGCCTCGCCAGCCGAGAATATGTCGGTTTTCACCCACCAGATCTTCGCCATCGATGTCCTGATATGGGCACGTTTGTTCCACGACAAACACTTCACAGCGCAGTTGTAGCAGCGCATAAAGTTGTGAAACGGAAAGTTGGGAATGATGAAGATCCTGCCACTGAATCATGTTGTGCTCCGTTATACTGTGTACTTTCGTGAATGCGGTAATGGGGAAACGGTTTTGGAATTGATATTTCTGGGGACATCCGCCGGCGTGCCGACCCGTACCCGTAATATGACGTCGATAATACTGAATTTGCAACAGCCTACAGTGGCAGAGACCTGGCTTTTTGACTGCGGCGAAGGCACGCAGCATCAGTTTCTGAAAACGGATCTGCATCCTGGCAAACTGAATAAAATCTTTATTACGCACCTGCATGGCGATCATCTGTTTGGCTTGCCCGGTCTGTTATGCAGCCGCTCAATGCAGGGGAATTCGCTACCGTTAACGCTGTACGGCCCCAAAGGGCTAAAAGAGTTTGTCGAGGTGGCGCTACGGCTCAGCGGGTCATGGACCGACTACCCGTTAACTGTTGAAGAAATCTCCTCAGGCCTTGTGTTTGATGATCAGCACTACAAAGTGACGGCATACCCGCTTAACCATCCGCTGGAATGTTATGGCTATCGGATTGAGGAACACGACAAACCCGGTACGCTAGATGCCGCGGCACTGATCGAAGACGACGTGCCCCCCGGTCCGCTGTTCCAGTTGCTTAAGCAGGGCCAGACGGTGACGCTGGAAGACGGTCGCATTATCGACGGCAATCGGTACCTCGGCCCCGCCACTCCCGGCCGGAAGCTGGCGATTTTTGGCGATACCGCCCCTTGCCCGGCGGCGCTGGATTTGGCGTGCGGGGTCGATTTGATGGTGCATGAGGCGACACTCGAAGCGGCGATGGAGGAGAAAGCTAATAGCCGCGGGCACTCCTCCACACTTCAGGCTGCCGCCCTGGCGGAAGCGGCTGGCGTTAAACGGCTGGTCATCACCCACGTCAGCTCGCGCTACGACGCCGAAGGGTGCCAGCGTTTACTTGACGAATCCCGGTCACGCTTCGCTAATACACTGCTGGCGGAAGACTTTATGACAATTTCGCTTTAATGCGTAAAAGGCGCTGCACTTTTATCCGCGTATGCCGATAACTCAGGAGTAGAGCATTTTCCTTTCTTCTGAGGGCACGATGGATAATTTCCAGAAAGATATCGATGACAGGGCGAATCTCACCCTGTCTAACCGCTTTGAGCTGTTGCTGTTTCGTCTCGGTGAAACCGTGCAAGGTGAAAAATCAGAACTGTTTGGCATCAACGTTTTCAAGCTGCGCGAAATCGTCCCTATGCCCGCCTACACCAAACCCGCCGGTATTAAGCATCCTGTACTGGGAATGGTGAACATCCGCGATCAAATTATTCCGGTCATCGACCTGCCGTCGGTGGCTGGCTGCAAGCCCGTCAACGGGCTCAACATTTTATTGATTACCGAATATGCGCGCAGCGTACAGGCGTTTGCGGTGGAATCGGTTGAAAACATTATTCGCCTCGACTGGACGCAGATCCACACGGCGGAAAAAGCGGTTAACGGCCAGTACATCACCAGCATCGCCTGTCTGGATGACGACAAAGACAGCAACAATCTGGCGATGGTGATCGACGTTGAACAGATCCTGTATGACATCGTCCCTGCCGATCATGATCTTCACGCGACGCACCTCGAGGCGCCAAAACTGAAGATCAAACCGGGTGCGACGGCAATTGTTGCTGAAGACTCCAAAGTGGCGCGCGCGATGCTCGAAAAAGGGCTGAAAGCGATGGATATCCCGGCGCAGATGCACGTGACCGGTAAAGAAGCATGGGAAAAAATCGAGAAGCTGGCGGAAGAAGCACAGACAGCAGGCATACCGATCTCTGATAAAATCGCGCTGGTGCTGACCGACCTCGAAATGCCGGAAATGGACGGTTTTACCTTAACGCGCAAAATCAAAACCGATGAGCGACTGAAGCATATTCCGGTAGTGATCCATTCGTCGCTGTCAGGCAATGCCAACGAAGACCATATCCGTAAAGTGCGCGCCGATGGCTACGTTGCGAAATTTGAGATCAACGAATTGTCGTCAGTGATTGAGGAAGTGCTTGAGCGAGCTGACCAGAAAACTGGCGGGCCGTTGATCAGTCGTCGGCAAATCGCGTAATCAAATCCCCCATTAAAAAACCCGCCGAAGCGGGTTTTTTTGTTTTTACAGCATCGGCATCGCCAGCTGGACAATGCTAATGAGCGGTTGCGGCCAGACGCCCAGGATCAGCACCAGCAGCGCGGAGATCAGCACCACGATCCCCCCGGCGCTGTACTGCCAGTTGGTCGGCGCATCGCGATTCAGTTGCTGCGGCGCGCTCAGATACAGACTCACCGCGACGCGCAGGTAATAGTAGAGACCGATTGCTGAACCAATCACCACTGCCGCCGTCAGCCACCACAGGTGCGCATTCACACCCACTGCCAGCACATAGAATTTACCGATAAAGCCGAGCGTCATCGGGATCCCCGCCAGTGACAGCATCATCACCGTCATTACCGCCGACAGAATCGGACGGTGCCAGAACAGACCACGGTAGGAGAACAGAGAATCTGCATCCGGGCCACGGTATGGGCTGGACATCAGGCTCACCACGCCAAACGCGCCGAGGCTACTGAACAAATAACCGGCCAGATAAACACCAACCGTTTCCATTGACATCTCGCCACTGTGCAGCGCAATCAGCGCCACCAGCAGGTAGCCGAGATGAGAGATGGAGGAGTAACCGAGCAGACGTTTGATGTTAGTCTGACTCAGCGCCATCAGATTACCGAAGATGATAGAGGCGAAGGCGATAATGCCCAGCACTACGCGAACGGCTTCGCTGTCGCCGACCGGCATATACAGGAACAGACGCATCACCACACCAAAAATAGCTATCTTGCTGGCAGTTGCCAGGAAGGTAGAGACTGGCGCAGGCGCCCCCTGATACACGTCTGGCGTCCACAGGTGGAACGGCACCAGCGACAGTTTGAAGCCGAGACCCACGATCATCATGCCCAGACCCGCCAGCAGCAGCGGCTCATGCAGCGCGTTGTCCGCCAGACTTTTACCGAGCGCCACGAACGACAGGTTGCCGGAATTGGCATACACCAGCGCCATACCGAACAGCAGGAATGACGACGCTGCGGCGGAGAGGATGGTGTATTTGATGCTCGCTTCCAGAGATCGTTTCTGGCGGAATGCGTAGCCAATCAGGCCGAACAGCGGCAAAGAGATCAGTTCAATACCAAGGAACAGCGCTGCCAGATGGTTCGCGTTCGCCAGCAGGATCCCCCCCAGCGCCGCAATCAGCACCAGCAGGTAGAACTCTTCTTTGTTGTCGGTGTAGCCTTCAAGCCACGGATAGGCAAAGGTACAGGTGGCGAGGCTCGCCAGCAGCACCAGACCGGTGTAGAGCATGGCATAGCCATCAACGCGCATCAGCGGCGTGACGTCCATGGCTCCGGCCTGTCCAACGTACCAGAGCGACACGAGCGCGACGTTCAGCCCAATGACTGACAGCGTGGCATTGAGAAAATGGTTGCGTCGCCACGCAATGGAGAGCATCACAACCACCACCGTCAAGCCGACGATCAGCAGCGGTAGCAGCGCGATCAGTTGTTGTGGAGTTATTGTCATGGCGATTTACGGCCTTGTAGTAGAAACAGAATTAACAAACCACTGCTGGATATTGCCCATTGCAGAGTGCGAAGTATCCAGAATTGGCTGCGGGTAAAAGCCCAACAGCACCAGCAGCACGACCAGCAACAGGATGATAAACAGCTCGCGCAGCGACATCCCCGGCAGTTCTTGTGCCGCAATCTCACTTTTCGCTTTACCGAAGTAAGCGCGATGCAGCATCGCCAGTGAGTAAACGGACGCAAAGACCAGACCGAACGTTGAAATCACGGTAATGACCGGCACTACATGGAAGCTGCCGAACAGGATCATGAATTCGCCGACGAAGTTCCCGGTACCCGGCATACCCAGCGTCGCCACAGCAAAGAACAGTGACAGCGCCGGCAGCCATTTAATTTTGCTCCACAGACCGCCCATCATGCGCATGTCACGCGTGTGCAGACGTTCATACAACTGACCGCAGATGATGAACAGACCCGCCGCAGACAGACCGTGCGCAATCATCTGGATCACCGCACCCTGGTAGGCCAACTGGCTACCGGTATAGATTGCAATCAGCACGAAGCCCATGTGCGAGACAGAGGTGTAGGCAATCAGACGCTTGATGTCTGTCTGAGCGAAGGCCATCCATGCGCCGTAGAAAATGCCAATCACACCCAGCCACATGGCAATCGGCGCGAACTCGGCAGAAGCGTTTGGGAACAGCGGCAGCGAGAAGCGCAGCAGACCGTAAGCCGCGGTTTTCAGCAAAATCCCCGCAAGGTCAACAGAACCGGCAGTCGGTGCCTGAGAGTGCGCGTCAGGCAACCAGCCATGCAGCGGTACCACCGGCATTTTCACCGCAAAGGCGATGAAGAAACCGAGCATCAGCAGGTATTCCACGCCGTGAGACATCGGCGTTTTCAGTAAGTCTTCGTAGCTGAACGTCCAGATGCCGGTAGCGTTGTAGTGCACAAACACCAGCGCCAGAATGGCAATCAGCATCACCAGACCGCTCGCCTGGGTGTAGATGAAGAACTTGGTTGCCGCCGTGATACGCGTTTTACCGTCTGACGCTTTGTGACCCCACAGCGCAATCAGGAAGTACATCGGCACCAGCATCATTTCCCAGAAGAAGAAGAACAGGAACATGTCGATGGCAAGAAACACGCCGATAACGCCGCCCAGGATCCACATCAGGTTGAGGTGGAAAAAGCCCTGGTATTTCTCGATTTCACGCCAGGAACAGAGTACCGCCAGCACACCGAGCAGACCGGTCAGCACCACCATCAGCAGCGACAAACCGTCAATAGCCAGATGGATGTTGATGCCGAAGCGCGGGATCCACGGCAGGATATATTCAGACTGCCACTGAGGAATTCCGGCGGATTGCGTCAGAGAGTAGCCGCCCTGCAACCAGAGTTGCAGGCCTAGCGCCAGCGTCAGTCCCATCGTGATCAGCGCGATCCAGCGTGGCACCTTCACACCGAAGCGTTCGGTCTGCCAGCAGAGGAAGCCGCCGATAAACGGGATTAAAATTAACCAAGGTAATAACATAGCTGCGTATGTCCCTTATATTCTAAATTCAGTACTTGAAATCAACGCAATACCATCAACAGCGCCAATACCACCACGGCGCCGATGCTCATGGATGCGACATACCAGCGCAGATAACCGTTCTCGCTGAACAGCAGACCTTTACCTGCAAAGCGGGACAGAATTGCCGGAATGTTCATCAGCGCATTCAGCGGATCGCGCTTCAGCAGCCATGCAATGCCGAGGAATGGCTTCACAAAGACTTTGTCATACAGCCAGTCGAAGCCCCACGCATTGAACCACCAGGTTCCCAGCAGACGACCCGGCCCGCTGTTCGCAACGGCAGTAACCAGCGTGCGTTGACCCAGCCACAGCCAGGCGGCGATCAGAATGCCCGCAATTGCTACCACGCCGGAGGTGATTTCCAGAGTCATGACGCGGCCATGTTCCAGTTCCGTCGTCTGTGGCAGCACACCCGCCAGCGGCGGCACAATCATTGCGCCAACGAAGGTGGAGAGGATCAGCAGCACAATCAGCGGCAGATGATGGGTAACCCCCTTCCCTGCGTGCGCGTGGATCTGCTCTTTGCCGTGGAAGACAATGAAGATCATACGGAAGGTATAGAGTGAGGTCATAAACGCCCCGACCAGACCTGCCACCATCAGATTGATATGACCGTTCGCCAACGCACCGGCAAGGATTTCGTCCTTACTGAAGAAGCCCGCGGTGATAAGCGGCAGCGCAGCCAGCGCGGCGCCCCCCACCAGGAAGCAGACATACACCAGCGGAATCGACTTACGCAGGCCACCCATTTTGAAGATGTTCTGTTCGTGATGACAGGCGAGGATCACCGAGCCCGACGACAGGAACAGCAGCGCTTTGAAGAACGCGTGAGTCATCAGGTGGAAAATGGCTGCATCCCACGCCTGCACGCCCAGCGCCAGGAACATGTAGCCGATCTGGCTCATGGTGGAATAGGCCAACACGCGTTTGATGTCGGTTTGCACCAGCGCCGCAAAACCTGCCAGCACCAGCGTGACCGCACCAACGATGCCGACCAGATGCAGAATTTCCGGCGTCATCAGGAACAGGCCGTGTGTACGGGCAATCAGGTAAACGCCCGCGGTCACCATGGTCGCGGCGTGGATCAGCGCGGAGACAGGCGTCGGGCCCGCCATCGCGTCAGCAAGCCAGGTCTGCAACGGCAGCTGGGCGGATTTACCGACCGCGCCACCGAGCAGCATCAGCGTGGCCCACATCAACATGTTGTTACCGTTAGCAAAGTGCGCCGGTGCCAGTTCGACCATCTCGCGGAAATTCAGGGTGCCCAGCTCGTTGTAGAGAATGAACAGCGCGAACGCGAGGAAAACGTCACCCACACGGGTCACAACGAAGGCTTTAATCGCCGCCGCACCGTTCTTCGGATCGGTGTAGTAGAAACCGATCAGCAGGTAAGAGCACAGACCCACCCCTTCCCAGCCGAGATACATAAGCAGCAGGTTGTCGGCCAGTACCAGTACCACCATGCTGGCGATGAACAGGTTGGTGTACGCGAAGAAACGGGAGTACCCCTCTTCACCACGCATATACCAGGAGGCGAACATGTGGATCAGGAAGCCCACACCGGTGACAACAGACAGCATGGTCAGCGACAGACCATCCAGCACCAGGTTGAAGCCGATGTTGAAGTCACCGACTGACATCCAGGTCCACAGCGGGACACTGAACGCCTGCTGGCCATTATTGAAGAAATCAACGCCAACAAACGCGGTGACCAGCGCCGCCAGGCCAATCGAACCCACACCGACCGTGGCGGACAGGTTTTCCGACCAGCGGCCACGGGTGAAAGCCAGCAGCACAAAGCCAATCAATGGCAAAATTATGGTTAAGGCAAGCATGTTCATCCACGCAACTCACTTACTGAATCGATGTTCAGATTCTGGCGGCGACGATGGAGCTGCAGCAGCAGCGCCAGGCCAATACTCGCTTCCGCAGCCGCAAGGCTAATCGCGAGGATATACATCACCTGACCGTCGGTCTGGCCCCAGTAGCTGCCGGCAACCACAAATGCCAGCGCGGCGGCGTTAATCATGATTTCCAGGCTAATCAGCATAAACAGCAGATTGCGGCGGATAACCAGACCGGTAAGACCGAGAACAAACAGGATCGCGGCGAGGATCAGTCCATGTGTTAAGGGGATCATGCGTGTTCCTCCGTTTTTCTTTTCGCGCGGTCATCGGTGCGGTTGCTCAGCACTTCACCGGCGCGATCTTCACGCCCAACGTGGAAGGCGACAACCAGACCCGCCAGCAGCAGCATAGACGCCAGCTCAACCGCCAGTACGTACGGTCCGAACAGCGTAATGCCGACGGCTTTCGCGCTGATGGCATTGCCATCGATGCCCTGATCGTTAAGGCCGAGAATGGCGTACACGATCACTGCCAGCAGTACCGCTGACAGAATAGCCGGGCCAATCCAGATTTGCGGCTGCAGCCATTTGCGTTCCTGGTCGATTTCTGAGCCGCCCAGGTTGAGCATCATCACCACGAAAACGAACAGCACCATGATGGCCCCGGCATAGACGATGATTTCCAGCGCACCAGCGAAGTAAGCGCCCAGCGAAAAGAACACCCCGGAGATCGCCAGCAGCGAAATAATCAGGTACAGCAACGCATGCACCGGATTGGTGTGGGTAATCACCCTCAGGGTAGCCAGGATGGCGATAAGGCCACAGATATAAAAAGCGAATTCCATTGCCCCTCTCCTTACGGTAACAGGCTCTTGACGTCGATAGGTTTGGCTTCGTTTTCCGCCTCGCCCTTATCTTTGCCGTCGATTGCCATACCCGCCATCCGGTAGAAGTTATATTCCGGGTATTTGCCCGGACCGGAAATCAGCAGATCCTCTTTCTCGTACACCAGATCCTGACGCTTGTATTCGCCCAGCTCAAAGTCCGGGGTCAACTGAATCGCCGTGGTCGGGCACGCTTCTTCACACAGACCGCAGAAAATGCAGCGTGAGAAGTTAATGCGGAAAAATTCCGGATACCAGCGGCCATCTTTGGTCTCTGCTTTTTGCAGAGAGATACAGCCTACCGGGCACGCTACCGCACACAGGTTACAGGCAACGCAGCGCTCGGAACCGTCCGGGTCGCGCGTCAGTACAATGCGTCCGCGATAACGTGGCGCCAGATAAACCGGCTCCTCGGGATACATGCGCGTTTCGCGTTTGGCGAACGCATGCAGGCCGATCATCCAGATACTGCGAACCTGGGTGCCGAAGCCTACCAATAATTCTTTTAAGGTCATGGTCTTTTCACCCCTTATTGCGCCTGCCAGAGAATGACAGCCGCCGTTACCAACAAGTTGATCAGCGTCAGCGGCAGGCAGACTTTCCAGCCGAAGGACATTACCTGGTCATAACGCGGACGCGGCAATGATGCGCGGATCAAAATGAACATCATCATGAAGAATGCGGTTTTCAGCGCAAACCAGATGAACGGAGGTAAGAACGGACCATTCCAGCCGCCGAAGAACAGCGTGACGATCAGTGCGGACACGGTGACGATGCCGATATATTCACCCACGAAGAACAGACCGAACTTCATGCCGGAATATTCAATGTGGTAACCGTCCGCCAGCTCCTGCTCGGCTTCCGGCTGATCAAACGGGTGACGGTGACATACTGCCACACCCGCGATAGCGAAAGTCACAAAGCCAAAGAACTGCGGGATGATGTTCCACAGGTGCGCCTGGTTATTGACGATATCAGTCATATTGAATGACCCCGCCTGCGCCACCACGCCCATCAGTGACAGACCGAGGAACACTTCATAGCTCAGCGTCTGCGCAGAAGCACGCATCGCGCCCAGCAGCGAGTATTTGTTGTTACTCGACCAGCCGGCAAACAGCACAGCGTACACCGCCAGGCCTGCCATCATCAGGAAGAACAGGATACCGATGTTGAGATCAGCCACTACCCAGCTCGGGCTGACCGGAACAATCGCAAAGGCCAGCAGCAGTGAGGTGAAGGCAATCATCGGCGCCAGCGTGAAGATCACGCGGTCCGAGAAGCGCGGCGTCCAGTCCTCTTTGAAGAACATCTTGATCATGTCCGCCACCAGCTGGAGTGAACCACCCCAGCCAACACGGTTCGGTCCATAACGGTTCTGGAACAGGCCGAGCAAACGACGCTCGCCGAAGCTCATGAACGCGCCGCAGGTAACCACCACCAGCAGAATGACAACCGCTTTCAGGACGCTTAACAGAATGTCGATAACATCCGGTGTTAACCAACTCATGCTTTGGCCTCCTGCAGATTGTCAATTCGCGCCCCGGTCAGTACCGGCGCAATGCCCGGCATGCCCATCGGTAATCCTACCTGCCCTGCCGTCAGCCCTTCGGAAAGGACGACCGGCAGACGAATAGTCTGACCTTCATAGCTGAAAGCTACGGTCGCGCCCGAGTTCACGCCCAGTTTCGCGGCATCAGCCGGGTTGAGCTTGATGTACGGCTGCGGCATGCGGCTCTGGAAGACCGGTGAGCGCTGCGACAGTTCATCGCTGCCGAACAGATGGTAGTACGGCGCGATACGCCATTTACCCTCTTCCGCCTGGAAGCCCGCCGGTACGGTGGTGAAGTAATCAAGTCCGGTGTCGGAGGCTTCGATCAGACGCACGCCCGGATCGCCATGACGCAATTTGCCGCCCACCTCGTCCTGGAATTTGTTCCAGGCTTGCGGGGAGTTCCAGCCCGGCGCCCAGGCGAACGGAATTTGCGAACGCGGTGCAGATGGCTGGTTGTTCCCTTCCATTGAGAAGGCGAACATGGTGTCTTTATCCTGCGGCTGACGCGGTTCGTGAACGCTGATGTTCGCACGCATCGCCGTACGACCGCTGTAACGGTGCGGTTCACGCGCAAGTTTCTGACCGCGAATACGGAAGGTGGCGTCTGGCGCAGCATCTTTGATACCGGCGAACTGCGGCAGTTTTTCAATGACTGCGTCGATCACGTGGTCAAGCTGCGTCCAGTCGACTTCGCGGTTTTCCACCGTGCTGTGCAGCGAATGCAGCCAGCGCCAGCTTTCCAGCATCACGTTGCTGTTGTCGTAGTACGCCGGGTCATACACCTGGAAGAAGCGCTGTGCGCGGCCTTCGTTGTTGATGACCGTACCGTCGCTTTCGGCAAAGCTCGCGGCGGAAAGCACCAGATGCGCTTTTTCCATGATCGCGGTGCGCTGATGGTCAACCACCATCACCAACGGCGCTTTCGCCAGCGCAGCGTCAACGCGCGCAGCAGAAGCGTGGCGGTGGAGATCATTTTCCAGCACGATAACCGCGTCGGCAGCGCCGCTTTCCAGTTCATCAAGCGCAGCTTCCAGCGAGCCACCGTCCATCATGCCGAGACCGACGCTGTTAACCGCACGGGCAACCATCGTCACACCGACGTCGGCGCCACGGCCTTTCAGCGCTTTGGCAACGTTCGCTGCCGCCTGAAGCATTTCCGCGCTTCCGGCGTTCGTCCCGGAGATAATCAGTGGTTTTTTCGCGCCCGCCAGTGCCTGAACGATAACGTCCACTTTGCCTTTTAGATCATTGCTCAGACCGTCGACCGCCGGTGCGCTGTTGTCCAGTGCGTGGGCGATAGCGAAACCTAAGCGCGCCTGATCTTCGACCGGCGCGCGGTAGGTCCACGCAGCGATGTCGTCCAGACGGGTGTTATCAACGTTAGTGACAAACAGCGGATGTTTCGCACGCTGACCGATGTTAAGGATGGCCGCAATCTGCCAGTCAGCCACTTTTTGTGCCGCTGCCATTTCGCGCGCTTTGCCTTTCACCGCCTGGCGCACCGCCAGCGCAACGCGTGCGCCGGTCTGGGTGATGTCTTCGCCAAGCACCAGCACTGCATCGTAAGATTCAATCTCACGCAGCGACGGTGTATGAACGCCCGATTCGCGCAGCACTTTCAGCATCAGTTGCAGACGCGCCTGTTCACCTTTGGCGATACCGGTATAGAAGTTCTCCGCCCCAACCAGCTCACGCAATGCGAAGTTGCTTTCGATGCTGGCGCGCGGGGAGCCGATACCGATCACTTTCTTCGACTGACGCAGAATGTCTGCCGCGCCCTGCATCGCCTGTTCGGCGTTGAGGGTGATCAGATCATCGCCACGACGCTGCACCGGCTGACGCGGACGGTCTTTCAGGTTCACATAGCCGTAGCCAAAACGACCGCGGTCGCAGAGGAAGTAGTGGTTAACGGTACCGTTGTAACGGTTTTCGATGCGACGCAGTTCGCCGTAACGTTCACCCGGGCTGGTGTTACAGCCGATGGAGCACTGCTGGCAGATGCTTGGCGCAAACTGCATGTCCCATTTACGGTTGTAACGCTCGGAGTGCGTTTTATCGGTGAAGACGCCGGTCGGGCAGATTTCCACCAGGTTGCCTGAGAATTCGCTTTCCAGCGTACCGTCTTCCGGACGACCAAAGTAGACGTTGTCATGCGCGCCATAAACGCCCAGATCGCTGCCGTCCGCGTAATCTTTGTAGTAACGCACACAGCGGTAGCAGGCGATGCAACGGTTCATTTCGTGCGAAATGAACGGCCCCAAATCCTGATTGCGGTGGGTACGTTTGGTGAAACGGTAGCGACGGAAGCTGTGACCAGTCATGACGGTCATATCCTGCAGGTGGCAGTTGCCGCCCTCTTCACAGACCGGGCAATCGTGCGGGTGGTTGGTCATCAACCACTCGACCACGCTCTCGCGGAACTGTTTCGCTTCGTCGTCATCAATAGAGATAAAAGTGCCGTCAGATGCCGGTGTCATACAGGACATCACCAGGCGGCCACGCGTGTCTTCCGCGTTTTGATATTGCTTCACCGCACACTGGCGGCAAGCCCCAACGCTTCCCAGCGCCGGATGCCAGCAAAAGTAAGGAATATCAAGGCCAAGCGAGAGACAAGCCTGTAGCAGGTTGTCCGCCCCGTTCACCTCATATTCTTTGCCGTCTACATGGATCGTAGCCATTAGCATGCTTCCAAAATTAATAAAGCTTTGATTACCAGCGCGTCTTCAGCAGGTTCGGCTGGATCCCGTCAATCAGATGGGTATTGCTGAACTGCTGCCTGATGCCTGCTTCGAATTCGTCACGGAAATATTTGATAGCACTCTGCAACGGCTCAACCGCACCTGGCGCATGCGCACAGAAGGTTTTGCCCGGGCCGAGGAAGCGGCACAGTTGCTCAAGCGTTTCGATATCACCCGGCTGGCCTTCACCACGTTCGATAGCACGCAGGATCTTCACGCTCCACGGCAGGCCATCACGGCACGGCGTACACCAGCCACAGGACTCGCGTGCGAAGAACTCTTCCAGGTTGCGCACCAACGACACCATGTTGATCTCGTGGTCAACGGCCATCGCCAGCGCCGTACCCAGACGGCTGCCCGCTTTACCAATGCTTTCAAACTCCATTGGCAGGTCGAGGTGCGCCTCTGTCAGGAAGTCAGTTCCCGCGCCACCTGGCTGCCAGGCTTTAAATTTGAGGCCGTCACGCATGCCGCCCGCGTAGTCTTCGAGAATTTCACGCGCGGTGGTGCCAAACGGCAGTTCCCAGACACCCGGATTTTTCACGCGACCGGAGAAGCCCATCAGCTTGGTGCCAGCATCTTTGCTCTTCGAGATGTTCTGATACCATTCGACGCCGTTTTCCAGAATCGCCGGGACGTTACACAGCGTTTCAACGTTATTGACGCAGGTCGGCTTGCCCCATACGCCGGAGCTGGCCGGGAACGGCGGCTTAGAGCGTGGGTTTGCGCGACGACCTTCGAGGGAGTTAATCAGCGCAGTCTCTTCACCGCAGATATAACGCCCTGCCCCGGTGTGCACGAACAGTTCGAAGTCGAACCCGGTGCCGAGAATGTTTTTGCCAAGCAGACCCGCTTCGGTGGCTTCGGCAATCGCACGACGCAGGTTTGCCGCCGCTTCGATGTACTCGCCGCGCAGGAAGATGTAGCCACGGTACGCTTTCAGCGCAAAGGCGGAGATCAGCATGCCTTCCACCAGCAGGTGCGGCAGTTGCTCCATCAGCAGGCGGTCTTTATAGGTGCCCGGTTCCATTTCATCGGCATTACACAGCAGGTAACGGATGTTCATGGATTCGTCTTTCGGCATCAGGCTCCACTTAAGACCGGTGGAAAAACCCGCGCCGCCACGCCCTTTCAGGCCAGCGTCTTTTACCGCGTTGACGATCTCGTCCGGCGCCATACCTGCGAGCGCTTTACGCGCGCCGGCATAGCCGTTTTTGCTCTGATACTCATCCAGCCATACCGGCTGTTTGTCATCGCGCAGACGCCATGTCAGCGGATGCGTTTCAGGAGTCAAAATAATGTTTTTCATTATTTATACCGCTCCAGCAAGTCAGGGATGGCGTCCGGCGTCAGATGACTGTGCGTATCGTCGTCAATCATCATGGTCGGCCCTTTGTCGCAGTTACCCAGACAGCAGGTCGGCAGCAGGGTAAAGCGGCCATCAAAGGTGGTCTGGCCCGGGGTAATCTTCAGGTGTCGTTCAATAGCTGACTGAATGCCCTGATAACCCGTGATGTGGCACACTACACTGTCGCAATAGCGGATCACGTGACGACCCACCGGCTGACGGAAGATCTGGCTATAGAACGTCGCAACGCCTTCTACGTCGCTGGCCGGGATATCCAGCACCTCAGCAATCGCATAGATTGCGCCGTCTGGCACCCAACCACGCTGTTTCTGAACAATTTTCAGCGCTTCAATGGACGCCGCACGCGGGTCTTCGTAGTGGTGCTTCTCGTGCTCAATGGCCTCACGCTCTGCCGCACTCAGCTCAAAAGCCTCGGTTTGTGGTTGTTGATTCTCGTGCATAATTAGCGGTCCACATCTGACATAACAAAATCGATACTACCCAGATAGACAATTAAGTCAGAAACCAGACTGCCGCGGATCGCCGCCGGAATTTGCTGCAGGTGCGCAAAACTTGGCGTACGGATACGGGTGCGGTAGCTCATGGTGCTGCCGTCGCTGGTCAGGTAGTAACTGTTAATACCCTTGGTTGCCTCCACCATCTGGAAGGATTCGTTGGCCGGCATCACCGGACCCCACGAGACCTGCAGGAAGTGGGTAATCAGGGTTTCGATATGTTGCAGCGTGCGCTCTTTCGGCGGCGGCGTTGTCAGCGGGTGATCCGCTTTGAACGGGCCTTCCGGCATGTTATCGAGGCACTGCTGAAGAATGCGCAGGCTCTGGCGCAGCTCTTCGACTTTCAGCATCACGCGGGTATAGCAGTCGGAAATACCACCGCCCACCGGGACTTCAAAATCGAAGTTCTCGTAACCTGAGTATGGACGCCATTTACGTACGTCGAAACCAATCCCGGTCGCCCGCAGGCCAGCCCCTGTGGTGCCCCACTCCAGTGCTTCTTTCGCGTTATACGCGGCAACGCCCTGAGAACGCCCCTTAAGGATGGTGTTGCGCAGCGCGGCTTTCTCATAGGAATCCAGGCGCTTCGGCATCCACTCAAGGAATTCACGCAGCAGACGGTCCCAACCGCGCGGCAGGTCGTGCGCAACGCCGCCGATACGGAACCACGCCGGGTGCATACGGAAGCCGGTGATCGCTTCGACCAGATCATAAATCTTCTGGCGATCAGTAAAGGCGAAGAACACCGGCGTCATCGCCCCGACGTCCTGAATGAACGTGGAGATATACAGCAGGTGGCTGTTGATGCGGAACAACTCAGAGAGCATGACGCGGATAACGTTAACGCGATCCGGAACAGTGATCCCCGCCAGTTTTTCTACAGCCAGCACGTACGGCATTTCGTTGACGCAGCCGCCGAGATATTCGATACGGTCGGTGTACGGAATGTAGCTGTGCCAGGACTGACGTTCGCCCATCTTCTCGGCGCCACGGTGGTGATAACCGATGTCCGGAACGCAATCGACGATCTCTTCGCCATCAAGCTGCAGAATGATACGGAATGCACCATGCGCAGACGGGTGGTTCGGGCCGAGGTTGAGGAACATGAAGTCCTCGTTTTCGGTGCCACGCTTCATCCCCCACTCTTCCGGTTTGAAGGTCAGGGCTTCCATTTCTAGATCCTGCTTGGCTTTCGTCAGCTCAAACGGATCGAATTCGGTGGCGCGAGCCGGGTAATCTTTACGCAGCGGATGCCCTTCCCAGGTCAGCGGCATCATGATGCGGCGCAGATTCGGGTGGCCTTCAAAGGTGATGCCGAACATCTCCCAGGTTTCCCGCTCGTACCAGTTGGCGTTCGGGAAAAGTTTGGTGAAAGTGGGCACATGCAGATCGTTTTCAGATAGCGCCACCTTGAGCATGATGTCGCGGTTGCGGTCTACTGAAATCAGATGATAGAAAACGGAGAAATCCGCGGCAGGTAAACCTTCGCGGTGAGTACGCAGACGTTCGTCCATGCCGTGTAAGTCAAACAGCATGACGTAAGGTTTCGGCAGTTTCCTGAGGAAATCGCCCACTTCCAGCAGCTGTTCGCGTTTCACCCAGACAACGGGTACCCCGGTGCGGGTTGGCTGAACAGTAAAGGCATCCGGCCCAAAACGGTTGCGCAGTTCGCCGATGACAGGATCGTCAAGGTGATCCTGAGTTTGCCAGCCGGCAGCATCATGCGCGGTTAAATCGGTCATATTGTTCACCATTGCAAAAGGTCCGTGGTGACTGTCGAGCGTGGCTTCGCGTTATTTATTGTGATCTGCGAAGGGGAAATCCACAGCCCGCAGGCGCAAGTTTAAATCTCGTCGGGTGTGCGCAGATTCGTGACAGCAATGCGTTCGCCGCGTTTACGCTCGCGTTCGGACTGCATGTTAGCGCGATAAACCCCCTGATCACCCACCACCCATGAGAGCGGACGACGCTCTTTGCCGATGGATTCCTGCAGCAGCATCAGCGCTTGCATGTAGGCCTCCGGACGTGGCGGGCAGCCAGGAATGTACACATCAACCGGGATAAACTTGTCAACGCCCTGCACAACAGAGTAGATGTCGTACATCCCGCCAGAGTTCGCGCAGGCACCCATGGAAATCACCCATTTCGGCTCGAGCATCTGGTCATAGAGGCGTTGAATGACCGGGGCCATTTTGGTGAAGCAGGTCCCGGCGACAACCATCAGGTCAGCCTGACGCGGAGAAGCACGCAGTACCTCGGCGCCAAAACGCGCAACGTCATGCACAGCAGTGAATGACGTCACCATTTCAACGTAGCAGCAGGACAGGCCAAAGTTATACGGCCAGATTGAGTTCTTGCGGCCCCAGTTAACCATGTCGTGCAGGGCGTGTTCGAGTTTCCCCATGTACACGCTCTTGTTGACTTCTTGCTCCAGGGGGTCGGTTACGATCTCCTGTTTTTGCAGGGGGTAACGGTCGTTCTCACCGTTAGGATCTATGCGGGTGAGCGTATAATCCATCTTATTGCCTCGCTTTTACTGCGTATGACGGTTAGTGGCGCTTTCTGTTTCCGGATTTACCAGCGTGCGACGTGAACGAGCAGGCGTCCAGTCCAGCGCGCCGATACGTACGAGGTAAACCAGACCAGCCAGCAGCACTAAAATGAAAATGGCGGCTTCAACAAAGCCTACCCAGCCGCTTTCACGGATGGAGGTTGACCATGCGTACAGATACAGGGCTTCAACGTCGAAGATGACGAAGAACATGGCAACGAGGTAGAACTTTGCAGAGAGGCGTAAGCGGGCAGAACCTACAGAGTCGATACCCGATTCAAAGGGGGTGTTTTTACTACGCGCGCGTGCGCGACCACCAAGATACCAACCACCAATCAGCATGAAACAACAAAGGCCAATGGCGATGATGAGAAATATAGCGAATGCCCAGTGATGAGCGATGACTTCAGTGGATGTTGACATACGCATTGCTTAACCAAAGTGGTGACGTCAAAAACGCTGCTCTTGCTGGCAGATGAACGCCACATCGATTCATGGGGAGGAACAAAAAACCCAACTAAGATGCCTGCAGTGATTCTCAGGCCGCTAAACGCTGGAGTTTTTTACTCCTTTCTATAACCTTTTGTCAACTTTAACAAAAGTATCCTCACATTAATTTACACGAGACCCATTTCATTAACATTTAATGCGATTTTGTGTAAAAGACCAGAATCGCTATCAGAATTTCCTGTTGTTGAATCGTGTCCGTCCCAAGTGTAAACGAGAATTACCCGCCTATTTTGACAGGATTTCTTCGTGATTCCTCCCCCTAATGAGGAGTATTTTCTTGATCTGTGACACGGTTTTGTTAATTGCCTAATAAAAACAGCAACAATCCCACCGTTTTTTTAACATTAGCAGTTCATACAGAGATGGTGAAATAAAGAAGCGTAAAGAGTGAGAATGGAGAGTTAACCTGCTGAAACGCCTTAACAAAGCACCAGAGCGCGGAAGAGGCGTCAGAGAGCCATGCAAAAAATTGGCCACAGTGCAAAAAATGCAAAACTGTGGCGCATTTCTGGAATTACAATTTGTTACCAGAATGAAGCTAAACGATCACTCAAAACCCGGTTCAAGCGTACGGGTATCGTCTCCCCCTTCAGGGGTATACGTACCGTAGCGATACCAGGGATTATGCTGTTGGCTCAAAGACTGGAAGATGATGTCCACCAGTTCATTATGGCTGTGCAAATTACGGCTCAGCAAATATTCGGTATCGGGTAACACGGGGAGCCCGTCAGTTTTACCTAATACGCGCAGTTCAGGACTCATCATTTCGACCGGACGCGCGGTGACGCCCAGCCCCGCTTTCACCGCAGCGCGCACCGCTGCCAGCGTAGAGGCAACATAGGCCAGACGCCAGGGAATGTGCGCCGCATCCAGCGCCTCAAGAATGAGATCACGAAACGGGCTAGGATCATCAAGCAGTACCAGCGGCACGGGTTCACCGGTTTGCATGACATATTCAGCAGCGCAATACCACAGCGTCGGTGACGTACGCAGAATATGGCTGTCAAATGGCACCAGGCGGTGCGATGTCAACGCCAGATCCACATCGTTATTACGCAGCATATCTGCCATTTCCGCATGACGCTTTACGCGAACATCAAGCGCCAGCTTGGGGTAAACCGAACTAATTCGATTAAGTAAAAACGGCAGGATCGTATCGGCTGACTCATCAGATGCGCCAATCGTCAACGTGCCTTGTAAGTTGCTAAACATTAACGATGTGCATGCTTCGTCGTTAAAGCGAAGGATCTTCCTCGCGTATCCCAGAAGCTGAATGCCGTGCTCCGTCAGCAGCTTATTACGCCCATGGCGGGCGAAAAGCTCCTTCCCCACAAGTTGCTCCAGACGCTGCATCTGCTGGCTGACGGCGGACTGAGTACGACCTACTGCAGACGCTGCAGCAGCGAAAGTATTCAGATCAGCGACCGCCACAAACGTTCTCAGCAGATCGAGGTCGAGATTCAGTATCGGACGATTTGCAGTTATCATGATTCTTCACATACAGGTTGCTCGTGCGGACCTGCCCAGTTAATGCTGTGCTCAAAACTTCAGGCAATTCCATTTGAATCGCGTCGCCGACCGATGAAACTGGCCCGCCGACCGCCTGAAAAGAGCGTTATTGCATTGAATATGCCTGCCTGCTCTGGTGTGAACAGACCCCTTAGCTATTTTTTTGTTTCACAGTGGTTTTTGTAGTTCTTTAAGTTCCTTCATAATTGCATTTACCTTTTAGTAAACATGCAGGTTTCGCAAAAAATCCAGGCATGGTGCCATAAAGAGAAAAGAACTAATCCCCAGTTACAATCAAACAAAATACTATCAATAACAAAGAGTTATGTATGTTCACTTTCAGTTTCTACGTGGCGTAAAGCCATCAGACTGAATAATTAACATCCGTATCCTAACCTAAAGACACTATATTTATAAGTGTATTGAGAAGATACTAACACAAATTTTCTTATAGTTTTCAAAGTTCTTTAATCTAAATAACCAGGCAAATCAACACGCAATGCATTTAATAAATGATGATTAATTGTTTAATTTTTTAATTATTAACATCACTTAACATTACCTTTACAGACAATATTTCAGCAATAACAGACAAAATGGCAATAAAGGTAATTATTCCCTTTTCCCATTTTACGCTTGCGGTCCCCATCCCGGCATAGAGTCTGATAGACGTCATATTTTTTATTCAGCACATAATACAAATAAACTGCAAAGCATCAGCATGTTACGCCACACCTCAGGCGAAACTACACGACATATCGCCACGCATTCTTGCGATCACAGCAAAACAGAGCAGAATAGTTAACCATTTCTCGCAAAATCTTCGTCTGTTGACCCTTCAAAAAACCCCCTGCGGGGAGTACATTATTCCGTGCTGACTTCCACGGCAGGGAGTCACAATAATAGCTAAAAGGTCAACGATTCATGTCCCTCATCGAAAAATCCAGCAAACTTGATAATGTCTGTTACGACATCCGCGGCCCGGTTCTGAAGGAAGCAAAACGTCTTGAAGAAGAAGGCAATAAAGTTCTAAAACTGAATATCGGCAACCCGGCGCCTTTCGGTTTCGACGCCCCTGATGAAATTCTGGTTGATGTGATTCGTAACCTGCCAACGGCGCAGGGGTATTGCGATTCAAAAGGTCTCTATTCCGCCCGTAAAGCCATCATGCAGCATTATCAGGCGCGTGGCATGCGTGATGTGACCGTTGAGGATATCTACATCGGTAATGGCGTTTCCGAACTGATCGTCCAGGCCATGCAAGCGCTGCTGAACAGCGGCGACGAGATGCTGGTACCGGCGCCGGACTACCCACTGTGGACCGCCGCCGTGTCACTCTCCAGCGGTAAAGCGGTGCATTACCTTTGCGATGAGTCGTCCGACTGGTTCCCGGATCTCGACGACATTCGTGCCAAAATCACGCCGCGTACCCGTGGGATCGTGATAATCAACCCGAATAACCCGACCGGGGCCGTCTATTCAAAAGAACTGCTGATGGAGATCGTTGAAATCGCCCGCCAGCATAATCTGATTATTTTCGCTGACGAGATTTACGACAAAATTCTCTATGATGATGCAGAGCATCATTCTATTGCCGCCATGGCACCCGATCTGCTGACGATCACCTTTAACGGCCTGTCGAAAACCTATCGCGTAGCGGGGTTCCGTCAGGGCTGGATGGTACTCAACGGGCCGAAAAAACACGCCAAAGGGTATATCGAAGGACTGGAAATGCTGGCCTCGATGCGCCTGTGTGCGAACGTTCCGGCACAGCACGCCATTCAGACGGCCCTCGGCGGTTATCAGAGCATCAGTGAGTTCATCATGCCAGGCGGCCGCCTGTACGAGCAGCGTAACCGCGCATGGGAACTGATTAACGAAATTCCTGGTGTCTCGTGCATGAAGCCGAAAGGCGCACTCTATATGTTCCCGAAAATTGATGCCAAACGCTTCAATATTCACGACGACCAGAAACTGGTGCTTGATTTCCTGTTACAGGAAAAAGTGCTCCTGGTCCAGGGCACGGCGTTTAACTGGCCGTGGCCGGATCACGTGCGTATAGTGACCCTGCCCCGCCTCGACGAACTGGAAATGTCCATTACCCGCTTCGGTCGATTCCTCTCCGGGTATCATCAATTGTAATCTTCCTGACCGCCGGGGTTTGCATCCGGCGGTCATCTCTGCGCACAATATTCCGAATGCTGTAATTGATTAAGGATCGCTATGAGCCAGAGTCACTTCTTTGCCCATCTTTCACGCCTGAAGTTAATCAATCGTTGGCCGCTGATGCGTAATGTCCGCACGGAGAACGTCTCCGAGCATAGTCTGCAGGTCGCTATGGTGGCGCATGCGCTGGCGGCGATCAAAAACCGTAAATTTGGCGGTCAGTTAAATGCCGATCGCATTGCACTGCTGGCGATGTATCACGACGCCTCCGAAGTGCTGACCGGTGATCTCCCAACGCCAGTGAAGTATTTCAATTCGCAAATCGCGCAGGAATATAAAGCCATCGAAAAAATTGCCCAGCAAAAACTGGTCGATATGGTCCCGGCCGAGTTGCGCGACATCTTCGAACCGCTGATCGATGACCGGCAATACAGCGATGCAGAAAAATCCATTGTGAAACAGGCGGACGCACTCTGCGCCTACCTGAAATGTCTGGAAGAGTTGTCTGCGGGCAATAATGAGTTTCTGCTGGCTAAAGCGCGTCTGGAGAAAACACTGGAATCACGACGCAGCGAAGAAATGGACTACTTCATGCAGGTTTTCGTCCCGAGTTTTCATCTCTCGCTGGATGAAATCAGTCAGGATTCGCCGCTTTAACCGACTGCCGGGCGCCCTGCCCGGCACTCACCTCAGAACGGAAACAGCACCGGGATCAGCAACACACAGACCACCATCACCAGTACGGTGAACGGAATGCCCAGTTTCATAAAATCACTGAATGTATAATTCCCCGGGCCAAGGACCAGCGTGTTCACCGGTGATGAAACCGGCGTCATAAAGGCTGCCGAGGCCGCCATTGCCACTACCATTGCAAACGGATAAGGCGACACCCCCATCGTTTTTGCTGCCGCCAGCGCAATGGGCGCCATCAGCACCGCAGTGGCGGTGTTAGAGATGAACAGGCCAATCACCGCGCACATGACAAACAGACAGACCAGCATCAGATAAGGCCCCTGCTGACCGCCAATATCCATCAATCCACGGACGATCAAATCGACGCCTCCGGTCTTTTGCAGCGCATGAGCGAAAGGCATCATGCCGACAATGAGAATAATGCTCGGCCAGTGAATAGCTTTATAGGCGCTTTCGGCGTCAATACAGCGAAAGCGCCCCATCAGGAGACAGGCCACAATTGCTGCGATAGGATTGGGGATTTCATCGGTGAGCATCAGTGCCACCATCAGCACCAGGCAGAAGATCGCGTGTGGCGCCTGACTGTGCGCCGGTGAGGCTTCGCTCTCTTCAATGGGCATATTGAGTACCACGAAATCGCGCCCGTTCTGCGCCAGCAGGCTAATCTGTTTCCAGTTCCCCACTACCAGCATGATGTCGCCGAGTTGCAGCGGTTCGTCCACTACCGCGCCATCCATTGCCTGACCGCCACGTTTGAGACCCACGATATTCAAACCGTAACGGGTTCGAAAAGCCACTTCACGAACGGTTTTCCCCAGCAGTTCGGATTCCGGGATGAGCGACACTTCCGCCATCCCCACATCCAGCGACTGGTCGGAAAAATATTCTCCGCGCAAGACCATCGGCTCCAACAGTTGCTCGCTGCAAAACTGGCGCAGGTCGACGTCAGCGGCTGACATATCGATCAACAACACATCCCTGGCGCGGAATTCAGAGACACCGTTCACGTTGACAATTACCCGCCGAAAACGCCGCCAGCGCTCCACACCGATAACGTTAGCGCCGTAGCGTTCACGCAGACGCAGATCATCCAGTCGCTGGCCGATCATCGGCGAGCCGGGGCGAATAGCCAGTCGCCTGGCACGGCCGGTCAGGCGGTATTCACGGATGAGATCGCGAAACGACGGTCGTTTCCAGCCGTCACCGGCGGTATCCTGCTTTTCGCCTTTAAGCATAAAGCGCATCAGCAGCATGTAGACGATCCCCATCAGCAGGACCACCAGCCCCAGTGGCGTGACGCTAAAGAACCTGAACCCGTCGAACCCTTCGCGGATCAGCTCACTGTGAATCACGAGATTTGGCGGCGTCGCGACCAGTGTCATCATGCCGCTGATAAGCCCGGCAAAACTTAACGGCATCAGGAGGCGGGATGGCGGGATCTCCATTCGCATTGAGACGCTCAACACGACAGGGATAAAAATGGCGACCACGCCGGTCGAGCTCATAAACGCGCCCAGCCCCGCCACGGTCAGCATCAGGCAGACCAGCATTTTCGTTTCGCTGTTGCCGGCCACTTTAACCAGCCAGGCCCCCATATTGGTGGCAACACCGGTGCGCACGAGGCCGTCACCGATGATAAACAGCGCCGCAATAAGAATAATGTTCGGATCGCTAAAGCCAGAGAAAGCTTCGCTCAGGGTCAGTGTGTCGCTCAATACAAACGCAACAATCACCAGCAATGCCACCGCATCCATGCGCACTTTGCCAGTGGCGAATAACACCACGGCAACCGCCAGCAGGCACAGCACCCAAATAAGTTCACCGTTCACAACGTGTCCTTGTCAGATGTCGGGATGAAAGTAGTAAAGAAAATAGTGCCATAAAAAAGCCCCGCTAATCCGGGGCTATATCATAGGATTATGCTTTTAATGTCACGTTTACCGCACCGTCAGCGTTTTTGGTGATAACCAGCGGTTCCAGCGATGTCAGGATAAAGTCGGCTTCCTGTAAGCGGGGCGCAGTGGCAGGCACATTCACCGCAATAACATGGCACCCGGCAGCAAGGCCAGACAACACGCCGGCCCCCGCATCTTCCACCACCACACATTCCTGCGGTGACAAACCCAACAGTTCGGCACCAAGCAGGTAGGCGTCCGGTTCCGGTTTGCCACGTTTTACACGTTCAGCAGTGATGAACACTTCCGGCGTCGGCAACCCGGCGGCTTTATGACGCGCATGCGCCACAGGGCGCGTTCCGGAGGTGACGATGGCCCACGGAATACCGGCCTCATTAAGCTGATTCAACAGCGCCAGCGCACCAGGCAGTGGCACAATTCCGTCGGTGTCAGTGGCTTCAATGTGTTCTAAGTAAGCGAATTCAGCCTGGATCTCCGCCTCGCTTTTACCGGGTAAGAAGTGACGTAATGACGTGACGGCCTGTTTACCATGGATAAAATTCAGAACTTCATCATGCGCAAGACCGTGACGATCCGCCCAGTGACACCATGACCGCTCAACGATGGGCAGAGAATCCACCAGCGTGCCATCCAGATCAAACAGGAAACCTTTACAGTGCACACGCACCTCCATCAGGAATTAATAATCTGGTCGATTTCGTTGCTGCTCAGATGATACTGCCGCGGGCAGGCGTGCCAGGCCGCCAGCATGCGCTGGTATTTTTCCCACATGGAAGTCTGAGAGTTGAAGCCGTGTGTTCCGGCATCGAAATGGGTATAACGACCTTCGGTATTCACCATAAAGCGTACGTAACTAAGGTAGCGCGCTTCCGTTGCCGCGTCGAAACCGAGAAACGTGACGCGACGTTCGTCGATAATGCTGGGATCTTTCAGATTGGCCCAGGAGACGTGCAGCGCGTGGTACATCTCCATGATGTCGATGATCGTACGACAGGTATCTTCTGTCAGCTGGCCAAATTCACGATCCAGCTCTCTCATTTGCAGCCCATAGCCGCGCTCAATGATCGTCTGCAACCGACGATATTTTTCTGCGTTGTCTGGATCGAGCATCGTCATCATCTTGTACTGGTTCGACAAGATAAGGCGTTGAGCGTTGGTCATTTCCATTTTTTGACTCCTGTTGCGCGTAGGGCATAAAAAAAGACACATAGACTGTGTCTTCTTTATATGCGTTTTTTCGCTTCAATTACAAATCATCGAGGAAAGTTTTGTCCAGTTGTTTGAAGGCGCGCTTAAGCGTGTCAGCTAACGCCTGGTAATCGGGTTTTCCTTCTACCGGCGCGAGCGCCTGCCCGGCTTCCTGCAATTTGCCTCGAACTTCATAAAACCAGTGCAGAATAGTGGGCGGCAGCGGCGTGACAGAGCGCTTCCCTAACCACCACAATCCCTGCATCGGCAGACTCAGCGCGAACAGCGCGGTAGCGACCGCCGGGCCTAACTGCCCGCCAAGAGCGATTTGCCAGCACAGGGTAAAGACCGCAACGGGCGGCATGAGGCGAGTGGCATACGTCGTGGCCCGAATGGCGCGGTTTTCCACAAAAACCGGAGCGAGGCGTTTTTCCATTGGCCACGTCTTTGCATAGTGTTGTCCCCGGCGGAACAAACTGAAAAAATTAACCGGGCGATGGTCTGGTGTCGACATGGCGTTACCTCAACTTCACGAACAAATATTAAAAAAAATGTGCAAACTCACAACTCCGCATGACAACGTTCAAAAGATTTTGTCATTGTCCCTTACGATCGGGTATCCTGTGCCAGCCTGAGATGGGCGTAGACCCACGCATCAGGTTTGTCAAATTATCGCACATTCTGCCGCTGGCTGAAAATTGTGCAAAATGACGTAGAATCAATAAGTATTATTTTCCTTATGCCTTAAAACACCGAAGGCATGATGTTAATCATAAATGTCGATGTCATCCTGCGCTACGCTTTGTGACTCTCTGACGTTTTTTTAGCCACGTATCAAAAGGTACTTCCATGTCGAGTAAGTTAGTACTGGTTCTGAACTGCGGTAGCTCCTCACTGAAATTCGCTATTATCGATGCGATGAACGGTGACGAGTACCTCTCTGGTTTAGCCGAATGTTTCCATCTTCCTGAAGCCCGTATTAAATGGAAAATGGACGGCAGTAAACAAGAGGCGGCTTTAGGCGCAGGCGCCGCTCACAGTGAAGCGTTGAACTTTATCGTTAACACTATTCTGGCACAAAAACCAGAACTGTCCGCACAGCTGACGGCAATTGGTCACCGTATTGTTCACGGTGGCGAAAAATACACCCGTTCCGTGGTGATTGACGATTCCGTGGTTCAGGGTATCAAAGATGCAGCTTCTTTCGCACCGCTGCATAACCCGGCTCACCTGATCGGTATCGCTGAAGCCTTTAAATCCTTCCCGCAGTTGAGAGAAAAGAACGTTGCCGTATTTGACACTGCGTTCCATCAGACCATGCCGGAAGAGTCCTACCTGTATGCCCTGCCGTACAGCCTGTATAAAGAGCACGGCATTCGCCGCTACGGCGCGCACGGCACCAGCCACTTTTATGTGACCCAGGAAGCAGCAAAAGTGCTGAACAAGCCGGTTGATGAACTGAACATTATCACCTGCCACCTGGGCAACGGCGGTTCTGTTAGCGCGATCCGCAACGGTAAATGCGTCGATACCTCTATGGGTCTGACCCCGCTGGAAGGTCTGGTGATGGGTACCCGTTCCGGTGATATCGATCCGGCTATCGTGTTCCACCTGCATGACACCCTGGGCATGAGCGTTGATCAAATCAACAAACTGCTGACCAAAGAATCCGGCCTGCTGGGCCTGACCGAAGTCACCAGCGACTGCCGTTATGTTGAAGACAACTACACGAGCAAAGAAGACGCTAAACGCGCAATGGACGTTTACTGCCACCGTCTGGCGAAATACATTGGTTCTTACACAGCGCTGATGGATGGCCGTCTGGATGCAGTCGTCTTCACCGGTGGTATCGGTGAAAACGCGGCGATGGTTCGCGAGCTTTCCCTGGGCAAACTGGGCGTACTTGGCTTCGAGGTTGATCACGAACGTAACCTGGCTGCCCGTTTCGGCAAGTCTGGTTTCATCAACAAAGAAGGCACCCGTCCGGCTGTGGTCATTCCGACCAACGAAGAACTGGTTATCGCGCAAGATGCCAGCCGTCTTACCGCCTGATTCCACACCGCCAGCCAACGCTGGCGGTGCTGTTTTGTATCCCGCCGAAACATGTCGGCGGTAACGAAAGAGGATAAATCGTGTCCCGTATTATTATGCTCATCCCAACCGGAACCAGCGTCGGTCTGACCAGCGTCAGCCTCGGGGTTATCCGGGCAATGGAACGTAAAGGCGTACGCCTGAGCGTGTTTAAACCAATCGCCCAGCCTCGTGCTGGTGGCGATGCGCCTGACCAGACCACCACCATCGTGCGGGCAAAATCTAACCTGCCTGCGGCTGAACCGCTGAAAATGAGCCATGTTGAATCTCTGCTCTCCAGCAATCAGAAAGACGTGCTGATGGAAGAGATCATCGCAAACTACCACGCGAACACCAAAGACGCGGAAGTGGTGCTGGTTGAAGGTTTGGTTCCGACCCGCAAACATCAGTTTGCGCAGTCCCTGAACTACGAAATCGCAAAAACGCTGAATGCGGAAATCATCTTTGTGATGTCTCAGGGCACCGACACCCCGGAACAGCTGAAAGAGCGTATCGAACTGACCCGCAGCAGCTTCGGCGGTTCGAAGAATACCAACATCACTGGCGTGATTATCAACAAACTGAACGCGCCGGTTGATGAACTGGGCCGTACCCGCCCTGACCTGTCCGAGATTTTTGACGACTCGTCCAAAGCGCAGGTCGTGAAAATCGATCCGGCGCAATTAAAAGATTCCAGTCCGCTGCCGATCCTCGGCGTGGTGCCGTGGAGCTTTGATCTGACCGCCACCCGCGCGATCGACATGGCTCGCCACCTGAATGCCACCATCATTAACGAAGGTGACATCGCTACTCGCCGCGTGAAATCCGTCACCTTCTGCGCACGCAGTATTCCGCACATGCTGGAACACTTCCGCCCGGGTTCACTGCTGGTGACTTCCGCTGACCGTCCTGATGTACTGGTTGCCGCCTGCCTCGCCGCCATGAACGGCGTTGAAATTGGTGCGCTGCTGCTGACCGGTGGCTATGACATGGATGCGCCGATCGCCAAACTGTGCGAACGCGCCTTCGCTACTGGCCTGCCGGTATTCATGGTGAACACAAATACCTGGCAGACGTCACTGAGCCTGCAGAGCTTTAACCTCGAAGTGCCAGTAGACGACACCGCACGTATCGAGAAAGTGCAGGAATACGTTGCTGATTACATCGACGCCGAGTGGATTGATTCCCTGTCTGCTACCTCCGAGCGTAGCCGCCGCCTCTCTCCGCCAGCGTTCCGCTACCAGCTGACTGAACTGGCGCGTAAAGCAGGCAAACGCGTTGTGCTGCCGGAAGGCGACGAACCGCGTACCGTGAAAGCTGCCGCTATCTGTGCCGAACGTGGCATCGCAACCTGTGTGCTGCTGGGTAACCCGGAAGCCATCAACCGCGTGGCAGCTGACCAGGGCGTTGAACTGGGTACAGGCATCGAAATCGTCGATCCAGACGTAGTACGCGAAAGCTACGTTGCGCGTCTGGTTGAGCTGCGTAAGAACAAAGGTATGACCGAAGCGGTTGCGCGTGAGCAACTGGAAGACAACGTGGTGCTCGGCACACTGATGCTGGAGCAGGATGAAGTTGACGGTCTGGTTTCCGGTGCCGTTCATACCACCGCAAACACCATTCGTCCGCCGCTGCAGCTGATCAAAACCGCACCGGGCAGTTCACTGGTTTCTTCTGTGTTCTTCATGCTGCTGCCGGAACAGGTTTACGTCTACGGCGACTGCGCCATCAACCCCGATCCGACCGCAGAACAGCTGGCCGAAATCGCCATTCAGTCTGCTGACTCGGCGATTGCCTTCGGTATTGAACCACGCGTCGCGATGCTCTCCTACTCCACCGGCACCTCAGGTGCAGGCAGTGACGTAGAGAAAGTGCGCGAAGCAACGCGTCTGGCACAGGAAAAACGCCCTGACCTGATGATCGATGGTCCGCTGCAGTATGATGCTGCGGTCATGGCTGACGTGGCGAAATCCAAAGCCCCGAACTCACCGGTTGCCGGTCGCGCTACTGTGTTCATCTTCCCGGATCTGAACACCGGTAACACCACCTACAAAGCGGTACAGCGTTCTGCCGACCTGATCTCCATCGGGCCGATGCTGCAGGGTATGCGCAAGCCAGTTAACGACCTGTCCCGTGGCGCGCTGGTTGACGATATCGTCTATACCATTGCACTGACCGCGATTCAGTCGTCTCAGCAGTAATATTTGTCTGATAAAAAGGCGACCTCATGGTCGCCTTTTTATTTACAACAGCTCTCTCGCCGCCTTCACAATATCATCCGCTGTCAATCCATATTCATGCTGGAGAAACTCCTGCGTACCGACCTGTCCATAGCGTTCTTTCACCCCGACGCGACGCATCGGCACCGGACAGGTTTCCACCAGTACTTCCGCTACCGCTGACCCCAGCCCATTGTGAATGCTGTGGTTCTCGCAGGTGACAATGCGTCCGGTTTTCTCGGCGTAATTCTTCACCAGCATGCGGTCAATAGGCTTGAGCGTGAACATATCAATAACCGCCGCGCTGATACCGTCACGCTCCAGTCGCCGTGCCGCCTCCTGCGCCTCCGCCACCATAATGCCGTTAGCAATAAGGGTGATATCGTCGCCTTCACGCAATACGTTGCCTTTGCCAATAGTGAAGCTGGAGCCTTCCGCATAAACGGTTGGCGCCTGTTTGCGGATGGTACGTACCCAGTAGAAGCCCTCAAGATCGATCAGCTGATTCAGGATGTCTTTAAACATTACCGCATCCGTCACCTCGATCACCACTGAATGCGCCAGACCGCGTACAATGCCCATATCCTCGAACGACATATGCGTCCCACCGTTATGGCAAGCGGTCACACCCGCATCCGAGGCGATGACTTTGACATTATTGCGCTGATAATCCAGTGCCATAAATAACTGATCAAAACAGCGGCGACTGGCGAAAGCAGTAAAGGTATGTACAAACGGTTTTCGTCCGGTCAACGACAGCCCTGCCGCAGTGCCTATCACATTCGCTTCCATGATCCCGCAGTTAATGACATGATCCGGGAACTGACGCTGCACGCCGTCCATCGCCATTGAGCTCATCAGATCCGCTTCCAGCGCGATTATCCCGCTCTCCGCTTTGATCTGCTCCGTGACAAACCCGGCGTATACTTTGCGCATTTCGGTTACGTCTTTACCCCCGACCGGGGCGACCTTAATCATGCGTGGCCTCCAGTTGCTCAATGGTCTCGTTAAGCGCCTTTCTCGATTCCTCGGTGAGACGCAGATGGTGAGAGTTGCTTAACTGCTCCAGATATGGCACGCCCTGCCCTTTGATGCTGTCGAGGATCACCAGCCGCGGCCGTGCATCGGCAGCCAGTACCGGTTTAGCAATCGCCTGCAGGGCCGGGATGTCATCGCCTTTCACAGTGTGGACATCAAAACCGAAAGCGTGAAATTTCCCTTCCAGATCGAACGGGTTGATGATCGTATCCAGTTCGCCATCCAGTTGCTGTTTATTCCAGTCAACGAACACCAGCAGGTTATTGAGCTTATGATGGGCGATAAACTGAAACGCTTCCCAGCATTGCCCTTCATTCAGCTCTCCATCACCCACGATGCAGAAGACGCGGTTTGACCGCCCGGCGAGCTTGTGCGACAGCGCCATCCCGGCAGCGATAGAAATTCCCTGACCGAGCGATCCTGTCGTGGCATCAACGCCGCGGGTTTTCAGTCTGTCCGGATGGCTCGGCAGCCGCGTACCGTTCTGGTTGAGCGTGCTCAGCTCTTCCATCGGGAAATAGCCTTTAATCGCCAGCGTACTGTAGAGCGCCGGGCCGGCATGTCCTTTTGACAGGACAAAATAATCCCGCTCAGGCCAGTCCGGGTCGGCCGGGTCGATACGCATCACGTCGCCGTAAAGTACTGCCAGCGTTTCGATAACCGACATGCTGCCGCCGTAGTGGCCAAAACCGAGCTGTGTCAGCGATTTCAGCGTCGCCACACGAATGTCCCGGGCCAGTTGAATAAGTTCAGCAGACATTATGATTTCGCTCCTGTGTCTTGTCGGGCGCCGTTGCCCGTTGATTTACCTCTCACCACGTTGTAAATCACCAGAATGACGAACAGCGCGACGACAACACCGGTAATTGCCAGCGGCGAGAGATAACGCGCCAGATTACCAAGCAGGATCCCGACGGCACCGAAATCCGCATCTGAGAAGGTGGTATTGGCAAAGCCCAGCGCACCCAGCACCGGCAGCAGCAGAACCGGCAGGAAGGTGATTAGCAGACCGTTGGCAAACGCACCCAGCATTGCGCCACGACGACCGCCAGTGGCGTTACCAAATACGCCCGCTGTCGCGCCGGTGAAGAAGTGCGGCACCACGCCTGGCAGGATCAGCACCAGTTTCATCTGCCCCAGCAGGAAAAGCCCCACCAGCCCGCCAAGGAAACTGAACAGAAAGCCTATCAACACCGCGTTAGGCGCATAGGGATAAACCACCGGGCAATCCAGCGCCGGACGGGCGTTCGGCACCAGTTTTTCGGAAAAACCGGTAAACGCCGGGACGATTTCCGCGAGGATCAACCGCACACCCTGCAGGATAATGAACACGCCAGCCGCAAAGGTAATCGCCATAATGATGGCGTAAACGAGGTAGTTCTGACCGGCACTAAGCTGACCTTCGACATACTCGCGTCCGGCACTCACCGCCATGATCAGGTAGATAATCATCATGGTGAGGGAAATGGAGATGGAACTGTCGCGCAGGAAACTGAGGTTTTTCGGCAAATTCATCTCTTCGGTGGAGCGTGAACCTTTGCCACACAGACTGCCAATCCAGCCGGAAAGCACATAACCGAGGGTGCCGAAGTGACCAAATGCAATGTCATCGTTACCGGTGATGCGCTTCATATACCGTTGCGCCAGCGCCGGGAAGAACGCCATGACCAGACCGAGGATCAATGAACCGGTAAAGACCAGCCCCACGCCCTCAAAGCCTGCCACTGTCAGGATCACACCAATCATGCACGCCATGTAAAAGGTGTGGTGCCCGGTGAGGAAGATGTATTTCAACCGGGTAAAACGGGCGACGATGATGTTTGCCACCATCCCGAAAGCCATAATAAGCGCCGTCGACGCCCCGTATTTTTCCAGCGCAATAGACACGATCGCTTCGTTATTCGGGATAATGCCCTGAATATTAAACGCGTGTTCAAACATGCCGCCTAACGGGTTTAACGAACCCACTAATACGGATGCGCCGCCGCCCAGAACAATAAACCCAAGGATGGTCTTAATTGTGCCTTTAATCACATCAGAAAATGACTTCTTTTGCGCAACAAGACCAATTAACGCAATTAACCCTACCAGTACCGAGGGCACCTTTAAAATATCAACAACAAAATTCAGCGTTTCAAGGATAAACATATCCGCCTCGCTTATTAACGTTATTGTTTGTTAAAATAATCGCTCAGTTTTGCTTCGAGCTCGTTGATATCAATAATATTGTTGAGCACCACCAGTTGATGGTCCGGGACGCTGGCGCTGGCGGCGATATCCTTTGCCATCACAAACAAATCGGCCGCACCGGGGGTGGCTGAGGAGAGGTCGGAGTGCTCTACCTCAGCCTCAATATTTATTTTCTTGAGTACTTTTTTAATATTCATTTCGACCATGAAACTGCTGCCCAGACCGGAGCCGCATATCGCCATAATTTTCATTATTGTCACCTGTTTTTGGGTAGAGTACGAGCACACGACGCGATAACACGTCATGAAATTATTGTCTGGCACGGGTTCTAATCAGAAGCGTAATATAATTGTTTTTATTTCCTCCCGGCTATTTGCCTGATGTAATTGTTGTAAATCTTCATCACTGGAAAATAATTCGGCAAGCGCTGAGATCATTTCGATATGGCTGTGGCTGTCGGGTGCCGCCAGCATCACAATCACGTCGACAGGATCGAATTCCCCTGCCCCGAACGACACCCCCTGTTTTAGCTTCAGCAGGGACAACCCCATACCTCTGGCGCCTTCCTCTGGACGCGCATGCGGCATAGCCAGACCCGGCGCCAGCACGTAATACGGCCCGAGATTCTGATGCAGCGCGATGATTGCGGTCACGTAATCCGGCGTGATCGTTCCGTTATCCAGCAGCGGTCTGGCACAGAGTTCAACCGCCTGCTTCCAGTCAGCGACCGACTCCTCAAGTAAAATCGTCCCGTCATGGATCCACTGTCTTAGCATTCCGTTCTCCTTTCGCTAACAAGGTGAACAAACTTTATGCAAGGGCGAGACGACTAACCGTGATGGCAATCACAAAGATAGCGCTACCAAAAAAGCACAGAACAAATTTGTGATAGCGCTATCAAATTACAATCATTGCGCAATTACGCAGCAAAAAGAGCAATTTCCGGCGTATACTGCTTGCACTTAATGTTGTGATTTCAGTCAGGATGAAGCATGTCACTTACCCGAAAACGTCGTAGTACTGGCAAAGTCACTCTTGCGGATGTCGCGCAACTTGCCGGTGTGGGAACGATGACGGTATCCCGGGCGCTGCGTACGCCTGAACAGGTTTCCGACAAGCTACGAGAAAAAATTGAAGCGGCGGTCGAGACACTGGGTTATATGCCCAATCTGGCAGCCAGCGCCCTTGCCTCCGCGTCCTCCTGGACTATTGCAATGGTAGTTCCCAATCTGGGAGAGTCAGGATGTGCCGAGATGTTCGCCGGTCTGCAGGAAGTGCTACAACCGGCGGGCTACCAGATTATGCTGGCGGAGTCGCGCCATCGTCTCGAACAGGAAGAAAAACTGCTGGAAACGCTACTGGCTTCTAATATTGCCGCCGCCGTGCTGCTGAGCGTTGAGCACAGCGACACCGTCAGGCAGTGGCTGAAAAACGCCTCGATTCCGGTCATGGAAATTGGCGCGACCCGCGCGGATCCCATCGACATGAACATTGGTATCGACAACGTCGCCGCCATGTTTGAACTGACGCAAACCGTTATTCAGCGCGGCTACCAGAATATTGGTCTGCTGTGCGCCAATCAGGAACAGTGGATTTTCCAGCAGCACCTTCAGGGCTGGTACAAAGCCATGATGCGCCATCATATGTCGCCGAATCGAGTGATCAACGCTGCCGCGCCGCCGACGTTCTCCACGGGCGCGTCGCAATTACCGGAGTTTATTCTGGCCTGGCCGGAACTGGATGCGCTGGTCTGTGTGTCAGACGAACTGGCGTGTGGTGCGCTGTACGAATGTCAGCGTCGGCGCATCAAAGTGCCTGACGACTTAGCGATTGTGGGATTTGGCGACAGCGACGTCAGCCGGGTGTGCCAGCCACCACTAACCACGATGGCGGTGCCGCACCGGAAAATTGGCATTGAGGCCGGACGCGCCTTACTGGCGCGCCTGAATGACGGAAACTGGACGGAACATACTCCTATCGCGTCAAAATTGTGTCTGCGCGACAGTTGCTGACGGTTTACTCTGCTTCCTCGGCCTTCGCGGTTTCATTGTTGGCATTGCGGCTCATCCAGAGCGCCAGCGCTTTCAGTGAATCAGGGGTAAACTCATCACAGCGGGCGGTGATCTCTTCCGGCGTCATCCAGCAGACCTCGCTGACTTCCTCTTCCTGAAGGGCAAAAGGCCCGTGAGATACACAGCTAAAAAGGCTGCCCCATACGCGGCAGTTTTTGTCTTCAAAATAGAACTGACCGTGGTCAGCAAATGGCACCCCGGCGATACCAAGTTCTTCTTCCGCTTCACGACGTGCGGACTCCAGTAGTTGTTCGTCGGCCTGCACCACACCTCCTGCGGTGGCATCCAGCATGCCTGGCATGAAATCCTTAATCTCGGTGCGGCGCTGCACCAGAATTTTCCCCATGCCGTCATGAACCACAATATAGGTAGCGCGATGCCGTAAGCACTGCGCGCGCATCTGAGCGCGGCTGGCCTGCGCGATCACCTCGTTATCTTCACTTACGATATCCACCCATTCTGTGCTTGCCAAAGAACTCTGATCCACCATCGGGAAACCTTCTGTCATAGCGCTCTTACGGCGCGTTTTACGGTTGCGGGTAAGTTACGGGTTAATCGCTACCTGTGCAATAACCTGTTGGTCATTGAGTGCTAAAACCTGCAAATAATCGTGCTCCAGCACCCCGTAACTGGCGACAAAGCCTCCTTTGGGAAGGCTGACTGAACCGGGATTAAAATGGATGATCCCGTCGCGTTTTTCCGCGACCGGAATATGAGTATGACCGGAAACCAGCACATCGCCAGCGGCAAGCGCTGGCAGGTTGTCCGGACCAAAGAGATGCCCATGGGTCAAAAACAGGCGTTGACGCCCGGTCAGGACCTGTTGCCAGGGCGCGGTAATGGGGAAGTTGAGCAGCATCTGATCCACTTCACTGTCACAGTTGCCGCGAACCGCAATAATGCGTGATGCCTGCGCGTTCAGTTTTTCAGCGACTTCGGAGGGCGCATAGCCTTCCGGCAGGGCATTGCGCGGCCCGTGGTACAGCAGATCGCCGAGCAATATCAGCCACTGCGCGCCACTTTGCGCGAAGTATTCAAGCACGCGCTCCGTTGCGGGCAACGAACCGTGGATGTCCGATGCAAACATTAATTTCATATGCTTTCCCTCCACCAAAACCGCGTTATTTTAACGGATTTTTCGGAGCCGATCAGCCCGCACGTTTGGCGGAAAGCGCGACCCAACGCTGCACCGAGGCGCGCTGCCACTGGAAGGTGGCGTAATCCGCCAGGCGTTCTGGTACCGCGTCGCCGTTAAGTACCAGACGGTTGATCATCAGCGCCAGATCAGCATCGGCAATACACCATTCGCCGAACAGATTGGGATTACCGTGTGCCAACAAGTCACTGGCGGTACTGAATAATTTTTCGGCACTCCCTTGCCCTGCTGCGCTCAGCGCCGGTTTCTTCACGCCACCAAAGATAACGTCAGTGGATCGCTCTTCGCGAATCGGCATCAGATCGCTGCGCAGCCACGCCTGGATCTGGCGTGCGCGGGCGCGCTTTTCAAGGTCATGCGGATAGAGACGTTCCCACTGCGGCGGCGCAAAGCGCTCATCAAGATATTCGGCGATGGCCGAGGATTCGCTCAGTTCAAAGGCATCCACTTCCAGCAACGGTACGCGGCGGGTGACGGAAAAGCCTTTCCATTGCGTCTGTAAATGTTCACCGCGAGACAGATCGACCGTTTTCAGGGTGAACGGTAAGCCCTTCTCCTGCAATGCAACGTAGACGGACATGACATACGGCGAGAAAAAACTGGCATCGGACCACAGCGTTATGACGGGTTTGCTCATAGTATCCTCAACGGGCTATAGGGTTTTCTGTCACCATATCGTCTCTTTCGCACGCTGTCACTTGATCAAAACTCACACTCGCCATTGAGCTTCTATACTCCTTGTTTCAACACGTCGGCTTATTCACGGGAGTGATGATGATTGACTTGTATTACGCGCCTACCCCCAATGGGCACAAAATTGCCCTGTTCCTCGAAGAAGCAGAACTGGCTTATCGCCTGATTCGGGTGGATATCAGCAAAGGCGAGCAGTTTCGCCCGGAGTTTCTGGAAGTATCGCCCAATAACAAGATCCCGGCGATTGTCGATCACGTTCCGGCTGACGGCGGCGCGCCGTTGAGTCTGTTCGAGTCTGGCGCCATTCTGCTTTATCTGGCTGAAAAAACGGGCAAACTGTTGAGCCTGGAGCCCCGTGCGCGCCATACCACGTTGCAGTGGCTTTTCTGGCAGGTCGGCGGGTTGGGGCCGATGCTGGGACAGAATCACCACTTCAACCACTTCGCGCCGCAGCCAGTACCTTATGCCATCGAGCGTTTTCAGGTGGAGACGCAGCGCCTCTACAATGTGCTCAACAAGCGGCTCGAAACATCACCGTGGATGGGAGGTGAAGAATACAGCATTGCCGATATCGCCTGCTGGCCGTGGGTGAACTCACATGTGCGCCAGCGTATTGATCTGGAAAACTTTCCGGCGGTAAAAAACTGGTTTGAGCGGATCCGAACCCGACCGGCCACCGTCAAGGCGCTGCAAAAAGCGCAAGCAGGATAAGATGATGTATCATGGCGGCAACCATGCTACAGAGGAAGCCTGCAATGTCTCAGCCAGACGCCATGATTCGAATTAAAAACCTGCGCCTGCGTACTTTTATCGGCATCAAGGAAGAGGAGATCGCCAATCGTCAGGATGTCATCGTGAACGTCGTCATCCACTACCCGGCTGATAAAGCGCGGTGCAGTGAAGACATTAACGATGCGCTGAACTACCGCACGATTACCAAAAGCATTATCCGCCATATTGAAGATAACCGGTTCTCGTTGCTGGAAAAATTAACTCAGGATGTGCTCGACATCGCACGCGAACATCACTGGGTCACTTATGCTGAAGTGGAGATCGACAAACTTCACGCGCTGCGGTACGCCGACTCGGTATCGATGACGATGAGCTGGCGACGTTAAGCGCAACCGGGAGGTTGCATGAAAATTCTGATAACCGGCGGTACAGGACTCATTGGACGTCATTTGATCCCCCGGCTTTTCGCGCTGGGGCATGAGGTTGTGGTCGTCACACGCAACCCGGAGAAGGCACATAACGTGCTCGGAGATCGTGTTGCGCTGTGGAAAGGGCTCGAGGATCGTCAGAATCTGGACGGTATCGATGCGGTTATTAACCTCGCCGGTGAGCCCATTGCCGATAAGCGCTGGACGGACGAACAAAAGCAGCGGCTCTGCAACAGCCGCTGGAACATCACCCAGAAGCTGGTTGATCTGTTTCATGCCAGCGAAACGCCACCAGCAGTGCTGATTAGCGGTTCGGCTGCGGGGTATTATGGTGACCTCGGCGAAGTGGTCGTCACGGAAGAGGAACCGCCGCACAACGAATTTACTCACAAACTTTGTGCCCGCTGGGAGCAAATCGCCAGTGGCGCGCAAAGCGACCGCACCCGCGTTTGCCTGCTGCGGACCGGCGTCGTGCTGGCTCCCAAAGGCGGGATCCTTGCTAAAATGCTACCGCTTTTCCGGCTCGGCCTCGGTGGCCCGATGGGTAACGGCAGACAATATCTGGCGTGGATCCACATCGACGATATGGTAAACGGAATTCTCTGGTTGCTGGACAACGACCTGCGCGGACCGTTCAACATGGTATCGCCCTACCCTGTACGTAACGAGCAGTTCGCCCATACGCTGGGTCATGTGCTGCACCGTTCTGCTGTGTTGCGCGCGCCAGCCACCGCAATACGGCTGATGATGGGTGAATCCTCCGTGCTGGTGCTCGGCGGTCAGCGGGCGCTCCCCAAACGTCTGGAAGAGGCTGGTTTCGCCTTCCGCTGGTATGACTTAGAAGAAGCCCTGTCAGATGTGGTAGGTTGATTGCGGGCAACGGGCTCATGATACAGTGAAAGGCCAACGCATCAGAATGGCGACGTTATGGCGATAATCACCACCACCCGGCTTATCCTTTCTCCCTTCCAGACCACCGACTGGCGGTTTTTTCGCGCGCTGCGCGAAGACCCGTCGGTGATGCGCTATATCGCCAGCATCGCCCCGGAAAAAGATAACCGCCTGCTGTTCGCCACCCGCCTGAACGCGCCGCATACCTTTGTGGTTCGCACCCATGACGACCCAACCGCGCTGGGCGATATCGGCCTGAAAATCAGCCCGCAGTACCGTGAAGAGGCGGATATTGGTTATATGTTTATCCCACAGGCGCAGGGGAAAGGCATTGCCAGCGAAGCGGTGCGCGCGCTCTGCGAATACGCCTTTACTCAGGTGGGCATCAAGGCGCTCAATGCCTGGGTGCTGGCCGATAACATCGGCTCAGTGCGCGTACTGGAAAAGTGCGGTTTTGTGCGTACGCAGATGCTGGAAAAGGCGTACGAGATTGACGGCGTGGACTATGACGACTGGGTGTATCGTCTGGAAAGTCCTGCATTTTAATCCCTTCATGACTGTCGCCGTATTCCTGAGATAACGCGTGGAAAACGGCTCGCAAAAACGCAAAATCGCTCCCGCAGCCAGAAAGAATAGCCCGACCCGCGGGCTATCGTGTGTTATTTCAGTGAGCCTTTCAGGAACTGCTGCAAGCGTGGGCTCTGCGGGTTGCCGAACAGATCATCCGGGTGCCCTTCTTCTTCGATTTTCCCCTGATGCAGGAAAATCACGTGCGAGGAAACGTGGCGGGCAAATCCCATTTCGTGCGTCACGACGACCATCGTTTTCCCCTCTTCGGCCAGCTTCTGCATGATGCGCAGCACTTCACCCACCAGCTCAGGATCAAGCGCCGAAGTGGGTTCGTCAAACAGCAGCACTTCCGGCTCCATTGCCAACGCGCGGGCAATGGAAACACGTTGTTGCTGACCGCCGGAGAGATGCACCGGGTATTTGGTCTGCTGACGCTCGTCGATACCGACTTTTGCCAGATATTTTTCCGCCCTCTCGCGGGCTTCTTGTTTGCTCAGTCCGAGCACCTGAACCGGTGCTTCCATCACATTTTCCAGCACTGTCATGTGATTCCACAGGTTGAAGTGCTGAAATACCATCGTCAGACGTGTGCGCAGCAGGCGAAGCTGGTTTTTATCCGCGACCTTAAGCTGACCGTCTTTGTCACGCACCAGGCCGATATTCTGGCCGTTCACCACAATCGAACCTTCGCTCGGCTTTTCGAGGAAGTTAATGCAGCGCAGGAAGGTACTCTTCCCGGAGCCCGATGAACCGATGATCGAGATAACATCGCCGGCATTCGCCTTCAGCGTGACGCCTTTCAATACTTCATGCTCGCCGTAGCGTTTATGCAAATCGATGACGTTTAGTTTGTTCTCAGCCATGATGTTCTCAATGCGTTGAAGAAGGTGATAAATGCTGCATCCAGCGCTTTTCCGCTCTGCGGAACAGGCTGATCAACACATACGAAATGATCAGATACAGTACGGCGGCAATCCCGAATGCAGTAAAGGGCTGATAGGTCGCCGAGTTGATATCACGGGCGATTTTCAGCAGATCCGGCACCGTCGCGGTAAAAGCCAGCGCGGTGGAATGCAGCATCAGAATCACTTCGTTACTGTAGGCCGGTAAAGCAATGCGTAACGCCGACGGCAAAATGATACAGCGGTACATTTTGCCGCTGGAGAAGCCGTACGCGCGCGCCGCTTCAATTTCACCGTGTGGCACTGAACGAATGGCCCCGGCAAAAATTTCCGTGGTATACGCACAGGTATTCAGGGTCAGCGCCAGCACTGTACAGTTCAGGCCGCTGCGGAAAAAGGCATTCAGCAGTTCCGTCCCCTTCACCACTTCCAGCGTATACATCCCCGAGTAAAACACCAGCAGTTGCACGTACAGCGGCGTTCCGCGAAAAACATAGGTAAAAACCCAGATGGGCATGCTGATGAATTTATTGCTTGAGACACGCCCAATCGCCAGCAGCACCGCCAGCAAACCGCCCATCACCACAGATAAAATCAGTAACCAGAGCGTAATGGCCACCCCGGTGAAACGATAGCCATCGGTCCACAGCAGGGCTTTCCAGTATTCCTGAATAATGTCGATCACAGGTCAGCCCTCTTCACACCCACAGTATAACGACGCTCAAGTAACAGCAGCACGCCGTTGGATACCGTAGTAAAAACCAGATAAATCACCCCGCAAACAACGGCAAAGTAGAACGGCTCCCAGGTGCTTTTCCCGGCGAGTTGCGTGGCTTTTACCACATCTTCCAGCCCAAGCAGCGATACCAGTGCGGTGGCTTTCAGTATGACTTGCCAGTTGTTGCCGATGCCCGGCAGCGCGAAGCGCATCATCGCCGGAAACATAATGCGGCGGAAAGTCTGGCGACGGGTAAAACCAAACGCCGTTGCCGCTTCCAGATGTCCCTTCGGGACTGCCAGATAGGCACCACGAAAAGTTTCAGTAAAATAGGCGCCGTAGATATAACCCAGCGTGATGATCCCCGCGACCATGGGGTCAATATCAAACTGTGCCAGACCTAAGGCGTCGGTAATGGTATTGAGCACTATTTGTAAGCCATAGAAAATCAGCAGCATCAATACCAAATCCGGTACACCGCGAATAAGCGTGGTGTAGGCTTCAAACAGCAACGCCAGCGGGCGATTGTTCGATAACTTCGCGCCAGCCCCGGCAAGCCCAATCACCACAGCTAACAACACGGAACTGATAGCCAGTTCCAGCGTCACGAGAGCGCCATGAAAAATAACTTGTGAAAACCCGTACAGCATTCCGCCTGTCCCGTCTGTGTAACACCTTCGCGCCCAAAGACACGAAGGCTCATACGTGCTGGTTAGTCACCATACACATTAAAATCGAAGTACTTTTTCGCTAATTTTTCGTAGGTACCATCGGCACGCATTTCAGCAAATGCTTTATTCAGCGCTTCACGCAGTTCGTTGTCTTCTTTACGCAGGCCCATACCCGTGCCAACGCCGAACAGTTTGATGTCCTTGATTGACGGACCGCCAAACTCATAATCGCTGCCTACCGGTTGTTTGAGGAAACCTTCGCTGGCAGCGACTTCGTCCTGGAACGCGGCGTCGATACGCCCTGCCGTCAGGTCAGCGTAGATGTTGTCCTGCCCCTGATAGGAGACAATTTCAATCCCTTTCGCCGCCCAGTGTTCGTTGCCGTAGGTTTCCTGCGTGGTGCCCTGCAATACGCCAACGCGTTTACCTTTCAGCGTTGCGAGATCAGGCGTGATATTACTGCCTTTTTTCACAACCAGACGGGAATCCGCTGCATAGAGTTTGTCGGTGAAGGCAATCTCCTGCTGACGTTTTTCGGTGATCGACAGCGACGACATGATCGCATCGATTTTCTTCGCTTTCAGAGAAGGGATCAGTGCATCCAGCGGGCTTTCGATGAAGGTACATTGCGTTTTTAAGCGCTGGCAGAGTTCTTTCGCCAGATCGATGTCAAAACCCACCAGTTCACCCTGCGCATTTTTTGATTCGAACGGGGCATAGGTGGGATCAGTGCCAATACGAAGTTTTTGCGGGATTGCTGCGTAAACGGTGGATATGCTGGAAAGCGCCAGCATTAATGAGAGAGACAACGCCAGTTTTTTCATATCTATCCTCAACAGACTTTCATTCTAACGGGGGTCAAGCAAAAGTACGGTACAGGTTATCGTGCCATTTTTTGCGGTAAGTCGACACGTTTTTTTGCAACAGAAATGCTTAAATATGCACTACCAAGCTAAAAATCAGCATATTCAATGCGTATCTAATGCATTCATTAGGGTAATGCACCAAAACGAGTCATCATTTTGATGCATTACACTCCGTTAGTCTGGATGGTCTGCGGTAGACGACTTACTCGCCGTAGACATTAAAGTTAAAGTACTTCTTCGCCATCTTGTCGTAAGTGCCATCTTTGCGCAGATCGCCCAGCGCTTTGTCGAAGGCGGCTTTCAGCTCAGCGTCGTCTTTACGCAGACCCACACCCGTGCCGTCGCCGAAGTATTTTTTGTCTTTCACGGAAGGACCAGCAAAGTCGAAATCTTTACCGGCAGGCTGTTTGAGGAAACCTTCACTGGCGGCCACTTCATCCTGGAATGCAGCATCCAGACGACCGGCGGCAAGGTCAGAGTAGATCAAATCCTGGTTCTGATAGGCAACAACATCAACGCCCTGTGTGCGCCATTTTTCATTGGCATAGGCTTCCTGAGTCGACCCCTGAAGCACACCAACGTGTTTGCCTTTCAGCACATCAAGCTCCGGTTTCACCGACGACCCTTTCGCGGCAATTAAGCGGGAATCCGCGGCGTAGAGTTTGTCAGAAAAGGCAATCTCCTGCTGACGTTTCTCAGTGATAGAGAGCGAAGAGATGATGGCGTCGATCTTTTTCGCTTTCAGCGAAGGGATCAGAGAGTCAAAATCGCTGCCCACCCAGGTACATTTCACCTGCATGCGTTTGCACATCTCGTTGCCCAAATCGATATCAAACCCAACAAAATCCCCCTTCGCATCTTTCGATGAGAAAGGCGCATAAGTCGCGTCTGTGCCAATGCGAACTGTCTGCGGCAGCGCGGCAAATACACTGGATGCGCTGCAGATACCTGATAACAACGTGAGAGCCAGAACCGTCTTCTTCATACATTACCCTTAAAATGTCGTGATGTAGTAAGTGTCTTGTTATGTCGTTTGCGTGTTGTGTGTTGTTGTTGCAGACAATTCTTGCATCTTTTATGCCATATTCGCCGACCTCAACGAAATCGACGTTAAATATGTTAACAAAAAGTTGCGATGTTGTCGTCAGAAGGAAAGATAACAGCAATGACAGATAAACCGCAGCGGCGCAGCGCAAAAAAACAAATTAAATGTTGAGGATTTGATCGTGGTTGCAAAATCGCCCCAGAACAGGGCGAAGCGACAGATTATGCACTACGCTGGTGCAGCGTTACGCCCCCTGCCAGCGGGTGAATAAATCCTCAGGTAAATCAATATCAAACTGGTCAAGCACCCGGTTGACCGTCTGGTTGATGACATCATCCAGGGTTTCAGGGCGATGATAAAATGCCGGTACTGGCGGCATGATCACCGCCCCAATTTCCGCCGCCTGGGTCATTAATCGCAGATGGCCGAGATGCAGCGGCGTTTCACGCACACACAACACCAGCGGACGCCGCTCCTTGAGGATCACATCCGCCGCGCGGGTCAGTAGCCCATCGGTATAGCTGTGAACAATCCCGGAAAGCGTCTTGATCGAACAGGGCAATATCACCATCCCGGTCGTCTTAAACGAACCGGAGGAGATACAGGCGGCGATATCACGGGCATCGTGCACCACATCGGCCAGCGCCTGCACCTCACGCAATGTAATGTCGGTTTCGAGCGACAGCGTCTGACGCGCTGCCTGACTCATGATCAGATGCGTTTCCACTCCGGCGACATCACGCAGTACCTGCAACAGGCGCACGCCATAAATTGCGCCACTGGCGCCTGAGATACCTACAATGAGTCGTTTCATAATTGAGTCCTCCCGACATTTTCAGGCTGACAATGCCGCAAACAGACGGGAGTTGCAAGACAAGCGCGTCCTGCCGGGTAACAGAACGCGCCAGAGGAGAGTTAACCTTCGTTATGCATCTCTAAATTTTCCATTTCGTTCTGACGCAGCAGAGCTTTCGCATCGTCATTACGTAAGGAATCGAGATAGTCGAGATACTGCTGGTTAACATCTTTGGTCACGTACACGCCATTAAATACCGAGCACTCAAACTGCTGAATGTCCGGGTTCTCGGCGCGTACCGCCTCGATGAGATCGTTAAGATCCTGGAAAATCAGGCCATCTGCGCCGATGATCTGGCGGATTTCATCCACTTCGCGACCATGGGCAATCAGTTCGTTAGCAGTCGGCATATCGATACCGTACACGTTCGGGAAACGAATTTCCGGTGCGGCAGACGCCAGATAAACTTTCTTCGCCCCCGCTTCGCGTGCCATTTCGATGATCTGCTCAGACGTGGTACCGCGGACAATGGAGTCGTCCACCAGCAGCACGTTCTTGTCACGGAACTCGGCGCGGTTGGCGTTCAGCTTACGGCGCACCGATTTACGACGCAGTTGCTGCCCGGGCATGATAAAGGTACGACCGACATAGCGGTTCTTCACGAAGCCCTGACGGTACGGTTTTTCGAGAATACGGGCGATTTCCAGCGCAATATCGCATGAGGTTTCCGGAATGGGGATGACCACGTCGATGTCGAGATCTTCCCACTCGCGGGCAATTTTCTCGCCAAGTTTGGTTCCCATATTCACGCGGGCGCTGTAGACGGAAATTTTATCGATGAACGAATCCGGACGCGCGAAATAGACATACTCAAACAGGCACGGGTTGCTGACCGGGTTATCCGCACACTGGCGGGTAAACAACTGCCCTTTCTCGGTAATGTAGATGGCTTCGCCTGGCGCGACATCACGCAGGAACTCAAAGCCCAGCGTATCCAGCGCCACACTCTCGGAGGCCACCATGTATTCGGTACGACCATCGCCAATATCGCGTTTGCCGAGTACCAGCGGGCGAATACCGTTCGGATCGCGAAAGGCGATCATCCCATGACCGATAATCATCGCCACGCAGGCGTAGGCGCCGCGGATCTGCCGGTTAGTGGCGGCTATCGCCGCAAAAATGTTGTCCGCTTCCAGAGGATAGTGGCGGAAGTTATCCAGCTCGCTGGCAAAAATGTTGAGCAGGATTTCAGAATCTGAAGTGGTGTTAATGTGACGGCGCTTCTCTTCGAACAGCTTTTTACGCAGCTCGTGCGCGTTGGTCAGATTACCGTTGTGCGCCAGGGTGATGCCGAAAGGAGAGTTGACGTAAAAAGGTTGTGCCTCGGAGGCGCTGGAGCTACCGGCCGTGGGGTAACGCACATGGCCAATCCCCATATTGCCCTGCATACGCTGCATATGGCGAGCTTCGAACACATCACTCACCAGACCGTTGGCCTTACGCAACCGGAAACAGTTGTTCGCATCAATGGTGATGATGCCTGCGGCATCCTGCCCGCGGTGCTGAAGCACCGTTAACGCGTCATAAATCGACTGGTTGACCGGCATAACACCGGCGATACCGACAATACCGCACATACGTCATTTTCCTCGTTAAGAACTGCCCAAAGCTTATACCCTGGGCAAGAAACTCGACGAGCTTTGCAGATAGTCAAAGAACCATCTGATGATGAAACTGAATTGTGGGATCAACTGCGACTTCTGCCAGTCTTCGCTTTTAGACAGACCGGTAAAGGTATCGAGGAAGAACAGAATGGCGGCGACAATCAGCACGCCACGTAACGCACCGAAACAGATCCCCAGCACCCTGTCGGTCCCGGACAGGCCAGTTTTTTCCACCAGCGCTCCGATGACATAGTTCACGATAGCGCCGACAATCAGCGTCGCGACAAACAGCACCGCGATCGCAATCCCATTTCGAACCAGTTCGTCTTCAAAGCCCGTAAACCAGACTGACAGGTAAGTGTAGTAATGGCTGGCAACAAAGAAAGCACAACCCCAGGTTACCAGCGATAACGCTTCACGAACAAAGCCGCGGATCAGGCTCACCAGACAGGAAAAACCAATCACCGCGATAATGGCGTAATCAATCCAGACCATATGTGTCCCACGATTTCACGCCCTGTCATCCAGTTCGGGGCGCATTCTAACAGAAAAAGAAAACGTTTGCGTAGGGATTTCCTTCCCGCGCTTAAATAAAAATGGCGCTGAAAAAATGTTCAACGCCATTCGGTTCGTCACCGGGGATCGGGGTTAATTCGGCGAATAACCCATCACCACCCCGCTCAGCCCCGACAGCTGTTTCAGCTCGCCAAGCGAACCTTTCAGCTTCTCTCTCGAGGCGTCCGGGCCAACCAGAATTCGGGTGATTTTACCCTGTACCGGTGTGGAAGGCGACGTGTAAACACGATAACCCGCGCCGCGCAGTTTACCTACGATCTCGTTGACTTTATCGGCGTTCTTCAGCGCGCCTAACTGCACCACATACGCTTTACCGGTCGGCGCAGGTTTCTCCTCCGGCACCGGTTTTTCGGTAGGCGCAGACGTTTCAACAGGCGTTACCGCTGGTTTTGCGGGTGTCGGTTTAGGTTGCGTTTTTTCGACCGGTTTCGGCTTCGGCGGCGTCACCGGTGCGGGCACCTCGTCGATATCGCCATTGCCCGTCATTCGTGACGGATCCAGCGACGGCGCGGCTGCATCGCCCGCCCTCACCTCTTCAGCCGCCCCTTCCGGTGGCTGAGCAGGCAACGCCTGCGTGGCGGCAGGCAGCATATCCGGCTCATCCCGATCGCCCGGTTTTGGCACCAGCGGGATCGCCGCGAATTCATCCTGATAATGTTTTTTCTGCCCATCGAGCAGCCCTGGCAGCACGATCACCCCCAGCGCCACCAGCACAATTGTCCCGACCAGACGGTTCTGAAACTTACTCGCCACCGGTTCTCCCCGCGTCCATCTCTTCCATTACATGCGCTACCGTGTGGAACGAACCACACACCAGCACCGTATCCTCTGGTTTCGCCTCAGCCATTGCCGCATGCCAGGCATCTGCCACACTGGCATAGACTACGCCGCGAGGCAAATGTTCCAGCAGCTGTTCCGCAGTCGCTCCGCGCGGTCCTTCAAGCGGGGCACAATACCAGTTATCGACCAAACCTGTCAGTTTCTCCAGCGTACCGGCAATATCCTTGTCATGAAGCATACCAATGACCGCCAGCAGACGTCCGGTTCTGGATAACATTTTCAGACGTCCGGCAAGATACGCCGCCGCATGGGGATTATGCGCCACGTCGAGGATCAGACGTGGCGACTCGCTGACAATCTGGAAACGCCCTGGCAAAATGGCCTGCGCAATGCCGGTACGGATCGCCTGCTCGCTGACTTTTAGCCCGCTGGCGCGCAGCGCGGCAAGCGCCGTCGCCGCATTCGGTTGCGGCACCTGCGGTAACGGCAGATCGCGCAATTCTCCCTGCGCATCGCTAAAGGTCCAGCTATTGTCGCTGACCTGATAGCGCCAGTTAACATCACGGCGCAGCAGTAGCGCGCCCTTTTCCTTCGCCACGTCGGCAATGCTCGACGGCATATCCGGTTCACCGACAATCGCCGGTGTACCGTGGCGGAAAATACCGGCTTTCTCACGACCGATGCTTTCGCGATCCGGTCCCAGCCAGTCAGTGTGATCAAGGGCGATACTGGTAACCACCGCGACATCCGCATCCACCAGATTGGTGGCATCAAGACGACCACCCAGGCCGACTTCCAGGATCACCACATCCAGTTGCGCCTGCTGAAACAGCCACAGCGCCGACAGGGTGCCAAATTCAAAATAGGAAAGTGAAATATCGCCGCGAGCCGATTCAATTTCAGCAAACGACGCGGTATGCGCCGTTTCCGGCAGCTCTTCGCCCTGTACGCGAACGCGTTCGGTATAACGCACGAGATGCGGCGAACTGTAGACGCCCACCTTATAACCCGCCGCCATCAGCACCGCTTCCAGCGTGCGGCAGGTGGTGCCTTTACCGTTGGTTCCGGCCACAGTAAAAACAAACGGCGCCGGTTTCTGCACCTTCATTCGTGCCGCAACCTCGCTGACACGTTCAAGGCCAAGGTCGATGGTTTTGGAATGCAGATTTTCCAGATAAGAAAGCCACGCAGCCAGCGGCGACGTAGCCTGAGGAGTACGTTGTTTTTCCATGATGCCCGCGATAGTTAACGAAACAAAAAGGGCAGCGCCGTCTGGCCCTGCCCTTTGCATTATCAGGCCCCAGGTTCCTGATCCGGTACCGGAGGTACCACCACGCTTTCGCGCGGTTCATCGGGATCCGGCGACGGGAGATTCATCAGCTTAGCCAGAATGCTGGCAAGCTTCAGGCGCATTTCCGGACGACGGACAATCATGTCGATCGCCCCTTTTTCAATCAGGAATTCACTGCGCTGGAATCCCGGCGGCAGTTTTTCACGCACCGTCTGTTCGATAACGCGGGGACCCGCGAAACCAATCAACGCTTTCGGTTCAGCGACGTTGAGATCACCGAGCATCGCGAAGCTTGCGGAAACACCACCCATGGTCGGGTCGGTCAGTACAGAGATGTACGGCAGACCGCGTTCCTGCATTTTCGCCAGCGCGGCGGAGGTTTTCGCCATCTGCATCAGCGACATCAACGCTTCCTGCATACGGGCGCCACCGGAGGCGGAGAAGCAGATCAACGGACAGTTGTCTTCCAGTGCCTGTTCAACGGCACGGACGAAACGCGCGCCGACAACCGAGCCCATGGAACCGCCCATAAAGGAGAATTCAAACGCCGCCGCAACGACCGGCATGCCGTGCAGCGTGCCTTTCATCACCACCAGCGCGTCTTTCTCGCCGGTTTCTTTCTGAGCCGTTGCCAGACGGTCTTTGTATTTTTTGGAATCACGGAACTTCAGCACATCTTTCGGCTCAAGTTCGCTCCCCAGTTCAACCAGAGATCCTTCATCCAGCAGGCTATGCAGGCGGTTTCTCGCCGTCATACGCATGTGATGATCGCACTTAGGGCAAACCTCCAGGTTACGCTCCAGTTCGGCACGGTAAAGTACCTGACCGCAGCTGTCACACTTGGTCCAGATCCCTTCAGGAATACTGGCCTTGCGGGTGGGGGTTATATTGCTTTTAATTCGTTCAATCCAGCTCATTGATAACCTTTCTGCCTGAACCTGGTCGATGCCAGTTTTGCCGTAAGGGGCGAATAATGCCATTTTTGCCGCTTACAGACCATGAAATGTTGCACATTAAAACATAAGCGCTCGAAACATGGGATAAAAAAGTGGTCGAACCCCTTACTTCTCCGGTTTCGTCTGTTTCGCCGCAGCCCGCTTGTGGCGGATGATTTCCACCACGCCCGGCAGAACCGAGAGCACAATGATCGCTACGATCAGCAGCTTCAGATTCTCCTGCACGATCGGCAGATCGCCGAACAGATAGCCCGCGTAGGTAAACAGCAGCACCCACAGCAGCGCGCCAACCACGTTATACGCCGCAAAATGACGATAAGACATATGTCCCATTCCCGCCACAAAGGGGGCGAATGTTCTGACGATGGGCACAAATCGCGCCAGAATGATGGTCTTACCGCCATGCTTCTCATAGAACGCATGGGTCTTATCAAGATAGCTGCGGCGGAAGATTTTTGAGTCCGGGTTACTGAACAGCTTCTCGCCAAACAGGCGGCCAATCGTATAGTTCACCGCATCACCAACAACAGCCGCGATGACCATCAGCAATACCATCAGATGCACGTTGAGATCATTGGTCGGCAGCGCCGACAGCGCGCCGGCAACAAACAGCAGCGAATCGCCAGGCAGGAATGGCGTCACCACCAGACCCGTTTCGCAAAACAGAATCAGGAACAGAATGGCATATACCCAGACGCCGTACTGCGCGACCAGTTCAGCCAGATGTACGTCAATATGCAGGATGAAATCAATCAGAAAGCGAATCAGATCCATAGTTGCTTAGCCTTTAGTTACTGCATTATCGCACTTAGTCCGCCAGAAACAGCGGGCCCATCGGCGTCTTCGGCAGGTCGAAATAGTCGGGGTAGTCCACCGCCACCAGATACAATCCTTCCGCCTTCGCCGTTGCTGCCGCCAGCGTTCTGTCCTTCGCTGCCAGTAGCTCTGCAATCCAGCTCTCTGACTGGTTTCCGGCGCCCACTTCCATCAGGCTGCCCACGATATTCCTGACCATATGATGAACAAAAGCATTCGCTTTGATATCGACCACCACATAAGGGCCATGACGTTGAACGTCAATGTGCATCACGTTCCGCCACGGGGTGCGCGACTGGCACTGAACAGCACGAAACGAGGTAAAATCATTCTCGCCAATCAGACACTGCGCCGCACGATGCATCCGCTCAGCGTCCAGCGGCTGGTGACAATGGGTCACCCCCTGGCTTAACACCGCAGGGCGCAAGCGATGATTGTAGATGACATAGCGATAACGGCGCGCTGTGGCACTGAAACGTGCATGAAAATCATCGGCAACATGTTTCACCCAACGCACCGCGATGTCACCAGGCAAATTCGCATTTACGCCCAGCGTCCACGCCGCGTCTTTACGCAGCGCGTGTGTATCGAAATGCACTACCTGTCCGGTGCCATGCACGCCTGCGTCGGTGCGCCCGGCGCAGAATACGTGAACCGGCTCGTTCGCTACCTGCGACAGTGCTTTTTCGAGTTTTTCCTGCACGCTGCGCACTTCGTTTTGCCGCTGCCAGCCGTAATAGTTGCTGCCGTCGTACTCGATGCCAAGGGCAATACGATAGACTGGCTGCTCTGCCACTTCCGACATTAGTACATATACTCCTGCACCAGCTTCTCAGCGATTTTGACCGCCATCAGTGCGCCGCCGAAACGAACATTATCCGCGACTGACCAGAACTGGATTTGCTCCGGCATGCCGTAATCGTTGCGCACGCAACCCACTGACAACTGCGCGCTGCCGGAGGCGTCGCCCACCTGCGTCGGGAATTCATTCGCTTCCGACAGCACAATGTCTTCACCGCGGATAAAGGCGTCACGCGCCTCTTCCGCTGCCAGCGGACGCAGCGCTTCAAAACTGACCATCTGCGCATGACCGTAGAAGACTGGCGACTGCACGCAACTGGCGGAGATCATCAGACCATCGTCCTGCAGGATTTTACGCACCTGGTCGACAATGCGACGCTCCTCGCGCACGCTACCTTCGCGATCCGGCAGCAACGGCAGGAGGTTGAACGCCAGCTGACGGCCAAAGAAATCGTCTTCATCGATCGGAATACCGTTCAACAGCTTAGCGCTCTGCCCTGCCAGCGCATCGACCGCTTTTTTACCGTGAGCGGAGGCTGACATCAGGCTGGTTACCGCAATGCGCGACAGGCCGCCTTCATCGATCAGTGGCTTCAGCGCCGCCAGTAACTGGCTGGTCAGGCTGTCCGGCACGGCGATAATGTTACGGTTGCGGTAATCCGCCAGCACATACGGGTTCACTTCCGGCACCACCAGCGGTACATCCGGCTCCAGCGCAAACAATCCGCTGGCATCAATGACCAGACAACCGGCGTTAGTCGCCTCCTCAATGTACTTCGCGCTGGCTTCAGCACCGGCGACGAAAAACGCCAGTTGCGCCTGCGTCCAGTCAAAATCGGCGGCGTCCTGCACTTGCACAGTTTTGCCCTCGTAGCGCAGCGATTCACCCGCGCTATCACTACGCGCCAGCGCATGCAATTCACCCACCGGGAACTGACGCTCGGCAAGGGTTTCGAGCAGGGCTTCACCCACGGCGCCCGTGGCGCCCAGTACGGCAATATTCCAGCCTTCAGACATGGTGGTTACTCCAGAAAAATAGCCGCCCCGCCGCTATCGTCGGCGAAGCGTATTAAGAAGACATTAACGCGTTGCGTGATGAACGGCGTTGAAACCCAGTTTTGTCAGTGTTTCAGCCGCCCGGGCATCATCACACTGCACATACAGCGAGGACCATTCACGGCGTTCCTGATAATTTTTGCGCAGCTTGTCAAATTCACCCGCTTTACCCGCCACCTGTCGCAGCGGCGCATCATCGCGGCGCACATCATACACCAAATGCACCAGCCTTTTCAGCGTTGCCTGATCGAGCGGACCGTGCAAGGTAATGCGGCCAAACTCCGGTGCTGGTAACAGGGTATCCAGCGATATCTGGTGGCGTTGACCGATAAATTCGCTATAGGCTTCAAACACCTGAGTGGTACCACGCGCCTTACCTTCCAGGGTATAGCCCGCGATATGCGCGGTACCGATGTCCACCTGCGTCAGCAGTTCCGTGTTGAGATCCGGCTCTGGCTCCCAGACATCAAGCACCGTACTTAAGCGTTGTCCGGCGTTAAGACGCGCCAGCAGCGCGCTGTTGTCGACTACCGCGCCGCGGCAGGCGTTAATCAGAATGGCGCCAGGTTTCAGACGGCTGATCAGTGCTTCATCCGCCAAATGCAGCGTTTTGTACGGGCCGTCTTTAAATAATGGCGTATGGAAGGTCAGAACGTCCGCCTGCTCCACCAGCGTTTCCAGCGGCAGAAAGTCGCCGTCGTCGCCCTTATCGGCTCGTGGCGGATCGCACAGCAACGTTTTGATCCCCAGCGCCTCCAGCCGTTTTTGCAGACGCCCACCGACATTCCCCACGCCGACAATACCGACAGTGCGGTCGGTCAGCGCGAAACCATCGCGTTCCGCCAGCATCAGTAGCGCGGAAAAAACATATTCCACTACAGCAATCGCGTTACAGCCTGGCGCTGCAGAAAAACCGATCCCCGCCTGCGCAAGCCACTCCTCATCCACATGATCCGTTCCCGCCGTGGCCGTGCCGACAAATTTCACCGGTTTGCCTGCCAGTAATGCGGCATTAACCTTCGTGACTGAGCGCACCATGAGTGCGTCCGCGTCATCCAGCGCTTCCTCAGGAAGCGGACGACCAGTCACGGCCCTGACTTCGCCCAGGCGACTGAATAATTCGCGGGCATAAGGCATATTTTCATCAACGAGGATTTTCACAGTTTGTACCTGTCTGAGAACGAGAGTTAACCGCAGAAGTGTGCCATAATCTCGCCGCCAGGCATACCTGCAACCTGGTGGACACAGCCACGACGGTAAGGATTTCTCATGACGCAACCCATTTCAGGCATGCCATCTCGCCCGCCAGGTGAAGGCGTTCCCGCCACGTCCACGACCGGCGAACAACCGCTTTCAACTCAGCAACGTACCGTGCTGGAGCGCTTGATCACCCGTCTGGTGGCGCTGACGTCACAGCAGAGCGCGGAAGTGTGGGCAGGTATTAAGCACGATCTGGGCCTGAAAGGCGATGCGCCACTGCTCTCGCGGCATTTCCCTGCCGCCGAACAGAATTTAAACCAGCGGCTGACCACGGCACAACAGAACCTCAGCACCCGTCAGACGTTATCGCAATTAACCGAGTTGCTAAGCCAGGGCAATAACCGCCAGGCGGTGAGCGACTATGTACGCCAGCAGTTCGGGCAGACCGCATTGAGCCAGTTGACGCCCGAGCAGCTTAAGAGCGTGCTGCACCTGTTGCAAAACGGTCAGCTCTCTATTCCACAACCGCAGCAACGTCCGGCCACGGATCGCCCGCTGGCGCCTGCCGAGCATAATACGCTGAACCAACTGGTCACCCGCCTGGCAGCGGCGACCGGCGAGTCCAGCAAGCTTATCTGGCAATCGATGCTGGAACTTTCAGGCGTGAAAACCGGCGAGCTGATCCCGGCCAAGCACTTTGCCCAGTTGGTGACCTGGCTGCAGGCGCGACAAACGCTGAGCAGCCAGCAGACCCCCACGCTGCACTCAATACAGGCAGCGCTTAAACAACCGCTGGAACCCCGAGAAATGCAGACGTTGCAGGATTACGCCCAGCAAACCTGGAACGTCACGCCGCAGTCCGCCCTGACTATCGCCCAGGTGCAGGATCTGTTAAATCAGATATTCCTCAGACGCGTCGAACGTTCGCAGGATACCCTCGAAATTCGCGATATTCAGCCCATCTACAGCCCGTTCACACCGTTCATTGAGGCAGTAAAAACGATGTCAGCACGCCCGGGGCTGTTGCTGATTGCACTGCTGGTTGCGATGGCGCTGGTGTGGATCGTGATCTAACCCTTACGGAAACAGGCGGGCGTAATTACGAGGCCGACCATGGCGTTGCAATAGCCCGGCAGTGGGTTGTTAATGCATAAAAAAGGGAGCCATCAGGCTCCCTTTCACTATCTTGCGCAGAAATTACGCGTTCAGCTTGCGCATCACCAGGGTGGCGTTAGTCCCACCGAAGCCGAAGCTGTTGGACATCACGGTAGTCAGTTTACGCTCGGTCGGCTGCGTGACGATGTTCAGACCTTCCGCCTGCTCGTCCATCTCTTCAATGTTGATGCTCGGCGCGATAAAACCGTGCTCCAGCATTAACAGAGAGTAAATCGCTTCCTGTACGCCTGCCGCACCCAGAGAGTGGCCGGTCATCGCTTTGGTGGCGGAGATTGCCGGGCTGTTGTCGCCAAACACCTCACGAATAGCACCCAGCTCTTTTACGTCACCCACCGGTGTAGACGTACCGTGCGAGTTCAGGTAGTCGATTGGGGTGTCAACATCATGCATCGCCATCTTCATGCAACGCACCGCGCCTTCGCCAGATGGTGCAACCATGTCAGCGCCATCAGAAGTCGCGCCGTAGCCGACGATTTCAGCATAGATGTGCGCACCGCGTGCCAGCGCATGTTCCAGCTCTTCCACAACAACCATACCGCCGCCGCCTGCGATAACGAAACCATCACGGTGCGCATCATAAGTACGGGAAGCTTTGTCTGGCGTTTCGTTGAATTTGGTGGACAGCGCGCCCATCGCGTCAAACTCACAGGCCATTTCCCAGCACAGCTCTTCGCCGCCGCCGGCAAATACGATGTCCTGTTTGCCCAGTTGTATTTGCTCAACCGCATTACCGATACAGTGCGCAGAGGTGGCGCAGGCGGAGCTGATAGAGTAGTTTACGCCGTGGATTTTGAACGGTGTGGCAAGGCACGCGGAGACCGCAGACGCCATCGCTTTGGTCACGACATATGGCCCCACCGCTTTCAGACCGCGCGGGCTACGCATCGCGTCGGCACCGAATACCTGAGATTTAGAAGAACCGCCAGACCCTGCAATCAGGCCCACGCGCGGGTTGTTCTGATAAACCTCATCTTTCAGGCCAGCGTCTTCAATCGCCTGCTGCATGGAGAGATAGGAGTAGATAGAGGCATCGTTCATGAAACGAACCACTTTACGGTCGATCAAACCGGTGGTGTCCAGTTTGACGTTTCCCCATACGTGGCTGCGCATGCCAGAATCTTTAAACTCTTGCGAGAAAGTGATCCCGGAGCGTCCTTCACGCAGAGATGCCAGGACTTCCTGCTGGTTATTACCGATGCTGGAAACGATGCCCAGGCCAGTAATCACTGCACGTTTCATTCAATACCTCTGTTTGTCGCACTATTTTGAAGTTTCGAGTCGCAAGATAGCGTACACTTGTACGCCGAACAAGTCCGATCAGCCAATTTCTCTGAAATTTGCTCCTGCACCCACACATCGTTAAGATCGTCAGACTTCCCGTGATACGAGTAACTTACGTGAAACAAAACGCCATACAAACTGCCAACCTTGAATTCAATAATGAGGGTACACCTGTTTCCCGAGATTTTGATGATGTCTACTTCTCTAATGATAACGGCCTTGAAGAGACACGGTATGTTTTTCTCGGCGGAAACCGGATCACCGCGCGTTTTTCGGAACATCCCCGTTCGTTATTCGTCGTGGCGGAAAGCGGCTTCGGTACCGGGCTCAACTTCCTGACACTCTGGCAGGCGTTTGACGATTTTCATGCCAGTTCCCCGGACGCTACCCTACAAAGATTACATTTCATCAGTTTTGAGAAATTTCCATTGCAGGAGGACGATTTGCGGCTGGCGCATCAGCGCTGGCCGGAACTCGCGCCCAGGGCGGAACAGTTACAGGCGCAGTGGCCGCTCCCCGTTGCCGGGTGTCATCGCCTGTTGCTTGATGGTGGTCGCGTCACGCTGGATTTGTGGTTCGGGGATATCAACATGCTGACCGAAACCCTCGACGACACGCTGAATCAAAAGGTTGACGCCTGGTTTCTTGATGGTTTCGCGCCGGCGAAAAATCCGGATATGTGGTCGCCCGAGCTCTTTTCAGCAATGGCGCGGCTGTCACGCCCTGGCGGGACGCTGGCGACGTTTACCTCCGCCGGGTTTGTGCGACGCGGCTTGCAGGAAGCCGGATTTACCATGCAAAAGCGCAAAGGCTTTGGTCGCAAGCGTGAAATGTTGACCGGTGAAATGACCAACATGCTGAATGTCACCCCGCGTACGCCATGGTTTGCCCGCCCGGGTTCGTCTTCGCAGGACGTTGCCATCATCGGTGGTGGCATCGCCAGTGCGTTGTTGTCACTCGCCCTGCTGCGTCGTGGCTGGCAGGTAACGCTGTACTGCGCCGACAGCGCCCCGGCTGAAGGTGCCTCCGGTAATCGACAGGGGGCGCTCTACCCGCTCCTTAGCGCTCATGATCCTGCTCTGGCGCGCTTTTTCCCGCTGGCATTCACCTTTGCGCGGCGGTTGTACAATGCTCTGCCTGTGTCATTTGATCACGACTGGTGCGGGGTCACAC
>NZ_JMTB01000075.1 GCF_000734965.1 Trabulsiella guamensis ATCC 49490
TTGATCACGACTGGTGCGGGGTCACACAACTGGGTTGGGATGAAAAAAGCCAGCAAAAGATTGAACAGATGCTGGCGCTCGGTCTGCCTGATGCGATTGCCACCGCAGTTTCTGCGCAGGCGGCGACGGAAACGACCGGCGTTGAGCTGCAGTGCGGCGGCGTGCAGTATCCACTCGGTGGCTGGCTATGTCCGGCGCAGCTTACCGCCGCAGTTATTACGCTTGCCGGGGAACGAGGTCTGAAAACGGTGTGGAACCAATCTCTGGAAACGCTGGCGCAGACGGAAAACGGCTGGCTGCTCCGGTTTGCACAGGGTGAAGCCCAAAGCCATTCTGCCGTTGTGCTGGCGAACGGTCACAACATAAACCACTTCAGCCAGACGGCGCAATTACCGGTGTATCCGGTTGGCGGTCAGGTGAGCCATATTCCAACCACCGCCGCGCTCTCCCGGTTGCGCCAGGTATTATGCTACGACGGTTATCTGACGCCGCAGAACCCCAGTAATCAGCACCATTGTATAGGCGCCAGTTACCATCGTGGTCGCGCGGAAATAATGTTCAGTGAGGACGATCAACAGCACAACCGCCAGCGGCTCATTGACTGTCTGCCGCAGGCTGACTGGGCGCAGGAGGTGGATGTGAGCGGCAACGACGCCCGATGCGGCGTCCGCTGCGCCACCCGCGATCACCTGCCGATGGTCGGCAACGTACCGGATTACGCCGCCACACTGGCGCAGTATGTAGATCTGGCGGAAAACAAAGCCACAACCACTAACGCACCGGTGTATCCGAACCTGTTTATGCTAGGCGCACTCGGCTCGCGCGGGCTTTGTTCCGCACCGCTGGCCGCCGAAATTCTGGCGGCGCAGATGAGTAATGAACCCATTCCACTTGATGGCGAGACACTTGCCGCGCTCAATCCGAACCGACTGTGGGTGCGTAAACTGCTGAAAGGCAAAGCGGTGAAGTAAATTGTTCAGCCGCCTGACACCCGCTTGCGGTACTGCAACGGTGTCTGGCGGATCATCTTTTTAAAGCAGGTGATAAAGTAGGTCACTTCGGAAAACCCCACCTCTTCAGCAATCGCATCAATGCTCATACAGGTCGAGCGCAGCAAATCACAGCTGCGCTTTAGCCGTCGGGTCATCAGGTATTCATGAATGCTGCCCCCGGTCTGCTGACGGAAGATGCGTGAAGTGTAGCTGCGTGAGTAGCCGATATCCCGCGCCAGCGCGTCCAGCGAAAATTTCCCGCCATAATGGCTTTCCACCCATTGCATTATGCGCGCCGCCGCCGTTTGCTGCTGGGGCTTCATCATTACCGGTTGCGCGGGTAACAGGGCCATTATCTGCATCATCAGAAAAGCCACCTCTTCTGCCGGATACTGCCGTGACGTATTCAGCGCCTCAAAACGCGCGAGAATGGTTTCCATAAACGCGGCATATTCGCTGAGATCCCACGCCTGCGCCAGCGCGTGACTGGCGGTGGCGAGAGAAAACTGTGTCTGAAAACGCGGGAAATGCTGCAGCGTGCTTTCTACTGCCGACTGATCGATATGCATGGTGGTGCGGAAATACTGGTTACGTTCGCTGTCGTCAACATGCACTTTGTGCAGCCGAAATGGAGGAAAGAGAAACAGCCTGCCCGGACGCGCGGTGTAATGCTGATTATCCACCACCACAATACCGTAGCCACGGGAAATATAGAGAAACTCGACGCACTGGTGCCAGTGATAATATCGGGCACTGGATCCCTGCATGCGGTTAAACGATATCGCCTGCTGCGCCAGGGTGATCCTCTCCAGTTGCTGCATTTCGGTCATTCCACCACCATGACAATAAAATTAAATTTTTGGGCTACGGTTTGTAATTTATTGCTCTCTCTTCAGTAAAAATCCAGCCAAAATGAAATAGCGGTTCAATTTTGTGAAGCTGCTCACTCAGCGATGACATTAAAAACGACTACGCTTTGTCCCGCAGTCACTCCGGGTGATAAGAAACATTGAATAACAACACGTTAAATAAATCTCGTGTCTGACGGGAGGACATCGTGCAACCTGAAAATATTACCCTGACGAATCCATTACTACAGCGAAGCGACCTTGTAAAATGGGTCCACGAAGTACTTGATGCGGTTAATCCTTTTTTTAAAAAGGATGCCAGCCGCGTTGATCTGGCGAATTTTACGACGCACTACGGTCAGTCGGTCGCCAGCATGGAAGCCTTCTCACGTTTATTGTGGGGTGTCACGCCATTGCTGGCGGGCGGTCAGGAGCCTGCGCAGTTTTCATTTTACGTTCAGGCGATTAAAGATGGCACCAACCCCACCCATGCCGATTACTGGGGAGAGATCGGAGATTACGACCAGCGCGTCGTGGAAATGGCGGTGTACGGGCTGCTGCTGGCGCTGGCACATAACACGCTACTTCCGCATTTTAGCGAACAGGAAAAAACACAGCTCTGGCAGTGGCTGAAGCGAAGTGAAACCGCCGTTATTCCTGATAATAACTGGCATTTTTTCCCCATTCTGGTGCAGGTCGGTTTTCAGCAATGCGGCATGCCGGTCAACAGAGATGCCATTGAACGCCATTTCGCGGCGATGGAACATTACTGGCTCGGCGATGGCTGGTACAGCGACGGGCCGGGACGCCCGCGCGATTACTACATTTCGATGGGGTTTCATTTCTACGGATTACTTTACGCCACGCTGATGGCGGACGTGGATCCTGAACGCTGTGCGACGTTGCGCCAGCGGGCGACCGTCTTCGCCAGTGATTTCATCCATTTCTTTGCTGACGATGGCGCCGCCATTGCGTTTGGTCGCAGCCTCACCTACCGCTTCGCACAGGCGGCGTTCTGGAGCGCGGCGGCCTGGGCTGAGCTTGATGTCTTTTCACCAGGCGTCCTCAAAGGGATTGTCCTGCGTCACCTGCGCTGGTGGCTGCAACAGCAACCGTATGATCGCGATGGCATTCTCAGCGTCGGTTACAGCTATCCGAACCTGATCATGGCGGAAGATTACAACGCGCCCGGCTCGCCCTACTGGGGACTGAAAACCGCGCTGGTGCTGGCACTGGGCGAAGACAGCGCGTTCTGGCAGGCGGAAGAACTGCCGCTACCGGAGCGCGGCACGCCGCACACAATTCCCCATGCGGCGCAGATCCTCGTGCATCAGCATCACCACTTATGGATGCTGACCTCCGGCCAGCTGGAGCTGAACAACTTCGTCAACACTGAGGCGAAATACTGCAAATTCGCCTACTCCACCCGCTTTGCTTTTACCATTGAGCGCGGGCGCTTCGGGCTGCCGCATGCGTCCCCGGATTCAATGCTGCTGTTAAGCGAACATGACAACTACTGGCGCGGCCGCCGCGAATGTCAGGACGTGGTGGTGAGTGGTAACCAGATTTACAGCCGCTGGCTGCCCTGGCATGACGTGACGGTCGACAGTTGGCTGGTGGCGTCCGGCGACTGGCAGATTCGTCTTCATCAGATCCACACCGCCCGCAGCCTCGACAGCGCGGAGGGCGGCTTCAGCCTGTGCAACCGCCCCCTGCCGGTACAACACTGCGCCACCGGACAAAGCCAACTGACGGGCGAAACAGACAGGTCAGCCATTTTTTGCCTTAGCCCCCGACCACGTCAGGGTGAAGTGGTTCTGACGCCGCCCAACAGCAACCTGCTGTTTGCGGACCGCGCTGCCGTTCCACTGCTGCGAGGCGCGTTACCGGCAGGAAAACACCTGCTGATAAGCGCCGTGTGGGCCGGTGATCGCGCCGATTTTAACCGCGCGTCGCTACCGCAGGTATCCATCAATGACCGGATTGTCAGCATCTGCACTGCCGCAGGCGACACGGCGGTCACATTAACCGTACTGCCGTGATGTTGAGGATGAAAGCATGAACACGACCACCACACGCCGTGCACAGCTCAAAATGAGCACGTTTATCTTTCTCTTTTTCTTTACCTGGTCTTCAAGCTTCGGGCTTTATGCGCTATGGCTCAGCCAGAAGGTAGGGCTCGACAGCATCACTATCGGCAGCGTCTTCGCCATCAACGGCGTTTTCGCGGTGATCCTCAAGCCCATCTACGGCTACATCATGGACAAAATCGGTATGAGCAAATGGCTGCTCTATTTTGTCTGTGCGGTGTCAGCGCTAATGGCGCCGTTTTTTGTTTTCGTCTATCAGCCATTGTTACTCAGCCACACCACCCTCGGTATCGTCATCGGCGCGCTCTATCTGAGTCTTGGCTGGTACGCCGGGGTCGCGGCGTCTGAATCCTACGCCGATCGTTTCAGCCGCTTGTACAACCTGGAGTTTGGCCGCATTCGTATGTGGGGCTCGCTGGGATGGGCGATGGCAGCGTCGGTGTCCGGCATCCTGTTTAACTTTACGCCGATGGCGAATTTTCTTCTCAGTAGCGGCACCTCCGTGCTGATGTTGCTGGTACTGATCAATCTGAAAATCGGCGATGCGCAGTTGCACAGCAATAACGTGATTTCTGACAGTAAGATCGTTTTTAAAGACGTCATTCTGCTGCTGCAAAACCGCAAGTTCTGGATGTTCAGCCTCTATGTGGCGGGCGTCGCATGGATGATGTTTATCGCCGAGCAGCAGTTCCCTCGCTACTTCGTGTCATTTTTCACTACCAAAGAACAAGGCAATGCCTGGTATGGTTATCTGAGCACCGTCCAGTCGGGCACGGAATTCATCATGATGATGTTTATCCCGTGGCTGGTGAATCAGTACGGTGCCAAAAAAGGCTTGCTGTTCTGCGGCATGGTTGTTGGCGCGCGACTGATCGCCTCAGGGCTCACGACCGACCCTGTCGTCATTTCGATCATCAAACCGCTGTACGGTGTGGAAATCTCCCTGCTGCTGATCTCAGTCTTTAAATACATTGCCGAGCATTTTCACAAGAAAGTGAATGCCACCATGTATCTGCTGGGCTACCAGGCGATGATTTATGTCGGTTCGATCGTCGTCGCGCCGCCCGCCGGTTATCTGTATGACCGCATCGGTTTTGAGCACACTTATCTGCTGATGGGCAGTTGCGCCCTGCTGTTTACGCTGATTTCCGCCTTTACTCTGTCACGCTGCCGCTCGGTGCGTGACGCCGCCACCCCGTTTACGCCTGTGCTGGATGCTGTTCCCGCCGAGCCGTCGAAACACTAATTCAGGAGAAATTATGACCCGTTCTGTCGTTACCGAGCCGCTGCGCCCCGTTGAACTGCACGCTGTCGATCGCCTCGCGTTAAAGGCGCGTCTGGAGACAGCGTTGCAACATGTCCTGCGCCAGCTTGATAAGAACATCGTGGCCTTTGGCGACCGCTTCCCGGGTGAAGCCTGCGAAAATGGCGTCTGGCCGCGCACGGAAAATGTCGAGTGGACCACCAGCTTCTGGCCCGGACAGCTGTGGCTGGCCTGGGAGCTGAGTGGTGAGGAAAAATACCGTCAGGCGGCGGAGCGCTATCTGCCCTCTTTCGTGGAACGCATCGAAAAACGTATTGATACCGCAACGCACGATCTCGGCTTTCTCTATTCACTTTCCTGTGTCAGCGCCTGGCGACTCACCGGTAACGAAACCGCCCGCCGTGCCGCACTACAGGCCGCCGACACGCTGATGGAACGCTTCAACCCGGTTGCCAGAATCATTCAGGCGTGGGGCGATTTAGCCGATCCTGAGCAACAGGGGCGAATGATCATCGACTGCAATATGAACCTGCCGCTGCTGTACTGGGCCAGCGAGCAGACCGGCGACCCACGCTATGCCGATGCGGCAACAGCGCATGTGAATCAGGCTGCGAATTATATCGTCCGCCCGGATGCTTCCACCTGGCACACGTTTTACATGGACGTGACGACCGGCGCGCCGCGCTTTGGCAATACCCATCAGGGTTACAGCGACACCTCCTGCTGGTCGCGCGGTCAGGCGTGGGGTATCTACGGTTTCCTGCTGAGCTACCTGCACACCGGCGATAAACATATGGTCGACCTTTCCCGCAGCCTGGCGCACTATTTCCTCAACCGTCTGCCGGACGATGACGTCTGTCACTGGGATCTGGCGTTACTCGGTACCGATGCCGTGCGCGACAGCTCAGCGGCAGCCATTGCGGCCTGCGGGTTGCTGGAGCTGGTTAACGTCCTGCCGGTGCTGGATAAGCATCGCGCCCATTATGAAGAGATGGCGCTGCGTATTATCGCTTCGCTGACCGATCATTATCTCAGCCGCGACGATGAACCGTGCGAAGGGCTGCTGAAACATTCGGTGTATCACATGGCGAGCGGCAAAGGTGTCGATGAGTGTTGTAGCTGGGGAGATTATTTCTATCTGGAGGCGCTGATCCGCGTCCGCCAGGTCTGGTCACTTTACTGGTAAGGAACAACATGAAAACCGTTGCTGTTTTGCTGGCGCCTGGCTTCGAAGAAGGCGAAGCCATCGTCACCATTGATATTCTGCGTCGTCTGAATATTCAGGTTGAGACGCTCTCCTGTGGTGACACCCGCGACGTCATCAGCTATCACACCATTCCGGTGATGGCGGATGACACCCTGCTGGCCTGTTTTGACAAGACCTACGATGCGGTGGTGCTGCCTGGCGGTCCGCAGGGCAGCGTGTTTTTAGGCAATAGCGACAACGTGGTGGCCTTTGTTCGCCGTCACGATGAACTCGGTAAGCGGATTTGCCCGATCTGCTCGGCGGCGGCGCGTGTGCTGGCGGCAAACGGCTTGCTGAAGGGTCGCCGCTATACCTGTTCCGGGGATTTGTGGCAGCAGGTCACCGACGGCGTCTATGTCGATGCCGACGTGGTGGAGGATGGCAATCTGCTGAGCGGCAGAGGTCTGGGGCGGGTATTTGATTTTGCACTGACACTGGCGGCGCGTCTGGAAGGAGATGAGATGCCCGCACGTGAACACGCCGGGCATATTTATTACCCGTGGATTATTTAAACTTCGCCTGCTGATACAGGGTGTCCCACATGCCGAGCACCAGCGCCTGATCGCGCGGTGACAGTTCGCCTGCATGAATCGCCCTCTCAAGGCTGTGGGTCACTTTCTGATAAACGGCTTCCGGGGAGTGATCATCCCCGGCCTCCAGCTCTGCCACCGCCAGTGTCAGGTGGCCACGCAGATAGCCACTGGCGAACAGTTCGTCATCGCTGGCGTGCTCAACCATGTCATCAATCAGCGCCAGGATACGGGTTTCAAATTCTGCGATCATCTTCTTTCCTCAGTTTAAATCTTCCGGCCACGGGAAGTGTTCCGCCGTTATTTCCGGCGTCTGGTAATAATTCTGTAAAGCTCTGATGAAACGTGCCGGACGCGCCGGGATCCCTTCTGCAAGATACGTCATCACCTGAGCATGTACCCGTCGCTGAAACACGATGCGATCAGGTTCAACGTCGCCTTCCAGGTTGTCGCAACTGACGTTAAACGGGAAACCCGCCGCTACGCAAAACAGCCAGTCAAACGCCTGCGGCTTCACCTCAACATCTTCAAACTGGCTTTGCGTGGCGGCATCACGCCCGTCCGGGCAGTACCAGTAGCCAAAGTCCACCAGTTTGCGCCGCGCTTCACCCGCAATGCACCAGTGCGAAATCTCATGCAGCGCGCTGGCATAAAAGCCGTGGGCGAAGACGATTCGGTTGTACGGCACGTCGTTATCAGCAGGAAGATAGATCGGTTCGTCGTCGCCTTTAATCAGACGGGTATTAAAATCATCGGCAAAACAGCGATCAAAAATGTCGATCAGCTGTTGATAATGGTGTTGCTGTTCCATTAGTTGATCCCCAGCCACTGGAGGATTTCGGCTCCGTGACTGTCATAAAGAAGTTTGGCGCTCATCACGGCAGACACCACCACGATCATCGGGCGGATCAGCGACTGCCCTTTGCTCAGCACCAGTCGCGAGCCCATGCGCGCGCCAAGAAACTGCCCGGCCATCATCACAAAACCGGTAGCCCAGATGACTTTGCCGCCAAGCATAAACAGCAGCAAACCGCCAATATTAGACGTGGCGTTCAGCACTTTGGCATGGGCGGTCGATTTAGCAAGGTTGAACCCGGCCAGCGTCACAAACGCCAGTGCATAAAAAGAACCCGCCGCGGGGCCGAAAAAGCCGTCGTAGAAACCAACACAACCGCCAGCCACCAGCGCAAACGGCAGACCGTGCAGCCGACGCTGCCGGTCATTTTCGCCGAGCTTCGGCATCAGCAAAAAATAGAGACCGATGCCAATCACCAGCAACGGCAGAATTTGCCGCAGTATCTCTGATTGTACATGCTGTACCAGCAGCGCACCGCTGGTTGAGCCGATGAACGTCATCAGGATATTGAGCTTTTGATCCGCAAGATTCACCACTTTACGGCGAACAAAATAGAACGACGCGGAGATGGAGCCGCCGCAGGCCTGCAATTTGTTGGTCGCCAGCGCCTGTGCCGGTGACATTCCTGCCGCCATCAGCGCCGGGATGGTCAACAGACCGCCACCGCCCGCCAGTGAATCGATAAACCCTGCCACCAGGGCAATAAAAAAAAGCGTCACCAGCACGAGCGGTGACACCATAAATATCTCTACGAAATTTTCCATTTAGAGTACATGTTCGTCCAGTAATGCCTGACAGGAAGGCGGCAGCGGAGGCGGCGTCTTCTTCACAGGTTTAGTTGTTCCCGGTTTTGGGGGTTCAAACCAGCTTTGCAGCTCTGCGCCACAGCCATCTCCCGGCGGTGGCGGCGTTTGATCTTCACACTCGAGGCTGTTCGCCGGGCAACGCAACCGCACATGCATATGCGCGCGATGCTGGAACCACGGGCGAACTTTTCGCAGCCAGTCGCGATCGGTACCGGCATCAAGGCAAAGCTGCTGTTTAATCGCCGCATTGACGAAAATTCGCGTGACGTCGTTGTCTTTCGCCGCGAGTTTAATAAGACTGCTGATTTCCGGTTTCCACAGCGACGACACCACGTGCTTGCCGTCCGCGGCAACCAGATCCAGCGCCTGCGGCCTCATCAGCTGCGAAGCTGTCCAGCGCGTTTTCGGCAACTGCAGGAAGATGTCGACATCAAGTCCACTCTGGTGGCTGGCGTGACCACCATTAAAGCGCCCGCCCGCTGGCATGCCCATATCGCCGACCAGCACCGTGCCAAGCCCCAGGTGATACACCTGATTGCTGAGGCGTTGAATAAAGAGGACCAGATCGGGATGACCGAAGTAGCGCAGCTGTGCAGTGCGCATCACCTGATAGTTATCCGACTGCAACGGCAGCGCTTCGGCGCCAACGATGCAACCATTGGAGAACGCGCCGATCGACTGCGCGCTGCCGCTGATCGGCTGAGTGATTTTCTGCCATGGCGTTGCCGCCAGGGCGGACGTGGTTGCCAGCAATGCCAGCAACGCTACAACGATGTTTTTCATGTTTACCAGCGAGGAATCGAGGTCGTCACGTCCGCGTTTTGCGCACGCTGACGCATAAAGTGATCCATCAACACAATCGCCAGCATGGCTTCGGCGATTGGCACCGCACGTATCCCGACACAGGGATCGTGACGCCCTTTGGTGATCATTTCAACTTCATCACCCTGGCGATTTATCGTCCGGCCCGGCACGGTAATGCTGGAGGTGGGTTTCAGCGCGATATTCGCCACAATCTGCTGACCGCTGCTGATACCGCCCAGAATACCGCCTGCATGGTTGCTCTGGAATCCGGCTTTGGTGATCTCGTCGCGGTTTTCGCTACCGCGCAGATTCACCACACCAAACCCGTCGCCAATTTCGACACCTTTGACCGCGTTGATGCTCATCAGCGCGTGAGCGATATCCGCATCCAGGCGATCGAACACCGGTTCACCGAGTCCTGGCGGTACGCCATCAGCGACCACAGTCACTTTCGCGCCGATGGAATCGCCCTCTTTTTTCAGCCCACGCATCAGTTCGTCGAGAGCGTCAAGTTTGTCCGGATCCGGGCAGAAGAACGGGTTCTGCTCAACCTGCGACCAGTCTTTGATCGCCAGTGAAATGTCGCCCATCTGCGTCAGACAGCCACGAATCACAATGCCGAATTTTTCAGCGAGAAACTTTTTGGCGATAGCACCTGCCGCTACGCGCATGGCGGTTTCGCGGGCAGAGGAACGCCCGCCTCCGCGATAATCGCGCAGACCGTATTTTTGTTCATAAGTGTAATCAGCGTGCCCCGGGCGGAACAGGTCTTTGATAGCCCCGTAATCCTGCGAGCGCTGATCGGTGTTTTCAATCAGCAGACCAATGCTGGTGCCGGTGGTGACCCCTTCAAACACGCCGGAGAGAATTTTTACCTGGTCCGGCTCGCGGCGCTGCGTGGTGTAGCGGGACGTGCCAGGGCGACGGCGGTCAAGATCGTGTTGCAGGTCGGCCTCGGTCAGCGGAATGCCTGGCGGCACGCCGTCCACGATGCAACCGAGCGCCAGACCGTGTGACTCACCGAACGTGGTCACACGGAAGAGTTGTCCAATTGTGTTTCCTGCCATTACGGCTCCGAATTATCGTTATTAATCTTTATAGAGGCTGAAGTGTTCGCGTGCAGCGACCAGTTGTGCTTTGGTCAGCATAAAGACGCCGTCACCGCCGTTTTCAAACTCAAGCCAGGTGAACGGGACGTCCGGGTATTGCGCTATCAGATGTACCATGCTGTTACCGACTTCACAAATCAGAATGCCATCATCAGTGAGATAATCCGGCGCATTGCCGAGGATCCGGCGGGTCAGTTTCAGCCCGTCAGTGCCGGACGCCAGCCCGAGTTCCGGCTCATGGCGATATTCGCCAGGCAGATCGGACATATCTTCAGCGTCGACGTACGGCGGGTTGGTAACGATAAGATCGTACTGCGTTTTTGGTAGATCACGGAAAAGATCCGAGCGAATCGGCGTGACATGGTGAATCAGATCATGATCGTCGATGTTCTGTTCGGCCACCTGCAGTGCGTCCAGGGAGATATCAACGGCGTCCACTTCCGCTTCCGGGAAAGCATACGCGCAGGCAATCGCGATGCAGCCACTACCGGTGCACATATCAAGAATGTGCTGCGGCTGATGCTGAATCAGGCCGCTGAAGTGGTTGTTAATCAGTTCGCCAATCGGTGAACGCGGCACCAGCACGCGCTCATCGACATAAAATTCGTGGCCGCAGAACCAGGCTTTATTGGTGAGATAGGCCACCGGAATACGTTCGTTGACGCGGCGGATCACCCGCTCAACGATGCGGTGTTTTTCGCTGGAGGTCAGGCGCGCGGTACGCATATCTTCCGGGATATCAAGCGGCAAATAGAGCGACGGCAGCACCAGCTGGACGGCCTCATCCCACGGGTTATCGGTACCGTGACCGTACCAGATATTGGCGGCGCTAAAGCGGCTGACGGACCAGCGCAGCATGTCCTGAATGGTTTGCAGCTCATTTACTGCTTCATCAACAAAAATTTTATCCACGCTTTCCTCCAGGGCACGCATCGCGTTATTTTCGGCGGCTAGTTTGCCACGAAGACGCCGAGAAATCAGCACTCTTGCTTATCTCAAACCAGGAAAAAACACGTTTTTCCTGCCCGAGGCGTACCGAGTCGGGTAAACTACCTGAAAGAAAAGATGAGAGTCACTAATGAAAAAGAAACCCTCGCTCAGCGTGGAGGATAAGGCGCTGTTCCGGCAACTGATGGTCGGAACGCGCCAGATTAAACAGGACACCATCGTTCACCGCCCGCAGCGTAAGAAAATCAGCGACGTGCCGGTGAAGCGCTTACTTCAGGAACAGGCGGATGCCAGCCACTATTTTTCGGATGAGTTTCAGCCACTTCTGAACACCGAAGGCGCAGTAAAATATGTGCGTGACGACGTCAGCCATTTTGAGCTGAAAAAGCTGCGTCGGGGGGATTACTCGCCCGAACTGTTTCTTGATCTGCACGGATTAACGCAGTTGCAGGCGAAACAGGAGCTAGGGGCGCTGATCGCCGCTTGTCGTCGGGAACATGTGTTTTGTGCCTGCGTGATGCACGGCCACGGTAAACATATCCTTAAACAGCAAACTCCGCTGTGGCTGGCACAACACCCGCATGTGATGGCTTTTCATCAGGCGCCAAAAGAGTACGGCGGCGATGCCGCGCTGCTGGTGCTGATTGAAGTCGAAGAGTGGCAACCGCCGGAATTACCCTGAAACAAAAAGCGGGTAGCACATGGCTTACCCGCTTGATCGTTTTTCAGAAATCGCTGTTAAATAGCTTTCGCCATCCGCAGATTACAAGGGCTCATCTGCCAGTTAAACACCCCGCGCCCGTCGGCTTCCAGGGTCACATTTGCAATGGCTGAGGTCGTGAACATTGGCGGCGTTTCACCCGGGCATAGTTCTGCCACCAGGTAGCCCACTAACGGTAAGTGGGAAACAACCAGCGCAGACGCTACGCCCTCGTTAGCCAGCGTTTGTAAGTACGCGCTGACCAGTCCAACATCGCCGCACGGCGTTAGTTCTGGCAGAACATCCACCTCTTTGGGGAGATTCAGGCACTCCCTCACAATATCCAGCGTTTGTTCAGCACGCAGAAACGGACTGACCAGTACACGCTCTACATCCACTTTTTGGCCTTTCAGCCAGGTTGCCATCAGACGGGATTCATCACAACCGCATACCGTAAGTGGGCGAACCGAGTCACTGGCTGCTTCGAGAGCAGCGTCGCCGTGACGCATAATGAAAACTTGCATATTGCACCGCTTTTGTTAAACAGAAGCACCAGGAATAACCCACTGCATGACGCCGTCATACAAGAGAGCAACCCGATGACCGGGCATTGTGCCTTATCCATCCAACGAATGAAACGTTGTGTTTTACCTTAATGGCGTAAGTATAGTCAATCTCTGTTTACATTTTCGCCAGGGGTTTACGCTACAGACGACGGATTACCCTTTTTTAGACCTCAACTTAGCGCGTCAGTTTCCTTTACGGGCCAAAAGGTCTGCCCCTGCTCTGCCATACGTAGCAACGGTTCGCAGGGCGTAAACCGCGGGCCATACTGCGCCGCAAGCCGTTGCAGAATCGCAACCACTTCACCCGCTCCCAGCGAATCCATATAACGGAACGGGCCACCCAAAAAGGGAGGAAAACCGATACCAAACACCGCACCGATGTCACCATCACGCGCGCTGCGCACCACGCCTTCATCGAAGCAGCGAGCTGCTTCATTCAGCATCATCATCACGCAACGTTCCGCCGCCTGCTGCGGTGAAATGGCGCTCTGTGCAGCCGTTATGCCGACTAACGAATAGATAGCCGGATCAGGCTGTTTTTTGCTTTTACGCCCTTTTGCGGCGTAAAGATAGAAACCCCGACTATTTTTTCTGCCTTTGCGATCGTCATTCAAAATTGCACTTATGATGTTTGCAGGCGGGCTAAAACGTTCTCCATAAGCCGCCTCCAGTACCGGGATAATTTTAGTGCCGGTATCGATTCCCACCTCATCCAAAAGTTGGATCGGGCCGACCGGGAAGCCATACTTCACCAGCGCGTGATCAATGAACTCAATGCGTTGGCCTTCCATGAGCAGGCGCATCGCTTCGTTAATGTACGGCGCAAGAATGCGGTTCACGTAAAAACCGGCTTTATCGGCAACGACGATCGGCGTTTTGCCCTGTTTTTTCGCCAGTTGTACGGTAGTGGCAATGGTGCGCGCCGACGTTCCGGCATGGGGGATCACCTCCACCAGCGGCATTTTTTCGACCGGACTGAAAAAATGCAGGCCAATTACCTGTTCCGGCCGCTGCGCCCCGGCAGCGATATCGCCAATCGGTAGTGATGAGGTATTAGACGCAAACACCGTATGCGGCGCGCATTGCTCTTCAACTTCTGCCACCATCTGCTGTTTCAGCGCCAAATCTTCAAACACCGCCTCAATCACCACATCACGCTGTGAAAAACCGCGATAGTCCGTCGTACCGCTAATCAGCGCCAGCTGGCTGTCGCGCTCACTGGCTTTGATATGGCGGCGGCGCACCTTTTTATCAAGCAAGTCCCAGCTGTACTTCAGTGCGTGATTGATTCCCTTCGCATTAATGTCTTTGATGCGAACAGGCAACTTTCCTTTACAGGCGGTGACAAAAGCAATGCCACCACCCATCAGACCGCCGCCCAGCACGCCTGCGGTGCGTAACGGCCCCGCTTCTGCGCTGGTACCGGGATCTTTTTTCAGCTCCGTGCTGGCAAAGAAAATGCTGCGCAGCGCCCGGGATTGTGGCGTCATCGCCAGTTCGCCAAACGCACGCGCTTCCGCTTCGTAGCCGCTGCGGCTCCCCTGCGCTAACCCGGTTTCGATCACCTGTAAAATACGTTCCGTCGCCGGATAGTTGCCCTGCGTTTTTTGTTCTGTCTTCTTGCCAACGATGCGGAACAACACCGCACGGCCCAGCGGCCCGGCCAGCACGCGCTCGCGCACTGGTAAACGACGATGATCCGGCTTGCCCTTTTTTACCTGTTCAACGGCGGCATCCAGCAGGATGGAATGCGGAACGACATCATCTACCAGCCCGGCTTTTAGTGCCTGGCGCGGGCGCAGTTGTTTGCCGGTAAGGATCATTTCCAGCGCAGTGCTGACGCCGATCAGGCGTGGCAGGCGCTGCGTGCCGCCAGAACCCGGCAACAAACCGAGCTGTACTTCCGGCAGCCCCAGCACCGTTTTGCTGTCGTCGGTACAAATGCGTGAATGACAGGCCAGCGCCAGCTCCAGTCCGCCACCGAGGCAGGCGCCGTGGATTGCCGCCACGACCGGGAATGGCAGTGCATGGATTTCGGCCATCACCTGTTGCCCCTGGGTTGACAGCCCTTCGGCCTCTTTCGCCGTTTTGCAGTTGCCGATCATGTTGATATCGGCCCCGGCGATAAAGTTGTCTTCTTTGGCTGAGATAAACACCACGCCGAGCAGATCTTTGTTTTCGCGCAGCTGACGCAGGATCTCGCGCACCTGGCCGCCGAACTCTGCCTTCAGGGTGTTCATCTTTTCGCCTGGCACATCAATGGCGATTACTGCCACGTTGTCCGGGCGAATTTCAAGCGTAAATGCAGAGGTTGTTGTCATTATTCCGCCTCCAGAACCATCGCTGAACCCAGACCACCCGCAGCACACGCGGTAACCAGTCCCAGTCCGCCGCCGCGTCGACGCAGTTCATGCAGCGTCTGCGTGATCATGCGCGCGCCTGTCGCGGCGAACGGATGTCCGTAGGCGATTGACCCACCCAGCACGTTAAATTTGCTGTCGTCGACCTCGCCGGTCGCCTGGGAACGCCCCAGCACCTCGCGGGCAAAACGATCGCTGCCGAGCAGTTGCAGGTTCGCCAGTGTCTGTGCGGCGAACGCTTCGTGCATATCAAACAGGGTCAGGTCGTTTAAGGTGATCCCGGCGCGCTCCAGCGCCAGCGGCGTTGCCCATGCCGGGCCAAGCAGCATGTCCTGCTTCACGTCGATGGCGGTAAACGCATAGCTGCGCAGATAACCCAGCGGCGTCAGCCCCAGTTCTTTCGCGCGGGATTCGGTCATCAGGATCACTGCCGCCGCGCCATCGGTCAGCGGTGTACTGTTAGCCGCCGTCACCGTGCCGTGTTTGCGGTCAAACGCCGGGCGCAATTTCGCGTAATCCGCCAGCGTGGAATTGTTACGAACATTGTTGTCCCGTTCGATGGGATCGCGAAACGGCGGCGCGTAAGCGGTCATCACTTCATCGGCCAGTTTTCCGTCCACCCAGGCCTTCGCTGCATACTGATGCGAACGGTGCGCCAGTGCATCCTGCTGCTCTCGCGTGATGCCATAGGTTTTTGCCATTTGCTCGGCGGTGTCGCCCATGCGCAACCCGGTGGAATATTCAGCTACGGCAGGCGGTACCGGCAGTAGATCGCGCAAACGCAGGCGGGAGAAGAGTTTCAGCCGCTGACCCAGTGTGCGGGCTTTATTCGCATCCACCAGGGTTCGCGCCAGTTTTTTGCTGACGCCAATCGGCAATACGGAAGAGGAGTCGGCGCCACCAGCAATGCCAGCGCGGATGGTCCCCGCCATCAGGCTCTCGGCGATGTTCGCCACCGCCTGGAAACTGGTTGCGCAGGCACGGCTGACGCTGTAGGCATCGGTGTGCACACTCATGCCGGTTCCGAGCACGATTTCGCGGGCAATGTTGGGTGCTTCCGGCATCTGAACCACCTGGCCAAACACCAGTTGATCAATCACATCCGGTGGAATTTCGCTGCGAGCCAGCATCTCCCCCACGACCATTTTTCCCAGGTCAATCGCCGGGACGCCGTGAAAAACGGTGGCCTGACGGGCAAACGGGGTACGTAACCCGCTGACAATGGCAATGCGATCGCCCTGGCGGGTGATTAGCGGTAATGCCTGACTCATAACACTCCCCTGTTAACCGATAAAACGCTAGTGGTCTGACCTGATAACATACTTAACTAATTTTTTACATTTAGCCAATCAGGGAACCCAAAAAGTGGGAGCTAAAACACATTGGGAAAACAGGGGGAGAAAAT
>NZ_JMTB01000076.1 GCF_000734965.1 Trabulsiella guamensis ATCC 49490
CTGCATGGCAGAGGCGTTCGGGCAGGATTAACGCAGACCGAGCTGGAAAATCAGCGTTTCGGCTTCGCAGCAGAAAACAAAATCGATATCGAGCTGCACCCCATCACTCACTTCCGTGAAAGTCGGGGTAATTTTGCATGGCTCAGATTCCACGCCGCGCGCTTTCGCGCTCAGCTGCGCCAGCGTCTCTTCCGCTTCTGCGCGATTCGCGAAAACACGGCTGTACGATGCGGTGCAATCGGTGTTGTCCATAATGGTGCCAACATCCATACAGCAGCAAACAGGGGTTTCATCAGCACTGCATTTACTCATTGTAGATTTCCTCTGCATTTGCACCCAGGGTGCCAGATAAACAATGCTGATATTTTACCCCCCGAAATGCACGCTCTCCAGTTGATAATGTGCTGAATGCGCGTTTGTGAGCGAAATCACAATTAAAAATGATCTAAAACAACAACCGCCCTCATTTGTGTAACAAGGTGGCCCCATTTTTGCCACCGGGATCGCGTTTCTGAGATCATAATTGAAAAATTTCATAAACAAAGTTGCAACATTCCATCTGGTCAGACCTATACTCTGCGCACTGGTCTGATTTCTCAGAATCACTCCAGACCCTACACTTCGCGCTTCTGTTACGGCATGTAACAAATATTGAATAAAAAACTCAATGAGGTTATGGTCATGAGCCAGAAAACCCGGTTTACCAAGTCTGCTCTCGCAGTCGCAGTGGCACTAGTTTCAACGCACGCCTGGTCTGCAGGTTTCCAGCTAAACGAGTTCTCGACATCTGGCCTTGGCCGCGCCTATTCAGGCGAAGGCGCCATTGCGGATGACGCCGGTAACGTCAGCCGCAACCCGGCGCTGATTACGATGTTCGATCGCCCGACGTTCTCGGCAGGTGCTATCTATATTGATCCCGATGTCAATATTACTGGCAGCTCACTGCGTCCTGGCGGCAACACCAACGCGGACAATATCGCGCCGACCGCCTGGGTTCCTAATGTTCACTTTGTGGCGCCAATTAACGATCAGTTTGGTTGGGGCGCGTCTGTGACCTCTAACTATGGTCTTTCCACGGAATTCAATGACAACTACGCGGCAGGTGAATACGGCGGCAAAACCGAACTGGAAACCATCAACCTGAACCTGAGCGGCGCGTATCGTCTGAACAATAACTGGAGCTTCGGCCTCGGTTTCAACGCCGTTTATGCGGATGCGAAAATCGAACGTTATGCGGGCGAGCAGACGGCTGGCGCGGGTCTGGCAGCGCCGGGCACCCAGATTGCTAAACTGAAAGGCGACGAATGGGGCTTTGGCTGGAATGCCGGTATTCTGTATGAGCTGGACAAAAACAACCGCTATGCGTTGACCTACCGCTCTGAAGTGAAAATCGATTTCGACGGCGACTATAAGAGCAACATTAACTCACTGGCAAACGGCCTTCCGGGTGCAGGAACCGCCTTCCCGTGGGGCACTTCCGGCTCGACCATTCCGGGTTCTCTGAGCCTGCATCTGCCGGAAATGTGGGAAATCTCTGGTTACAATCGCGTGGCACCTCAGTGGGCCGTTCACTACAGTGTGGCTTACACCAGCTGGAGCCAGTTCCAGGAGCTGAAAGCGACCGGTTCTCAAGGTCAGACGCTGTTCTATAAAGACGAAGGCTTCAGAGACTCTTACCGTCTAGCGCTGGGTACGACCTATTACTACGACGATAACTGGACATTCCGTACTGGTATCGCGTTCGATGACAGCCCGGTTCCGGCAAACAACCGTTCTATCTCCATTCCGGATCAGGACCGTCTGTGGCTGAGCGCCGGGGCAACCTATGCGTTCAACGAAGATGCCTCTGTTGACGTGGGCGCGTCTTATATGCACGGTCAGCACGTCACTATCAAGGAAGGTCCTTACACCTTCCGTTCTGAAGGTAAAGCCTGGCTGTTCGGCACCAACTTCAACTACAGCTTCTGATAAGAAGCCGGACATAAAAAAGGTGAGCTAATGGCTCACCTTTTTTCTTTTCTGATCCTGTTACTCGGAATCGATCTCTTTCAGTTCGTCCTGAATCGCCTGCGCGTTCGGGTTCTCTTCCGGCTTCAGCTGACCGCCGTTGGCGATAAAATCATGACGCTGGAAGTACGCTTCACGCACCGTGATGTAAGGATCGGAAGACTGACGCAGCAGGCCGTCGGAATCAAGCAGTTGCGCGCGCGTTTCGATACCTTCCACCGCCCATTTACCGATAGACATCGGCCAGGTCAGCCACGACAACACCGGATACAAGCCATCCGCCATGTCACCGCCTTCATCACGCAGTGTAAAGCTCCCATAGAACGGAAGCTGCATATAAGGACCGTAACCCACGCCATAATGACCGAGCGTACTGCCGAAACGGTGCGGTTCCACGCGCTGAAGTTTTTCGTTAGCCATACCCGCGACATCCATCAGGCCGCCCATCCCCAGCAGGGTATTCAGGAAGAAGCGCGTAAAATGCACCATCCCCTGATATGGATCGCCTTTTAAGAAGTAGTTAACCATGATAGCAGGTTCTTCAAGGTTGCTGGTGAAGTTACTCACGCCGTTACGCGCCGGTTGCGGGACGTAATCACGCCACACTACCGCCACAGGGCGCACAACATACGGGTCCAGCACGTTAAAGTTGAAGCTGTACATGGTGCGGTTGAACCCTTCAAACGGATCTGAACGACCCTGCTGTTGCTCACCGGAACTGGCGCAACCCACCAGTAATGTCGCACCCAGCGCCAGCGCTGACAGGCGAAATTTCATAGAGGTCTCCCTGATTAGTATGGCTCTTGCTGATTGCCGTCCATGACGGAACAGATTGAAATTCCGTCTTTTGTTAGCCGCAAATTGTAACAGCGCACGGTACGAAGTCTATATCCGGAAAGGCAGATATCAGCGTTCAGCATAGCGTGGAGCGAGTGATCTCGACCCTGAGGTGATTTTATACATATTTTGACATAACCGTATCGCTATTCTTGCCATCCAGGCAAATTAAGAATTACGCCCTCCCGCCCCGTTCGAAAAAACCACTACGCTTACAACTGGCCCATCATGCGGAGTATTTGCCGATATGCCTCAGCTAAATGACGATAAAATTGATAAACACACTGATGATCTGGAAGTGGAAAGCGATGAGAAGATACAGGGAAAAAAGATAGAGCTTGACGAAGAACAGCTCCCCTCACGCGCGATGGCGATTCATGAACATATTCGCCAGGATGGAGAAAAAGAGCTGGAGCGTGACGCGATGGCATTGCTATGGTCAGCTATCGCCGCCGGACTCTCAATGGGCGCTTCACTCCTGGCAAAAGGGATTTTTCATGTCCATCTGGCAGACCTGCCCGGCGGTTATCTGCTGGAGAACCTTGGCTACACCTTCGGCTTTATTATTGTCATTATGGCCAGACAGCAGCTGTTTACCGAAAACACTGTAACGGCGGTACTGCCAGTGATGCATAACCCGACACCGGGTAACCTTGGTCTGTTGATACGGCTGTGGAGCGTGGTGCTGCTCGGTAATATCATCGGCACCGCTATCGCGGCATGGGCGTTCGAATATATGCCCATATTTAATGAGGAGACCCGCGACGCGTTTATCGGCATCGGCATGAAGGTGATGGAAAACACCCCCGGTGAGATGTTCGCCAATGCCATTATTTCTGGCTGGATTATCGCCACCATGGTGTGGATGTTTCCCGCCGCCGGCGCCGCAAAAATTGTGGTTATCATCCTCATGACCTGGCTTATTGCGCTGGCAGACACGACACATATTGTGGTTGGCGCGGTTGAGATTTTTTATCTGATTTTTAACGGCACGATCTCCTGGTACGATTTTATCTGGCCGTTCGCTCTGCCGACGCTGGCGGGTAATATCTGCGGCGGCACCTTTATCTTCGCTCTGCTCAGCCACGCGCAGATCCGCAACGACATGAGTACGAAACAGAAAGAGAAAACGCGTCTGCAACAACAGGCAAAAGAAGAAGAATAACCGGGCGGTGGCGAGAGTTTGAGCATTCAGCCGCGCAGCACTTAACGACCCGGTTGAAAAACGCTATACTCGTGCCGCTTCGTCCCCTTAGTTAAATGGATATAACGAGCCCCTCCTAAGGGCTAATTGCAGGTTCGATTCCTGCAGGGGACGCCAGATGCACATTTTCTTTGTTTCTGTTTGCCGGTGCCATACGTTTGGTGCAAGGCGGGCCTTTTTCGTTCTTATTTATCCTCTTTTCTCTGATTTCACATTTCAAAAACCTCACGACGCTGTTAAGAATCAGAACAAAAAGCCAGTTAACCCCATCACACCAGTCATCATCCTTTATATAAAGCCGTTTCACAGCTTATTATCTTGCGAAAATAAACTAAGAGCATTTCATTCGTTAGGTTAATCCCTTGCACGATAAAATATCCTTAACGGAGCGTATTAATACAGGGAGGTGAATTGACCAAACACCCACTTTTATTTAATGCGTTACATAATGAGCAGAATTTTCAATACAACAAAGGAACCGGGATGGGTTCCTTAACCTACAATGAAATGCGGACAGAGTTGTAATTTATGAAAAAATCATCGAGCACATCAGGATTCAGACCGAAGAAAATTGCGTTAATATTAAGTGCGCTGTTAGCAACAGCATCATTCCCGGCCGTTTCGGCACCAGTATATTATAAAATTGATGAATCAACACAAGCGGCTGATCGCACCCTGAATTTTGCAGACGGGGCTGAGATCTCAGGAATTGAAGTTGTTGTTAATGACGGCGTCGTTAATTTTAACGATAACACAACCATAAACAGCACCGGTTATAAAAATCCGATAGGCTCTCAGGATATTCATTTTGCCCATCTGGATGCTGGCGAAATTAATCTGGGGAAAAATTTCACACTTAACTTCACACCATCGACAACCCCCCATAACATTGATGGTTTTGAACTCTATGGCTCAGGTAGACTTACTGCGGAAAATTTAACCCTGAATAATTTGAACGCAGCCTATGAACCTGAGATGTTATATGTCGGGGGAAATGCTGTCGCGACGTTAACCGGTCTAACTAAAGTCACTGGCGGTGGCATCATGACCGGCTCGAAAGGCGTCCTGAATGCTGAAGATATCGATATCTCCTGGAGCCGGCCTGATACTTATGATGCGTCGGATTCGACGGACACAGGGATCAATCTTCAGGGTGATGAAACACATATTACCGGGGACGTTGCTATTAACATCACTTCTCCGACCTTCTATCTGTATGGCATCCGTGATTTCGGTGATGCTGAGTTTGCCGGTCACACTAATATTCAATTGACCGGCAACTCTGTGCAATCGTACTCAGACGTCACTGGTATCCTTTTATTCGATCCTAATACCTTCTCTGCCGCGACCGGTAAGCGTGTATTTAATGAGGTGACGATCAAAGCGAAGAGCAATACCGTGGATGGGTTTGTTGATGGCTTACTCTACCTTGGTCAAAATACCTACACCGATTTATCCGTGAATAAAATTGATATCGATGTTTCAGGTAACGATATCGTTCGCGGGATCTATTTGTGGGGTAAGAATCAACTCACAACATCAAAACACCGTATTAATGATGCCACTATTAAATTGTCAGGTGGCGATGCTGCCACGCTGTGGGGATTTTTCAGCCTGAACCTAAGTGAAGATACGACTCCGGTTCAATGGGATGCTGACACCATTGTTAATAACATCACCATCAAATCCGAAGGCGGTAAAGACGCATATATGCTCTATCAGGCTGATGCTGAGTTTACCGGGGATGTCATTTTAGGTGACAAATTGTCTTATGATTCTGTCGCCGGTACGCTGTATTCCATTTATGGCAAGTATGGTTCGACGGATATCGTCAACAATAACAAGCTGGTAGCCTGGGGTAAAATGCTCGCCAAAGGTGACCATGCCATTAATATCATCTCCGGCGATAACTCCTATATTTATGGTGATACCCAGCTTGAAGATCAGGGGACGATCAACCTTGCACTAAACGGCAGCAACAGCCGCTGGGATATGGTCGCCGATTCGACACTGACCACCCTGTCGCTGAAAGACGCAACCCTCAACTTTATGCCTGCCAGCACGTTGACGCGTGGAGCGGCAACCTTCAAGACACTGACGGTGAACGGCGATTATACCGGCACGAACGGCAACATCGTGATGAACACCCAACTGGGTGATGACAGTTCGCCGACTGACCGCCTGATTGTTAACGGCAATACCAGCGGCACCACCAATGTAACGGTACTGAACGCTGGCGGTGCGGGTGACCACACCATCAACGGTATTGAGCTCATCAGCGTGGCAGGAACGTCTGACGGTGAGTTCAAACAAAACGGCCGTATTGTTGCCGGGGCGTATGACTACACGCTGCAGCGTGGCGAAGGCCAGAATGCGAAGAACTGGTATCTGAGCAACGAACTGCCTGCCGAAACACCTGTTCAGCCGGATCCGGTGGATCCAACCGTTCCAGTGACACCAGTGCCTGCCCCGCGAGAACAGGCCGTACGCCCGGAAGCAGGTCTGTATGCCATGAACCTGCAGGCGGCCAACAACCTGTTTACCACCCGTCTGCATGACCGTCTGGGTGAAACGCATTACGTTGACGCCCTGACCGGCGAAACCGCCGTCACCAGCATGTGGCTGCGCAATATC
>NZ_JMTB01000077.1 GCF_000734965.1 Trabulsiella guamensis ATCC 49490
CGCCCGCAATATTGGTGAACTGAAAGCCGGTGTAGAAGGTCAGCTGACGAAGAACGTCACCCTGTGGGGTAACGTCGGTCAGCAGATCGGTGACAAAGGCTACAGCGATACCGCGGCGATGATTGGTATTAAAGCCTCGTTCTGATGAAAGCGTTGCCGGGCGACGATGTTGCCCGGCAACCTGATTTTTACCGTTCCCCTCGCCCCCCACGCTGCATAATGCCCAGCGCTGTCAGCATCAAAATAAGCCCTGTCACCAGCGTCAGGGTTGCCATCGCCATCCCCTGCCCGACCGCTCCCTGTTCAAACTGACGCCAGATAAACACGGACACTGTCTGCATACCGGCAGGTGCCAGCAGCAGCGAGGTCACCAGCTCGCGGGAGGCGATCGCAAAGACCATAAGCATAGCGGCGAGCAAAGCGGGAAATACCAGCGGCAATACGATAAAACGCAACGCCTGGAATGGCGAGGCGCCATGTACGCGCGCAGCGGATTCCAGGTTGCCGCCGAGCTGACGCAACGCGCTGCCAATGTAGCGCACCGGCCACGGCAGCAATAAGCAACAATAAGAGAGCAGCAGAATAACCCAACTGTTATAGGGTGAGATGGGCCAGAACGCGCGGTTCCAGAGCAGGATCAGCCCCACGCCAACCACAATACCCGGTAGCGCCGCCGGGATCAGCGACAGCGCGTCGATGACCGCACGCCCTTTAATCTTCTGCACCACCACCAGCCACGAGGCGAGTAACCCCACCAGCCCGGTAACACACGCGGCACCCAGGGCCAGTGACAGACTGGTGCCTGACGCCAACAATGCATCCCCCTGCTGACTGAACAACGCCGCATAGTGCGATCCAGTCATATTATCCAGCTTCACACCGCCCGACAGCGTCAACAACACCCCGGACAACGCCATTGACGCGCCAGGTAACACCACAGCCAGCAATCCGACGACAGTCATCAAAATGACCATCGGTATCGCCAGCAGACCTGGTTCCGCCCCGCAATTCTCCGTCGGCTTGCCGGTAATACTGGTGACCTCTTTTTTACCGGTCAGCGTGCGCTGTAACCACCACGCACAAAGCGCGATCGCCACCAGCACCACGGAAAGCAATGATGCGCCGGAGAGATCGACTGGCCAGTCGGCGAGCTTTTTCTCAATGCCGGTCGTCAGCATCACGACGCCGGAGCGCGTTCCCAGCGCCGCGGGGACGCCGAACTCCTCAATCGCCAGCGTAAAAGCGAGCAGCATTCCCGCCGCCAGCGCCGGGGAAACCATCGGCAATGTGATATGCCAGAACGCCCGCCATGCACTGGCACCGTGTACGCGGGCGACCAGAGACAGACGTTGTCCGCTGGCCAGCAGGCTGCGCGACACCGCGAAATAGACGACCGGGAAAATGTTCAGCGCCATCACCAGCACGATACCGGTTTTGCTGAACAGCAAATCATTAAGGTCGATACCCGTTAACTGCTCAAGATACCCCCTGCGCTGTAACACCAGCATCCAGGAGAGCGCCGCGATGTAAGGCGGCGTCAGGAATGGGATCAGAAATAGCAGATCCCACAATCGAGGGAATGGAAGCGAAAACAGCCCTCGCGCGACGCCCAGCGGAAAACCAATCAACGCGCTGACCAGCGCCACGCCGAGCGCAATCTGTAAAGTTCCGCCGAGCATGTCTGGTAACTGCGGTTCCGCCAGCAATGCGGAAACACCACTGAACGCATGCGCAAACGACCCGGCGCTGAATTGCGGAAACACTGCCTGCAGCACAATAAACACCAGTGGCAGTGCCACCAGAACCACCAGCAGCACCAGCGTTGCCGCAGAAAGGATTTTCTGTTTCACGGTATGATCCTGAAAACGGGGTTGCCCCCGTTATCGTTATAAGGAGAAAAGCGCGCTGAAGCGTTTAAGAACATCACCACGCTCGCTGGTACCATCGCTTTTGGTCGGCAGGACATTCAGCTCATTGAACAGCGGGCGTTTAGCCGGAACATCATTGCGGGCAGGCATCAGCCAGGCGTCCGCCACCATGGTCTGGCCTTCCGGAGACAGCACATAGTCAACAAACGCTTTCGCGTCGTCGCTGTGTTGCGTGGATTTGAGGATCATCATCGGACGCGGCGCAATAACCGTGCCGCTGGCCGGGAAAATCACCTTTAGCGACTCACCCTGGCTGATATTGCCATAGGACACATAATCCACCGCGCCGAAGACCGCCGCTTTCGCACCCTGCATCACCGGCGTCACCGCCTGTGCGTTGGGGCCACTCACCACCATGCCGTTCTTTTTCAGCGCATCAAACAGCGCCCAGGCTTTATCGCCCATACCGTTTTGCAGGCCAATCAACAGATCCAGCGATGCGCCGGACAGCGACGGATCCGGCGTCGTGACGTTGTCTTTAAATGCTGCGGTAGTCAGATCCTGCCACTCTTTCGGCTCCGGCGTCCCGCTTTTGGTATTCCATACGATGCCAAGCGCCGACACGCCCTGGGCGACGTAATCCGTCGATTTCAGTTGCGCAGGCACCTTGTCAGCATTGGCACTCTGATACGGCAACAGCCAGCCGCGGTTATGCAGATCTTCCGCCGTATCCACCGACGCGGAAATCAGAATATCAGCTTGTGGATTGGCCTGTTCAGCCTCCAGACGCGCCATCACTTTGCCAGTGGTCGCCTGGAAAATATTGACCTTCACGCCGTTTTTTTTCTCAAACCCGGTCGCCAGATTTTTCGCCAGCGAGCCTGGGCCCGCCGTGTACACGGTCAGCGCCTGAGCGCTGGACATCATGACGGAAGAGAACACCATCGCTAACAGCACTCCTTTTTTCATGGACATTACGGTTTTCATGCGAACTCCCCTGAGGATGAAGTAACAAGGCGGTCGACAGCGACGCTGCCAGCCGATAAATGCACAATCCGGTCAGCGAGAATTTCCGCTTCCCGGCGGTCATGAGTGACATAGATGGCAGTGGTGCCGAGCTGGCGCAACAGGCCGGCCATCTCGAGGCACAGCGATTCACGAAGTTCACTGTCGAGATTCGAGAGCGGTTCATCGAAGAGCAGCACGCGGGGTTCGGCAACGATGGCGCGCGCCAGCGCCACGCGCTGCTGCTGACCGCCGGATAACCCTGACGGTTTACGATCGAGGAATTCAGCCAGTCCGACCCGTGTCAGTGCCTGCACCACCCGTGCGTCTCGTTCGCGGCGCGGAACATTGCGCATCTTCAGCGGAAACGCCACATTCTGCGCGACCGTCATGTGCGGCCACAGCGCGTAATCCTGGAAAACCATGCCGATATCGCGCGCTTCAGGCGGCAACGACCACCCCGCTTTAGCGACCAGACGTTCACCAAAATGGATTTCACCGGCTTCGGGAGGCGTCAGTCCGGCCAGCAGACGCAACAGCGTGCTTTTGCCGCAACCTGACGGGCCAAGTAGCGCGACCACGCTTCCGGCAGCAATGTGGAGATCGATATCATGCAAAACGCGGTGCTGACCAAAGGCATAAGAGACGCCCTTGAGATCAATGGCAGTGAACACCAGGGGAGCCAACATATTGTTATCCTCTTTGGGATTTAATGACCGCCACTGTAGGCTGCGTTTATGACCGCGCAATGACAGCGTGGTGATGCCCTAATTTCAGACGTTTTTTGATAAGGAAACGCGGGGGAGGTTATTGCTGCTGGTTTTTCAGCATGGTCGCCAGATTAATGGCTTCAATCAGTTTAGCCCGGTCGATGCGCGGACTGTTGGCATCCAGCAACTGCTGCCAGAGGGCGATCGCCTGTTTGTAGTCGGCGGTCATGAACGCGTCGGAAGCCAGTAACATCAGCGCAGTGACTTCACCGGCATCCAGCGCCAGCGCATGGTCGATCATCTTGCGGGTCTCAGGCGTGATGTTCTGCCCTGCCTGATAATAGAGCACCGTCGCCATCGCCGCGTAGAGTTCCGCATTTTCACCACGCAGGGCCAGCGCCCGCTGATAGGCCAGCAGAGCGTTGTCAAACGCGTTGCGATAAAGGTAATACTCGCCGAGCGTCGCCCACAGGGCGCTGTCCTGCGGCGTGGCGCGAATTTTGTCCTGCAGGGCGATGAGCTGTTTTTCGGGCTCTCGTTCGGCGGAAAATGCGCGCAGTGGATCGGCAAGACGCTGCTGTTCGGCCATCACGGCAGCCGGTCGCGATGACAGCCCGTAGCCAGTCAGACATGCCAGCATCACCAGCACCGCAGCGGCGCACAGCAGACGTACCGGCACCGGGCTATGCGTCGCCTGAGTCGCCTGAGTCGCCTGAGATCCCCGCAGATCCTGTTGCAGTTCGTGAGCCAGCGTGTCGCCCACCGTGCCCGGTAACGCCCGGGCAGCCTTGCGGAAAATGCCGCCCAGTAACAGGATCAACAGTACCGGCAGACCCCATAAGATCCACGTCTGCGGTTTTAGCGGCGGACTGTAGAGGACGAAATCACCATAGCGCTGCGTCATCCAGCGGGTGATCTCTGCTTCGCTCTTCCCTTCCGCCACCATAGTAAACACCTGATGACGCATACTGACCGCCACTGGCGCGTTGGATTCCAGTAAGTTCTGATTCTGACATTGCGGGCAGCGGAGCTGACGGGCAATACTGAGCGACGTTTCCTGTTGCTGAGCGCTGGCAAACGTCCAGGTATCGACAATCTGCGCCTGCGCGCTGCCTGCCATCCACAGCGATAACAGAAAGAGAATAACTCTAGTCATGGCAACGTCTCCCGCGCCAGCCACTCAGCAGAGCACCGGCGATCATCAACAAGCCGCCGCCCCAGATCCAGCGAATGCCTGTCTGCACATAAAAACGCATGGCAAAACGATTCTCACCGGTTTTTTCGCCGATCACCACATAGCGGTCATGCAGCAAATCCCAGTTAATGGCGGGTTCAACCATCTGCTGGCGACGCGCGGAATAGTAGCGGCGTTCCGGGGTCAGCGTACCGAGACGTTCGTCATTTTTATAAATGTCGATAAACGCCTTTTCGGTGGTGTAATTATCCTTCGCCCGTTGTTCCAGCCGTTCGAAACGGAACGTATAACCTGCCAGCGTCACGCTTTGCTTCAGGGCGAGATTGATGCTGATCTCCTGGCGGCTGCCGCTGGAGAAGATAATGCCGGCCGCGACCAGCAGCACGCCGGTATGCGCCAGCAACGCGGGCAACTGCCGCTTCAACAGACTCAGGGGTTGCCCCCACAGCGACACCATCACACCAGCGACCAGCCCGCCGGGAAGCGCCACCTGCGCACCCTGTGACCAGCAAAACGCCACCGTCGCCAGCGAAATGACGAGGATACCTGCCCTGCGCCAACAGTTACTGGCCGGCGAGCGCTTCCAGAAAGCCCCTGCGGCCAGGCCGAGCGTTATCAGCATCAGCAGGCCAAACGGCAGTGTGGCGAGGTTAAAATAGGGAGCACCAACGGAAAGTCTTCCCCCACCCGCCAGACCATACAGCATCGGATAAAGCGTGCCGATCAGGACAATCAGCAACACGGCAGCGAACAGCAACAACGATACAAGGATTAACATTTCCCGCGACCGGGCGGTATAACGCGCCGCCGGGCGTTCCATCCGCGCCCGCCAGCCATACAGCAACAACGAGCCCAGGCTTAACAGCGCGAACAGCGCAAAAAGCGGTACCGCGCGCACGTTATCCAGCGCAAACGCATGTACCGACACCAGGATCCCCGAGCGGACGATGAGTGTACCAAGCAGTGACAGGATCATGGTCAGTATCGCCAGCAGCAACGACCAGTGGCGATAAATCCCTCGCTGCCGCGACGCAAACAGGCTGTGCAATAGCGCGGTCGCTGACAGCCAGGGCATCAGTGAGGCATTTTCTACCGGGTCCCAGAACCACCAGCCACCCCAGCCCAGCTCACAATAGGCCCACCACGATCCCAGCAGGATACCGAGCGTCAGCGCGCACCAGCCAGGCAATGCCCAACGCCAGCAAACCCACGCCACCGCCGCGCTGAACCCGCCGCGCAACAATGACGCCAGTGCGACGGCAGCAGCCACGATCAATCCACCATAGCCGAGATAGAGCAGCGGCGGATGCAGAATCAGCCCGATGTGTTGCAGCATCGGGTTGAGGTCACGCCCTTCCACCGCAGGCGGAAACAGGCGAACGAAAGGATCCGACCAGAGGACAACAAACAGCAGCAACGAGGCGGTCAGCACCGACAGGAGCGCCAGCGTCCACGCGAACAACGGGTCAGTTTGTTGCCGGTAGCGCCAGGCGAACAGCGCGCTCCAGCCGGAAAGGAAGAAAATCCACAGCAGCAGGGAGCCTTCATGTCCGCCCCATACTGCCGCGATTTTAAGCCCCAGAGGCAACGCACGGTGGCTATGTTGAGCAACGTAGACCACCGTGAAGTTATCGCTGATGAAACTCTGAACCAGTATCGCAAACGCCAGCAGCAGGAAAGTAAACTGCAACCACACACCGACGACCGCAAGGCGAGTCATACCCCGCCAGCGCAGGCGAACGCCCGTGAGCGTCGCCAGCGGGGTCAGCAGGCTGGCCCCGAGGCTAAGCAGTAATGCCAGAAAACCCGCTTCGGGTACAAACAGTTCCAGAAATCACCTTGCCGGGCTTACGCCACTGTTAACTGTCCTGCATAAAGAATGAAGAAACGCAGCAGCAGGACGCCTGTCAGACTGGCACCGCTGACAATGAGCGCGCCAACAAAGGCAGAATCACGCGTCGCCCACCGTTTCAACAACAATGGTACTACCAGACCAATACCCGCCACGCCAATCCAGAACCACCATGTCCAGAACCCGCCGCCCAGCGCGGCAACCAGCGCACGCATTTTGCCGTCATCGCCCAGCGCCAGCCCGACGAAAAAGGCCACCAGCAGGAAGACTTCCAGCCAGAAGACCGGTTTTTCGACGCGGTGGATAAAGTGGAGTTCTGTACTGTGCGGGTTATTGCGGTGACGAAACGCCATCGCGATCAATGCCACTGCCGCACCGGATGAGATGCCCGAAAACAGGAACAGCACCGGTAACACCGGGTTATTCAGGAACGGGTAGGACTTGAGCGCCGAGAGCAGGAAACCCGTATAGGCGCCCAGCAGCACGGCCAGCACCAGCATGACCGTTTCCAGTGGTCGCTGGAGCGTCGTCAGCAGTTTCAGCACCTTCTCAACAAACGTCAGACGCGGAAAGTACTTCTGTTGCAGCGCGATCGTCTCGTTTTCGAAAATTTCCGCCAGCCACAGGATCAGCACCACCATGTAAACCTGGAACAGCAGTACCCCCATCGACATCACTGACGTCAGGCTGTAGTTGAACATCAACATCCAGAATGTCCATGGCCGCGCCAGATGGAAGATGAGAATCACCAGGCCAAGAATAATAGTGGATGGTGCGACGAACAGGGTGGTGCGCATCAGCGAACTTTCTGCGGTTCCCTCGGAAGGATGAAAACGGCGCAGAAGTACAGCCAGCGTCACCAACCCGGCAGAAATACCGATCAGGAACAGGTAAATCGCAATCGGCCAGTCCCAGACCAGCGACTCAAAATGGAAAGCAGAAGCGGGGGTCATTGGCTCACCTCTCCATATTTAAAAGGGACGCGATAGACTTTCGGCTTCGTTCCCAACGCCAGCTTGAAGCGGTAAGTCGCTTTTTGCTGCAACAGGCAAGAGATCTCGCTGTTGGGATCGTCCAGATTGCCAAAGGTGAGCGCTTTCGTCGGACAGGATTCAACACAGGCAGGCAGTTTTCCCTGTCTGAGGTTGGTCTTCCGGCAAAAATCGCATTTATCCGCCGTCTTGCTAACCGGATGGATAAAACGAACGCGGTACGGACAAGCAGCGATACAGTACTGGCAACCCACGCAAAGGTCTGGATTCACGTCCACAATACCATTTGCCGCGTCACGATAAGAGGCGCCGGTCGGGCACACATCTACGCAAGGCGCAAGATCGCAGTGCTGGCATGAATGGCGGAAAAACCGATATTTCACGTCCGGGAATTCGCCAATCGGCTCGCTGCGAATGATGGTAAGCCGCGATACGCCTTCCGGGACGTTATTCACCTCCCGGCAGGCATCCATACAGGCGGTACAGCCGATGCACAACGACTCGTCGTGGATCATGCCGTAACGCACTCCGTTAATATTCAGCGTTTTTGCCACAATCTGCCCCGCCGCCCCGCTGATCGCAATCAGCGCGCCCATACGGGTGATTAGCTGGCGACGTGAACAACTCATGGCTGCTCCTTAAACAGGGGCACTGACGCCGGATTAAAGTGCGGATTGGTACGCTGATCGCTGTGGCAATCTACGCACAACTTAATCCGCCCTTTATCGTCCAGCGCCCGCATCTTATCCTGCTGTGGATGCAATTGGTGGCAACTGGCGCAGGCCACTTTTGTCTCATGGACATCGTGAGGCCAGAACGCTTTCTGTAACTGTTCCGGTAAATGGCAGGACATACAGACACTATTCTGCTGCTCTACCGTATACATCGGATTGTTGAAACGCATGACATCTTTCACACCTTCACGGTGTTTCGGCGATGGCTTACCGTGACAATTGGTACAGGTTACGGGCAGTTTATTACCCGGGTTAATCGCTGACGCATGTTTGCCGTGCATCCCCTCAGTATTGGGTTTGTGGCAGTCAAGACATGCGGCATCCGGATTGCGCTGCTGGGTCACCGTCCAGCGCTGGTCGGGATCCTGTGGCGCTGGCGTTTCGGACATCCCGGAAAGGCTCCATAACAGGCCTGACGCCAGCACCCCGGCAGTTAATAACGAACGTAGTACGCTCATATTCACTCCATTGATCAATCCGCCCCGCAAGGGGCGGATACAGGGGTTATTGGCTTAACAGACCGTTTTTACGTGCCTGCTCTTCCCATTGCGGAACTACCGTTTTCAGGAAGTCCTCTTTTTCAGCTTTGATCTGCTGCATGTTCAGGCCGATTGCTGCCTGGGCTTTCTCTTTCGTTGAGATATCCGGCATTGGAATTTCATGGGTGATACCCATAGTGGCCAGCAGACGAACCAGTTTGGTACGTGCATCAGCGGCTTTATCCAGCGCGCCGCCGAGCATCCGCAACCCCTCATCCGGCGCGTGCATATGGATACCGTGAGAAGCGATAGCCAGGTCCCAGCGCCACTGCGCATGACGGATATCCGCCAGAATCGGTTTCATGTCTGCTTCTTTCGCGCCCGCATCCCACGCGGCTTTCGCTTCAAAGTGAGCACGCACAATCTGATCTTCCACTTTCAGCTTCAGCACGCGAATCGCTTCTTTACGCTCGGCAACGATGTTCTGCAGCGTGGCTTTATCCTGGGTATGGCAGTTCACACAGGTCTGCTCGAAGTTATCGAATGGATTGCCGATCTTGTGGCTGGTGTAAGTTTTGCCTTCGGCGTTCTGCACTTTCGGCATGTGGCAGTCAATACAGGTCACATTATTTTTGCCGTGGATGCCAACAGTCCAGGTTTCATACTCAGGGTGCTGCGCTTTCAGCATCGGGGTTTTGGACAGTGGGTTAACCCAGTCAGCAAAGGTAATGGCGTCGTAGTACTTCTCCATATCCTCAACTTTCATGCCGTCATCCCACGGGAATTTCACGGCTTTGTTTGCGCCATCGAAGTGGTATTCAACGTGGCACTGAGCACATACCATCGATTGCTGATCGAAACGGCTGGCCTTCTCAAATGGCTTGCCAATGGTTTCCATCGCACGCGCGGCATACGGACGTGACAGGGTCAACGCCGGTTTGCCCTGTGCAAAATCAGGAGAAGCGGTATTGTGGCAGTCGGCACAGCCTAAATTATTGACGATTTCCGGGCCGCCGCGTGCCCATTTACCGTGGAAGTAACCGTCTTCACCCTCTTTCTGGATCAGACGCGCCACATCCGGGCTCTTACAGCTCCAGCAGGCCATTGGCAGCGGACCATCTTCCGCGTTTTTCGGCGCACCGGTACGCAGCGTCTCGCGGACGTCAGTCACCGCGTAAGCATGACCGCGAGGTTTGTTATAGTCGCGAGAGAAAGGGTACCCCGCCCAGAGGATGACCAGACGAGGATCTTCAGCCAGCGCGTCAACGCGATCTGACTGCTCGCTGGTAGCTTTCCAGGACTGATACTGATCAGGGTTTTTAGAGGCGAAGGTTTCGTTCTTTGCCTCAATGGGTGCAGATTTTGCGGGTACAGCCGTTGGTTCAGCATTGGCGCTAAAGATAAAGCAGAGGGGAAGAATCAAGCTGAAAATACGGCGTGCGCTTATTTTTATCCTTGCCATAGGGGCCTCGTCCAGATTGCGCCACCGGGTAAAATGGCGGCTCTGTTATTTTTCTTCCATGACAGTAACCGCACAAAAAACCGTCATGACATTACTCATTTCTATATGTAACAAAAAACCACAACAATAATGTTGTTTTTAATCAAATGTAAATGCATGTTAAATACACCTTTAGGGTTAGATCGCCGCACTGAAATCAATAAACCCGTAAACCCTTTGTTGGTATGATTTATAAGAACAAGATAACTCTTTGTTATTAAATAATTTTTATATTTTTCGTTTTTTCTGTCTATGGCGATGTGTCAGAAAGCTGAAATCATGAAGACCCTATTTCTATGAATACTTATTTTTGCGACGTGGCATGAACATTGAGCCGTTTTCCCTTATTGCCCCTGACATAAATAAGGTAATATTTGTTCTTATCGCACTGGTGCGAATCTGGAAAATCACACACGCAATAACAATAATGAATAATACCCTTGAGGTACTTTATGGCCATGGAGTCTGTTATGCCTGGGACCACCTCCTTTCAGGTGATGATCGTGGACGACCATCCCCTCATGAGACGAGGGATTCGTCAGTTACTGGAACTCGACAGTGTTTTTAACGTAGTTGCTGAAGCGGGCGATGGTCAGACAGCCATTGAACTTGCGAATCAGAACGACCTCGATCTCATCCTGCTCGACCTCAATATGGGAAGAATGAGCGGACTGGACACACTCAGGGCGCTGCGCCGAGATGGCGTCACCGCGCGAATCGTCATTCTTACGGTTTCCGACGCAGCCAGTGACATCTACGCGATGATCGATGCAGGCGCAGATGGCTATTTGCTAAAAGACGGCGAGCCGGAGGAGCTGCTGGAGTCCATCCGCAACAGCGCCAACGGCGGCGATGCGTTTAGTGAGCGGGTATTCGCTTACCTGCAGGAGCGCGAGAACGCCGGAGGCACAAATGATCTTTTTAGCGTCCTGACCGAACGTGAGCTGGATGTATTGCATGAACTGGCGCGCGGCCTGTCGAATAAACAGATTGCGTCAGTGCTGGATATCTCCGAACAGACGGTGAAAGTGCATATTCGCAATCTGCTGCGCAAACTCAACGTCCGTTCACGGGTTGCCGCGACGATCCTGTTCCTGCAAACGCGCGGCATTCAGTAATTCTTGCTGACAGTCGTTAGCTGCCACCCCGCTGTTGTATTGCCTGTGCGATGCTGCGCTCAATGATGGCGCGGCGCTGATCACCGCCAGGCAGTAGCTTCAGCATCAGTTGCCATGACGAAATCGCCTCATCGTAGCGCTGCTCTTCAAAAGCGTTAAAGGCATACAGACTAAGCACCCGCACATCAGCATGATTCGTTTTCACCAGCGCGCGAAGTAACTCACCGCCGCGGCGGTTGTCATTGCTGTCCGGCGAGCGGATCAGCACCTGAGCGTATCCCACAGCCACTTCACTGTTGGTGGGCGCCAGCGCATAAGCGCGCCCCCACGCATCTGTCGCCGTGCTGGCATTATCCAGTACCATCCCGATACGCCCCAGCATCATCCAGCCATCAACATCATTGGGTTTATTCTGCAATTGCGTCCGCAGCCCCAGCGCCAGACGTGACATCTCCTCGACGTTAAGCGCTTTCGCTTTTTGATCAAGCACGCGCCCCATCAGCTCATCGGTTTGCGCCGTCGCCAGGTTCCAGACTCGCACCTTCGCATAGCCGCCGACCTGGTAGTAAGCCCAGCCGCTGAGACTCAGCGCCACCACCACACCCGGCACCAGCAGCCATAAATTCAGCGGTGCCGCAGCAGTCGGCTGTGGCACAACTTCATCTTTCGCTTTCAACACCCGGCGCCGCGTACGGGCAAAAATCACCCATCCGCCCGCCAGTACCGCCACCGCCGGGATCAACCACAGCAGCACCGTCAGTGGCGTGAGCGGTGGATCGTAGGTGACGAAATTGCCGTAGCGCGCCACCATGTAATCGATCACTTCCTGCTTGCTCTTCCCTTCCTGCATCAGTTCATACACCTTCTGACGCATGTCAACGGAGATCATGGAATTGGAGTCGGCAATGCTGTTGTTCTGGCATTTCGGGCAACGCAGTTCGGCAGTCAGTTGCCGGAACTGTTGCTCCTGCGCCTCATCGCGAAACGTCATCACGTCAGTCGTCGCAAAGGCGACAGCGGAAAACAGCACCAACAGGCTGAACAGTAGCGCTCTCATGATTTCGCCTCCTGACTGTAGCGATCCCACAGCGGTTTCACTTCCTGTTCCCAGACTTTTATATTCATATCACCGGCGTGGCGATAGCGAATAATCCCTTTGCCATCAATAAGAAACGTTTCTGGCGCGCCGTAGACGCCGAGATCCAGTCCCAGCATGCCGTCACCGTCAAACAGGCTTAACGCATACGGATTACCCAGTTCTTTCAGCCAGGTCATCGCTTTCGCCCGTTCATCTTTATAGTTCATGCCCACCACGCGCACGCCCTGCGCGGCAAGCTGGTTGAGGAACTGATGTTCCGCACGGCAGGTCGGGCACCAGGTCGCCCAGACGTTCAGCAGCACAGGTTTCCCCTGCGTCAGCACTGCCGCGTCATACACTTTTCCCGGCTCGTCCAGCGACTCCAGACGGAACGCCGGTACCGGTTTGCCAATCAACGCCGATTCGAGATTCGTCGGGGTATCACCCTCAGCATTGCGCGCCAGCTGCCACAACAGCGCCGCGGCAATGGCGAGGAAAATGAAAAAGGGGATCAGCAGAACATTACGCTTCATGTGGCCTCCTGCGATAACGCGGGTCGAACAGACAGCACAGGCCACCTAACGACATCAGAATACCGCCCGCCCAGATCCAGCGGATGAACGGTTTGTAATAGAGGCGAACCGCCCACGCGCCGTTATCCAGTTCTTCACCCAGCGCCGCATACAGATCACGCGTCACGCCGCCATCAACCGCGGCTTCCGTCATCATCATGCTGCTGGAGTTATAAAAGCGTTTTTCGGCATGCAACGTCGCTTCAGGCTTGCCATTACGGGTGACGTCGATGATCGCCGCGCCGCCGCGCCAGTTCGGACCGGTACGCTCTTCCACCTGACGGAAAATAAAGCGATAGTTGTGAATATCAACCGAATCGCCTGCCTTCATGCGTACGTCACGTTCCACGCTATAGTTCTGACTGAACGCGATACCGACCACGGTCACCGCCAGTCCAATATGCCCGAGCACCATGCCGCAATAGCTGGCGGTGAGTTTGTTGCCCTTCTTCAGGCGCAGGACGACTTCCGCAAAAACCAGCACCAGCACCCAGCTCGCCATCGCCAGACCGGCCACGGTCATTGCCATGATGTGATCCTGTAGCAACAGCGGCAGCAGCAACGACAGTGCCAGCGTCGACATCAGCGCCAGCAGGAACAATTTTTTGTATCTGCCGGGGCGATCGCGTCCCCAGCGAATCAGCGGGCCAATACCCAGCAGCAGCGCAAACGGTGCCATCAGCGCGCTGAATAACGTATTAAAGAACGGCTCACCGACAGAGATACTGCCAAGTCCCAGCTGTTTATGCACCAGCGGCAGCAGCGTGCCCAGCAACACCACCAGCATCGCCGCCACCAGCAGGACGTTATTAGCGAGCAGTAATGACTCGCGGGACCACAGCGCGTTATTCACCCGAGACCGCACGCGATGCCCTCTGACCGCAAACAACAGTAAGGAACCGCCGATCACCAGCACCATAAAGGCCAGAATAAACATCCCGCGCGCCGGATCAGAGGCAAACGCGTGAACGGAGACCAGTACCCCGGAACGCACCAGGAAGGTGCCGAGCAGACAGAGCGAAAACGCGGTGATCGCCAGCAGCAACGTCCAGGCTTTAAAGCTGGCACGCTGTTCGGTGACCGCCAGCGAGTGCATCAGTGCGGTGCCCACCAGCCACGGCATAAACGAGGCGTTTTCGACCGGATCCCAGAACCACCAGCCGCCCCAGCCCAGCTCGTAATATGCCCAGGCAGAGCCCAGCACAATACCCAGCGTCAGAAATATCCACGCCGCCAGCGTCCAGGGGCGAGAAAAACGCGCGTAAGTGCTGTCGAGACGACCGCTCAATAATGAAGCAATGGCAAAGGCAAAGGCCACCGAGAAGCCGACATAGCCCATATAAAGCAATGGCGGGTGGAAAATCAGCCCTGGATCCTGCAATAGCGGATTGAGATCGCGTCCTTCTATCGGGAATTCCGGCAGGGTACGGTTAAATGGGTTGGAGGTGAACAGGATAAAGACCAGAAAGCCGACGCTCACCATGCCCATCACCGCCAGCACCCGCGCGACGATATCGAGCGGGATCGCGCGGCTGAAGATAGCTACGGCAAACGTCCAGCCACTCATCAACAGTACCCATAACAGGAGTGAGCCTTCATGAGCGCCCCAGGTCGCCGCGACGCGATACCAGACCGGCAACTGTGTATTGGAGTTGCTGGCGACATACAACACGGTGAAATCATTGACCACAAAGGCGTGGATCAGAATGGCAAAGGCGCCACAGACCACAATAAACAACAGCCAGGCGAGCGGACGCGCCATCGCCATCAGGCGCGTGTCGCCTCTTGCCACACCCAACAGTGGATAGCCGGAGAGCAAAAGCGCCAGGCCGAGCGCCAGACACAGCAACGCATTGCCGACTTCAGGCATCATGAGGCGTTTTCCTTGTAGAAACTGGCGGGACGACGATGGTTATCCTGCATCGCTTTTTCCACTTCAGGCGGTGTGTAGTTCTCGTCATGCTTCGCCAGCACCTCTTTTGCCACCACGCTGTCGCCTTTTTGCAGTTCACCCTGCACCACGACGCCCTGCCCTTCACGGAACAGATCCGGCAGAATGCCTTCGTAACTGACGTTGATTTCTGCTTCCGCGTCGTAGACAGTGAAAGTCACTTTCAGCGAATCCGGATCACGCTTCACGCTGCCCGGCATCACCATACCGCCGACGCGCAGACGCTGCCCCACTTCCGGCAACTGGTGCGTCTCGCGCTTGCCGTAGACGATTTCGCCAGGCGTATAAAAAAGGTCAATATTCGAACGCAGGGCGTAGAGCACCAGCGTTGCCGTCAGGGCTAAACCCGCCAGCACAGCGAGCGCCAGCCACAAACGGTTTTTACGACGAATATTCATGCAAGCTCCTTCTGCATTTTCGCGGCACGCATGCGCGCTTCCCTTTCCTGCTGTTGCTTAAGCCCACGCAAAATGGCGCGATGCTGCGCCCAGCTATGGAAACAGAGCGCCAGCAGGGGAAAAACAGTAAAACCGACGGCCAGCCAGACATAAAAGCCGTAACCGCCCATGGCAAAAAAATCAGACCAGGATGCAAATGCGCTGTTCACAAGCGACCTCGCTTAGCGATAAGCTCGCTGACCCACGGGCGACGGCGCTCCTGTAGCAAAATCAGGGTACGCATTCGCATCAGGGTAAGGGTGACGAAAAGAAGCAGGAAGCCCACAATTGACCAGCGCAGCGGCGTACGCATCAACGGGGAGATACTTTGCTGCATGCGGGTCGACCCCTGATGCAACGTATTCCACCACTCCACGGAGTAGTGAATAATCGGCAGATTGACGACGCCAATCAGCACCAGGATCCCGACCGCACGCCCGGCGATTTTGCGGTCTTCAAAGGCGTACCACAGCGCGATGGCACCAACGTAGAGAAACAGCAACACCAGTTCAGAGGTCAGGCGGGCGTCCCATACCCACCAGGTCCCCCACATGGGTTTGCCCCAGGCAGATCCCGTGACCAGTGCGATGAAGGTGAAAACGGCACCGACCGGGGCCATCGCGGCGACGGCAAGGTTAGCCATTTTCATTTGCCACACCAGGCCGATAAACGCTGCGATCGCCATGGAAGCGTAAATCCCCATCGACCAGATAGCCGCCGGGACGTGCAGATAAATAATGCGGTAGCTTTGTCCCTGCTGATAATCCGAGGGCGCGAAGCCGAATCCCCAGATCCAGCCTGTCAGCAGTACCAACAGGCTGGCGATGGCGAACCAGGGAATAAGCACGCTGCAGAGCCGATAGAGTCGGGGCGGTATCGCCAGTTGATGAAGTTGTTTCCACATAGTTGTCACCCAATCCTTTCGCATCCAGTTACTGCATGCTGATGCGTAACGCTGCTGCAGTCACAAAGGGACTTAACGTTGCACTGCCTGCCAGCAGCGCACCAAGTATTGCCAGATAGCCGTCAACCGGCAGATGCATTGTCGCGGCGTCAATCGCCGCTGTCGCAAAAATCAGCAGTGGGATGGTTAATGGCAACACCAGCACACTGAGTAATACGCCACCACGCTTGATACCGACCGTCAGCCCGACGCCTGGCGCGCCGAGGAAACCCAGTGTCGGCGTTCCCAGCAACAGCGTCAGCGCCATCACCTGCCAGGTGTGAACATCCATGCCCATCAGCAAAGCCGCCAACGGAGAGAGGATAATCAGCGGTAGTCCGGTCACCACCCAATGCGCAAGCACTTTAGCCAGCACCACCGCTGGTAATGGCAGCGGTAACAACATCAGTTGCTCAAGGCTGCCGTCCTGCAGGTCATCGCGAAACAGACGTTCCAGCGCCAGCAACGAGGCAAGTAGCGCAGCGACCCAGATTACGCCTGGCGTGATGCGTACCAGCAGTTGCGGTTCAGGCCCAATACCCAACGGAAACAGAGTGATAACGATTAAGAAGAACCATAACGGATTTGCGATGTCCGCGCTGTGACGAAACGCTACCCGTAGCTCAAGTCGGAAAATTTGCCACATTATGCCGCACCTCCCGTCAGGGCGACGCGGCGCAGTTTATCGTCGCCGACATGAAGCGGCTGATGGGTCGTGAGGATCACCATGCCACCCTGCTCCGTATGGGCGCTCATCTGCGCGGTCAGATGTTCAACGCCAGTAACATCAATGGCGGTAAACGGCTCATCGAGGATCCACAGCGGTGCGCGGCTCAGCCACAGGCGCGACAAGGCAACGCGGCGCTGCTGGCCTGCGGAAAGTTGATTAACGGGAATATCTTCAAAACCGGCCAGCCCTGCCTGCGCCAGCGCGGAAAAGCAGGCCTGCAAGGAGCTGTCGTGGTGGAAAAAACGTAAATTCTCAAGCGCGGTCAGCCGGGCTTTAATACCCGGCTGATGACCTATCCAGAGAAGTTGTTGGTGGAACACATCCCGTTGTCGGGAGACTGGCGTTCCTTGCCAGAGCACCTCCCCGTCATCGGGACGCGATAGCCCAGTCAGCAGGCGCAGCAAGGTTGTTTTGCCCGCGCCATTACCGCCGGTGATTTGCACCCACTCACCTGCGTTGACCTCAAACGACAGGTCGCTAAACAGTACCCTGTCGTCTCGTTCGCAGTACAACGTTACCACTTCAAGCATGGGTTAAAATCCATTCTCTACTTCACGCATGTCCGGCAGTTTGTGTGCAATACCCTTGTGGCAATCGATACAGGTTTGCCCGTCCTTAACTGCCTGATCGTGCATCTTCGCTGCCACACCTTTCTGCATCGTCAGATCCATGAATTCGAAGTTGTGACAGTTCCGACACTCTTGTGAGTTGTTGTTTTTCATTCGACGCCATTCGTTCTGCGCCATCGTGAGGCGATGGTCTTCAAACTTCTGTGGCGTGTCAATCAGGCCCATCACTTTTCCGTAAAGTTCTTTGCTTGCCTGGATCTTGCGCAACATTTTCGGTGCCCACTCGTGCGGAACGTGGCAATCCGGACAGGTTGCACGCACGCCGCTACGGTTGTTGTAATGCACCGTTTCCATATATTCCTGATAAACGGTATTGCGCATTTCGTGGCAACTGATGCAGAACTCTTCACGATTAGACATTTCCATGCCGGTGTTGAATCCACCCCAGAAAATAATCCCGGCGATAAACCCTGTCAGCAACAGCGTTCCCAGTGCCAGGCGGCTCGGTCGCCGCCACCATTGCCAGAGGCGTCGAATAATTCCCGGTTTACGGTTCGATGTTTCCATAGCAGCCTCTTACTTCCCGAACCCTTTCGACGGGGTAAATGTATTTTCGACAATCGGCGCGGCATTGGTCTGCGGCACGTGGCATTGCAGGCAGAAATACCGGCTCGCCGACACTTCAGCCAGCACTTTACCGTCGCTGTCCATGAAATGGGTCGGGCTGATGCGCGGCGAACCTGTGGTGCGGTAACTCTCCACACCGTGACACTGTAAGCAGCGATTGGTGTTAGTGGTTACCTGGTAGCCATCCACACTGTGCGGGATCATCGGCGGCTGGTTGACGTAGTTCAGCGCCATCCGCTCCTGCTCTTTCGGCATGTGGATCGCCCCTTCCTGCGTTCCCGACACTTCAGGCGACTGGCTGAAATCCACACCATTCGCCGCCCAAACCATCCCGCTTACTACCAGGGCCAGCGCCGCCATCCCTTGACTAAACGCCTTTATCAGGACATGGTTTTTCATGATTTCGCTCCCGAACTCCATCGTGTAGTTATTGTGAATACATCCTCAGGGCAGACATCCACACAGCGGCCGCAGGTCATGCAATCGCGGCCGGTGATCTGCACCGGACTTTGCTCATCCAGAACCGGAGCACGTAACACATGCGGCTCCGGGCAAACGTGAAAACAATCCATACAGCGCGAACATTTACCACGCCCTTTCGCTGACACCGTCAGCACGCCTTTGCTGCTCACCACGCCATACAGCGCCCCCAGCGGGCAAAGATGCCCACACCAGCCATGTTCTACTACCAGCAAATCAAACAAGAACAGCGCCAGCAGCAGAAACGCGCCAGTACCAAACCCGGACACCAGACTACGCCCTGTCAACGACACCGGGTTTATCCACTCCCAGATGAGCGTGCCGGTGATCGCTGCGCCCACCAGCACCATCACCAGCAGCAAATAGCGCAGATAACGGGGAATGGTGGCGGACTGGCTGATATCGAGCCGGCGACGAAGCCAGCTGGCGAGATCGGTAATCGGATTCACCGGGCAGACCCAACTGCAGAACAGTCGTTTCCCTGCGATGGCATAAAACAGTACGATGATAATGGCACCGGTTAGCCCGAGAACGGCGGGCAAATGACCGCTGGCGAGGCTTTGCAGAACCATCAGCGGATCGGTAAGCGGCACGGTATCGAGCAACAGACTGCCGCTGTAGTTTCCGCGCAGGATCCAGATGCCGTACCATGGTCCGCTCAGGAACATGCCGAGGATCAACAGTTGACTCACGCGGCGCAACACCAGCCATTTGTAACTGCGCCACCATCCTTTTTTCGCCAGCGCTTCACGGCCAGCGTCGCATTTACGGTTTGCCATCGCTTCCCTCCAGCCAACCGAAACGGTAGTGGTGCCCCAGTTCCCCTTTCGCCAGCGACAGCGGCAACACTTTTATTGCCGGCTGTTCCAGCACACAGGCTTTCTCGCATTTCCCGCAGCCGGTACAGGCATCGCTGTGGACAGTCGGTATAAAGCGGGCATGTTTGCCAGTGCGCATGTTGCGATCCAGTTCGAGCGTAATCGCCTTATCGATAGACGGGCAGACGCGATAGCAGACATCGCAGCGTAAGCCCTGATAGTTCAGGCAGTTTTCCTGATCGAGCAGGACTGCCAGCCCCATCCGGGCATCGTCAATAGAAGCAATTTCGCTGTCCAGCGCGCCACTCGGGCAGACCACTGCACAGGGAACGTCTTCGCACATTTCGCAGGGAATATCACGGGCGACGAAATACGGCGTCCCCGCCGACAACCCTGACGCCAGCGTCGCCAGCTTCAGGGTGTCGTACGGGCAAGCCTGAACGCACTGACCGCAACGGATACAGGCACTGGCAAAGGCATTTTCCGCCAGCGCGCCTGGTGGGCGCAGCCGCACGCCACTGGCACGCGCGGTCTGCTGTTGCAAACCCAGCGCGACGCCAACGACGGTCAGCCCACCCGCTGCGCGAACCATATCACGCAGAAAGCGGCGACGACCTTGCGACTTCACGACCCGGGACATGATACGTTACACCTTTGCCAGTTTAACGGCGCACTTCTTGTAATCCGTCTCTTTCGAGATCGGATCTGTCGCATCCAGCGTCAGTGCGTTGGTCAACTGTGCGGCGTCAAAGAACGCCATATACACGAGACCCTGCGGCGTACGGTTACGACCACGCGTCTCGACGATGGAGACCACTTCGCCACGGCGGGAGATGACTTTTACCTTGTCGCCACGACGCAGATTGCGTGATTTCGCATCCTGCGGGTGCATAAACACCACCCCTTCCGGGAAGGCGCGGTGCAGTTCCTCAACACGGCGAGTCATACTGCCGGTATGCCAGTGCTCCAGCACACGCCCAGTTGACAGCCAGAGATCGTATTCGCTGTCCGGCGCTTCTGCGGGCGGCTCGTACGGCAGGGCGAAAATAGTCGCTTTGCCGTCCGGCTTGCCGTAGAACTTGTAGCTCTCGCCCGCTTTCACGTACGGGTCGTTGCCTTCGCTGTATCGCCACAACGTCTCTTTCCCGTTGATGACCGGCCAGCGCAGACCGCGTGCTTTGTGGTAATCGTCGAACGGCGCCAGGTCATGGGCATGTCCGCGACCAAAGGCGGCATACTCTTCGAACAGCCCTTTTTGCAGATAGAAACCAACGTCACGGGACTCGTCATTAAGCTGCCCTTCCGCCAGCTCAGTGAGCGGGAATTTGGTGGTTTCAGCGTTCGCAAACAGCACGTCAAACAATGTTTTGCCACGCAGTTCTGGTTTCTTCGCCAGCAACTCTTCGCTCCACACCTCTTCGGTTTTGAAACGACGAGCAAACTGGACAATCTGCCACAGGTCGGATTTTGCTTCGCCCGGTGCTTTGATCTGCTGGCGCCAGAACTGAGTACGACGCTCGGCGTTACCGTAGGCCCCTTCTTTTTCTACCCACATAGCGGTAGGCAGAATCAGATCCGCCGCCAGCGCGCTCACCGTCGGGTACGGATCGGAAACGATCACAAAGTTACGCGGATCGCGCCAGCCTGGCATACGCTCCTGGTTGATGTTCGGACCGGCCTGCATGTTGTTGGTGCACATGGTCCAGTAAACGTTCAGCTTGCCGTCTTTCAGCGCGCGATCCTGCGCCACGGCGTGCAGACCGATTTTCGGCGGAATGGTCCCTGCCGGAATATTCCACTGCTTCTCAGTGACTTCACGATGCTTCTCGTTGGTCACCACCATGTCAGCCGGCAGACGGTGGGCGAAGGTCCCGACTTCACGCGCCGTACCGCAGGCCGAAGGCTGGCCAGTCAGTGAGAACGGCCCGCAACCCGGCTGAGAGATTTTGCCGGTCAGCAGGTGCAGGTTGTAAACGAGGTTGTTGGCCCAGACGCCACGGGTATGCTGGTTGAAGCCCATCGTCCAGTAGGAGATGACCTTTTTCTTCGGGTCAGCATAAAGCTGCGCCAGTTTTTCCAGCTGATCGGCAGGCACGCCGGACATCTGGGTGGCTTTTTCAAGGGTGTACTCCGCCACAAATGCTTTGTAATCCTCAAAAGTCATCGGCTCGGAGGTGTCGGCGCCAGGGTTTTTCGCTTTCTGCTCCAGCGGATGGTTCGGGCGCAGACCGTAGCCGATATCCGTCGTCCCTTTACGCAGGGTGACGTGTTTGTCGAGGAAATCCTGGTTCACCGCATTGTTCTGAATCAGATAGTTGGCGATGTAGTTGAGGATCACGAGGTCGCTTTGCGGCGTGAAGACCATACCGTTGTCAGCCAGTTCAAAGCTGCGGTGCTGGAAGGTTGAAAGTACAGCCACGGTAACGTCCGGATTGGCCAGTCGGCGGTTGGTGATGCGCGACCACAAAATCGGGTGCATCTCCGCCATGTTCGACCCCCAGAGCACAAACGCGTCGGCATGTTCGATATCATCGTAACAGCCCATCGGTTCGTCCATACCAAAGGTACGCATAAAGCCCACTACCGCCGACGCCATACAGTGGCGGGCGTTAGGATCAAGGTTGTTGGAGCGGAAACCGGCTTTGAACAGTTTCGCTGCCGCGTAACCTTCCCAGATGGTCCACTGACCGGAACCAAACATGCCGATCGATTCTGGACCTTTCTCCTTCAGCGCGGTTTTAAACTTCTCTTCCATGATGTCGAAGGCTTGTTCCCAGCTGATCGGGGTGAATTCGCCTTCTTTATTGAATTTACCGTCGGTCATACGCAGCAACGGCTGAGTAAGACGGTCTTTGCCGTACATGATTTTGGGCAGGAAATAGCCCTTAATGCAGTTCAGGCCACGGTTTACCGGGGCATCGGGGTCACCCTGACAGGCGACAATACGGCCATTTTGCGTACCGACCAGAACGCCACACCCGGTACCACAAAAGCGGCATGGCGCCTTATCCCATTTAATGGCTTCCTGTTGCCCCACCACGGCGCGTGCAACACCGGGAACACTGAGACCGGCAGCCGCCGCAGCGGCCGCAACGGCGTTAGCTTTCATAAAGCTACGACGACTGAGTTTCATGGTGCTTCCTCACCTTGCTCATCCTGCTGGTGATATACCAGCGAAACCGCCAGCACGCCCTCTGTGTTGCGTACCGACTCGATAGTGTCTAACAGCATCTGGCTTTCCGTCGCTTCAACCACCACCACCAGATTGCCGCTTGCGACATCAAAAACTGCGACTTCACAACCAGGTAGCCCGTTCAGCGTGTTGCTGATCTCAGGAACCTGCTGATTCTTTGCCTGAACCACAAGGCTACAAACCTGCCAGAGCGTTTCCATGGCTATACTCCGCCGTTATTGCATTGACCGGGCAACGGGTGACGCAGGCGCCACAACCATTGCACGTTTGTTGATTTAATTCCGGTTGCCAGATACCTCTCATCCCGGGACGAAAGACAATCGCCGATGCATCACAGCTATCCTGACAATGGCGACAGTCGATGGACTGTTGCGCCAGACAGCGTTCTCCGATGGTTATCGTGAGTTCCCATGCCCTGGTGTGGCGCGGCAAAAAAAGAGATTCGGGGCAGGCCTTCGCGCAGGCATAACAAAAGGAGCATTCGCCGCGCAGAAAATCGATGGTGGGGTACCCCCCGGATCCACGGTTCAGCACGCCGGTTTCACAGTGCTCGACACAGCGGTCACAGCGGGTACAGCGCGCGAGAAAATCCGCTTCTCCACCACTCCAGGGGGGACGGATGGCCGGAACGGCATTACGCCAGGATCCGGTTAACATGCCGCGACGTGTAACATCCACCATGACGACTTCCTTGCAAGGCTCAGGGATCTATCAAAAACTCTTATATTTATTGCGTACCCATCTATTACGTACGTTATGTGAGGAAGGAGGACAGGAGCATACCCCGATGGAGGTAAAAGCCGTGGCGGGATCAAAAAGAGTTACGATTTGTTACAGTCCGGCGGCGCGACAGCGTCTGCGCAGACCAGATCACAACAGATCTGCTTTCGGACTGACTCAACGATTTAAGATAAATTCTTGCAATATGGCTGATAAAGTGAGCATCCTTTTTCAACCACTGACCGTGGGTCTGACAATGGACTTAACAACACTACAGGAAGTTAACCAATGAAAATCAACGCCATGTTTAGCGCACTGCTGATCAGCTCTGCGCTGTTTCTCTCCGCCTGTGACAGCACCGACACCGCAGACACCGGTAACGCCACCAAAATCCTCGACGGCAAAGCCTCTATTGTGCTGCCGGAAGGTTTCGTGAAGATGCCGAAGGATCTGATGGATAAAAAATACACCAACCCGGGTCAGCGTCCGCAGGAAGCCTGGTATGTGGAAAGCGAAGGTGGCAAAGTGACGCTCGCGTTCGCAGTAACCGAAAACCGTGTGACCGAAGCGTTGCTCCCGCAGGTAATGACCGCACTGAAAACCCAAATGAACACCTTCTCACCGGTGGTCTCTGAGATGACTATCGACGGTAAAAAAATGGCCCGTCTGGAGATGACAACGCCAGGTGTTGACGCGAAGATTTTCAACGTGATGCAGATTTCCTCCATGGACGGGAAAATGATGATTTCGACCTTTAACGCGACGGAAGACATCAAAGATAAATACGCTCAGGCCGGTAAAGATTCCCTCTCGACCCTGAAGTATTAATCACTCCCTTGCTGGCGTTTCGGAGGAAGCGCTACTTTGTCCGCTTCCTCCAGCGCCATCGCCACAAACGCACGTGCGGCGGCGGTCTGCCAGGCTCCCTTGCGCTGCATGAGTACCGCGGTTCTTTCCAGCAATGGCGGTGTCAGCGATACCGCAATCAAATCATCGCGCTGCACCGCAATGGCGGCCGGTAACAGCGTCGATAACGGCGTCCGGCGGATCAGCGATAATACTGCGTTGATCGAGTTGGCTTCCATCGCCACCTGCGGGCGTAATCCCATCTGACGGCAGTAGCGATCAATCTGTTCGCGCGTAGCGAATTCCGCACTCAACAGAATCAGTTTTTCCTCGTTAAGCACACTCAGCCCGACAGATTTTTGTTGCGCCAGCGGATGATGACGGGCCACGACCAGAGCAAGCGTTTCGGTGAGCAGCGTCTGTGCGTCGATATCCGGCGAGTGCACTTCATCAAACGCGATCCCCACATCCAGTTCATCATTGACCAGCAGCTCTTCAATTTTGTCCTGCGACATCTCCTGCAGCTGCAACGTCACATTGGGGTAACGTGCGTAAAACGCGGCAATCAGCGGCCCGATGAAATACGCCGTAAAGGTCGGCGTGACGGCAACACGCAACGAACCCCGGCTTAAATCTTCGACATCATGAATCGCCCGTTTTCCCTCTTCCAGCGCCTGCAGCGCGTTTCGTGCATAGCGAAGCCAGGCCTCGCCCGCATCGGTCAGCCGGGTGTTGCGTCCGGTACGATCGAACAACTGCGCGCCCAGTAAGCTCTCCAGTTGTTTTATCTGCTGCGATAGCGCGGGTTGCGAGACATGCAACGCCGCAGCCGCACGCGTGAAACCATGGTGTTCGGCGACGGCGAGAAAATAATGGATATGTCGGAACAGCATCTGACCACCTATAAGTTTTTCCAATAGACTCCATCATAAATGAGTCTTTTATCTTATGGAATGATCCGCGTAGCCTTCTCGTCATCGCATAGCGAGACAGAGGATTTATCGTGAAAGAGATTATTGACGGCTTTCTGAAATTTCAGCGTGACGCATTTCCTGAACGTGCTGATTTATTCAAACGCCTTGCCACACAGCAAAACCCACGCGCGCTATTCATCTCCTGCTCAGACAGCCGCCTGGTGCCCGAACTGGTGACGCAACGCGAACCCGGCGATCTGTTTGTGATCCGCAACGCCGGGAATATCGTGCCCTCGTACGGCCCGGAACCCGGCGGCGTCACCGCCTCAGTAGAGTACGCGGTTGCCGCGCTGCGGGTCTCAGACATTGTGATTTGCGGCCATTCCGACTGCGGCGCCATGACCGCCATTGCCGGTTGTCATTGCCTCGACAACATGCCTGCTGTCGGTCACTGGCTGCGCTACGCCGACTCCGCCCGGGTGGTTAATGAAGCGCGGGAGCACCTGAACCTGCATGACAAAACCGCCTCAATGGTACGCGAAAACGTCATCGCCCAACTGGCCAATATTCAGACTCACCCTTCGGTACGTCTGGCGCTCGAAGAAGGACGCATCGCCCTGCATGGCTGGGTATATGACATCGAGAGCGGCGAAATCACAGCTTATGACGGCGTGACCCGCCAGTTCGTATCGCTGGCAGAAAACCCGGAGACACGCGCCATGCCTTATCGTCCGGCGTCTGCGGCATAACCCTTTTATTCCATACATCATCAGAGGTTTTACATGATTCAGTCACAAATTAATCGCGATATTCGTCTGGCACTGGCTGACCAGATCCTGCTCATTAAAGCGAAGAAAGATCTGACTTTCGCCCAGCTCGCTGACGGTACCGGTTTAGCCGAAGCGTTTGTTACCGCCGCACTGCTGGGCCAGCATGCTTTGCCGGCAGACGCTGCACGCCTGGTGGGAGAGAAGCTGGAGCTCGACAACGATGCCATCCTGCTGTTACAGACCATTCCGCTGCGCGGCAGCATTGATGATCGTGTGCCCACCGACCCCACAATGTACCGTTTCTACGAAATGTTGCAGGTTTACGGCACGACGCTGAAAGCGCTGGTCCACGAGAAATTTGGCGACGGCATCATCAGCGCCATCAATTTCAAACTGGATGTGAAAAAGGTTGCTGACCCGGACGGTGGCGAGCGGGCGGTGATTACACTTGATGGTAAGTATTTGCCAACCAAACCTTTCTGACAGGAGTAAACGATGCCTTCTCATGATGACTACCTGCAACAAGCGCTGACACTGGCAGAAAAGAATGTTGAGCAGGGTGGACGTCCGTTTGGCGCGGTGATTGTGCGCAAGGGTGAAGTGGTGGCGGAAGCCGTGAATACATTACATCTTGATGACGATCCCACTGGCCATGCGGAGCTGAACGGGATACGGGCGGTATCCGCCCGATCAGGCAGCGCGGCACTGCGCGAATGTACTGTGTATGCCAGCGGACAACCCTGCCCGATGTGCCTGAGCGCGATGTATCTTACTGGCGTGCGGGAAGTGTATTTTGCCAACAGCAACAACGATGGTGAACGTTTCAGTCTCTCTACTGCCGCCATCTATCAGCAGTTACAGCAACCCACAGAGCAACAATCGCTGCCGGTTTATCACCGTCCACAGGCAAACGGTATTGCGCTGTACGCGCGATGGGCACAAAAACAGTCATGAATAAAACACCACGTTTTGGTCTGATGCTGTTGGTTCTGGTGCTGATGGGTCTCAATATGCGGCCGCTGTTGACCTCCGTCGGGCCGCTACTGCCGCAATTGCGCGCCGCCAGCGGGATGAGTTTTACCGTCGCCGCCCTGCTCACTGCGTTACCGGTGGTGGCGATGGGCGGGCTGGCGCTGGCGGGAAGCTGGATCAACACGCACATCAGCGAGCGCAACAGTGTAGCGCTGAGCTTACTGATGGTGGCTACGGGCGCACTGTTGCGCGAACTGGCGCCGCAAAGCGTAGTGCTGCTGAGCAGCGCGCTGCTCGGCGGGATCGGCATAGGGATCATTCAGGTGGTCATGCCGACGGTCATCAAACGCCTTTTTCATCGCCGTATGCCGCAGGTCATGGGTCTGTGGTCCGCCGCGCTGATGGGCGGTGGCGGCCTCGGCGCCGCGCTGACGCCGTGGCTCGCCGCGCACAGCGATGTCTGGCATCGATCACTCGCCTGGTGGGCGTTGCCCGCCGTTATCGCGTTGATCGGCTGGTGGCCGAACAGCAAATCGCTGGCGCAGGATGAACAAAAAACAGCATCGACACGCGTGCGTATCACTTTTCATCCCCGCGCGTGGACCCTGGGGCTCTATTTCGGCGTCATCAATGGCGGCTACGCGAGCCTGATCGCCTGGCTGCCGCCGTATTACATTCAGCTTGGCACCAGCGCCCAGTTCAGCGGCACATTACTGGCGTTGATGACTGTCGGGCAAACTGCGGGAGCGCTAATCCTGCCGATGCTGGCGCGCCGTCAGGATCGCCGATTTCTGCTGATGCTCGCTCTCCTCCTGCAGATGATCGGTTTCTGTGGGTTTATTGCCGCCCCGCTGCATATGTCCATTTTTTGGGCGGTTATCTGCGGCTTTGGCCTCGGTGGCGCGTTTCCGCTTTGCCTGGTCCTGGCGCTTGACCACGCCTCTCATCCAGTGATTGCCGGACGGCTGGTCGCCTTTATGCAGGGCATTGGTTTTATCATTGCCGGGCTCTCACCATACCTTTCCGGCGTGCTGCGCAGTCTCAGCGGCAATTATCTTATGGACTGGACTTTTCACGCCTTCTGCGTGGCAGGGTTAATGTTGTTAACGCTGCGGTTTGTTCCTGCGCACTACCCGCCAGAGTGGATCGAGAAAATCTGACAGACAGCGGCCGAAATACCCGCGAAATCAATAAGGTAATTCAGCCCTTTTTTACCGTTTCGAAGCGTCGCCCGAATGCAATATATTACTCTGCGAAATTAATCTGTCGCCGAATCACGACAGTTGTAAGTCGCTAAAAATAAATAAAAAAATCCCTCTTGCTACCCCTCATTTTTAGGCGTACATTAGCGCCGTCTGGAGCGAGATCGCACAGAATTCCGAGGTGGTGCCACAGCGAAACCGGGAGTATTCCTAAAACGGTTTCGGGCTGGTGTCAGCTCTCTATAATCAGTTACTTGAGCGTATCAGTACAACGCGGAGTGGTGAGACGTGAAATATTTCTTTATGGGCATTTCTTTTATGGTCATCGTTTGGGCCGGTACCTTTGCCCTGATGATCTAAACTGAGCATAATGCAAAAAAAACAGGAGCCATCTGGCTCCTGTTTGCGTTTTATGACGTCTCTTCGGCTGATGTTTTTGCCGTTGCAGGCAACAGACCATCAGCGCGGAACATCGCCTTAATGCCCCTCACCGCCTGGCGAATACGATCGCGGTTTTCAATCAGCGCGAAACGGACATGCGTGTCGCCGTAGTCACCAAAACCAATGCCGGGCGAAACGCAGACCTTCGCGTCTTTCAATAGCTTTTTGGCGAATTCCAGCGATCCCATTTCCGCGTACGGTTCCGGGATTTTCGCCCACACGTACATCGACGCTTTCGGCATGTCGACCATCCAGCCTGCTTCGTGCAGCCCCTTCACCAGCACATCGCGGCGTCGTTTATACTGGGCGGCGATGTCGCGTACGCATTGCTGATCGCCTTCCAGCGCGGCAATGGCCGCCACCTGAAGCGGCGTAAAGGTACCGTAATCATGGTAACTCTTGATACGCGCCAGCGCGTTGACCAGCACCGGGTTGCCGACCATAAAACCGATGCGCCAGCCTGCCATGTTGTAACTTTTCGACAACGTGAAGAACTCCACAGCGACATCTCGCGCGCCGGGTACCTGCATGATTGACGGCGCTTTCCAGCCATCGTAAACAATATCGGCGTAAGCCAGATCATGAACGACCAGCACGTCATAGCGTTTCGCCAGCGCGACGACTTTCTCAAAGAAATCGAGCTCAACACATTGCGCCGTCGGGTTTGACGGGAAGCCGAGGATCATCATCTTCGGTTTCGGGTAGCTTTCGCGGATCGCGCGTTCCAGTTCGTTAAAGAAATCGACGCCTTCCACCAGCGGCACCGAGCGCACCTGCGCGCCGGCAATCACTGCGCCGTATATGTGAATCGGATAACTGGGATTCGGCACCAGCACGGTATCGCCGTGATCGAGCGTCGCCAGCATCAGATGCGCCAGCCCCTCTTTCGAGCCGATGGTAACAATCGCTTCGGTCTCGGGGTCGATATCAACGTGATAGCGATCCAGATACCAGCGCGAAATGGCCCGACGCAGGCGGGGAATACCTCTTGATGCCGAGTAACCGTGCGTGTCCGGGCGTTGCGCCACGGTACAAAGTTTCTCGACGATATGCGGCGGTGTCGGGCCATCAGGGTTGCCCATACTGAAATCGATAATATCTTCGCCACGCCGACGCGCAGCCATTTTCAGCTCGGCAGTAATATTAAAAACATACGGAGGGAGACGATCGATACGCGTAAAACGGCGTTCAGGACTGAAGTCAGCCATAGATTCCTCGGAGTAACGTTAGCGCCCGGACCGTCCGAGCGACGCTGCCACGTGTGTGGCGTCTTTAGAAAATACGCTGAAAAATTTCCTGCTGTCGAGAGGATGAACAAAAAATAATTGCGCAGCTGCAAAAGAGGAACATGTTCAGCCAGCGAAATAACAATGATGTTCCGCAAATCGGCAAAAAGAAATTTTTAATTAACACAATAACATCAGAATTCTTACTTTGTTTTTTCGCGATTGCCGCATTTTCCCTGCACAACGGAAACTCGTTGACAATCCCCTTTTAAATTTATGGTTTTTCCGGTTTATGCGCCCGGTGCGGGATAGCTGGTCATTCGGCACGAGGTTTTCTATCATACCCCTTCCCTGCATTACCGATGGCGTCCCCATGCACGAAATATTCACCATGCTGCTCGCGGTCTTCGATCGGGCGGCACTGATGCTGATCTGTCTGTTCTTTCTGATCCGTATCCGCCTGTTCCGCGAGCTGCTGCACAAATCCGCCCACACGTCGAAAGAACTGCTGGCAGTCACCGCCATTTTCTCGCTGTTCGCCCTGTTCAGCACCTGGTCCGGCGTGCCGGTGGAAGGGTCGCTGGTCAACGTGCGCATCATCGCCGTGATGTCCGGCGGAATTCTGTTCGGCCCGTGGGTGGGGGTGATCACCGGCCTTATTGCCGGGACGCATCGTTATCTTATCGACATCGGCGGCGTGACAGCGGTGCCCTGCTTTATCACCAGTATCCTGGCAGGCGTGCTGTCAGGCTGGATCCATCGCCGTGTGCCAAAAGCGCAGCACTGGAAGGCAGGGATTCTGGGCGGTATGGTGTGCGAATCGTTGACGATGATTCTGGTAGTAATATGGGCGCCCACCACGGCACTGGGCATTGATATTGTGTCCAAAATCGGAATTCCGATGATCCTCGGCAGTGTCTGCATCGGGTTTATCGTTCTGCTGGTGCAAAGCGTGGAAGGGGAAAAAGAGGCCAGCGCCGCGCGTCAGGCCAAGCTGGCGCTGGATATCGCCAACAAAACGCTGCCCTTGTTTCGCCATGTGAACAGCGAATCGCTGCGTCAGGTTTGCGATATCATCCGTCGCGATATCAATGCCGATGCGGTCGCTATTACCAATACCGAGCACGTGCTGGCCTACGTCGGCGTCGGGGAAAACAACTACCGCAACAGCAACGACATCGTCAGCCCGACGACCCGCCAGGCGATCAACAGCGGGGAAATTATCATTAAAAACAATGATGAAGCGCACCGCACGCCGGAAATTCATTCAATGCTGGTCATCCCGCTCTGGGAAAAAGGCATCGTCACTGGCACACTGAAAATCTATTACTGCCACGCGCACCAGATTACCTCGTCGTTACAGGAGATGGCGATTGGCCTGTCGCAGATTATTTCCACCCAACTGGAAGTTTCCCGCGCCGAACAGTTACGCGAAATGGCAAATAAGGCAGAGTTACGCGCACTACAAAGCAAGATAAATCCCCATTTTCTGTTTAACGCGCTCAACGCTATCTCATCGTCGATTCGCCTGAACCCCGATACCGCGCGGCAACTGATCTTCAATTTATCGCGCTATTTGCGCTATAACATTGAATTAAAAGACGATGAACAGATTGATATCAAGAAAGAGCTTTACCAGATAAAAGATTATATCGCGATAGAACAGGCGCGTTTCGGTGACAAGCTGACGGTGATCTACGACATTGATGATGAGGTCAGTTGTGTGATCCCAAGCCTGCTGATCCAGCCTCTGGTAGAAAATGCCATCGTTCACGGTATTCAGCCCTGCAAGGGTAAAGGGGTGGTGACGATTGGCGTGACCGAGTGCGGTCACCGGGTACGCATCAGTGTTCGCGACACCGGCAACGGCATTGACCCGAGTGTGGTGGAAAGGGTGGAAGCCAACGAGATGCCGGGCAATAAAATCGGTTTGTTGAACGTCCATCACCGCGTGAAACTGTTGTATGGCGAAGGGTTGCACATTCGTCGTCTTGAGCCGGGAACCGAGATTGCGTTTTATGTGCCGAACCAGCGTTCGCCTGTCGCGACGCCCTCCCCGCTGTTACTCTGATCCGGAGTTCATATGAAAGTCATTATTGTTGAAGATGAATTCCTCGCCCAGCAGGAACTGACCTGGCTTATCAAAGAACACAGCCAGATGGAAATCATCGGCACGTTCGACGACGGGCTGGATGTGCTGAAGTTTCTGCAGCACAACAAAGTGGACGCCATTTTCCTCGACATCAATATCCCTTCGCTGGACGGCGTATTGCTGGCGCAAAATATCAGCCAGTTTGCCCATAAGCCCTTTATTGTGTTTATCACTGCGTGGAAAGAACATGCGGTGGAAGCTTTCGAACTGGAAGCATTCGACTACATTCTGAAACCGTATCAGGAGTCGCGGATCATTAATATGCTGCAAAAGCTGGAAAATGCCTGGCAGCAACAGTCGGGCACCAGCACGCCCGGCGTGGCATGGGAAAACGATACCATCAACCTGATCAAAGACGAGAAGATTATCGTCACCAGCATCAACGATATTTATTATGCGGAAGCGCACGAGAAAATGACGTTTGTTTATACGAAGCGCGAATCCTTCGTGATGCCGATGAATATCACTGAATTTTGCAGCAAACTGCCGCCGTCACACTTTTTCCGCTGCCATCGATCCTTTTGCGTGAACCTGAATAAGATCCGCGAAATCGAACCGTGGTTTAACAACACTTATATTCTGCGCCTTCGGGATCTCGATTTTCAGGTGCCTGTCAGCCGCAGCAAAGTGAAAGAATTTCGCCAGTTGATGCATCTGTGAGGAATACCCGGCGGGCCAGCGCCTGCCGGGTAAAAGACTTAGAGGTATTGCCCGAGGATCTGACGCAGGTGAGCGCCGGAACCGAGAAGCCCCGGGTTTTCGTGGACGATCAGATAAACCGGAATATCCTGCACGTAGGACTTAAAGCGCCCTTTGTCTTCAAACGCGCCACGAAAACCCGAGGCTTTGAAGAACTCGAGGAAGCGCGGCACAATCCCGCCCGCGATGTATACGCCCCCAAAAGTGCCCAGCGTCAACGCCAGGTTGCCGCCAAACCGACCCATGATGACGCAGAACAGCGACAACGCGCGACGACAGTCAATGCAGCTATCTTCCAGCGCCCGCTCAGTGACGTCTTTCGGTTGCAGGTTTTCCGGCAGACGACCGTCTGATTTCACAATCGCCCGGTAGAGATTGACCAGCCCCGGCCCGGAGAGCACCCGCTCAGCAGAAACGTGACCGAGCTCCGCACGCAGTTCCTCAAGGATAATGCCCTCTTCTTCGCTGTTGGGTGCGAAATCCACATGACCGCCTTCGCCCGGCAGACTGACCCAGCGCTTATCAACATGCACCAGATGCGCGACACCCAGCCCGGTTCCCGCGCCAAATACGGCAACAGGTTTGCCGTCAACCGGTTCTGCACCGCCGAACTGAATCAGATTCTCTTTTTTCAGCATCGGAATTGCCATCGATACCGCCGTGAAATCATTAATAATTTCAAGATGTGAAAAACCGAGATTTTTTTTCATTTCTGCGATTGAAAACGCCCAGGTATGGTTGGTCATCGCTACCCAGTCGCTGGTGACGGGACAGGCAATGGCGATACAACCATCTTCGACCGCCACATCGTGCTCTTTTAAATACACCCGTACGACCGCTTCCAGACTGGGGTAATCCAGCCCGGAATACGTTTTGGCCCGTGAAATCTCACCGCTGGTCATATCACACAGCGCCAGACGCGCATTGGTACCGCCGACATCACCCACTAACGCAAACTTTGTCATTCTGTTACTGCTCCGCTAAAGTCAGAATACTTTTCTGCAAACACTGTAAATTCATGACGCCAGAACGACAACGCCCGCCGTACAAGCGCCCCAGGATTATCGATCTGCGTCACAGATTACGTTTATCGTTTCAGCACCATTTGCACTGACGCCTCCCGCAAACGGGCGCACTGTGCTGTACACTGAAACTAAAAGGAAATCACCATGCTCCATCCGCGAGCCCGTACCATGTTGCTGCTCTCCGTGCCGGCATTGTTGATTGGTATCGCATCCAGCCTGATTTTAGTCGCGGTGATGAAAGTTGCCGCGCTCGTACAAACCATTCTCTGGCAAACATTCCCGCTCAGACTCGGCGTTGGACTTGATTCCCACGTCTGGATCGTGGTGATGCTGACGCTGACAGGGCTGGCTGTGGGTCTGGTGATCCGCTACAGCCCGGGACATGCAGGGCCGGATCCGGCGCTGGAGCCGCTGATTGGCGCGCCGACCGACACAGGTCCACTGCCAGGCTTGATCCTCGCGCTGATTCTCGGGCTGGCGGGCGGCGTCAGTCTTGGGCCGGAGCACCCGATCATGTCGGTGAACATTGCACTGGCGGTGGCCATTGGCGCGCGCGTGTTCCCACGTGTCAACGCTCTCGACTGGACGATCCTCGCCGCGGCAGGCACCATTGGCGCGCTGTTTGGCACCCCGGTCGCCGCAGCGCTGGTCTTTTCACAAACCCTGAGCGGCAACGGCGACGCCCCGCTATGGGATCGCCTGTTTGCGCCGCTGCTCGCCGCCGCCGCAGGTGCCCTGACGACCAGTCTCTTTTTTCAGCCCCATTTTTCACTGCCGATCCCCCACTACGGACAGATGCGTATCGTGGATATCTTCAGCGGGGCAATCGTCGCCATTATCGCTATCGCTGTCGGGATGGTTGCCGTCTGGTGTCTGCCACGTATGCATACCCTGTTGCATCGCCTGAAAAACCCGATACTGATCCTCACGCTGGGCGGTTTTTTGCTCGGTCTGCTGGGCGTGGTGGGCGGGCATATCACGCTGTTTAAGGGGCTGGATGAGATGCAGCAACTGGCGTTCAGTCAGACGCTGACAGCGTCCGATTTTATGCTCATTGCGCTAGTGAAACTGGCGGCGCTGGTGATTGCCGCCGCCAGTGGTTTTCGCGGCGGGCGCATCTTCCCGGCAGTGTTTGTCGCCGTCGCCCTTGGGCTGATGCTGCATGCCCATGTGGACGCGGTGCCAGCGGCTATTACTGTCTCCTGCGCCATCCTGGGGCTGGTACTGGTGGTTACGCGCGACGGCTGGCTCAGTTTGTTCATGGCCGCCGTCGTGGTTCCGGATACAACCCTGTTGCCGCTGCTGTGTATCGTAATGCTGCCAGCCTGGCTATTGCTGGCAGGGAAACCGGTAATGATGGCGCAGCGGCGTGAGTGATTATGCGGTCTGGTTGCGCGCTTCGATGGACTGCGTAAGCACGCGAAGGAAATCCGGGATGTCCATTCGGGGCAGCATTACCTCCACCAGCGTTAACCGGTCGCGCCGTTCGCTATGGGTCAACGCCTCTTTCAGTTGTACCGCCTGAGTGACACGCCAGCACTGCGCCTGGCTGTCGAGATTGAGCGCCTGCGGCAGTTGCGTCCAGTTCCATAGCGAAATGTCGTTGTAACGTTCTTCCGGCCCGTGAATGGCCCGCTCAACGGTGTAGCCTTCGTTGTTCAGTAGCAGGATAACCAGTCGCTGGTCGTCGCGCATCATTGAGCCTATCTCCTGAATCGTCAATTGCGCGGCGCCGTCGCCGATGATCAACACCACTCGTCTGTCCGGAGCGGCGGTTTGCGCGCCAAAAGCGGCGGGCAGCGTGAAGCCAATCGAACCCCACAGCGGCTGGACAATCAGCGTGACATCCCGGGGAAGTTTCAGCGCGCCCACACCAAACGCCGAGGTGCCCTGATCGGCCAGTACGATGTCTCCCGGCTGTAACTGTTCTTGTATCGTGCTCCAGAAATTTTTCTGCGTCAGGTCGCCCTGCTTCTCTTTGGCGATTGGTCTGCTCGAATAGTGCGGTACTATCCATTGCGAGGACAGTGAGGCGGTAACCTCAATCAACGCCAGTAGCGCCTGGTGCATCGGCAGACCACTGAACCAGCGATGACCAATCCGTGCCGCAAAGGGCTGCAGATCGATGGTTTTTTCAACGTTGATTTGATGCGTAAAGCCGACGGTCAGGGTATCGGTGAAACGGGTACCGACGCAGATCAGCGTTTCGGCGCTTTCCACAATTTCACGGGTTTGTTTGTCGCTGGCGACACCGCTGTAGGTACCAATAAAAGCCGGATGCTGTTCGTTAAAGAGCCCTTTACCCATCAGCATGGTGGCATGCGGCAACGGTTGCGAATCCACCCACTGCTGAAGCTGTTGCTGCAGGCCAAAACGCTGGGCCAGAAAATCAGCTAACAATACGACGCGGCGATTGTTGCTTAACAGGCGGCGTGCCTGTTCTTTGAATTCAGCCAGTTGATTGTCATCCACCGTTGAAGACGCAATAGTCAGTGGACAACCCGGCGGCGACGTCGGCGCACTGGCGACATCCGCAGGCAGCATCAGATAGGCAGGACGGCGCTGGGCGATCATTTCCTGCAGTACCCGGTCGATTTCCCGGCAGGCATTATCAACGGTCAGTTGCGCCTGCGCACAGCTCACCGGCCTGCTCATTTCATAAAAATGGCTAAAGTTTCCGTCACCGAGCGTATGATGTAATAATTCACCGCGTTGCTGTGATGACGTCCGTGGCGCGCCGACGATATGCAGTACCGGCACATACTCAGCAAAACTGCCTGCGGTGCCGTTGATGGCGCTCAGTTCGCCAACGCCATACGTAGTTAACAGAGCGCCAGCCCCCTGAATACGGGCATAGCCGTCGGCCGCGTAAGCGGCGTTCAGTTCGTTCGCACAACCAACCCAACACACAGAATCATGGGCAATGACATGATCGAGAAACTGCAGATTATAATCGCCAGGGACGCCAAACAGGTGGTCGATGCCCAGCGCAGAGAGACGATCCAGTAAATAATCACCAATAGTGTAAGTCAGTTGCATAGCGTCACTACCTCCTCTGTTAAGATAAATTTGAGTATTGGAGAAGCGCTAATGCTGTCCAGGATGTATCGGAGATAGCCGGTGGAACGTCAGCTTTACGAATATCAGCAGTGTACTCCAGACTGAACATTCATTAGTGTAAGTGCTTACCCACCCTGACGATTTGTGGAGATGAGGATGATTTACCAGGCAAATAGTGCGCGGTATCAGAGTATGGACTACCGCCGCTGCGGGAACAGCGGACTTAAGCTTCCGGCTATCTCTCTTGGGCTTTGGCATAACTTCGGCGATGTGACGCAGGTGGAGAACAGCCGACAGCTGTTGCGCCATGCGTTCGATCTCGGCATCACCCATTTCGATTTAGCAAATAACTATGGTCCACCGCCTGGCTCGGCGGAGAGCAATTTCGGTCGCATCCTGCGCGAAGATTTTCTCCCCTGGCGTGATGAGCTCATCATCTCAACGAAAGCGGGATACACCATGTGGGACGGCCCGTACGGTGACTGGGGCTCGCGTAAGTATCTGATCGCCAGCCTCGATCAGAGTCTGAAACGCATGGGGCTCGACTACGTCGATATCTTTTATCACCACCGCCCGGACCCGGAGACGCCGCTGAAAGAGACCATGCGCGCCCTGGATCATATTGTTCGCCAGGGTAAAGCGTTGTATGTCGGGCTGTCGAACTACCCGGCTGCGCTGGCCCGGGAAGCGATTGAGATCCTCGACGACCTGGGAACGCCCTGTCTGATTCATCAGCCGAAATACTCCATGTTTGAACGCAGAGTGGAGGACGGCCTGTTGGATACCCTGCAGGAAAAAGGCGTCGGCAGCATCGCATTCTCACCACTGGCAGGCGGGCAACTGACCGATCGTTACCTGAACGGTATACCCGCTGACTCGCGCGCGGCCAGCGGCAGTCGCTTTCTTAACCCCGAGCAGATTACGGAAGAGAAATTGCATAAGGTGCGTCAGTTGAATGCCCTGGCGGCACAGCGCGGACAGAAACTCTCGCAAATGGCGCTGGCATGGGTGATGCGCGATGAGAAAATTACCTCCGTACTGATTGGCGCCAGTAAAACTGCACAACTGGATGATGCGGTGGGCATGCTGGCGAACCGACGATTTACCGCAGAAGAACGTGCCGCAATTGAGACAATCCTGAATACGGAGAAGTAGATTTTTCTTTAGCAAAAAATGCTCTCACTGCATGTTTCAGAATGTTGCCGATGATAAGAGGGTTTACCACCTCGTAATATTACGGTAACAGGCCGCGCATGGCCCCGATCGTGAAGGAGAAGAGTATGTTCAGGTCAATGATTCTTGCAGCAGTACTGCTGGCTTCATCAGCACCGCTGATTGCCAGTGCTGGCGAAATCACCCTGGTGCCATCAATAAAATTACAAATTGGCGATCGTGACAATTACGGTAACTACTGGGACGGCGGACGCTGGCGCGACCGGGATTACTGGCATCGTCACTATGAATGGCGTGACAGAGGCTGGTGGAGACATGACAATGGTCTCCATCGCGGCTGGGATAAGCGCAACGCATATGAACGTGGTTATCGCGAAGGCTGGCGTGACCGTGATGACCATCGCGGGCGTGGCCGTGGTCATGGGCATCGCCACTAAGGTAAAAAAAAGCCAGAGTCCGAAGGTAACTGGACTCTGGCAACCGGTCTACTACTGCAATAAAAAAATCAAACAAGAAATCAAACGGTCATTTCTTTCATAATTCTGTTTTTCAGCGAGTAAATGGCGTTTACACTGCTGCCTCCCAGTTTGCTGAAAACATTTGCCCGGTGCGTATAAACCGTTTTCGGCGACATGTTCAGCACTTTCGCAATCTGGTCAACTTTCTGGCCGTTCATCGTTTCACGCAGGATAATTTTCTCTTTCGCCGTCAGGCACACTCGCATCTGGTTTTCCAGCTTCTTGTTGCTCATCAGCACACCCACAGCCCGCATCAGCTCTTTGAGTGAGCTTCTTGAAGTGGTGATAACACTCGCATCACAGATGTACATCAGGTTCGGATTGTTGAGTACCAGCATCAGACGGCACTTTTCGTTAATCCGCATGGTGTAATCAAAGTATTCAGCCGGTGTGTTTCTGTCGATATGGACAATGACCGCATCGTCTTTCTCAAGAGCGTCAATGAAACCTGGCTCATCAATCTTCGCGGGCTGAAGGGTAATGTCGGATTCCTGCGCCAGTTCAACCAGTCCTGAGCGTAAGAAGGCATTTTCGGTCGCGATATAAATGTTTTTCATATTGTCTGTACTGTTTAACGTTAGTGGTCGCTGTCATCAGCCCACGGGTGAAATTTAGTCAGTACAGAATGCCAGCGAGATCACGCCGGACGCAGTGAAATGGTCTTATATAAGAAGATCACAAAATGGTTGTGAAAGGTTTAAGAAATGCCTGGCGCGTGGATTTCACATGGCCAGGCCGACGGAAAGCCAGAGATTTAAGGACCTTCTTACAGTCCGAGTGCGGTGCCTATCAACAGCCAGGCGTTCAATGCGACCACCAACACAACAATAGTCCAGCCTGTGCGTTTCACTAATTCAGAGTTCACTAAATCACCCATTAACGACTTATTACTGGTGAAAATCAGCAACGGAACCAGTGCCAGCGCAATACCAAAACTGAGTAAAACCTGACTCATGACCAGAATACGGGTCGGGTCAAGCCCCATTAAAATCACAATAAATGAAGGGAGCATGGTGACGACACGACGGAACCACAGCGGAATATGGAAACGAATAAATCCCTGCATCACCACCTGCCCTGCCAGAGTCCCCACCACCGTGGAAGAAAGCCCTGCGGCAATAAGGCTCAGACCGAATATTGTCGCTGCCGCGTGGCTGAGCAGTGGCTCCAGCGTCAGATAGGCTTCATCCAGATCGGCAATACCTGTATGGCCGTTAAAATGGAATGCCGCCGCTGCTGTTGCCATCATCGCCAGGTTAACAAAACCGGCGATGGTCATGGCAATCGCGACGTCCCAGCGGGTAGCGTTGTAACGTTCCTGACGCGTACCGCCGTGAAGATGTTGCGTCAGCGAAGAGTGTAAATAGATGACGTGCGGCATGATGGTCGCCCCCAGCACCCCGGCAGCAAGGAATACTGCTTCACTGGTGGGTAATGACGGGATGACCATCCCTTTGGCAAGCTGCGCCAGTCTGGGTTGAGAAAAAATCAGTTCCACGATATACGCTGCGGCGACAAACAACAGCAGACCGCCAATCACTTTCTCCAGCGGTTTCTGGCCGCGTCGTTGCAGCATCAAAATCAGGAAGGTTGCGATACCGGTCAGCACAGCGCCCTGCAAAAGTGAAATACCTAAAATGAGCTTAAATCCAATAGCGGCACCGATAAACTCCGCGAGATCGGTCGCCATCGCGATGATTTCCGCCTGAACCCAGTAAAACCAGACCAACGGACGTGGATAGTGGTCGCGAATTTGTTCAGCGAGGTTTTTCCCGGTGGCAATACCGAGCTTTGCAGACAGCACCTGGATAAGCATGGCCATTAGATTTGCCCATACCACCACCCACAGTAACTGGTAGCCGAAGCTGGCGCCCGCCTGAATGTTGGTCGCAAAGTTACCTGGGTCAATATACCCGATGGCAGCAATGAATGCCGGCCCCATCAGCGCCAGCCTCATTCGGCGCGCTGCACGACCACGACTGTTCTCAACGCGACTGTTTGTCATTTTCTGCCTCTGAAATATAGCCTTTGCTATGTTTCATATTACTAAAATGAGAATGATTATCAAGTTCATTTAGAAAGGTGATAATGATTTCTCTGATAGCTATGAACGATAAGCTGGGCTGAATTTAAATGAGGTGCGGGCAAGGTGTTCTGTCACATGCTACCTTGTTATCAAGATTAGAACAAAAACACAACTTTTAATACATTTACCAAACATAACAAAAATGTATGCCTGATCACTTTTCTCATAGTTTACTCACAGGCTGTTATTATAATGCGGCCTGGATCTCGTTTTCTTTTAGCTTGTTGCATAGAATGTGCACGGAAATTTAACCTGCCTCATATTTGGAGCAAATATGGACCGCGTTTTGCACTTTGTCCTCGCGCTTGTTGTGGTAGCGATTCTTGCGTTGCTGGTCAGCCATGACCGTAAACAGATTCGCATCCGCTACGTTGTGCAATTACTTGTTATTGAAGTTTTACTGGCCTGGTTCTTCCTGAACTCAAATATCGGCCTTGGATTTGTAAAAGGCTTTTCCGAAATGTTTGAAAAACTGCTCGGATTTGCCAATGAAGGGACAAATTTCGTCTTCGGCAAAATGAACGACGAAGGCCTGGCATTCTTCTTCCTGAAAGTCCTGTGCCCGATCGTCTTTATCTCTGCTCTGATTGGTATTTTGCAGCATATCCGTGTTCTGCCGATTGTCATTCGCGCCATCGGGACCGTGCTGTCTAAAGTCAACGGTATGGGGAAACTGGAATCTTTCAACGCGGTCAGCTCCCTGATTCTGGGTCAGTCAGAAAATTTCATTGCCTATAAAGACATTCTCGGCAAGATGTCCCGCAACCGTATGTACACCATGGCGGCGACGGCGATGTCCACCGTGTCGATGTCTATCGTCGGTGCGTACATGACCATGCTGCAGCCAAAATATGTGGTTGCTGCGCTGGTACTTAACATGTTCAGTACCTTTATCGTTCTGTCGCTGGTGAACCCGTACCGCGTGGAAGAGAGTGAAGAGAACCTGCAGATGTCTAATCTGCATGAAGGTCAGAGCTTCTTCGAAATGCTCGGTGAATACATCCTGGCAGGTTTTAAAGTAGCGATTATTGTCGCGGCGATGCTGATTGGCTTTATCGCGCTGATTTCTGGTCTGAACGCCCTGTTCGCGGCAGTACTGGGTATCTCCTTCCAGGGTATCCTTGGCTATATCTTCTACCCGGTTGCCTGGGTAATGGGTGTTCCGGCGAGCGAAGCGCTGCAGGTCGGCAGTATCATGGCGACCAAGCTGGTTTCCAACGAATTCGTGGCAATGATGGATCTGCAGAAAGTAGCTGGCACGCTGTCTCCGCGTGCGGAAGGCATTCTGTCTATCTTCCTCGTTTCCTTCGCTAACTTCTCTTCTATCGGCATCATCGCGGGTGCGATTAAAGGTCTGAACGAAGAACAGGGTAACGTTGTGTCCCGTTTCGGTCTGAAATTGGTCTACGGCTCTACGCTGGTAAGCGTACTGTCTGCTTCTATTGCCGCGCTGGTTCTGTAAGCCGCTGCAATAAAAAAACCGGCATTCGTGCCGGTTTTTTTACGCCAGTAATTCGCTGAGAGGTCGAGGTTTCCCCAACAGATACCCCTGCAGATAATCTACACCAAGCTTCAGCAGCAGCGCTCGCTGCTCTTCGGTTTCGACAAACTCCGCCACTGTTGTCAGGTTTTTCACCTTCGCCATGTCGCAAATCGATTTCACAATCATGCTGTCCATCGAGTCCGTCACGATGTCACGCACAAAGCAGCCATCGATTTTGATGATATCCGCCTGCAGGGTTTTCAATCGTTCATAGTTGGCATAGCCAGTGCCGAAATCGTCAATCGCAATCCGGCAGCCAAAATCATGCAGTTTCTGGATGTTTTTAACACTGGTTTCCGAATTAGAAAAGGCCTGCTCTTCAGTAATTTCGATAGTAATGGCTTGCGCATCCACGCCGTGCTGCTCAAACAGAGCAATGATTTCTGCCGCGCTCTCCTTTTGCATCAGCGTAAAAGGTAACAGATTGACTGAGAAATGCAGACCGGGATGTGCATGCAGCGAGGTAAACAACGTCTCCAGTACCTGCATGTCAAACCGTTTACTCAGGTTGAACTGTGCAATCATCGGAATGAAAAGATCGGGGGTGATGATTTCGCCGTCACAGACCAGACGGGTGAGGATCTCGTGATATCCCCTCCCTTGCGCATCCACGATAGGCTGCGCATAAAGCGCCACACCGTTGCCTTCCAGCGCGCGTTTAATACGATTGAGCAGCAGGACAGGCCCTGTCGTCTGGTCAGAGACCGTCGACTGACTGCTGTCCAGCGCCAGTACGTGCTGCGTATGACAGGCCTCCTCGGACAGCCAGCTCAGTTGCCCCAACGTATGGTGCAAATCTTCGCCCTCCAGCCCGTCCACAATCCCCCAGGCCGCGCCAAACTGCAGCTCCAGACGGGTATTGTTCCAGTAGATGGGGCGGCTGTTGAGAAAATCGACGATATGCGTCAATCGCGACATAGTCTCTGGCCCTTCCAGCACCAGAAATAGCTCGCTCCCCGGTAACTGATACAGTTTTTCTTCCGCACCGAGCAAGGGCTGCAATTCGCTGATAATAGTGCGCTTGCAGTGTACCCGCATCATCATCCCGTAGTGGCGACTGAGAAAATCCAGATTGCCTATTCGCAGGCAACAGATGCTGACTTTCTGATGCAAGGCTAAAAAGTTTTCAAGCGCGCGCAGGTTAGGTAAACCGGTGAGCGGATCCTGCATCGCCTGGCTTTGCCACTTATGCTTCAGCACGTCGCTGCGAAAATAGATTTGCGACATGAACAGAATACAAATCGTAAAAGAGATCAGCACCGAGAGAATAAACGCCAGCGAATACTCAGTATCCACACCGTGCAGGAAATTTTTGTTATAGGCCACCAGCAAGAAGACAGAAACCGCCCACGTCAGATTGAGAAAGGGCCAGCTCAACCGGCTTACGGCAAGGAAATAGAGAATGAAGATCACCGGAACAAGGTAACCGGCAATATAGTCAGACTCGTAGGGCGAGCAAAGGATGATTAACACCAGCGTCAAAGCCAGCGCCCAGTAGAGAGTAAAGAACAGGAGCGGGCGCGTGATGCTGGGCCGTACGTTACGGATCCAGAAGGCCCGTGCATAGCGCGGGTTGAGGATCATACGCATCGGATAATAGAACAGCATGGTGAAAATCAGCACTGAACTGACCAGGCTCTGCACATCAACGATCGTGTAGATCACTGACGAGGATTCAAAATAGCTGGAGACAGTCAGAGGGAAGTCCATATATTCCCCTGACAAATACATTGAGCATTTTATTATCGCTGGCGAAATGAATCCGAACCAGAAAATCCGTACGCCGACGTTTTTGCCCGGCAGACCAAACCGCCAGCGCCGCCCTATCAGCAGGCGGATGCACGCGCTGGTCACAAATACACCGGAGAGCTGACAGGCGATCAATACCACTGACTGGGGATACGGCAGATTCAGCATCCAGTCATTACTCAGCGACAACCCGACGATGAGGGGCAACACCGCATGGCGGCCAAATAACATCATGATTGCCAGCATTACGCTTAGCGGCAACCAGGCAAGATAAATGCTGTTACCGTCGATGATTGCCCGGGGCGAGATAAAACGCGAAAACGGAATAAAAAGCAGGCACAGACCCAGCGCCAGCAGAAACTTTTTAGTGGGGTCGTTCAGAAGGATACGCATGATGATTAACAAATATTCCTGGGCCGTGCGGGATTAGCGGCCCAGATAGTATGTTCATTAATTGCGCGAATCAAGTTTACACGCATGCGAAAAATTCCTGGTTTTTGCGGCTGCCGAAGGAATGAGTGATTTATGTTAAGGCGTCTGAGTAATAAGGATAACAGAAATAGAAAACCCTCGCCTGAGCGAGGGTTCTTAAATTTGGTGGAGCTAAGCGGGATCGAACCGCTGACCTCTTGCATGCCATGCAAGCGCTCTCCCAGCTGAGCTATAGCCCCACGGGGGTTTTACGTACCAAATCTGATGGGAGCAGGATTTGGTGGAGCTAAGCGGGATCGAACCGCTGACCTCTTGCATGCCATGCAAGCGCTCTCCCAGCTGAGCTATAGCCCCGACACGTAAAGCTGTCGTGTTGACGGGCGGCATAATATGAATTCCATTGCCAGGTGTCAACGGCAAAATATCTCCCCCCATTTCAATCGCTGAAAAAGCAGACAAATGAATGACATTGCGAGCCGCTTCGCAGACGGTACGAAAAGCTGTCACATTTTCTATTAAAATGATGCTATAACAGGAACCACTAATTCCCACACTTCCAGTCAGGAAATACTATGCTCAAGGAACGAATGACGCCGGAGGAAATTGCTCATCTGACCGGTTACAGCCGGCAAACCATTAACAAATGGGTGAGAAAGGAAGGTTGGGAAACCTCTCCTCGCCCCGGTGTCCAGGGCGGTAAGGCACGCCTGGTGCATGTTAATGACAGAGTGAGAGAGTTTATCCGCAGCGCGCAAAGAGCAGCTAACGGTGCGGCCACGGTGAATCCCGCCAGCAACAGCTTTGACTCACTTCTACTGACTCTCGCCAAAGAGATGACCGATGCAGAACGTCAGCATCTGACGTCATTGCTGCTGCGCGAGGGTATCTCCGGGTTATTACAACGTCTGGGCATTCGAAGCTAACAACATCTATGAAAATATTACATAGCAAAATGACCACTGAAGAGCTGGCCCAGTGCCTCGGCATCGCAAAGCAGACCGTCAACAGATGGATCCGCGAACAGGGCTGGCAGACAGAAACGATTCCGGGTGTAAAAGGTGGGCGTGCGCGGTTGGTGCATATCGATCATCACGTCAGGGAATATCTGGCGAACACGCCAGCGTTGCGCCGTGGGTCAACACAATATCAGCTTGCTGAGCCAGTGCAGAATTATGTCGTGAAGGATGCCGATCCTGCTCTGCGGCAGGTTGCTGATATTTTACAGGTAATGACTGACGCGGAAAAACAGCGGCTGGTGGTATTGCTGTCACGAGAAGGCATTAGCGGATTTATGGCGCGTCTGGGTATTGCTGACGCCGATGAAGCATCCTCATAACGGCAGGTCTGCCCTGCCGTTATCGTTGCCTGATGCTTACTGCTGGGATTCGCGTTCCGCGATAAAGGCGAGCGCTTTATTGATGCGCTCGATGCTGCGAGTTTTACCGATCGCGTGAACGGTTACGTCCAGTCCGGGCGACTGACCTGCGCCAGTCACTGCCACACGCAGCGGCATACCCACTTTCCCCATTCCGACTTCCAGCTCATCGGCGGTTTCCTGAATCGCATGATGCACATTTTCAGCCGTCCAGTCGGTAATGGCGGACAGTTTGTCACGAACTACTTCTAGTGGCTGGCGTGCAACCGGGCGCAGGTGTTTCTTCGCCGCATCGGCATCAAATTCTGCAAAATCTTCATAGAAGTAACGGCAGCTCGCCGCCATCTCTTTCAGTGTCTTGCAGCGCTCGCCCAGCAGTTTCACCAGCTCAGCCAGTTGCGGACCGTTGCGGGTGTCGATGTTTTCCTGTTCGATATGCCATTGCAGGTGCGTCGCTACATACTCCGGTGCCAGCGTATTAATGTAGTGGTGGTTCAGCCACTGCAGTTTTTCGGTGTTGAACGCACTGGCGGATTTGCTGACCGCCCCCAGGCTGAACAGGTTGATCATCTCTTCACGTGTGAAGATTTCCTGATCGCCACTGGACCAGCCCAGCCGCACCAGATAGTTGAGCAGCGCTTCCGGCAGATAGCCATCATCGCGATACTGCATCACGCTCACAGCGCCATGACGCTTGGAGAGTTTTTTGCCGTCATCGCCGTTGATCATCGAAACGTGCGCGTACATCGGTACTGGCGCATTCAGCGCTTTCAGGATGTTAATCTGACGCGGTGTGTTGTTGATATGATCTTCACCACGGATCACGTGGGTGATTTCCATATCCCAGTCATCAACCACTACGCAGAAGTTGTAGGTCGGGGAACCATCGGTACGGCGGATGATCAGGTCATCCAGCTCAAGGTTACTGAACTCGATGGGACCACGAATCTGATCGTCGAACACCACGGAACCGTCCAGTGGGTTTGCAAACCGCACCACGCAAGGCTCATCATCAGCATGATGTTCATGGTTATGGCGGCAGCGACCGTCGTAACGCGGCTTCTCGCCATTCGCCATCTGCTGTTCGCGCAGTGCTTCAAGACGCTCTTTAGAGCAATAGCATTTATACGCGGTACCCGCTTCCAGCATCTCATCAATTACCGCATTGTAGCGGTCGAAACGTTTGGTCTGGAAATACGGGCCTTCGTCCCATTCCAGGCTCAGCCAGTTCATGCCATCCATAATGGCTTCAATAGCTTCTGGCGTAGAGCGTTCGAGATCGGTATCTTCGATACGCAGCACAAACTCACCGCCATGATGACGTGCAAAAAGCCAGGAATAGAGAGCAGTTCGTGCACCGCCGACGTGCAGATAGCCTGTCGGACTTGGCGCGAAGCGAGTTTTGATTTTCATGAAAAGGCCTTACGTTGGTATAGATGCCGACAACCGGCAAATCCTGGAATAGAGAAACAGGGTGGTATTCTATCACTGTGGTCTGATTCCTCAATGTTGTTCCCGCCCGGACGCTTCGCTTTGGCTTTTTTGTTTATAAATCAGGCCATGCGGAGGGTTCATTGAGAGTTTTGTTTAAATTTACGACGAACGGACAATTTCTTTTGAAAATGCGTTGACTCATTTTCAACTCTCCCTATAATGCGACTCCACACAGCGGGGGTGATTAGCTCAGCTGGGAGAGCACCTCCCTTACAAGGAGGGGGTCGGCGGTTCGATCCCGTCATCACCCACCACTACTTTAAGTAGTCTCCGCCGTGTAGATAAGAATGAGAAGTGGGTGATTAGCTCAGCTGGGAGAGCACCTCCCTTACAAGGAGGGGGTCGGCGGTTCGATCCCGTCATCACCCACCACTTTCTCACCAGCGAATTCTTATCATTGAAGTACCGAAGT
>NZ_JMTB01000078.1 GCF_000734965.1 Trabulsiella guamensis ATCC 49490
GTAAAAAGGCGCCCTAAAGGCGCCTTTTTGCTGTCTGCAATCTCAACGATTCGAACCTGCCGCAGGTTCGGGTCGAACGTAGTGAGACAACGGAGCCGCCAGCGGCGACGATCCGAAGGGCGAGCGAAGCGAGTCATCCTGCACGACCCACCAATGTAAAAAGGCGCCCTAAAGGCGCCTTTTTGCTATCTCCAATAACAACAAATCCTTCAAGTTCCTGAACAAACTGCCGATATTGCCATTTTAGGGCGAGAAAAGGAGTTTGCTATGACGACCATTCTGACTTCAACACCATCAATACAAAGCAGTACGCCGAGCGCGCCGCAGGGTGACGATACGGCAGCGCAAATCTCGCGCATCATGAAAAAGATTAGCGAGCTGACACAGCAGCTGAAAGATATCCCTAACTCCAGTGCCAGTGTCGAAGAGAAGAAAAAACAGCAGGAGCTGATTCAGGCGCAAATCAAAGTGCTGCAGGCGCAGCTTGCCCAGTTACAACGTAAGCAGGCCGAGGAAGCGCAGCAAAAACAGCAGTCTCAAGAGGTCAAAGCCACTGGCGGTACTAGCGCAGCCAGTCAGTATCAGATCGATATTTACATCTGATACCGCCGCTATCAATGCGAGCAGTCGACACCCTTTTTACCTGCTCGCCCTCTGCCTCCCCTGCTCTCCTGGCATGAAGAAGACAAGAATACCGTTTTATTTCTCAAACCAGACAACGCACAATAGTGTTATCGAATTTGAGGAGTGTTTATGAAACTGTTTCGTATTCTGGATCCCTTTACGCTCACATTGATTGTCACCGTCCTGCTGGCTTCATTTTTCCCCGCTCAGGGCAGTTTTGTTCCCTTTTTCGAAGGTCTGACGACGGCGGCTATCGCCCTGTTGTTCTTTATGCACGGGGCAAAGCTGTCACGGGCTGCCATTATTGCCGGGGGAAGTCACTGGCGGCTGCATCTGTGGGTAATGTGCAGCACGTTTGTGCTGTTTCCTGTCTTAGGGGTGCTGTTTGCGAAATGGGCGCCGGTGGATGTCGATCCGGCGTTGTATACCGGGTTTTTGTATCTGTGTATCCTGCCCGCGACGGTGCAGTCTGCGATTGCTTTTACCTCGCTGGCAGGGGGTAACGTCGCGGCGGCCGTTTGTTCCGCGTCCGCGTCTAGCCTGTTAGGGATATTCCTGTCGCCATTGCTGGTTGGGCTGGTGATGAACATTCATGGCGCGGAAGGCAGCCTGGAGCAGGTCGGTAAAATCATGCTGCAACTGCTGCTGCCCTTCGTACTCGGTCACCTGTCTCGCCCGTGGATTGGCGAGTGGGTCAACCGGAATAAAAAGTGGATTGCCAAAACCGATCAAACGTCGATTCTGTTTGTCGTTTACTCCGCCTTTAGCGAAGCGGTGGTGAATGGTATCTGGCATAAAGTCGGTATGGGTTCGCTGCTGTTTATCGTGGTCGTCAGCCTGGTATTGCTGGCGCTGGTTATTGTGGTCAACGTGGTGGTGGCGCGCAAATTCGGCTTCAGCAAAGCAGACGAAATCACGATTGTTTTTTGCGGTTCGAAAAAGAGCCTGGCCAACGGCATCCCGATGGCCAATATTCTCTTCCCGACATCGATGATTGGGATGATGGTGCTGCCGCTGATGATCTTCCATCAGATCCAGTTGATGGTCTGCGCTGTGCTGGCGCGTCGTTACAAACGCACCACCGAAAAACTACAGCAGAAACAGGCCAGCGCTTAACGCGGCTTTTTCAGGGGCTGAACCAGATGTGTCAGCCCTTCAGTTTTGATAAGCAGTGTAAACTCCATCAACTGACCAAGATGCCCGGCCGGAAACTCATCCTTACGGGCAAACCACAGCAGATATTCTTCCGGCAAATCAATCAATCTGCGGCCTTTGTATTTGCCGAACGGCATTTCTGTGTTGGCTATCTCGACAAGTTGTTCGCGGTCCACATTACGCCCCCAGCAGCCGCAGCATTTCGGCTTCGTCGATGACCTCAATCCCCAGTTCCTGCGCTTTGGCAAGTTTAGAACCCGCTGCTTCACCGGCAATTACCAGATCGGTTTTCTTCGACACGCTGCCCGCCACTTTTGCGCCCAGCTCAGTGAGTCGCGCTTTCGCCTCATCACGAGAGAGCTGGCTCAGGCTGCCGGTCAGCACGATGGTTTTCCCGGCAAACGGGCTGTCTATCTCTTCGGCGTTAATAACCACCGGCGCAGGCCAGTGCACGCCCTGATCGCGAAGCTGCTGAATGACGTCGCGGTTGCTCTCTTCGGCAAAGAAGTTGAAAACATGCGTGGCAACCACAATGCCGACATCCTGCACTTTTTGCAGTTCTTCAATCGATGCCGCCGCCAGTGCCTCAATAGTGCCGAAATGCGCGGCTAACCCGGCTGCTGTCGCCTCACCCACTTCGCGGATGCCAAGCGCATACAGGAAACGGGCAAAGGTGGTTTCTTTCGCCTTTTCCAGCGCATCCACCACGTTTTGTGCCGACTTCGGCCCCATGCGATCCAGACCTGTCAGCACACCCGCCGTCAGTTTGAACAAATCTGCCGGCGTATGGACATACTCTTTTTCCACCAGTTGGTCGATGATTTTATCGCCCATGCCATCGACATCCATCGCCCGGCGTGAAACAAAATGCTTCAACGACTCTTTGCGCTGAGCGCCGCAGATCAATCCACCAGTGCAACGCGTTACCGCTTCACCTTCAACGCGCTCCACATCAGAACCACACACCGGACAGTGGGTCGGGAATTCTACAGGACGAGTATCCTCAGGGCGCTCTGAAAGGATAACGTTGACCACCTGCGGGATAACATCACCGGCGCGACGGATCACTACCCGATCGCCAATCCGCAGCCCCAGACGCTCGATTTCATCCGCATTATGCAGGGTCGCGTTGCTGACCAGCACGCCCGCCACCTGCACCGGCTCAAGGCGCGCCACGGGGGTAATGGCGCCAGTGCGCCCGACCTGAAATTCGACATCCCGCACGACAGTCATCTGCTCCTGCGCCGGGAATTTAAAGGCCACCGCCCAGCGTGGCGCGCGCGCCACAAAGCCCAGCTGTTCCTGCAGCGCCAGCGAGTTGACTTTAATCACCACACCGTCGATATCAAACCCAAGCGTGGGCCTGTCCGCTTCCACTTTATGGTAAAACGCCAGCACAGCCTCGGGGGAATCACACAACGTTACCCGGTCGCTGACCGGCAATCCCCATTCTTTAAACTGCAGCAAACGGCCCAGATGGGTATCCGGCAATTCGCCCCCTTCCAGGATGCCAATGCCGTAGCAAAAGAAAGTGAGCGGTCGCTTCGCTGTAATGCGCGGGTCGAGCTGGCGCAGAGAGCCTGCCGCAGCATTACGCGGGTTAGCAAATACCTTGCCGCCAGTACGGCGGGCCTCTTCGTTGATCTTCTCGAACCCGGCCTGCGGCAGAAATACTTCGCCGCGCACTTCAAGGCGTGAGGGGATATTATCGCCGCGAAGCTTAAGCGGAATAGCGCGGATAGTCCGCACATTAGTGGTGATGTCCTCACCGGTTGTGCCATCGCCACGCGTTGCCGCCTGCATCAGCACGCCGTTTTCATACAAAATGCTTACTGCCAGCCCGTCCAGTTTCAGTTCACAGCAGTAGGTCAATGCGTCAGTGCTTTTCAGGCGATCCTGTACGCGTTTGTTGAAGGCGAGAAAGCTCTCTTCATCAAATACGTTATCCAGCGACAGCATGGGAATTTCATGGCGGATCTGGCTGAAGGACGTTAGTGGCGCGGCACCAACACGCTGCGTGGGGGAATCGGGGGTGATTAGCTCAGGATGCTGAGCTTCCAGTTCGCGCAATTCGCGCATCAGGCGGTCATATTCTGCATCCGGGATTTCCGGGGCATCCATCACGTGATAGAGATATTCATGATGGCGAAGCGTGGTTCGCAGTTCTGTTAGTTGTTGTTCAATAGAGTCCATATCACACCATCAATGATAAAAAACCCCCGACAGGCGGGGGTTCAGGAGATATTGCGACACACCAGCGATCAGGCGTTGGCGTCTCTGACTTCGCGAATGCGATCCTGATACTCGCGCAGTTTTTGCGGGGTCATCATCCGGCGCTGATCATCCAGCACCACACCACCGACTTCGTCCGCAATGTACTGTGCGGATTGCAGCATCAATTTAAAGTTTTGCAGTTCGTCGCCATAAGACGGCACCTGCATAAATATGGTGATCCCCGGCGTTGCCATATCGACCATGCTTTCCGGATCAAATGTCCCCGGTTTGACCATGTTCGCCAGGCTGAAGAGTGCCGGGCCGCTACCATCCGGGCTGAGATGACGATGGAAAATATTCATGTCGCCAAATTTAAAGCCGGCCTGTTGAATACTGTTAAGTAGCAATTCGCCGTTGATCTGCGAGCCCTGATGCGCCGCGACGTTCATCACGATCACAGCTTCTTTGCGCTCTTTTTTCTCAGGCGCAGGCGCGGCTTCCGCTACCTGAGGTTCAGGCGCAGGCGCTGGCTGCTCGGGTTCAACCGGCGCTGGTTCTGGTTGCTGCTGTGCGGGCTGTGGCGGCGGTGGAGCAACAGGCTCAAACTGCAGTTGCTGCTGCGCAGGCTGATGCGGTTGTTGCACATGCGGCTGCTGAACAGACTGCGGTTGAGAACGCGCGGCAGAGGGTGATTGCGTTGGCTGATGCGCCGGAGGCTCCTGGCGAATCGGCTGCTGAACCTGACGCTCATAAGGCGGCTGGTACTGGTGTTGCGGTGACTGGCGAGAGGCATCTTGCTCCCCGCGAGGTGCATTCTGGGCAGGGGTCACCCGGTGAACACGTACTTCACCCACACCTTCGTCATCAAAGCCGTCATCGTCAGACTCATCGTCGTCATCACGCTGCGACTTCATGCGCTTCAGCGGGCGATCGCGGAACATGGAAGAACGTTCTTTGCGACTGGTCCAGAAACCGTGAACCAGCAGTGCAAGTATGGCGATCGCGCCAACTATGATTAATATCAGACGCAAATCCTGCATCATTATATTCTCTGTTGTTCTAACACCTTGCCACCACGGCAAACATTTACTCACTAAGAGTATTTGCCGTTGACCTCAAGTGCAAGTGTGTGGGTGGATTTCACCCCATAAAGATGAACTAAATCGTGCTTTTTGCTGCTTTTTCGAACATTTCTGAACTGGTTATTCACAGACAACCCGATAAGATAGATGGGCATTTCATCAGGCTGTTATAAAAGGAGCATCACCTGATCATGGTTTCATCTTCTGCAACTGCCCCGCGTAGCGGTGTCTATTACTTTTCCCAGGGCTGGAAACTGATCCGTTTACCGGGTATTCGCCGTTTCGTGATCCTGCCGTTGCTGGTCAATATTGTGCTGATGGGAAGCGCATTCTGGTGGCTGTTTACGCAACTCGACAACTGGATCCCCTCGCTGATGAGCCGTGTCCCTGACTGGCTGCAGTGGCTGAGCTATCTGCTGTGGCCTGTCGCCATCATTTCCGTGTTGCTGGTGTTCGGCTATTTCTTCTCGACGCTTGCCAACTGGATTGCCGCCCCTTTCAGCGGCCTGCTGGCCGAACAGCTTGAAGCAAGACTGACCGGCGCGACGCCGCCCGATGTCGGCATCTTCGGCATCATGAAAGATATTCCGCGCATTCTGAAACGCGAATGGCAGAAGCTGGCGTGGTATCTGCCGCGTGCTGTGGTGCTGCTGATCCTCTACTTCATTCCTGGTATCGGTCAGACCGTGGCGCCAGTGCTGTGGTTCCTGTTCAGCGCCTGGATGATGGCAATTCAGTATTGCGACTATCCGTTCGATAACCATAAAGTGCCTTTCGCCACCATGCGCGAATCGCTGCGCACCCGCAAATCCATCAACATGCAGTTTGGCGCGCTGACCAGCCTGTTCACCATGATCCCGGTGCTTAATCTGGTGATCCTGCCGGTCGCAATCTGCGGCGCCACTGCCATGTGGGTCGACTGCTACCGCGACAAACACGCGACGTGGAAATAATCTGAAAAAACGGGTGGCTTATGCCACCCTTATTCCATACCGATCATCTTTATTTCACATCAGCATATAGATATGCGAAATCCGTACTTCCGCATATTCCCTGAGCAGGTATGCTGAGGGCGGTTCCCAATTTCAAACAGTTAAGGACGGGCTATGAGCAAGATTTTTGAAGATAATTCGCTGACAATCGGTCATACGCCGCTGGTTCGACTGAACCGAATCGGTAACGGACGCATTCTCGCAAAGGTAGAATCCCGTAACCCAAGCTTCAGCGTCAAATGCCGTATCGGTGCCAATATGATTTGGGATGCCGAAAAGCGTGGCGTACTTAAGCCTGGCGTTGAGCTGGTTGAGCCGACAAGCGGTAACACCGGGATTGCGCTGGCCTATGTTGCCGCCGCTCGTGGTTACAAGCTGACGCTGACCATGCCGGAAACCATGAGTATTGAACGCCGCAAGCTGCTGAAAGCGCTGGGTGCCAATCTGGTGTTGACGGAGGGCGCGAAAGGGATGAAAGGCGCTATTCAGAAAGCAGAGGAAATTGTTGCCAGCGATCCGGAAAAATACCTGCTGCTGCAGCAGTTCAGCAACCCGGCTAACCCGGAAATTCACGAGAAAACCACCGGCCCGGAAATCTGGGAAGACACTGACGGCCAGGTTGATGTGTTTATCTCGGGCGTGGGTACCGGTGGTACGCTGACCGGCGTCACCCGCTACATCAAAGGCACCAAAGGCAAAACTGACCTCATCACCGTGGCGGTTGAACCGGCTGACTCACCAGTCATCGCGCAGGCGCTGGCGGGTGAAGAAATCAAACCCGGCCCGCATAAAATCCAGGGTATTGGCGCAGGCTTCATACCGGGCAACCTTGATCTGAAGCTTATCGACAAAGTGGTTCCCATCACCAACGAAGAGGCTATTTCTACGGCGCGTCTTCTGATGGAAGAAGAAGGAATTCTGGCGGGGATCTCCTCCGGAGCAGCCGTTGCTGCGGCGCTGAAGCTTCAGGAAGATGAAACCTTTACCAACAAGAATATTGTGGTTATCCTACCGTCGTCGGGTGAGCGCTATCTGAGCACCGCACTGTTCGCCGATCTCTTCACTGAGAAAGAACTGCAACAGTGATGCCAGGTTGAGGATATTGCGTAAAAAAGCACCCAACCGGGTGCTTTTTTGTGGTGTACTTCAAATTTTCACCCCCCCTGCCATTGCTTCACCTCGTCGGGTCTGGTATTTAACCATCACATTTATTTTGAAGCGCGAAATTATTCATTACACCTTTTCCGCATGCTGAATCGATTTTATGATTTGGTTCAAGTCTTGCTTTCGCGGCATAATGTTTAATGACGAGCTAAACGTCAGTGGCCAGAAGTGCCCGTCAGGATTGCGTATAATGTCTGAGTCGCGATCATAAACGCCGGCGCTAACTATACAGGCTAAAGTCCAGCCGCCAGGCTAGACTTTAGTTCCACAACACTAAACCTATAAGTTGGGGAAATATAATGTTCCAGCAAGAAGTTACTATTACCGCTCCGAACGGTCTGCACACCCGCCCTGCTGCTCAGTTTGTTAAAGAAGCGAAAGGCTTCACCTCTGAGATCACTGTGACCTCCAACGGCAAAAGCGCCAGCGCAAAAAGCCTGTTCAAACTACAAACTCTGGGTCTGACCCAGGGCACTGTTGTTACTATCGCCGCAGAAGGTGATGATGAGCAAAAAGCTGTACAGCATCTGGTAAAACTGATGGCGGAACTCGAGTAAGTTCTGGAGTTCTTTTAAATATCAGTCACAAGTAAAGGTAGGGTTATGATTTCAGGCATTTTAGCATCCCCGGGTATCGCTTTCGGCAAAGCACTTCTGCTGAAAGAAGACGAAATCGTCATTGACCGGAAAAAGATTTCTGCCGATAAGGCTGACCAGGAAGTTGAGCGTTTTCTTAACGGGCGTGCTAAGGCATCTGCGCAACTGGAAGCGATCAAGACAAAAGCTGGTGAGACTTTCGGTGAAGAAAAAGAAGCCATCTTCGAAGGGCATATCATGCTGCTCGAAGATGAGGAGCTGGAGCAGGAAATCATAGCCCTGATTAAAGATAAACACATGACTGCTGACGCAGCGGCTCATGAAGTTATTGAAGGTCAGGCCACTGCGCTGGAAGAACTTGATGACGAATACCTTAAAGAACGTGCGGCTGACGTACGTGATATCGGTAAACGTCTGCTGCGCAATATTCTCGGTCTGGCTATCATCGACCTGAGCGCGATTCAGGATGAAGTCATCCTGGTTGCTGCTGACCTGACCCCATCTGAAACCGCACAGCTTAACCTGAAAAAGGTGCTGGGTTTCATCACTGACGCCGGTGGTCGCACCTCTCATACCTCTATCATGGCGCGTTCTCTGGAACTGCCTGCCATCGTAGGTACTGGCAGCGTCACCGCTCAGGTGAAAAACGACGATTATCTGATTCTGGATGCCGTAAACAACAAGGTTTACGTCAACCCAACCAACGACGAAATCGAAAAACTGCGTGCCGTTCAGGAACAGGTTGCGACTGAAAAAGCCGAACTGGCGAAACTGAAAGATCTGCCGGCCATTACGCTGGACGGTCACCAGGTGGAAGTCTGCGCCAACATCGGTACTGTGCGTGACGTCGAAGGTGCAGAGCGCAACGGCGCAGAAGGTGTTGGTCTGTATCGTACTGAATTCCTGTTCATGGACCGTGACGCGCTGCCGACGGAAGAAGAGCAGTTTGCGGCCTACAAAGCGGTAGCTGAAGCCTGTGGCTCTCAGGCCGTGATCGTCCGCACCATGGACATCGGCGGTGATAAAGAACTGCCGTACATGAATTTCCCGAAAGAAGAGAACCCCTTCCTGGGCTGGCGCGCTGTGCGTATCGCCATGGATCGTAAAGAGATCCTGCGTGACCAGGTTCGCGCTATTCTTCGCGCGTCCGCTTTCGGAAAACTGCGCATTATGTTCCCGATGATCATCTCTGTTGAAGAAGTGCGCGCACTGAAGAAAGAGATTGAGATTTACAAGCAGGAACTGCGCGATGAAGGCAAAGCCTTTGACGAAAGCATTGAGATCGGCGTAATGGTGGAAACACCGGCTGCGGCGACCATTGCGCGCCATCTGGCCAAAGAAGTTGACTTCTTTAGTATTGGTACCAATGATTTAACACAGTACACTCTGGCAGTTGACCGTGGTAATGATATGATTTCACATCTCTACCAGCCGATGTCACCGTCCGTACTGAACTTGATCAAGCAAGTTATTGATGCTTCTCATGCAGAAGGTAAGTGGACCGGCATGTGTGGTGAGCTTGCAGGCGACGAACGTGCTACACTTCTGTTGCTGGGTATGGGTCTGGACGAATTCTCTATGAGCGCCATTTCCATCCCGCGCATTAAGAAGATTATTCGGAACACGAACTTCGAAGATGCGAAGGTGTTAGCAGAGCAGGCTCTTGCTCAACCGACAACGGACGAGTTAATGACGCTGGTTAACAAGTTCATTGAAGAAAAAACAATCTGCTAATCCACGAGATGCGGCCCAATTTACTGCTTAGGAGAAGATCATGGGTTTGTTCGATAAACTGAAATCTCTGGTTTCTGATGACAAGAAAGACACCGGAACCATTGAGATTGTTGCACCGCTCTCTGGCGAAATCGTCAACATCGAAGATGTGCCGGATGTTGTTTTTGCTGAGAAAATCGTTGGTGATGGCATTGCTATCAAACCAACTGGCAACAAGATGGTTGCGCCTGTAGACGGCACCATCGGCAAAATTTTTGAAACCAACCATGCGTTTTCTATTGAATCTGATAGCGGCATTGAGCTGTTCGTCCACTTCGGTATCGACACCGTTGAACTGAAAGGCGAAGGCTTTAAACGTATTGCTGAAGAAGGTCAGCGCGTGAAAGTTGGTGATCCGGTTATCGAATTCGATCTGCCGTTACTGGAAGAAAAAGCCAAATCAACCCTGACGCCGGTTGTGATCTCTAACATGGACGAGATCAAAGAACTGATCAAACTGTCCGGTAGCGTAACCGTGGGCGAAACGCCGGTTATCCGCATCAAGAAATAAGTTATTCTCTTGCTGCACAGCAATAAAAATGGCGCCTCCGGGCGCCATTTTCGTTTCAGAGAGCCGGTAAAATCAACTCGTCGTAGCCTTTTTCGAGCGTGTAGCGCATCACATCCACCACTCTGTCGCCCGCGGCCTGTACGGCTTCTGCCAGCGGTTTGCCCTGTACGATGTTACTCACCAGTTCCGAACAAAATAGATCGCCCGTACCTTTCAGTTCAGCTGCCACGCGCGGGTAATGACTCATCGCAACGCCACTGGCTGATACCATCACCACATGGACGCGATCACTGCCATCATTGACTGGCGCACTGGTGATGGCAACCCATTTCAGCGTGTCAGACAACAGCCCTTTGGCTGCCGCAATCGCGGAATCGAGATCCCGGCACGACTTACCGGTTAACACTTCCAGTTCAAACACGTTTGGCGTAATGCCTTGCGCCAGTGGCAATAGCAACTGGCGATAGGCGTCCGGCAATTCAGGTTTAACGTAAATCCCGCTGTCGGTATCGCCAATCACCGGGTCGACCATAATCAACAGATGCGGGTGTTTCTCCCGCTGCGCTGCCAGCCACTTCGCCAGAATCGCTATCTGGCTGGCGGTGCCCATATAACCGGTCGTGACCGCCTGCAGATGACGTAACGCATCGCGCTCGTCCAGCGCCGCCAGATAGCCACTGAACCACTCATCCGGGATCACGCCGCCATAAAACGTATCGTAATGCGGCGTATTGCTGAACAGCACCGTCGGCACCGCCAGCACATTCAACTGATGCAACTTAATGTTCGGTACGGCGACGCTGTTACCGACACTGCCATAAACCACCTGAGACTGCACGGCGACGATATCTGCCTGCTGTGCGCGGGTCTTGTCGCGAAATAAAATCATTTCCATGAGTCTAAATACCTGCCCCCTGGCTGTAGCTTTCTTCTCCGAATACGCCGGTGGAAAGGTAGCGATCGCCACGATCGCAAATAATCGCTACTACCACCGCACCGGGATGTGCTGTCGCTACTCTCAGCCCCCCGGCGACCGCGCCGCCTGAACTGACGCCGCAGAAGATCCCTTCGCGTACCGCCAGCTCGCGCATGGTATTTTCTGCTTCCTGCTGGTGAATATCCAGTACCTGGTCCACAAGTGCGGCATTGAAAATGCCTGGCATGTAAGCTTGTGGCCAGCGACGGATACCCGGAATGCTGCTCCCCTCTTCCGGTTGCAGGCCAACGATCGTGACCGGTTTTTCTTGCTCGCGCAGAAAACGTGAGACGCCGGTAATGGTGCCGGTGGTGCCCATGCTGGAAACAAAATGGCTGATCCGCCCCTGCGTCTGCTGCCAGATTTCCGGCCCGGTGGTGGTGTAATGCGCGTAAGGATTATCAGGGTTGTTGAACTGATCGAGCAGCCTGCCTTCACCGCGTTCGGCCATCGCCTGCGCCAGATCGCGGGCGCCTTCCATGCCCTGCTCTTTAGATACCAGAATCAGCTCGGCGCCGTAGGCGCGCATTGCGGCACGACGTTCCTGACTCATGTTGTCCGGCATCAGCAGCTTCATGCGGTAGCCTTTCAGGGCGGCAATCATAGCCAGCGCAATGCCAGTATTCCCGCTGGTCGCTTCGATCAGCACGTCGCCGGGCTTAATCTCGCCGCGTTTTTCCGCTTCAACGATCATCGACAACGCAGCGCGGTCCTTTACTGATCCGGCCGGATTGTTGCCCTCCAGTTTGACCCAAATTTCGCTGCCGTTGTCCGGCCCCATTCGCTGCAATCTGACCAGCGGAGTATTGCCGATGGTGTGTTCTAATGTATTCAAAAGTGCTATCCAATAAAAAGCCCGGTAGCGCTTCGCTTACCGGGCCTACAGAGATCATATTGCAGGCCGGGTAAGCGCAGCGCCACCCGGCAAAACCACGTAGACCTAACCTATCAGGCAGATTCAGCCAGAGCAAGATCCGCGCGATTTTCGATACGTTCATTGCCGTTATACAAACGGGCATTTTGCAGACCGACGAACAGGCGATCACCGCGCTGCGGGACCTCATCGTCCTGCATCACCACCGTCAACGGATCCGGATACCAGCCGAGCGGCTGCACCACCAGCTGGATGTAATGCCCTTTTGGACTGGCTTCCAGCACATGAACCGGCAGCGGCGAATCGAGATTCGTTCGGCGGCTGATGTCGATCTCCCAGGGACGCAGGAACAGATCCACCGGCCCCTGATACGCGGGCGTATAACCCAGCGGCCAGCGGTGCGCGCCGACGTGGAACTGCCCGCCGCGCACGATGCCTTTCAGGCGATTGACCTCACCCATAAACTCCAGTACAAAACGGGTCGCCGGTTCGCGCCAGACCTGATCCGGCACGTCAACCTGTTCGATATTCCCCTGGCTCATTACCACAACCTGGTTAGCCACTTCCAGCGCCTCTTCCTGATCGTGGGTTACGAATACACTCGTGAATTTCAGCTCTTCGTGCAACTGACGCAGCCAGCGCCGCAACTCTTTACGTACCTGTGCATCCAGCGCGCCAAAAGGCTCGTCGAGCAGCAGGATTTGTGGCTCCACTGCCAGCGCGCGGGCCAGCGCCACACGCTGCTTTTGCCCGCCGGAAAGCTGGGCCGGATAACGATCTGCCAGATGTGACAGTTGCACCATTTCCAGCAGTTTGCTCACTTTGGCTTTGATCGTCGCCGCATTCGGGCGTTCGCGACGCGGCAGTACCGTCAGACCGAATGCGATATTGTCGAATACCGTCATGTGACGGAACAGTGCGTAATGCTGGAAAACAAACCCCACTTTACGATCACGGGCATGCAGGCGGCTCACATCCGTGCCATGAAAACGGATATGCCCGCTGGTCTGGTGTTCCAGACCGGCAATAATGCGCAGCAGTGTTGTTTTGCCGGAACCAGATGGCCCGAGCAGCGCCACCATCTGACCCGACGGAATATCGAGGGAGATATCATTCAGCACCTGGGTGCGACCAAACGATTTTTTAATGCTGGCAATCTCAATGCTCATGATGTTTCTCCTGTTGCGCGCGCTTTTCCTGATTTTCCAGGCGCCACTGCAACATACTCTTCAAAAACAGGGTCAAAATAGCCATCAATGTCAGCAGGGCCGCGGCGGTAAACGAGCCAACGGTATTGTAGTCCTGCTCAAGAAGCTCAATCTGTAGTGGCAGCGACAGCGTTTCACCGCGAATCGAGCCGGAAACCACCGACACCGCACCAAACTCGCCGATGGCGCGCGCATTGGTCAGCACCACGCCATACAGCAGCGCCCAGCGGATGTTCGGCAGCGTCACGCGGCGGAACATTTGCCAGCCGGACGCGCCCAGCAACACAGCCGCTTCGTCTTCATTACTGCCCTGGCTCAGCATTACCGGCACCAGCTCGCGTACCACAAACGGACAAGTGACGAAAATGGTCGCCAGCGCCATGCCCGGCCAGGCAAACATGATTTGCAGATTATGTTCGTCGAGCCAGCCGCCCAGCGGGCCATTGGAGCCGTAAAACAGCAGGTAGATCAGCCCCGCCACCACTGGCGACACAGCAAACGGAATATCCAGCAGTGTCAGCAGCAACTGGCGGCCCGGAAAGTTAAAGCGTGTTACCAGCCAGGCGAGCAGCGTGCCAAACACCAGGTTGACCGGTACGGTAATCAGTGCGATCAGCACTGTCAGCCAGATGGCATGCAGCATGTCCGGATCAGCCAGATTCTGCAGCACCGGCATCAGCCCTTTGCTGAACGCCTGCACGAAGATATAGATCATCGGCACCAGCAGAATGAAGGCCGAAACCAGCACGCCGGTACCAATCAGGAACCATTTTCCCCAGTTGATGCGGGGAGTGTCATAGCGTTTCAATTGCGTAACTTCCGCCATTAGTGACCTACCACGCGTTGACCAAAACGACTTTGCAGGGTGTTGATGGAAAACAGCAGCAGCAGCGAGGCACCGAGGATCACCGACGCAATCGCGCTCGCCGCCGGATAGTCAAACTCCTGTAAACGGACAAAAATCATCAGCGAGGTGACTTCTGTCTTCCATGCGATATTCCCGGCAATAAAAATCACCGCACCAAACTCGCCGAGGCTGCGGGTAAATGACAGCGCCACACCCGCCAGCAACGCCGGTGAAAGCTCCGGCAACACCACTTTGCGAAAACTCTGCAGACGCGTGGCGCCCAGCGTTTCTGCCGCTTCTTCGTATTCTGGGCCCAGCTCTTCCAGCACCGGCTGGACGGTACGCACCACAAAGGGAATGCTGGTAAAGGCCATCGCTACCGCAATACCGAGCCAGGTGTAGGTCACTTTGATATCAAATTTCGCCAGCCATTCGCCGTAAAAACCGTTAACAGAGAACAGCGAGGCCAGCGTCAGACCCGCCACAGCTGTCGGAAGTGCAAACGGCAGATCCATCAGCGCATCCAGCAGCGTACGCCCCGGGAAGCGATAACGGGTTAAAATCCATGCCATCAGCAGACCAAACACACCATTAAACAGCGAAGCGACAAACGCCGACAGCAACGTGACCTTATAGGCCGCGACCACCTGCGGGTTGCTGATGACCTCCCAGTACTGCGCCCAGCTCATCTGCGCCAGTTGCATCGCCAGTGCGCTCAGCGGCAACAGCAGGATCAGGCAGACATACAGCAGACTGGTGCCGAGGCTTAAGGTAAAGCCCGGCAACACACGCCGGGAAGAGACTGCAAACATTACTTACGCCCCGCCGCCAGCAGCTTGTCCAGCTCGCCGCCGCTGGCAAAATGGGTTTTCATCACCTCAGGCCAGGCACCAAACTGGTCTTCCACGCGGAACAACTCGGTCTGCGGGAATTTATCTTTCAGTTTGCTCATTACCTCCGGGTTGTTCACGCGGTAGTAATAGTCGGTGATGATAGTCTGCGCCTGCGGACTGTAGAGCCAGTTCAGATACGCTTTCGCCGCTTTCTCAGTACCGTTGGCTTTGACGTTTTTATCCACCCATGCCACCGGGAACTCGGCCAGAATATTCACTTTCGGCACCACGACCTCGAAGCCCTGCGCTTCATACTGCTTACGGATGTTGTTCACTTCTGACTCGAAAGTGATCAGCACATCGCCCAGCCCACGCTCAACGAACGTAGTGGTCGCGCCACGTCCGCCGGTATCAAACACTTCTACGTTTTTCAGAAACTGGGTCATGAACTGTTCGGTTTTGGCGTTATCGCCGCCGTCCGCTTTATTCGCCGCGCCCCACGCGGCCAGATACGTATAACGCGCATTCCCGGAGGTTTTCGGGTTCGGGAAAATCAGCTTCACGTCCGGGCGGACCAGATCGTTCCAGTCATGGATGTTCTTCGGGTTGCCTTTGCGGACCAGGAACGCCATGGTGGAGTAAAACGGCGAGCTGTTGTTCGGCAAACGGGTCTGCCAGTCAGCCGGGATCAGCTTGCCTTTATCGTGCAGGATCTGCACATCGGTAACCTGGTTATAAGTTACAACGTCTGCTTTTAAGCCCTGCAGAATCGCCAGCGCCTGCTTCGAAGAACCGGCATGGGATTGTTTGATAGTCAGCTTGTCGCCACCATTGTCTTTCGCCCATTGCTGTTCAAACGGCGGGTTGAGGGCCGCAAACAGCTCGCGTGAAACATCGTAGGAGCTGTTGAGCAACTCCGTCGCCTGCGCCTGTGCTGCCATCAGCACCAACGCGCCCAGCGCCAGATATCCTTTTTTCAGTGATTTAACAACGACCATTGCGCACCCTTATCGAAATGTGACGACTCTATGATCATCATATTTATAACCAGGGTTAAAGCTGTAACGGTTTTATATACCGTTTGGTGATTTAGAAGTTGAAAAGAGAATAAGGACCTTAAATTTTAATTACAAAACGCAGTCAGCGCCGCTGCAAGCGCTGTCGGGTTTTCCCATGACATCAAATGCCCGCAGCCCGGCAATACCACCGTGGGGATGCCGAGTGCGTCAAGGCGCGAAAAATCATCATCCGGAAGAGAATGTTCGCCGAAAATCAGCTGTTTTGGTTTTGGCAAATCGACAAAGCGGGTGAACCAGTCGTTGCCCGCTACGAGGCTCGCCGCACCGCGCCATACCGCCCAGGGAGCATCGACCGCCAGACTTCCGGCCCAGGGGCTGTCATCCTGCGCCACCAGTTCAGCCACCACGATGGCCTGCTCAGAAATTGAATAACTGTAATCCCGCGGTTTTTCACTGTACCCGCACCCCGGCAAATCAAGCAGGATAGCCCGTTTGCCGCCAAATGCCTTGTCCACCACCACACGAGGGTATTCGCATGACGAGGCACAACCCAGACCATGAACAAAAATCAGCGGAACGCCGCTACCGGGGAGATCCTGCCAGCGAACACGACATTTTGCGGTCGGAGAAAAGAAAGAATCCATTATTTGTATCCTGCCTGGTGGTATAACAAGAGATAACTCAACAAGATGACATACGAGGAAAGTATGCGCCAACGAATTATTGTTTGTCCGATTATCGAAAATAACGGTGAGTATTTGCTGTGCCAGATGGCGGCTAATCGCGGTGTGTTTCCCGGTCAGTGGGCGCTGTCAGGCGGAGGGACGGAACCGGGCGAGACAATAGAAGAAGCGCTGCGCCGCGAGATCCGCGAAGAGCTGGGCGACGCGCTGGAGATTACCCACATCACACCGTGGACTTTCCGTGATGACGTGCGAATCAAAACTTACGCCGACGGCACGAAAGAAGAAGTCTACATGGTGTATCTGATGTTTGACTGCGTCAGCAGCAATCGAGAGGTGACATTCAATGAAGAATTTCAGGCGATTGCGTGGGTGAAACCGGAAGCGCTGGGTCACTACGATCTTAATGTCGCCACACGACAGACGTTTCAGGATAAAGGATGGCTATGACAAAAAGGGCTGCCAGACCGGCAACCCTTTACTGATTTACAACGCCAGCAGCCGGTCTAACGACGGAGCGAAATAGTAGCCGCCCGTCACCGGTCTGGTGAAACGCAGCATCGCATCGCGCTTGCCGTCGGTGTCGCCAAACATGCTCAACAGTTGCTGTTCGATGTTATACAGGCGCGCGCAGTAGGCGCAGAAGTACAGGCCATGCGTACCGCTGGCGGTGCCATATGGCAGGCTCTGACGAACAATTTTCAGCCCTTTGCCATCTTCTTTGAGATCCACACGGGTCAGGTGCGACGTCACCGGGCGGTCATCGCCGTCAATCTCTTCATTGGCTTCTTTAGTACGGCCAATCATCATTTCCTGATCATGAAGACTCATGCGATTGAGCTGGTTGAGGTTATGCTCCCAGCGCTGAACAAACACGTAGCTGCCACCCGCATCAATGCCATCTTTTATGACGGCCACGTCACGGCGCGTCTCTTCGCCTGCCGGGTTTTCCGTTCCGTCGACAAAACCGCTCAGATCACGCTCTTCCACCCAACGGAAACCGTGGATTTCTTCTTTTACGTCGATGGCGTCGCCAAACGCCGCGACAGCGGCCTGCGCAACGGAGAAGTTCACATCATGACGCAGGGAAAGGATGTGGATCAGCAGGTCATATTGCGTCGCCGGTGCCAGCCCTTTGCCGTAAGGGATGAAATCTTTCAGCTCTTCTGCACCAACGCCGCCACTGAGCGTACGCCAGGTATCATGACCAAACGCGACAACCGCGCCGAGATGTGCATCTGGAAATTTGGCCTGAAAGGTCGCCAGTTGATCTGCAAACCGTTTGCTGCTTTCGCGCAGGGCGTTGACATCCCCTTTTACGTTGGCTTCAATCCAAATCGCCGCGCGGCAATGTTCCGGCAAAATGCCGCTCTGAACCTGAGACATCGCTCCTCCTGAAATAAAGATGCCACGACAGAGTGGCATTGTTGGCGGCTATTGTACCCGTTTTTACCGGTTAAGCGGATCGATCAGATCAATTTAGCGACGCCAGATTATTTTACTGACTTTCCAGTTTTTCAGCGTGTCGTCAGGCGGCATTAATTCTTCCGGGCCGCTCCACTCGCCATTAAAGAGGTAGCTGATATGCAGACTACCTTTGGCTTTACATTCGACGCCCGCGCTGTCGTCGCCGGTCGCTTTTTGGCAGTTGCCGTAGGCTTTATCAAATACATCGCCAAATGAGGTGCCGACCATGACGCCTTCTGCCGACGCGATGTTGCTGTCAAGGACGTCGATGCGGCTGACAGTGCCGGAGTCGCCATTGATCACCAGCGCCAGCTTGTCATCATTCAGCGCTTCGAAATAACGCACGATGCCGCCGTTGGCGGTTTTCATGCCGCTACGTACGCGGTAATCGCCATCCAGCGCCTCGCTGACGGCGTTTTCATCCAGCGGCGTCGCCGCCGTCAGTTTCCCAACGCCCTGCTCCGTCACGACCGTTGAAGAACCGAACCAGTTCCACGGGTAAGCTGCCGACCAGTTCACGGAACCAAGCGTGGAACAACCGGTCAGCGCCAGGGGAAATACACAGAGCAGTAAACGTAATGATTTCATTCACAAATCCTTTCTTGTCAGTTCAACGTCTGTTGGAGTCCGTAAACGTTAAAAAGTGCCGTTAGCCGCAAAACAGGCGCGTAAACGATGACTGGAAAGCAGCCACCACAGCGCAAAACCATCGAGGATCACCAGTGTCAGGCCAATGCCGGACAACGCGTCACCCTGCCACCACAGCAGCGGTTGCCAGAGCAGCAGCGCCAGTTGCGCGATAATCAACAGCCAGCGAATCCCCTGCCATACTCGTGGAAACTGATGGCGGCGACCGCTAAGCAGAAAGGCGATCACCGCAGGAATGCCGGGCAGAAGCCCCAGCCAGAAATTGTTATGGTCAGGATAGAACAGGTTCAGCAGGGTATCGCCCTGCTGGCGCGACGCCCCGGCCATCACGAACAGCACCCAGGTGCGCGCCTGGAGAAGCAGAATGCCCAAGAACAACACCGGCAGCCGCAGACGACCGTGGCTGTCGTAATCGGAGGGCAGAAAATCAATACTCTTCATCTTCAATCAGGCGCTTGCCCAGAACCTCCACGTCGCCGTGTTCGTACCCGAGACGTTCATACATTCCCAGCACCATGTCGTTATCGTCGCGGACCATGATCTGAATTTTCGGGCAACCGCGGGCAATGAGTTTTTTCTCAAGGCGATTCAGCAACGCGTTGGCGATACCGCGACCACGGTATTCCGGGTGCACGCCGAGATAGTAGGCCGAACCACGATGACCGTCATAGCCGCCCATAATACTGCCCACCACTTCGCCGTTTACCTCGGCGACCAGAAACAGGCTGACGTCGTGATTCACTTTACGTTCGATATCCATTTCAGGATCGTTCCACGGACGCAGGAGATCGCAGCGCTCCCACAGGGTGATGACCTCTTCGAAATCTTCCTGGCGAAAAACCCGTATCTCCATGGTTTTACCTGCCCTTTTATGGTCTAAAAACTGTGATTATGGCGCGAACAGCTTAAACAGCCAATATCCAGCGCCAGCCGCGTAAAAAAATGGCATAATAGGCCGTTTGTCACGTATTGAAATGAAAAGTAAAACAATTCTTATTATGAACAGTCGTAACGGAAAACGCGATACGATATAACATCAGGACTGTAATTTTCACAACTCAGGCAGCATGAGCACTTTTAAACCTTTAAAAACACTCGCTTCGCGCCGCCAGGTGCTGAAAGCCGGGCTGGCCGCATTAACGTTATCAGGGATCGCCAACGCCGTCGCCGCAAAAGAAGCGCCACTGAAAACCAGCAACAGTCACAGTAAACCCGCCACCAAAAAAGCCGGTGCAAAGCGCGTTGTCATGCTTGATCCCGGTCACGGCGGCATTGATACCGGCGCTATCGGGCATAATGGATCAAAAGAGAAGCATGTCGTACTGGCGATTGCCAAAAACGTGCGTTCCATCCTGCTCAAAAATGGCATTGACGCCCGCTTAACGCGTACCGGCGACACGTTCATCCCGCTCTACGATCGCGTTGAGATCGCGCATAAGCACGGCGCGGATCTGTTTATGTCGATTCATGCCGATGGCTTCACCAACCCCAGCGCCGCCGGAGCGTCGGTTTTCGCCCTTTCCAACCGTGGCGCCAGTAGCGCAATGGCGAAATACCTTTCCGAGCGTGAGAACGCCGTTGACCAGCTGGCGGGCAAAAAAGCGCTTGATAAGGATCACCTGTTGCAGCAAGTGCTGTTCGATCTGGTGCAAACCGATACGATTAAAAACAGCCTGACGCTCGGCTCGCATATACTGAAGAAGATTAAGCCAGTACACCGGTTGCACAGCCGCAACACGGAGCAGGCGGCCTTTGTGGTGCTGAAATCCCCCTCTGTGCCGTCAGTGCTGGTAGAAACCTCGTTCATCACCAATCCGAATGAAGAAAAGTTACTGGGCACCACGGCGTTTCGCCAGAAAATTGCCAATGCCATCGCGTCAGGCATCATCAGCTATTTTCACTGGTTTGATAACCAGAAAGCCCATGTGAAGAGACGATAATGAAACCAGACGCCCAACAGGTTAAAACCGTTCTGCTGACGTTGCAGGACACGCTCTGTCAGCAGCTTTCAGCCACAGACGGCAGCGGATTTACAGAAGACCTCTGGCAGCGCGCGGCAGGCGGCGGCGGGCGTAGCCGCGTGTTGCGTAACGGCGGCGTGTTCGAACAGGCTGGCGTTAATTTCTCTCATGTTCACGGCGACGCGATGCCCGCTTCCGCCACCGCGCATCGTCCTGAGCTTGTGGGGCGCAGCTTTGAAGCGATGGGCGTGTCGCTGGTTATACATCCGCATAATCCGTACGTCCCCACCAGCCACGCCAACGTGCGCTTTTTTATCGCCGAGAAACCGGGTGCCGATCCGGTCTGGTGGTTCGGCGGCGGGTTCGATCTGACCCCGTTTTACGGTTTCAACGAAGACGCCGTTCACTGGCACACTACCGCCCGCGATCTGTGCCTGCCGTTTGGCGATGAGGTCTATCCGCGCTACAAAAAATGGTGTGATGACTATTTCTGGCTGAAGCATCGCAATGAACAACGTGGTATCGGCGGGCTGTTTTTTGACGATCTCAACACGCCGGATTTCGATCACTGCTTCGCATTTATGCAGGCGGTGGGTAACGGATTTACTGACGCCTATCTACCCATCGTTGAACGGCGCAAAATGATGCCTTTTGGCGAGCGTGAGCGCGAGTTTCAGCTCTACCGCCGTGGGCGCTATGTTGAATTTAATCTGGTGTGGGACCGTGGCACATTGTTCGGACTACAGACCGGTGGCCGCACGGAATCGATTTTAATGTCGATGCCGCCGCTGGTGCGCTGGGAGTATAACTATGAGCCGGAAAAAGGCAGCCCGGAGGCTGCCTTAAGCGAGTTTCTGCAAGTTCGCGACTGGATCTGACGCCGCGAATTACAGCGGCTGGGTCTGCGCTTCAACCACCGCCAGCGCCACCATATTCACGATACGGCGAACCGAGGCAATCGGCGTCAGCACATGCACCGGTTTCGACACGCCCATGAGTACCGGCCCGACGGTCACCCCTTCTGAACTGGAGACGCGTAACAGGTTATAACTGATACGCGCCGCTTCCATGTTTGGCATCACCAGAATATTGGCTGAGCCTTTCAGGGGACTGTCCGGCATACGTTCGTTGCGGATGCTCTCCACCAGCGCCGCATCGCCATGCATTTCACCGTCGATCATCAGATCCGGCGCGCGTTCACGAACCAGCGCCAGCGTTTTACGCATTTTCAGCGATGCCGGGCAATCTGAGGTACCGAAATTCGAGTGCGACAACAGCGCCACACGCGGCTCAATACCAAAGCGACGTACGGTTTCCGCTGCCATCAGCGCGATTTCCGCCAGTTGTTCCGGCGTCGGATCGTCGTTGACGTAGGTATCCGCAATGAAGGTGTTACCGCTTGGCAGCAGCAGCGCGTTCATCGCACCTGCGGTATGGATACCATCACGATAGCCAAACAGCTGTTGGATCACGCTGAAATGCTCGTGATACTCCCCGATGGTTCCGCAGATCAGCGCATCAGCTTCGCCACGCAGGACCATTAACGCGCCGATCACCGTGGTGTTGCTGATAACCACTCGCTGCGCCTGTTCCTGCGAAACGCCGCGGCGCTTCATGAGCTGGTAATACTCGCTCCAGTACTCTTTGAAGCGCGGATCAGACTCGTTGTTAACAATCTCAAAATCAACGCCCGGTTTGATCTGCAAACCGAGTTTCTGGATGCGCATCTCGATGACACTCGGACGGCCGATCAGAATCGGTTTCGCCAGACCAAGGGTAATCAGTTCCTGCGTGGCATGCAGCACGCGACTGTCTTCCCCTTCTGCCAGCACCACACGCTTCGGATCTTTACGCGCCAGCGAGAAAATCGGCTTCATGAACAGGTTAGTTTTGTAGACGAACTCACTGAGCTTATCGATATAAACGTCGAAGTCCTCAATCGGACGTGTTGCCACGCCGGAATCCATCGCCGCTTTCGCCACCGCCGGTGCGATTTTGACAATCAGGCGCGGGTCGAACGGTTTCGGGATCAGATATTCCGGGCCGAAGCTCAGATCCTGATCGGCATACGCTGACGCCACGACTTCGCTCTGCTCAGCATGAGCCAGATCGGCGATAGCATGTACCGCCGCCAGCTTCATCTCTTCGTTGATCGCCGTTGCGCCAACGTCCAGCGCGCCGCGGAAGATGAACGGGAAGCACAGCACGTTGTTGACCTGGTTCGGATAGTCAGAACGACCGGTGCAGATAATGGCGTCAGGACGGACTTCTTTCGCCAGATGCGGCAGGATTTCCGGCTCCGGGTTTGCCAGCGCCAGAATCAGCGGCGCACGGGCCATCTTCTTGACCATTTCCGGTGTCAGCACGCGCGGGCCTGAGCAGCCGAGGAAAATATCGGCGTTTTCGATAACGTCGTCCAGCGTACGCTTGCCGTTATCTTCCACCGCGTAAGCCGCTTTGGTTTCAGCCATATTCGGTTCGCGGTTTTTGTAGATCACGCCTTTGGAGTCGCAGACCACAATGTTGTGTTTCTGCATGCCGAGCGCTACCAGCAGGTTCATACAGGCGATCGCCGCCGCGCCTGCGCCGGACACGACCATACGAACGTCGGAGATTTTTTTCTCAATCACGCGCAGGCCATTAAGAATGGCGGCGGTGCTGATGATCGCGGTCCCGTGCTGATCGTCATGGAACACCGGAATATTCATGCGCTCGCGCAGCTTCTGCTCGATGTAAAAACATTCTGGCGCTTTGATATCTTCGAGGTTAATCCCGCCGAAGGTCGGTTCGAGGGCGGCAACAACGTTAATAAACTTGTCAGGATCCAGCTCATCAACTTCGATATCGAAGACGTCGATACCGGCAAATTTCTTGAACAGGACACCCTTTCCTTCCATGACCGGCTTGCCCGCGAGCGCACCGATGTTACCGAGTCCCAGGACGGCCGTGCCGTTGGACACGACCGCAACAAGATTGCCGCGCGCTGTATATTTGTAGGCCTTCAGCGGATCTTTTTCGATTTCCAGACACGGTGCCGCCACACCCGGCGAATAAGCCAGCGCCAGATCGCGCTGCGTGGCGAGGGGTTTGGTCGGCGAGACCTGAATTTTCCCCGGAACCGGAAACTCGTGGAAATCAAGGGCACTTTGTTTCAACTGGTCATCCATTAGATTTTCCTTTCACGTATCGTTTTCTTGGTTAGAAATGCGCTGTTTCGTCTCCTCAACTGACGCCCGAGTATCTCTCCTGCCGGATTCGTAAACTTTGATGGCCGCCATACTTGTTGAAAGAAACGTTTGCTTGTTATTAATTTTGATTATCTATGTTACCGGGTCTTCGCCGCATTGCCAGCCCCGTCTGCTATGCTTTTTGTCTGGTTTACCGCCAATTTAAACCAAAGCGACGGAGTGAATTATGTCCCGAAGAGAGCTTGCAAACGCGATTCGCGCCTTAAGTATGGATGCTGTCCAGAAGGCCAATTCCGGCCATCCGGGCGCACCGATGGGCATGGCGGATATCGCCGAAGTGCTGTGGAATGACTTTCTCAAACACAATCCCACGGATCCTCACTGGTACGACCGTGACCGCTTTATTCTTTCCAACGGCCACGCCTCGATGCTGCTGTACAGCCTGCTGCATCTGACCGGTTACGACCTGCCGATGGAAGAGCTGAAAAATTTCCGCCAGTTGCATTCAAAAACGCCGGGTCACCCGGAACTGGGCTATACACCAGGTGTGGAAACCACCACCGGCCCGCTCGGACAAGGGCTGGCGAATGCTGTCGGGCTGGCTATCGCCGAACGCACGCTGGCGGCGCAGTTTAACCGTCCGGGTCATGACATTGTCGATCACTACACCTGGGTCTTTATGGGCGATGGTTGCCTGATGGAAGGCATTTCCCATGAAGTCAGTTCCCTCGCCGGTACGCTGGAGTTGGGTAAGCTCATCGGCTTTTATGACAGTAATGGCATTTCGATCGATGGCGAAACTAAAGGCTGGTTTACCGACGACACAGCCAAACGTTTTGAGGCCTATCACTGGCATGTGGTCAACGACGTCGATGGTCACGATCCGGAGGCCGTGAAGAAAGCGATTCTGGAAGCGCAGAGCGTGAAAGATAAGCCTTCGCTGATCATCTGCCGTACCGTCATCGGATTTGGCGCGCCGAATAAAGCCGGTAAGGAAGAAGCGCACGGCGCGGCGCTCGGTGAGGAAGAGGTCGCACTGGCGCGGCAGAAACTGGGCTGGAAATACCCGGCGTTTGAAATTCCAAAAGAGATTTATCAGGGCTGGAACGCGCAGGAAAAAGGCGAAAAAGCCCAGCAGGCGTGGAAAGATAAACTGGCGGCCTACGAAAAAGCGCATCCGGAACTGGCTGCGGAATTTACACGTCGCATGAGCGGCGGCCTGCCTGATAACTGGTCGCAAACGGTGCAGGCGTATATTGAGAAGATGCAATCGGAACCGGCGAAAATCGCCAGCCGTAAAGCATCGCAAAACGCCCTCAATACTTATGGTCCGCTGTTGCCGGAACTGCTTGGCGGTTCGGCGGATCTGGCGCCCAGCAACCTGACCATCTGGAAAAATTCCGTCTCGCTGAAAGACGATCCCGCGGGTAACTATATTCACTACGGCGTGCGAGAATTCGGGATGACCGCTATCGCCAACGGCATCGCCCATCATGGCGGTTTTGTCCCTTATACCGCGACGTTTCTGATGTTTGTGGAATATGCCCGTAACGCTGCCCGCATGGCGGCACTGATGAAAGCGCGGCAGATCATGGTCTATACCCATGACTCCATTGGACTCGGTGAAGATGGCCCGACACACCAGGCCGTTGAACAGCTCGCCAGCCTGCGCCTGACACCGAATTTCAGCACCTGGCGTCCCTGCGATCAGGTTGAAACGGCAGTGGCGTGGAAAGCAGCAGTGGAACGGCACGACGGCCCCACGGCGCTGATCCTGTCGCGTCAGAACCTCACCCAAATGGAACGCACGCCGGAACAGGTGCAGGAGATTGCCCGGGGCGGCTATGTGCTGAAAGACGCCGGCGGCAAGCCAGACATCATTTTGATTGCCACCGGTTCGGAAGTGGAGATCACCGTACTGGCAGCCGAAAAACTGCGTGCTGAAGGGGTGAACGTGCGCGTGGTGTCACTCCCCTCAACCGACGTTTTCGATGCACAGGACGAGGCGTACCGTGAATCGGTGCTGCCATCAAACGTCACGGCACGCGTTGCGGTTGAGGCGGGTATTGTCGATTACTGGTACAAATATGTCGGTCTGAAAGGCGCGATTGTCGGTATGACGGGTTACGGCGAATCGGCACCAGCCGATAAGCTCTTCCCCTTCTTCGGCTTTACCGTTGAAAACGTAGTCGCGAAAGCGAAAAAAGTGCTTAACGGGTGATCCACAGCGTGGGCCAGGCATCTGGCCCCTGCCACTCATCACACTCGGGCTGTCCGGCATAGCGGACCAGACGAAAACGCTGACCATCATAACGCCAGCGTGTCGTTACGCCGCAGTCGCCCAGCCCGCGTGCTTTATCCAGCGTCACCAGCTCACGGCTTTTGATATCAAACGAGGCGTTGACCAGTTCAACGTCGCGCGTCTCACTGGCAGGCTGGAACGGCAGTCGCAGCCGGACCGGTTGTGCCGCAAAGGGTTTCTGGCGGGAGACGAACCACGCGCGGTAGATGGTGTTATAAGCGCCGGATTCGCAGCTAAGCATCATCAGCGCTTTGTCATCCGTCAGCGCCGTCACCCACACTTCGCGTCGCATCGGATCAAGCGAACACTGGCTGTTGTTCATCCGCCAGCTACCGTAATCCATCAGATCGTTACTCTCTTCGCGAGTGAGCGGCGTCGGCGTGGGGTTGACTATCGCCACGCTTTTCAGCGCGGGCGCAGGAGGGACGCTGAGCGGCGGATCATCACCTTTGCGGATCCAGGCGGTTTTGCTGCCCACGCGTTTTTGTTGACTGTCGATAAACAGCAGCGCGGCTTTCAGCCCCTGCAGGGAAATGGCCTGCAGGCCTTTGTCTAACGTGATCGCCTGCCCGTCCTGCACATGCTGCAGAAAGGCGTTAATGGTGGCGCTATCACTGGTGGTGAGCTGCCAGGGCACCATTTTCCAGTGTTCACCGCCCGGTTTGAGTGGCTGACCGTCCAGCATGAGTCGGGAGGCAATGGCTGAAACGCTGGCGGTCGGTTCGTCAAGCCCGCCCATTTCGATGCGCAACATGGCGTCCGTACGCGCCCCTGCGCTGCGGCTCAGGGACATAACCAGCCCGTGGTGTAAACCGACATTGCGCGCCACGCAGAAATTCTGGTTATTGCAGGTCACCAGCCAGTCAGTAAATACCTGCTGTGCTGGCGCCGCCCACGTCAATGACGTCGGCAGCAAACCGAAAAACAAAAAGAGGATAACGCGATAGCGCATGGACGGTACTACCCCAGGAGAAAAAAGCATCAACATACTGAGACGGTATCTTCACTGGCGAAGCGGTAGCACTCAATCAGATTTATCGGATAGATCCATGCAACAAAAAGGTTGTTTTATGTATAAAAATCAAAGCATTAAAGATGAATTTTGCAAATATTGCAGCAAGATCACCGCCTTACCATCGCGGATCTCGCCGCTCCTGACCATCTGTAATGCCTGGACAAACGGGATTTCCAGCACCTCAATAGCTTCGTCTTCAACACCGCCACCTGCATTCGCCCGCTGGCCTTCGTGATATTCTGCAATATAGAAATGGATGAGCTCCGTCACACCGCCGGGCGACATATATAATTCAAACAGTTTCTGTACTTCGCCCACTGCAAAACCGGTCTCTTCGATGGCCTCTTTGCGAATACACACCTCCGGCTCGTCATCATCAAGCAGACCCGCGCAGGTCTCAATCAGCATGCCGTCTTCGTTGCCGTTTACCCAGGTGGCGACACGAAACTGACGCACCAGTACCACAGTTTGCTTTTCACGGTTATAAAGCAGGATGGTCGCACCGTTGCCGCGATCATACACCTCACGCTTATGGCGTACGGTTTCACCATGTGTCGGGGTCAGGTCGTAAGTGATATTGCGTAAAATGAAGTAGTTTTCGGAAAGGATTTTATCTTTGATGACGTTAATCGTGAGCGACATGACGGTTCCACAGCAGTAACAGGTATCACCATACTACGCCGTGGAACCCCGTTGTCGTCAATGCACCTGAGAGAATTTCACCTCCAGCCAGTCGAGGATGCCGCGTGCCGCATGTCGCCCTTCCGCCATGGCTGTCACGACCAGATCAGCGCCGCGAACCGCATCGCCACCAGCGAAGATTTTCGGATTAGTCGTTTGATAGGGATAACGACTTTCGACGTTTGCCGCAATGCGCCCCCAGTCATCAACCTGTACGCCCTGCCGTTCCAGCCACGGCATACCGTGAGGATGAAAACCAAACGCCATGATCACCGCATCAGCGGGCATCACAAACTCACTGCCTTCGACAGGCACCGGTCGACGACGCCCTTTGGCATCCGGCTCGCCCATGCGGGTACGCAGCAGTTTAACGCCGCATACCTGTCCGTCATCACCCAATTCAAGCGTCACTGGCTGTACGTTGAATTCAAATTCCGCTCCCTCTTCGCGGGCGTTTTTCACCTCTTTTTTCGAGCCAGGCATATTGGCTTCGTCACGGCGGTAGGCGCAGGTCACTTTACTGGCGCCATGACGCAATGCGGTGCGCACGCAGTCCATCGCCGTGTCGCCCCCGCCGAGCACCACCACGTTTAACCCGGCAGTGTTGATATACGGTTCGTCCGGCAGCGCCTCAAGCCCCATCACCCGTTTGGTGTTGGCGATGAGGAACGGCAGCGCGTCATACACGCCTGGCGCGTCTTCGTTCGGCAGATCCGCTTTCATTGAGCGATACGTGCCGGCACCGACGAATACCGCGTCGTAGTCATCCAGCAGCGTCTGTAGCGGGATGTCACGACCGATTTCACAGTTCAGCTCAAAGCGCACGCCCATCTGGCTGAAAATCTCGCGGCGGCGTGCAAGCAGGGATTTATCCAGTTTGAACGCCGGAATACCAAAGGTCAGCAGCCCGCCAATTTCCGGGTGGCGGTCGAACACTACCGGCTCAACGCCGTGGCGAACCAGCAAATCGGCACAGGCCAGCCCCGCCGGTCCAGCGCCGATAATCGCCACCCGCTTGCCAGTCGCGGTCACGTGCGAAAGATCGGGCCGCCAGCCTTTCGCCAGTGCCTGATCGGAAATGTAACGCTCGATGTTGCCGACCGATACCGCGCCATGCGTATCGCGCAGCGTACAGGCTCCTTCACAGAGCCGATCCTGCGGGCAGACGCGCCCGGTAATCTCCGGCAGACAGTTGGTCTGGTGAGAGAGCGCTACCGCACCATCGATGTCGCCCGCCTTTACACGTTCAACCCACTGGGGAATATGGTTATGCAACGGGCAGGTCCATTCACAAACGCTGTGCTCGCCGCATTTCAGGCAGCGCTGCGCCGCCTGCCGGGCCTGTTCCGCGCGAAACGGCAGGAAGATTTCGGAAAAACCGGTTTTACGTGACGCGAGGTCGAGCTTGTCCGGTTCAAAACGGGTGACGGTTTTCGCCATTTTTTCAGCGAGGGTGACGTAAGCAACTGCGGGCGTTACGGGAGCATCGGCATGCCAGGCCTGCGTTTCCTGACGCGCCGTGCGCAAACGACGCTGACGGGAGAGCGTGGTCAGTGCGTCTTCGCTGAATACCTGCAGGGCATTCGCCGGGCAATTCTCGACGCAGGCAGGACCCTTTTCGCGATCAAGACAAAGATCGCACTTGTGCGCGCTGGCTTTCACTTTGCCGGTAGAAACCGGCGTCACCACCATTTGCATCGTGCCGAACGGGCAGGCCACCACGCAGGATTTGCAACCAATGCACTTTTCCTGATTCACCTGAACGCTGTCATTTCGCAGGCTGATAGCGCCGTTCGGGCAGCTTCGTGCACAGGGCGCGTCTTCACAATGATGACAGGTCACCGCACTGCGCTGCGTTTCATTTTTTACCACAGTGATCCGCGGCCGGAAGCGCGCGGGTGTCAATACATGCGCTTCACCGTTATGCGCCATGACGCAGGCCACTTCACATGCACGGCATCCAATGCATTTTTGGCTGTCCGCCACAATAAATCGGTTCATAGTATCCCTGACATTTACCCTTCACCTGATAAGGCTATTGTATTAACCGACGATGGCAGGACCGACAATGTTCATTTGCCCATAAAAGGGCATTAATTCCCGGTTACCTGTGGCAGATCAAAAAATTCACGCTGCAATGAAACTACGTTTCATTCACCATGCTACAAGGGGTAGCCATGGAGAAGATCAGTTTTGTATGGACACGGGGTAAAGACGCATGATTATTTACACTATCTCCTTTTTTTCTCCACGATTGCTTCAGCCCTTGCGGCTACAGTGTGACGACTAACGTGATAACTATAAAACACGCATTATGAGGTCCTGATTGCAATGGCGAATTTCTTTATTGATCGCCCCATTTTTGCCTGGGTACTGGCCATCCTGTTGTGCTTAACCGGCACGCTGGCCATTTTGTCGTTACCGGTGGAACAATATCCCGACCTTGCGCCACCAAACGTACGCATTAACGCCAACTACCCGGGCGCTTCCGCACAGACACTGGAAAACACCGTTACGCAGGTGATCGAGCAGAACATGACCGGTCTCGATAACCTGATGTATATGTCGTCACAGAGCAGCTCAACGGGTCAGGCGAGCATTACGCTGAACTTCGCCGCAGGGACCGATCCGGATGAGGCCGTACAGCAGGTGCAAAACCAGTTGCAGTCGGCGATGCGTAAGCTGCCTCAGGCGGTACAGACGCAAGGGGTGACGGTGCGTAAAACCGGTGACACCAACATCCTGACCATCGCCTTCGTGTCAACGGACGGCAGCATGGATAAGCAGGATATCGCTGACTATGTCGCCAGTAATATTCAGGATCCGCTGAGCCGCGTTAACGGCGTCGGCGACATCGACGCTTACGGCTCGCAATACTCCATGCGCATCTGGCTCGATCCGACCAAACTCAACAGTGTGCAGATGACGACAAAGGACGTCACCGACGCTATCTCTTCTCAGAATGCGCAGATCGCCGTCGGTCAGTTAGGTGGTACGCCGTCGGTTGACAAACAAGCGCTAAACGCGACGATCAACTCGCAGTCACTGTTGCAGACGCCACAACAGTTCCGGGACATTACCCTGCGCGTGAATCAGGACGGCTCTGTCGTAACACTCGGCGATGTTGCTACCGTCGAGATGGGGGCGGAGAAATATGACTACCTGAGCCGCTATAACCGCAACGCGGCGTCCGGTCTGGGGGTCAAGCTCGCTTCCGGCGCCAACGAAATGGCGACGGCGGAACGCGTTATCTCGCGGCTTAACGAACTGTCAGAGTATTTTCCCCACGGTCTGGAATACAAAATCGCCTATGAAACCACCTCGTTCGTCAAAGCGTCGATTACCGATGTGGTGAAAACCCTGCTGGAAGCGATTTTGCTGGTCTTCCTGGTGATGTACCTGTTCCTGCAAAATTTCCGCGCCACGCTTATCCCGACAATTGCGGTGCCAGTGGTGTTGTTGGGGACGTTTGCCATCCTCTATGCCTTCGGTTACAGCATCAACACCCTCACTATGTTTGCGACGGTGCTCGCCATCGGTCTGCTGGTGGACGATGCGATCGTGGTGGTGGAAAACGTGGAGCGTATTATGAGTGAGGAAGGCCTGTCGCCACGCGATGCCACGCGCAAATCGATGGGCCAGATCCAGGGCGCGCTGGTGGGGATTGCGATGGTGCTGTCGGCAGTCTTTATTCCGATGGCCTTCTTTGGCGGCACCACCGGGGCCATTTACCGTCAGTTCTCGGTCACTATTGTTTCCGCGATGGTACTGTCGGTACTGGTGGCGATGATCCTGACGCCCGCGCTCTGCGCCACACTACTCAAACCGCTTCACAAAGGCGAGCATCACGGTCAACGCGGTTTCTTCGGCTGGTTCAACCGCCATTTCAATGCTAACGCGCGCCGCTACGAAACGTATGTCGGCAAAATTCTGCACCGCAGCCTGCGGTGGATGCTGATTTACGTCCTGTTGCTGGTCGCCATGGTGGTGCTGTTCCTGCGCCTGCCGACCTCCTTCCTGCCGCAGGAAGACCGCGGCATGTTCCTCACCTCTGTCCAGTTACCAAGCGGTTCGACGCAGCAGCAGACGCTGAAAGTGGTTGAAAAGGTCGAAGACTATTTCTTTAGCCATGAAAAAGACAATGTGACCTCGATTTTCGCCACCGTCGGTTCCGGGCCTGGCGGCAACGGGCAGAACGTCGCACGTATGTTTATCCGCCTGAAAGACTGGGACGAGCGTGACAGCAAAACCGGCACCTCATTTGCCATTATCGAGCGGGCGACGAAAGCCTTCGCGAAAATTAACGAAGCGCGGGTCTTTGCCAATAACCCACCGGCGATCAGCGGTCTTGGCAGCTCTGCGGGCTTTGATATGGAACTTCAGGATCACGCCGGCGCCGGGCATGATGCGTTGATGGCGGCGCGTGACCAGCTTCTGGAACTGGCGGCGAAAGATGATCGCCTGACACGTGTGCGTCACAACGGTCTGGATGACAGCCCGCAATTACAGATCGATATCGATCAGCGCAAAGCGCAGGCGCTCGGCGTATCCATTGATGATATCAACGACACGCTGCAAACCGCGTGGGGTTCTAGCTACGTGAACGACTTTATGGATCGCGGTCGCGTGAAGAAAGTCTACGTGCAGTCTGCCGCCAAATACCGCATGCTGCCTGACGACATTGGTCGCTGGTATGTACGTAACACCAGCGGCACCATGGTGCCCTTCTCTGCCTTCGCCTCGTCACACTGGGAAACCGGCTCACCCCGGCTTGAGCGTTACAACGGGTATTCAGCAGTAGAAGTGGTGGGTGAAGCGGCAACAGGCGTCAGTACCGGCACCGCGATGGATATCATGGAAAACCTGGTTCGTCAGCTTCCGGGCGGTTTCGGTCTCGAATGGACGGCGATGTCCTACCAGGAACGTTTGTCAGGCGCGCAGGCGCCGGCACTGTATGCCGTTTCGCTGCTGGTGGTGTTCCTCTGTCTGGCGGCGTTGTATGAGAGCTGGTCAGTACCGTTCTCCGTGATGCTGGTGGTACCGCTGGGGGTTATCGGCGCGCTACTGGCAACCTGGATGCGCGGGCTGGAAAACGACGTCTATTTCCAGGTCGGGTTATTGACAGTTATCGGCCTGTCGGCGAAGAACGCCATTCTGATTGTGGAATTCGCCAATGAAAGGAATGAAAAAGGGGAAGATCTGTTGACCGCGACGCTGGAGGCCTGTCGTCAGCGTCTGCGTCCAATTCTGATGACCTCGCTGGCCTTTATCTTCGGCGTATTGCCGATGGCCACCAGTTCCGGTGCTGGTTCCGGCAGCCAGCATGCGGTGGGTACCGGCGTCATGGGTGGGATGATTTCCGCGACTATTCTGGCGATCTTCTTCGTGCCTCTGTTTTTCGTGCTGGTACGGCGACGTTTCCCGCTACGTGAACGGCAAAAATAAATATAAGGCGACTTTCGGGTCGCCTTTTTAGTTTGCTCAGAATATATATCGAAAAAGGCGACCGTTAGCGGGTCGCCTTTTATCTGATTCGATTTAAGTCAGAATTTTTTACATATTCTGTACTTTTAGTTTTCTTTTTGTTTCCGGAATCACTTACGAAGCATAACTTCAATAAAGTCTTTCCAGTTCCCCAGTTCACGTTCAATCATAACGACCTCTCTTATAATTCTCAGTAGTCTACGTAAATTGATTGTGAATGTGAAGATCATTGAACCAATCACTGTGATTACCGAAGCCAGCGGACGGGTGCTGGCGTGAGTTAAATATGAACCGACCGGGTTAAATTTATTGTGACTTACAGCAATATTTTGAAATACCGCCACGGCGGATTATCCGAGTTTTTTTCAGCGTACACTTGTACCTATTTTAAATGCTGCATTATCATGCATTGCACAATGAGAAATTATGCCCCGATAATACTTTCGTGTATTATTCTTCGCCTCCTTACTATTCGAATAATCTGACAAATTCGCCTGCTTAAAAACAAAAGGATTAACCATGATCGTTATGTATGGCATTAAAAACTGCGACACTATAAAAAAAGCCCGCTGCTGGCTGGAAGCGCATCAGATAGACTATCGCTTCCACGACTACCGCGTTGACGGGCTGGATGATGCATTATTACGCAGTTTTATTGCAGAATCAGGCTGGAAAGCCCTGCTCAACACCCGCGGTACGACCTGGCGAAAACTGGACGAGTCCGTGCGTGCCGGGATTGACAACGCCGATGCGGCCGTCGCGTTAATGCTCGAAATGCCAGCGATTATCAAACGCCCATTGCTCTGCGCGCCCGGTCAGCCTATGCTGCTGGGTTTCAGTGATGCCAGTTACCAGACCTGTTTTCAGAATCATTCCTGAGGGATGATGACTTTTTATGTGAGGTGTAGTCTATGTCGTGCCCGGTCATCGAGCTGGCCCAACAGCTTATTCGCCGCCCCTCTCTGAGCCCCGATGATGCGGGGTGTCAGGCGCTAATGATTGAACGCCTGCGAAATATTGGCTTTACCGTCGAGCATCTCGACTTTGGCGATACCCAGAACTTCTGGGCCTGGCGTGGAAAAGGCGAAACGCTGGCGTTTGCCGGCCATACCGATGTGGTCCCGGCGGGTGATGCCGACCGTTGGATCAACCCGCCATTTGAACCGACGATCCGCGACGGTATGCTGTTTGGCCGTGGCGCTGCCGATATGAAAGGCTCCCTTGCCGCGATGGTGGTTGCCGCCGAACGTTTCGTCGCACAGCATCCGAACCATAACGGTCGTCTGGCGTTTCTCATCACCTCTGATGAAGAAGCCTCGGCGAAAAACGGTACGGTGAAAGTAGTTGAAGCGCTGATGGAGCGTCGTGAGCGTCTTGACTATTGCCTGGTGGGTGAACCGTCGAGTACCGCAGTCGTCGGCGATGTGGTCAAAAATGGCCGTCGCGGCTCCCTGACCTGCAACCTGACCATTCATGGCGTACAGGGTCATGTGGCCTATCCGCATCTCGCCGATAACCCGGTACACCGCGCTGCGCCGTGGCTGAACGAGCTGGTGAGCATCGAATGGGATCACGGCAATGAATTTTTCCCGCCGACCAGTATGCAGATTGCCAACGTTCAGGCCGGGACCGGCAGCAACAACGTGATCCCGGGCGATCTGTTCGTCCAGTTTAACTTCCGTTTCAGCACCGAGTTGACCGATGAGATGATCAAAGCGCAGGTCGTTGCGCTGCTGGAAAAATATCAGTTGCGTTACACCGTAGACTGGTGGCTTTCCGGTCAGCCGTTCCTGACTGAACGCGGGAAACTGGTGGATGCAGTCGTTAATGCCATCGAGCACTATAATGAAATTAAGCCACAGTTGCTGACCACGGGCGGAACATCCGACGGACGTTTCATCGCACGGATGGGCGCACAGGTGGTTGAGCTTGGGCCAGTGAACGCGACCATTCATAAAATCAATGAATGCGTTAATGCGGCTGATCTTCAGCTCCTTGCCCGCATGTATCAGCGCATCATGGAACAGCTCGTCGCTTAATAATTTTGACTTAAGAGGTAACGCGCATGGAATGGCTGGCAAAATACTGGTGGATACTGGTGCTGGTGTTTTTGGTAGGGGTCATCATTAACGTGATTAAGGATCTCAGCCGGGTCGACCACAAGAAGTTTCTTGCCAACAAACCGGAACTTCCCCCGCATCGCGACTTTAACGATAAGTGGGATGATGAAGACGACTGGCCGAACAAAGACCAGCCGAAGAAGTGAATATTGCCCGGCAGGCAAAACGCCGCCGGGCAAAACGATCATAACAGTTCAATGATATCGTCATCGTTGGGCTTACCGCCACTCAGCGCTTCATCGAAATAGTGCTTTGGTACGGTATAACGCAAATGATCAAGCGCCAGTTGCATACTGCGCTCGTCAATGGCGTGACCGAGGTTGTCCACTATATCCAGCGTGACGTCGCCGCCGGCGCTCAACAGCGCATCCTGAGCAGCAACCGCATGCGCCAGTTCTATGACCCGATCTTCGCCGCCATGGATCAAATGCACCGTCGTGGCGGTGGTAGCCGTCGTCGGCAAAGTCGCAAACCGGCCATTAAAAGCAATGACCCGCGAGGCCAGATTCGGCTCGGCTTTCACCCCTTCCAGCGACATGATCGCCCCTTGCGAGAAGCCAATCAGCGCCGTCGCCAGCGGCCCGACGCCGCTCTGCGTCTGCCAGTAACGGACGATGTCGATAAAGGTTGGCATGATGGCGTCGACGCGCGCCTGACGGCTCTCTTCCGTCACGCCCTGCACTGAAAACCACTGACGTCCCGGCGCTACGCCGCTCGACTCCGCGCCACCGATACTGACGATCAGCGCATCCGGGAATAGCGGTGCAAACCAGCTGCCAATCTCGCCCATAGCCACCGGGTTGTCACCCACGCCATGAAACAACAGCAGCAGTTGTTGCGCGGGTTTAGCAGGACTCTGGACGACAAAATGTTCGTGTTTCATGACGGTCTCCTTAGTGCCTGCCATTGTAGAACTCAGCCAAAAAATGACCATGTCATTTAACTGAAGGAGTTCGTTAAAAAAATTGCAGTTGCTCCATCTGACGTCGTAACTGCGCGGCCCGCTGCGCATCGAGCACGACCAGCGCCTGCGCCGTTTCATGACGCAACTGCACTAACAGCGCTTTACGCCCCCTCAGTCCGGCAACAGAACACAGTTGCTCTTCGCTCTGCTGTCGCACCCGCCCCCTCAACAGCGGAAGCGTTAAATCGACGGTCAGCAACAGACGATTCAGACTGCCGACGGCAGAGATGAAGGGCCGGTGCGCCCAGGCAAAACTCGCCAGCTCATCCCAGTCATTATCAGTAAGCGCATTATTACTAAGCATAGTGTCGGATGATGCAGGCAGTGGCAGCTTTTCATCGATCCACGGGGCAAGCCATTGCTCGTCGCGGCACAAACGCTGATGTTCATGCGCGGTGAGCCGTTCGCCTGCCCCGGTCAATGGCAGGAGCGCCATTGCCGTGTAACAACCGCTGCTCGCCTCACGGTATGCGCCCATGCGGACCAGCGTAAAACCACAGCGCTGCCAGAACCGCCACAACTCCGCCGTGTAACCAAAGCTGACGGAGAGATAATCGCAGCCCTGCGCTGCCGCTCTGGCGCGAGTAATCAGCGACTGACCGATACCTTCACGCTGGCGGGACGGATGCACCGCGATACGTGTAATGCGTCGTCCGATGAGCGTCGCAGCCAACGGGCTTCCGCCATGCGCCGCCAGCGACTGTGCCACCAGATTACCGCGCGGGCGACGATACCCGGCCCAGACAGCACGACTGAGATCATCGCTCAGCCCACCTTCATCAACCAGCCACAATGCGCCCGCCAGCCCCGCGTCACTACGGGCGCAGGCAAAATGTTGCCCTGGGGCGTCCATCATGCGGCGTAAATCCAGCGGTGAGGTCCGGTAATGAGCGCTGGAAAGCAGTTGATACATAGCGATGGGAAGCGCCGGTTGCGTCTGCCAGGTATCGGACTCCACGCTTTCATAACGAAGCTTACCCGCCGGAAGAGGCGTGATACTGTCATCAATGAACAACAGCGCATTGCTGATGATCTCCTCCAGCGGACAGCCCGGCGCCCAGCGAATCGGTCGGGAGAGCGTCAACTGGCGAAGGTCGGGAAAGCGCGCGCAGAATTTCAGCAGAAAACCCCGGCCGGTGCCCTCGTACCCCTGCACCGTCGTTGTCAGCAGTGTGCGAGGGAAACGCGCTACCAGCTTTTGCAGTACCGGGGAAGGGATAGCCGCCGCTTCATCGACGATCAGCCAGTCAGCGTGCTCCTGTGACGCCAGCAGCGCATCTGGCGCGACAAAGCGAAAGCGCTCACCGGCGAAAGCGGCCATGACATCGGTCGCACCACGCGCCGGAGCGGTGACGATGGCTGTCCCCGTGAGCTGGCGAATGTGCATCCCCGCCAGCGCCGATTTTCCCCGCCCACGTTCTGCGGTCACTGCCACGACCCCCGGCGGGCAGTCTGCCAGTTGTGCCAGGATCGCCGCTTGTTCGGCTTCCGGCTCACCGTTTGCCGGGTGCCACGTTGCTCTCGCCGGGTATTCCGCAACGGGTAACGGCTGCGGCTGACGCCAGATAAGCGTCTGCGGATCGCGCGACAGGGTACGGCAGAAATGGTGAACAAAGTGGGGAGCAGGAAGCGGCTGCGGGGATTCGCTCCAGCGACGCGCGTCTTCATCGGGCTGTTGCGGCCAGGTGTCGAGCGGCGGCGTTAACAGCACCAGCCAGCTTCCCGCCTGCAGCGTCCCGGCGAGCGCGGCAAAGGCCGCGACGTCAAAGCCGCGGCGGGCATCAAAGATGGCATGGTGGAATTCGCGCCCGAGCAGTTTCGCCAGCGCGTCTGGTGGACACCAGGGCTCAGGCAGCACCTGCGGCCCGACCTTCAGCCAGTCACCGGGCAGTTGCTGTTGCAGCGCCGTCGCCTGTTGCAGACTCCACGCCGCCTCGCCGCTGATGACTAACAGGCGACGGATACCTTCCCGTTTCATGCGCGCGGTCAGTGCGCAAAATGCCTCCATCAGCAGGATCAGAACCCTTTGCCGAAGGTATTACATTGCGCCGGGTCGCCGCCATCATAGCCGCGTTTAAACCAGGTGTAGCGTTGTTGCGAGGTTCCGTGAGTAAAGCTGTCCGGCACAACACGCCCCTGGCTCTGCTGTTGCAGTCGGTCATCGCCGATGGCTTCAGCCGCGTTCAGCGCCTCTTCCAGATCACCCGCTTCCAGCACACCCTGCTGCTGCATGGTGTGGCCCCAGACGCCAGCGAAGCAGTCCGCCTGCAGTTCCATTCTCACCGACAACTGGTTTACCTGCGCCTGCGAGGCGCCCTGTTGCATCTGCCGTACTTTCGGCTCAATGCCGAGCAGTTTCTGCACGTGGTGCCCCACTTCATGGGCAATGACATAGCCCTGAGCGAAATCACCATCGGCGCCCAGTTTCTTTTTCATGTCATCGTAGAAGGAAAGATCGATATAAACGGTGCTGTCCGCAGGGCAATAAAACGGCCCCATGACCGATTGACCTGTACCACAACCGGTACGGGTCGCGCCGCGATACATGACCAGACGCGGCTGCTGATACTGTTTGCCAGACTGCTCGAAGATCTGACCCCAGGTATCTTCCGTGGTTGCCAGGATCACCGAGGTAAATTTAGCCGCTTCATCGTCATTCGGGCTGATAGAGGGTTGCGTTGACTGCTGTGAAATCGGTTGCCCGGTCAGCAGTCCGGTGAGATCCACGCCGTAATAACCGGCGACGAGTACCACCACCAGCAGGATAATCCCGCCCTTACCGGTGGGCACGCGAAACCCGCGCCCGCCCATCATTGATGGACCAGAATCGCTTCTTCTGTCTTCAACATTGTCGCTTTCGCGACGACCTTGCCAGCGCATAACAACCTCAAACTCTTTATTGATAATAGATAAGATCGTAGGCGGTTCGGCGGCGGATTACCATAGGAAACGAAGCGACAAAACTCAGAGGACGGATTAATCTCCTCTGAGTTTCGGGCAGGAACAGTTAGTCCAGCTTCACACCAAGACGATGTGCTACCTCTTCATAGGCTTCAATCAGCCCACCGAGGCTCTGGCGGAAACGGTCCTTGTCCATTTTATCCAGCGTTTCTTTGTCCCACAGACGGCTGCCATCCGGTGAGAATTCGTCGCCCAGCACCACTTTCCCTTTAAACAGGCCAAACTCCAGTTTGAAGTCGACCAGGATAAGACCCGCGTCATCGAACAATTTTTTCAGCACATCGTTGGCTTTATAAGTCAGCGCTTTCATCTGTGCCAGATTCTCTTTGCTGACCCAACCGAAGGTCTCGCAGTAGGACTCGTTGACCATCGGGTCATGCATGGCGTCATTCTTCAGGAACATATCGAACAACGGCGGGTTCAGTTCGATGCCCTCTTCAATGCCCAGACGCTTCACCAGCGAGCCTGCGGCGCGGTTACGCACCACGCACTCCACCGGAACCATCTCGAGTTTTTTCACCAGACATTCGGTATCAGACAGCAGCGCTTCCATCTGAGTCGGGATGCCCGCCTCTTCGAGTTTAGTCATAATGAAATGGTTGAACTTGTTATTCACCATCCCTTTGCGATCAAACTGCTCAATGCGCGCGCCATCCCCTGCTGACGTATCGTTACGGAATTCGAGCACCAACAGATCCGGATTTTCCGTGCTGTAAACGGTTTTCGCTTTGCCGCGATACAACTCAGCTTTCTTTTGCATCTTTTGTTACTCCACTCAAATTAAGTGATAAAAATGGCGTTTTTCTGCCGACGCACACGTTTGCGTCACTATACAGAAAAAAGGGCCGGATTACTCCAGCCCTGTTGTTTTACTTGCTGAATGCGGCCTGGAATACGGAGACCAGGGCGTCATTCTGAGATTGCGTTAACGTATGACCTTTCGGGTCGATGAACTGCAGGCTGCTGCGGTTATCGAGGTCGCCAACCTGCAACTTATAGTCGCCGGAGACGAGGCCAGGATCGCGGGTACCCAGTTCCTGCCAGTTGCTGTCCGAAAGCGGTTTGTAGGTCACCGCAATGTCACCCTGAGAACGGGTGCGGTCGGTCACTTCCATGCCCACTTTCTTAAGCGTTGCCGGGAGGCGATCCCACACCTGGTTAAACGGCGCGCGAACGACCAGCATCGGCAAGCCGGTGTCATCGGCAGCGCTCTGTACGTCAAAGGTGGCGCCATCACGGCCCTGCGCGGCGTTCTGCGCGTTAGTCGCATTCTGGTCGAGACCGGCAGAGATCACGTTCAGCATTTCGGTGCTGTAACGCTGCATAGAAGCGGCGTCGGCAACCGGTTTGCCACCCTGCTCAAGGTTGATCAGCTTGACGACAACCGCCTGCTGATAACCCTGCGGTTTGACAGAGATCTGATAGCGACCACGGTACTGTTCGTCTTCATCGAGACGGTTCCAGTCAACCCAGTCAGTGCTCAATGTCTGTGAGGCGTCATCACGTTTGGTGATGGTGTAATTCTTCGCCTGAAGAATGCTCACCACCTGCGGCCACAGAGACCCGCTACGACCGCTTTCTACTAACAGCGTGGCCGTATCGCCAGTGAACTGGGTCCGGGCACCGCTGACCAGCGCCAGCGGCTGTGCCGGCGGACGGATGTCCAGCGCTTTACCCACTGCGCCATTACTGCTTGCAACAGGAATGTTATAGTCGCCGTTCTGAAGCGGCAGGATCATACCGGCAGGCGCATGAAGTTCAGCAAGCGGTGTCGCTTCCAGATAGGATTCATCACCACTAACCTGACGCTTGTAGCGCGAATCAGAGCTGCAGGCCGCGAGGAGCATAACAAGCGAAATACCCGCAACCTTCGCCAGGCGCGACTTCTGTACTGAGTAAGCCATCAAATCTCCCTAAACTTTACAGCAGACCGGCGTGCTTAAGCGCACTGGCGACGATATGACGACCGTTATCGGTGATCGGCGTCATCGGCAGGCGCAGCGTGTCGGTTGCTACAAGTCCCAATTCCTTACAGGCCCATTTCACCGGGATCGGATTGGGTTCGACAAATAATTTATTGTGTAGTGGCATCAGACGCTGATTGATGACACGCGCTTCGGCAAACTGTCCTTCGGCGGCCAGTTTACACATTTCCGCCATATCGCGCGCTGCGACGTTGGCCGTTACCGAGATAACGCCCTGACCGCCTAACTGCATGAAATCCAGCGCCGTGGCGTCATCACCACTCAGCAGGATAAAGTCATCTGAAACCAGCTCTTTGATCTGGTGAACACGACTTAAGTTCCCTGTGGCTTCCTTAATACCGACAATATTTTTCACTTTTGCCAGGCGCCCCACGGTCTCAGGCAGCATATCGCAGCCGGTACGCGAAGGCACATTATACAGAATTTGCGGCAGGTCAGTATGTTCAGCGATGGTTTTGAAGTGCTGGAACAGCCCTTCCTGCGTCGGACGGTTATAGTACGGCGTGACCGTCAGGCAGCCCACAATGCCGCTATTATTGAAACGCTGAGTCAGGCTGATCGCCTCTGCGGTTGCATTAGCGCCTGTGCCGGCAATCACGGGGATACGCCCGTCTGCCAGATCCAGCGTCATCATGACCACATCGCCATGTTCATCGTGGCTTAATGTGGCGGACTCTCCGGTGGTACCCACCGAAACGATCGCCGAGGTTCCATTGGCGACATGGTAATCAATCAGTTTTTTCAGGCTGAGCCGATCGACATTACCTTTTTCATCCATCGGCGTGATAACCGCTACTATACTTCCCGTGAACATGGGCCATCCTCTGAGCAGACGTGCAGACAAGAGCTTCAATGGTACGTTTGGTCCTGTAATAAAAGCAAGAGACCAGAGCCGTTCTGAATGTTGTATGCCGGTTTTTTTTATGCTTTCCTTATGATTACCGCACCTTTTACAGGAAGAACAGGTTTGACAGCCTCATCACAACACTATCTTGTGATTACCGCCCTGGGCGCCGACCGCCCAGGCATCGTGAACACAATCACCCGTCATGTCAGCAGCTGCGGCTGTAATATTGAAGACAGCCGTCTGGCGATGCTTGGCGATGAGTTTACTTTTATCATGCTGCTTTCCGGCAGCTGGAATGCCATTACGCTGATCGAATCGACGTTACCATTGAAGGGCGCGGAACTGGATCTGCTGATCGTGATGAAACGTACTACCGCAAGTCCGCGTCAGGCAATGCCATCCACCGTCTGGGTGCAGGTAGAGGTGCCGGATTCGCCACACATCATCGAGCGTTTTACGGCATTATTCGATACGTACAACACCAATATTGCGGAACTGGTTTCCCGAACCCAACCGGGCGAGAACGCCAGCGCCGCACAGTTATTCATTCAAATCACAGCACACAGCCCTGCGTCGCAGGAAGTCTCAAATATCGAGCAAGCGTTTAAAGCACTATGTACAGAACTGAATGCACAAGGCAGTATAAGCATCGTCAATTATTCACAGCATGATGAACAGGATGGAGTTGAGTAATGAACCCACTGAAAGCCGGTGACATCGCACCGAAATTTAGCTTGCCCGATCAGGATGGTGAGCAAGTAAATTTGACCGACTTCCAGGGACAGCGTGTTCTGGTCTATTTTTACCCCAAAGCAATGACCCCGGGTTGTACGGTCCAGGCGTGTGGTTTGCGCGATAATATGGATGATTTGAAAAAGTCGGGCGTTGAAGTGCTGGGCATCAGCACCGATAAACCTGAGAAACTCTCCCGCTTTGCAGAAAAAGAGCTGCTGAACTTTACGCTGCTCTCCGATGAAGACCATCAGGTCTGCGAACAATTTGGCGTGTGGGGAGAAAAGTCCTTCATGGGGAAAACCTATGACGGCATCCACCGCATCAGTTTTCTGATTGATGCAGACGGCAAAATTGAGCACGTTTTCGATGACTTCAAAACCAGTAACCACCACGACGTTGTGCTGAACTGGCTGAAAGAGAACGCGTGATAAAAGGCCCGGTAACCGTACCGGGCCTTTTACTTTATTCCTCAACCACCGGGCCATCCGGCCAGGCGTGGACCACGGCTTTAATCAGCGTCGCCAGCGGAATCGCAAAGAATACGCCCCAGAATCCCCATAACCCGCCAAAAATCACCACGGACAGAATAATCACCAACGGATGCAGGTTAACAGCTTCCGAAAACAGCACCGGCACCAGCAGGTTGCCGTCCAGCGCCTGAATAATCAGATATACCGCGAACACGCTCCAGAATTCGGTACTCAGACCAAACTGGAACAACGCCACGCCCACGACCGGAAAGGTCACGACAAAAATACCGATGTACGGAATGAGTACCGAAAAACCGACCAGTACCGCCAGCAACAACGAGTAATTAAGTCCGAACAGCACAAAACCAATCCAGGTCGCGATGCTGACGACAATCATCTCAAACACTTTGCCACGGATGTAGTTAGTGATCTGTTGGTTCATCTCTTTCCACACCTGGCCGGCCAGCCCACGATTACGCGGCAGCACACGGCGAACGGCATTGAGCATCTGTTCTTTATCCTTGACGAGGAAAAAGACCATCAGCGGCACCAGCACCAGGTAAACGGAGAGCGTGAGTAATCCGACCAGCGACGCCAGCGAGTATTTCACTACCGAATCGCCGAGCGTCAGCATGCGGCTGCGCATGTTCTCGGCCACCACGTCGACAATCCCGACGTCCATCAGCGCAGGGAAACGGCGCGGCAGCGTCGCAGCATAGCTCATCAGTTGATTCAGCATGCCTGGCATATCACGGATCAGGTTAATACCCTGCTGCCAGGCGATCGGCATCACCACCAGCGCAAGCAGGAGCAGAATGCCGACAAACAGCACCAGGACGATGGACGTCGCCCAGCGCCGCGAGCAACCGATACGCTCAAGCCGGATCGTGGGCCATTCCAGCAGATACGCCAGTACAATGGCGACCAGCAGCGGCGCTAAAAGACCGTTAAAGAAGAACAGGATCACAAACCCTGCCAGCAGAATGACCAGCAGCGCTATCGCCTCCGGATCGCTGAAGCGGCGGCGGTACCACTGCATTAACAACTCAAGCATAAAATCCTTCTTAGGACGCGTTGCGGGATTGCAGATTGTGAATTGTATCGAAATGTCACAAAAAAGACTCCGCTTTTTAATGCCGTTCCCATAAACAATAAAAGTCACAGAAAGTTGATTTTCAACCGTCTTACAGACGGCTACACTCCCATTACGAACAACGGTGGAACATTCATGCTTCGCACCGGTCAAACAGGCACATCCCACATTACAGGACTGAGGTTATGTTCACGCAGTTGAGAAGGACGCTGGTGGCGACGCTGATAGCGTCTCTGACGCTGGGTCAATGTCTGCCCGCTTTTGCAGATTCTGCAGATACGTTGCCGGACATGGGCACCTCCGCAGGAAGCACGCTCTCCATTGGTCAGGAGATGCAGATGGGAGATTATTATGTGCGACAGTTGCGCGGCAGTGCGCCGCTGATCAACGACCCTCTGTTAACGCAATACATCAATAACCTCGGCGCACGTCTGGTGTCGCACGCGTATTCCGTGCGCACACCGTTCCATTTTTTTCTGATTAACAACGACGAACTGAACGCTTTCGCTTTCTTCGGCGGTAATGTGGTACTGCATTCCGCTTTGTTCCGCTATGCTGATACCGAAAGTGAACTGGCGTCGGTCATGGCGCACGAAATCTCCCACGTTACGCAGCGCCACCTTGCGCGTGCCATGGAAGACCAAAAGCGTAACGCGCCGCTGACCTGGGTCGGTGCGCTGGGCTCTATTTTACTGGCGATGGCCAACCCGCAGGCTGGAATGGCGGCGCTGACCGGGACGCTGGCGGGCACCCAACAGGGGATGATCAGCTTCACCCGCCAGAACGAAGAAGAAGCGGATCGCATCGGCATCCAGGTGCTGCAACGCTCCGGGTTCGATCCCCAGGCGATGCCAGGGTTCATGGAAAAACTACTCGATCAGTCCCGTTATTCGACACGTCCGCCGGAAATGCTGCTGACGCACCCTTTGCCGGAAAGCCGTCTCGCCGATGCGCGTAACCGTGCCAACCAGATGCGCCCAGTCGTTGTGCAGTCCTCTGAAGATTTCTACATGGCGAAGGCGAGAACCCTCGGCATGTACAATTCCGGTAAAAACCAGCTGACCAGTGATCTCCTCGACAACTGGGCGAAAGGTAACGTACGCGAACAGCGCGCCGCCCGGTATGGCCGGGCGTTGCAGGCGATGGGCGCCAGTAATTACGCCGAAGCAAGCAAACTGCTGCAGCCACTGCTGAGCGCGGACGGGCAAAACCCCTGGTATCTCGATCTGGCAACTGATATCGATCTCGGGCAGAAAAAAACCAGCGAAGCCATTAACCGCCTGAAAAACGCGCACGACCTGCGCAACAACCCGGTATTACAGCTGAACCTTGCCAACGCGTATATGGAAGGTGGCCAGCCAGCTCAGGCCGTGACCCTTCTCAACCGCTATACTTTTAACAACAAAGACGATACCAACGGCTGGGATTTACTGGCGCAGGCGGAAGCGGCGCTAGGCAATCGCGATCAGGAACTGGCCGCGCGCGCTGAAAATATGGCGCTGGTGGGTCGTCTTGATCAAGCCATTTCCCTGCTGAGCAGCGCCAGCTCGCAGGTGAAACTTGGAAGTCTGCAACAAGCGCGCTACGACGCACGTATCGATCAATTCCGCCAGTTGCAGGAACGCTTCCGTCCGTACAGCAAAATGTAAGGAGTAATGATGTCTGACGCCGTCACGATTTATCACAACCCGCGTTGTTCCAAAAGCCGTGAGACGCTGAATCTGCTGAAGGAGAAAGGCGTGGAGCCGCAGGTGGTGCTCTATCTTGAAAACCCGCCAGATGCGGCGACGCTGCGTAACCTGGTGAAAATGCTCGGAATGCGCAGCGCCCGTGAACTGCTTCGCCAGAAAGAAGATCTCTATACCTCACTGGCGCTGATGGATCCTGACCTGCCAGAAGAAGCGCTGATTCTGGCGATGGTAGAACATCCCAAACTGATCGAGCGTCCGATTGTGGTACATAACGGCAAGGCGCGTATCGGCCGTCCACCGGAACAGATCCTGGAAATTCTCGATTAATCCTTCTGCCGCAGCGCTTCAAGAAAAGCCTGCGGCGTTTTCTCTCCCAGCTTTTTCTGCGCCCTGCCCGTATTCCATAACTGACACAAGCGCTGCACCGTGCTGTCAGGTTCATCCAGCGCGGGGATCAATTCCACCAGCGGAACACTAATCTGGATGGCCTGCGGTTCAGCCTGTTCACTGGTTTTGCACAGCACATCGTTTCGCTCCAGCGTGAAGCACTTCGCGAGATTTGTCTCAACACATTGAATCTGTGCAGGACACGCTGTTAATACTTCATCCAGCCAGTGATTTACCAGCGCCGGAGAGATCCCCGAAAACAGCCGCGCGTAGCACCAGCCGCTGACCGGCTCCTGCGCCCATAGCAGGTGATGATCGCCGCCATCGTCCATCGGTAGCGCCAGCAGGCGGTAATGCAGCGTCAGCGTATCCGGCTTCACGCCCGCTTTCAGCGCTTTTTTTCCTTGCAGTCCGCCCTCTTTTCGCCCTTCATGCGCCGGGCGCAGATAGCGGTTTAGCGTCGCCCTGGAGACCGGTATGCCCAGACCCTCGTTAACAATAAACAGCAGTTCATCCAGCGGCGCACGCAGCGCATCCCGTAGCACATTGATCAGTGCCTCCTGCTCCTGTCTCAGTACTTTGTGTATCACATGCGGCGTGGTGTGATTATCGGTAATCTGGGTGCGGTTACGCCAGCGGCGCACGGTAGTGACAGAAATGCCCAGTTCACGCGCCAGTTCACGGTCGCTTTTATCTGATTCCTGCAGATATTTGCGTATGCGGGGTGTGGTAGTAGCGTTGGCGTGCAGTTTAATTTCCATTAGCGTTTCCTGCCAAAAATATAACTAATCATATGAGATTTATATAAATCACGCGTACGCAATGTGAGCAGTTTCACCTTTCCGCGCGCCGCTTTCTTTGATAATCCCTTTACATAACACACACAACGTCTCTTGATCTTGTACGGAGTTCACAATGAACAATGTTCTGGGATTTCTTGAAGCAAAGCTGATGCCGCTGGCGGCAAAAACGGCGCAACAGCGTCATCTTGGTGCCATCCGCGGCGCCTACGTTTCCTTTATGCCGTTTATTATTGTCGGTTCTATCCTGTTGGTTATCTCCTCGTTCCCCAATCAGACCTATCAGCAGTTTATGTCTCAGGCCTTCGGTGAGAGCTGGAGCGCGATTATCGAGATCCCGTTTAACGCGGTATTCTCAACGATGTCGTTGTTTATTGGTTTTCTGGTCGCCTTCCGTCTGGCGGAGTATTACAACGAAGACCGCATCTCGTGCGGTATTCTGGGGCTGGTCTGTTTCCTGATCCTGACACCATTTATCAAAGTGGCGGAAAACGGCGGTATCACCGTGATCCCGGTGGAGTGGATCGGCACTAAAGGGCTGTTCGTGGCAATGATCGGTTCGCTTATCTGGACCGAGCTGTTCTGCTGGCTGAAACGGAAAAAACTGGTCATTAAGATGCCGGACGGCGTCCCGCCTGCGGTGCAGGAATCCTTCGCGGCGCTAATTCCGGCGCTGGTGGTAATGATTCTGGTGTTGATCATCCGTATCGCGTTTGAAAACACCCACTACACCACTATTCACCAGTTCATTTATGACGTGGTCGCCACACCGGTGCGCCATTACGGCACCTCTTATTTCGGCGCGCTGATGACGGTTTTCAGTATTACCATTCTGTGGTCAGTGGGCATCAACTCCGGCTCGATGATCAACGGGATTATCCGCCCGCTGTGGATGGAAAACCAGACTGACAATATTGCCGCAATCCAGGCGGGCGTCACTCCACCGCATATCATCACGGAGCAGTTTTTCGACATGATCTGGATGGGCGGCGCCGGAGCGACGCTGTCGCTGGTCATCGCCATGCTGATTTTTGCCCGCAGCAAAAACATGCGCGAAGTAGCGCGGCTCGGCGCGGGTGCTTCCATCTTTAACATCAACGAGCCAATTCTGTTTGGCCTGCCGGTGATCATGAACCCTGTCATGTTGATCCCGTTTAACCTCGTGCCACTGGTGCTGGTCACCATCCAGTACGCAGCGATGAAAATTGGCGCAGTGGCGGTCACCACCGGGGTGTTTATCCCCTGGACGCTGCCGCCGGTGATCAGCGGTTTTATCGTCACCGGGCATCTGAGCGGTAGCGTGATGCAGATTCTTAATCTGTTGATCGGTGCCATGCTTTATCTGCCGTTCATGCGTATTGTCGACAAGCAGTATCGCGCCGCAGAAATCACAGCATCCGCAGATGCGGACAGCGCACTGGCAAAACAGGAGTAAACGATGTGGGGAATTATCGCCACCTGGCGAATGGCACTGGAAGGCGTGGCCGCCTCGGCGACCGCGCTGGCAGCAGGGAAAGCGGCCGCGGGTGCCGTTGTTGACGCCGTTGCGGCGGTGGAAGATTTTCCGTTTTACAAATCGGTGGGCTACGGCGGGTTGCCCACTGAAAACGGTGAGGTGGAGCTGGACGCCGCCTTCATGGATGGCGACACCCTGGCGTTTGGCGCGGTGGGTAATCTGGTGGATATCGCCAACCCGGTTCGGGTCGCCCATGCCCTGAGCCGCCAGCGCTATAACAGCGTACTGGTCGGCCAGGGGGCGCGCGAATGGGCGCTCAGCCAGGGTTTTGCGGCAAAAGCGATGCTCACTGAGCGTGCCATGCAGCATTACCGCAAACGCTGCCGGGAAACGCTCGATAAAGGATTAAGCCCTTATGACGGCCACGACACCGTCGGCATCATCGGCCTGGACTGCCACCACTCGATGAGTGTCGCCACCTCAACCAGCGGCCTGTTTATGAAAAAACGCGGGCGACTTGGCGATTCGCCGATCATCGGGTCAGGGTTTTACTGCGACAGCGAAACCGGCGCAGCGACGGCTACTGGCGTTGGCGAAGATCTGATGAAAGGCTGCACCAGCTACGAAATTGTCCGCCGCATGGCACAGGGCATGACGCCGCAACAGGCCGCAGATTCGGTAGTGTGTGAACTTGAAGATAAGCTGATGTCGCGCTTTGGTCGCGCCGGCGATCTGTCGGTGGTGTGTATGAACCGCAACGGCGAATTCGGCGCCGCGACCAACATCAAAACGTTCTCTTTTGTGGTCGCTACCGCCAGCCAGCCGCTGACGGTCTTTCGCGCCGAACGTATACGTGAAAAGACGCATTATCAACCGGTGGACGACGAATGGATGCAGGCCTATGCCGCGCGCATTCGCGCCCCCATCGAGGAGTAATCATGCTGGATTACCGTATCATCAATCATCCGGATAACCACGCCGTGGGCTGCCATCTGGTGACCTGGCCCGGCAGTCCGCTACTCGCCGATCCGCTTTTTGAGGCCTGCCCTGTGGTGAGTGAAATGTTGGCACGCGCGGAAAACGCCATCGCAGACACCTGCTTTGGCTGCGCGCCGTTTGCCCGTATCACGCTGATCCCGCTGAACGTCTGGCAGGATGCACAACACGATGCGCTGACGCAGGCACTGCGCCCGCTGTTCATCGCACCTGCCAGCACACGCGTATTGCTGGATGCGTCGGTAAACGCGCCGGGATTATCTTCAGCGCTGCGTTACCTGTTTAATCTTGAACATACCCTGACGGATCTGGGCCTGCGCAAACCGCAGCCGGGTGCTGTTCGCCTGCGTCAGATCGACATCTGGTGCCAGCCGGAACAAACCGCCGCGCTGAAAGCGCAGCTTCGCCAGCAGCAGGCCATTGCGCACGGCATGGTGGTCGCCCGCAGACTGGCTGACCTGCCTTCTGAACAGTGTACGCCGCAGTTTGTGGTGGAAGAGGCGCAACGCCTGTGCGCTAACATCCCTGCCCTGCGCTGTGAAGTGCTGGATGAACACGCCATCGTTGAACAGGGGTTGGGGCTGTTGCATGCCGTCGGTAAAGGCTCGGCACGCCCGCCCCGCCTGCTGGCGATCCATTATGACGGTGTGGAAATCGGCCCGGTGCGCAGTTATGTCGGCAAAGGTATTACTTTTGATACCGGCGGGTTGTGGCTGAAAGAAGGCGCGGGCATGTACACCATGAAATATGACATGTGTGGCGCGGCAAACGTGCTGGGGTTGATGCTGAGCATCGCGGCGCTGGCATTACCGGTCAGAGTGATGGGCGTGCTGGCGCTGGCGGAAAACGCCATTGGTCCTGACGCCATGCAACCGGGCAGCGTGGTGCGCGCCTGTAACGGCCTGACTGTCGAGATTAACAATACCGATGCCGAAGGTCGTCTGGTGCTGGCAGACGCCATCGCCTGGGCCAGCCAGCGTCATCCGCATGCGCGCTATATCATCGATATGGCAACATTGACGGGCGCAGTGGTGAAAGCGCTGGGTTATGAGTTAAGCGGTCTGATGACTCAGGATGAACCATTGCGCGCGGCGCTGACAGCGGCCGGGAAACAGTCCGGTGATGAAGTCTGGTCGCTGCCGCTCGACGCACGGCTGAAAAAGCAGGCTGAAAGCGCGATTGCCGATCTGTGTAATACCCCCACCAATAACGCAGCGATAAGCGCTTCAGCAGCATGGCTGTTGCATCACTTCTGCCCGCCAGAAATACCATGGGCGCATCTGGATGTTAGCGGTACCGCGTTGTGGCGTGAAGGGGGAAAAAGCGTGGCATCGGGAAGGCCGATCCCGCTGCTGATACAGCATTTACTGAATGACCTGCAATAACGCCTCGCGGATTACAGCTTCAGGATCTCTTTGACGAAAGGAATGGTCAGCTTGCGCTGCGCGGTGATCGACGCGCGGTCAAGCTGATCCAGCGTCATAAACAGCGTGCGCATTTCGCGATCCAACCGCTTAAGCAGAAAACGGCACACGTCTTCCGGCAGTTCAAAGCCGCGCAGGCGGGCGCGAAGCTGTAGGGCCTGCAGTTTGTCTTCATCAGACAATGGCTGCAGTTTATAGATTTGCCCCCAGTCAAGGCGGGAGGCGAGATCCGGCAGACCCAGATTCAACTGGCGCGGCGGGCGATCGCCGGTAATCAGTAACCGCGTTTTGCCGGATTCAAGAATGCGATTGTAGAGGTTAAAGATTGCCATCTCCCAGGGCTCATCCCCGGCAGCGCACTCGATGTTGTCGATGCATACCAGCGACAAATGCTCCATACCCTCCAGCACTTCCGGCACAAACCAGGTACGCTTATCCAGCGGCACATAGCCAACCGCTTCGCCGCGCTGGGAGAGCTCCGCACAGGCAGCATGCAGCAAATGGCTACGTCCCGCGCCTTCGCGTGACCAGAAATAAAGATATCCGCTGTGATCCTGGCGCAAAACGTTCTGCAACGCTGCGAGAAAAGAAGGGTTATCACCCGGCCAGAAACTCGCAAAAGTTTCATCGTCAGGAAGATAGAGTGGCAAAGAGAGCTGTGCCGGTGCGTTCAGAGAGACCTCAACAAAATACTACCTAAAATCGGTAACGAGTTTAGCACGTAACCGGAACGGAGAGAACCGGGCGGATCCTCCGCCCGGTAACAGGATCACGATTTCACGTCTTCGCTGTCTGCGGCATCCAGAACAACCTCTTCCGGGCGCAGTACGCTGATAAGCTTGAAGATCAGGCTCAGACAGATACCCACGATCGTCGCCAGCGCCATCCCTTTCAGCTCAGCCGCGCCAATATGCACTTTCGCGCCGCTGACGCCGATGATCAGAATGACGGAGGTCAGGATCAGGTTCTGCGCTTTGCTGTAATCCACTTTCGATTCGATCAGCACACGAATACCGGAAGCGCCGATCACCCCGTACAGCAGTAACGACACACCGCCCATCACCGGCACAGGGATAATCTGGATTGCCGCTGCCAGCTTGCCAACACAGGAGAGCAGGATTGCAATCACCGCCGCGCCACCGATAACCCAGGTACTGTATACGCGGGTTATCGCCATCACGCCGATGTTTTCGCCGTACGTGGTGTTTGGCGTTGAACCGAAGAAACCGGAAATCACCGTCGACAGACCGTTGGCAAACATCGAACGATGCAGACCCGGATCGCGGATCAGATCGCGCTTAACAATGTTCGCCGTCACTACCAGGTGACCGACGTGTTCGGCAATGACCACCAGCGCCGCAGGCAGAATGGTGAAAATCGCGAACCACTCGAAACGCGGCGTATAGAATGTTGGCAGCGCGAACCAGTGTGCCTGCGCAATCGGGGTCGTATCCACCACGCCCATCGCGAAAGAGAGCGCGTAGCCCGCCAGCACACCGATGAGGATCGGGATAATAGCCAGGAAACCACGGAACAGCACCGAACCAAATACCGTGACCGCCAGCGTTACCAGCGAAATAATAATGGTTGTTGAATCCGGCGCTTGCCCTTCTGCAGGTAGCAGCCCGGCCATGTTCGCCGCAACACCCGCCAGCTCCAGACCGATAACCGCGACAATCGCACCCATCGCTGCAGGCGGGAACATCACATCCAGCCAGCCGGTACCGGCTTTTTTAACGATAAAAGAGACGATGCAGAACAACACGCCGCACATAATGAAGCCGCCCAGCGCCACTTCGTAGCCCAGCGGCAACAGCAGCAGAACCGGTGAAATAAACGCAAAGCTCGAGCCCAGGTAGGCCGGAATTTTGCCTTTACAGATAAAGAGATACAGTAGCGTCCCGATACCGTTAAACAGCAGCACGGTAGCCGGGTTGATGTGGAACAGGATTGGCACCAGCACAGTTGCGCCAAACATCGCGAACAAGTGCTGCAAACTAAGCGGGATGGTCTGCAAAAGCGGTGGTCTTTCACTAACCCCGATAGCACGGCGCGTCATAGTGTTTTCCTCGAGTGTTGTTATAGGTCATGTGTTGTTGTATTCAAAAAAAAGCCGACTATCAAAGTCGGCTTTTTTATCGCTATCTCATCATTTCGTACCAAAAATCTTATCGCCGGCATCGCCGAGCCCCGGAATAATGTATCCGTGCTCGTTCAATCCATTGTCAATCGATGCGGTGTACAGCTCCACGTCCGGGTGCGCTTTTTCCAGCGCGGCCAGACCTTCCGGGGCCGCCACCAGAACCAGCACCTTGATGCTGGTGCAACCTGCTTTTTTCAGCAGGTCGATGGTGGCTATCATCGAGCCGCCGGTTGCCAGCATCGGGTCAACCACCAGCGCCATGCGCTCGTTGATGTTGGAGACCAGCTTCTGGAAGTACGGTACCGGCTCCAGCGTCTCTTCGTTACGGTAGATACCCACCACGCTGATGCGCGCGCTCGGAACATGTTCCAGAACGCCTTCCATCATGCCCAGACCCGCACGCAGGATAGGCACAACAGTAATTTTCTTACCTTTGATCTGCTCAATTTCTACCGGGCCGTTCCAGCCTTCGATAGTGACTTTTTCGGTTGCCAGATCGGAGGTCGCTTCATAAGTCAGTAAGCTGCCGACTTCAGAGGCCAGTTCACGAAAGCGTTTAGTGCTGATGTCATGCTCTCGCATCAGGCCCAGCTTGTGTTTGACGAGTGGATGTTTCACTTCCACGATCTTCATTCTCATTCTCCTCTGAAGTGGCAGCCGCAAAAAAAATCGCGGGATTATAACGCTTTTTGCCGTTAATGCCATACCCACAATGCTTGACGACGATCAAGCAAAGGGTTTAACCGTCCGTTACTGATTATAAATTAAAGGAAAAAATAAGCCCCGCAATTGCGGGGCCCGAAAGATGAACGATGAGGTCAGAGGGTTTCGCCGTTGCTGGCGATCACCTTCTGATACCAGTCGAAGGATTTTTTCTTACTGCGTTTTAGCGTGCCCTTCCCTTCGTTGTCTTTATCGACGTAGATAAAGCCGTAGCGTTTTTTCATCTCGCCAGTGCCCGCAGAGACCAGGTCGATGCAGCCCCACGGGGTATAGCCCATCAGATCCACGCCATCTTCTTCCACCGCCTTTTTCATTTCACGGATATGGGCAGCCAGATAATCAATGCGGTACTGGTCATTCACTGAGCCGTCGCTTTCCTGGACATCAATGGCACCGAAGCCGTTTTCAACAATAAATAGCGGCAGTTGATAGTGATCCCAGAACCAGTTCAGCGAGTAGCGCAGGCCCACCGGGTCAATCTGCCAGCCCCAGTCGGACTTCTGCACATACGGGTTGGAGACCAGACTGGTGGTTTCGTCATAGTCGAAACGCGGGTTATCTGCCGTGGCTTTCGTCGCGAAGGACATGTAATAGCTGAAGCCGATGTAATCCACGCAACCCTGCGCCAGCGCCGTGCGATCAGCGTCGGTAATATCCAGCGCAAAACCACGACGGGCAAAGTAGTTCAGCAGATGCTGCGGGTATTTTCCGCGCACGTGCACATCGGTAAACCAGTATCGGCGATGCATGGCATTCATTGCCATCATCATGTCATCCGGCGCGCAGGTCAGCGGATAAACCGGGCACATGGCGATCATGCAGCCAACCTGCAATGAGGGGTTAATTTCCCGTGCCGCTTTCACCGCCAGCGCACTGGCGACCAGCTCGTAATGCGCGGCCTGATACATGACCGGCTCGCGATCTTCACCCGGCTGGTACTTAAGCCCGGAGTTGGTGAACGGGGCGAAATCTTCGTGGAAGTTGGCCTGATTATTAATTTCGTTGAACGTCATCCAGTACTTCACTTTGTGCTGGTAACGCTCGAACGCCACTTTCGCAAACCGCACAAAGAAGTCGATCAGTTTACGGTTGCGCCAGCCGCCGTACCCTGTGACCAGATGATATGGCATTTCGAAGTGCGATAACGTCACGACCGGCTCGATGCCATATTTCAGGCATTCATCGAACAGATCGTCATAAAACTGCAGGCCCGCTTCATTCGGCGTCTGCTCGTCACCGTTGGGGAAAATACGCGTCCAGGCGATGGAGGTGCGGAAGCATTTGAAGCCCAGTTCCGCGAAGAGTTTGATGTCGTCTTTATAGCGATGATAAAAGTCGATCGCCTCATGGTTCGGGTAATTTTTGCCGGGTAATACGCCATCGGTGATTTCACGCGGCACGCCATGCGCCCCTGCGGTCATGACGTCGGCAACACTGACCCCTTTACCGCCTTCCTGCCAGCCCCCTTCCAGCTGATGCGCCGCAACCGCGCCACCCCATAAGAATCCTGCTTTGAATCCAGACATTCGCTTCCCCTCTTTTTACATCACAGAAACCGGTTTCAGTGATGATGTGCAAGCCGCTATGTTGTTGCAAGAATAAGAATGTACCCGGTTTCATTTTCGTGAACGGTATCAAGTTAAGCCACCGTAACGGTTGAAATTTCGCCTGAGTAAAAATGAACGTAAAGCAGGCTCGCAAACGTTTGCTTTGGCTGATAGAATGGCGCCGTTTTTTACTTCTATCTATCGCAAGCAAACGCGCGGAGATTTCGCTGTGACCGACAAAACCTCTCTTAGCTACAAAGATGCCGGTGTTGATATTGACGCAGGTAACGCACTGGTCGACCGAATTAAGGGCACGGTAAAGAAAACCCGCCGCCCGGAGGTCATGGGAGGGCTCGGCGGCTTTGGCGCGCTTTGTGCGCTGCCGCAGAAATACCGTGAACCGGTACTGGTTTCCGGCACTGATGGCGTGGGCACCAAACTGCGTCTGGCGATGGATCTGAAACGTCATGACACTATCGGCATCGATCTGGTCGCCATGTGCGTGAATGACCTCGTTGTGCAGGGCGCAGAACCGTTGTTTTTCCTCGACTACTACGCCACAGGCAAACTGGACGTCGACACCGCCGCCAGCGTGATTAACGGCATCGCCGAAGGTTGTCTGCAATCCGGTTGTGCGCTGGTAGGCGGCGAAACCGCTGAAATGCCGGGCATGTATCATGGAGATGATTACGACGTGGCCGGTTTCTGCGTCGGGGTGGTGGAAAAATCAGAAATCATTGATGGCTCAAAAGTCGCCGATGGCGATGTGTTAGTGGCGCTGGCCTCCAGTGGGCCACACTCTAATGGCTATTCGCTGGTGCGTAAGATTCTGGAAGTGAGCGACAGCAACCCACAGACCACGCAACTCGACGGCAAACCGCTTGCCGATCATCTGCTGGCGCCGACCCGCATTTACGTTAAACCGGTACTGGAACTGATCGAGAAAATCGATGTTCATGCTATCGCCCACCTGACTGGCGGCGGTTTCTGGGAGAACATTCCACGCGTCCTGCCGGATAACACCCAGGCAGTGATTGACGAATCCTCATGGCAGTGGCCAGCGGTGTTCCACTGGTTGCAGGCGAATGGCAACGTCAGCCGCCACGAAATGTACCGCACCTTTAACTGCGGCGTGGGCATGGTGATTGCGCTGCCTGAAGATCAGGCCGATAACGCCGTGACGCTGTTAAACGCGAAAGGTGAAAACGCGTGGAAGATCGGGTATATCAAAAAGTCCGATTCTGAACAGCGTGTGGTCATTGAGTAATGAAGAACATAGTTGTACTTATTTCCGGCAACGGAAGTAATTTGCAGGCGATAATCGACGGTTGTCAGCAGGGAAAAATCAACGGCACTCTCCGTGCCGTGTTCAGTAATAAGGCCGACGCGTTCGGCCTTGAACGCGCCCGTGAAGCTGACATTCCTGCCCACGCGCTGGAAGCCAGCCAGTTCGCCAGCCGGGAAGCGTTCGATCGCGAACTCATCCGCGAAATCGATATCTACACACCGGATGTCGTTGTGCTGGCCGGGTATATGCGCATTCTTAGCCCGGAATTTGTTGCCCACTACCAGGGCCGCTTGCTCAATATTCACCCGTCCCTTCTGCCGAAATATCCCGGGTTATATACTCACCGTCAGGTACTGGAAAACGGCGATGAAGAGCATGGTACCTCCGTGCATTTTGTCACCGATGAACTGGATGGCGGCCCGGTTATTTTGCAGGCCAAAGTACCGGTGTTTGAAGGCGATGATGAAGCGGATGTAACGGCGCGCGTTCAGGCCCAGGAGCACGCCATCTACCCGCTGGTGGTGAGCTGGTTTGTTGATGGCCGCCTGCAGATGCATGACAACGCCGCCTGGCTGGATGGCGCTAAGCTGCCTCAGCAGGGCTACGCCGCCGACGAATAAGCGTGGCATTGCCTCTTGTGCGGGTGCGGCAAGAGGCGTTTTCTGTTATTACCTTCCTGAATACCTTCTCTTTTTTGACCGCGCCATCACGTCCCGCCGGAAAACTGTCATACTTATCTGGCACATTGGACATCCTACAGTAAAGCTAGCAATATACGCGTTGAGACGGATTTGCCGCGTCCCGTGAATGAACCGGAGTGTGAGTAGTAATGGGCCAGGAAAAGCTATATATCGAGAAAGAATTAAGTTGGTTATCCTTCAACGAACGTGTACTCCAGGAAGCGGCTGATAAAAACAATCCGCTGATCGAGCGCATGCGCTTTCTGGGTATCTATTCCAATAACCTTGATGAATTCTACAAAGTCCGCTTTGCGGAACTCAAACGTCGCATCATCATCAGCGAAGAACAAGGTATTACCGCCCATTCACGCCATTTGCTGGGCAAAATCCAGGCCCGTGTACTGAAAGACGACCAGGAGTTCGATGGTCTGTACAATGAACTGCTGCTGGAAATGGCGCGTAATCAGATCTTCCTGATTAACGAGCGACAGCTCTCTGTTAACCAGCAGGAATGGCTGCGTCACTACTTTAAGCAGTACCTGCGCCAGCATATCTCCCCGATTCTGATTAACCGCGAAACCAATCTGGTGCAGTTCCTGAAAGATGACTACACCTATCTGGCCGTGGAGATCATTCGTGGCGACACTATTCGCTACGCGCTGCTGGAAATTCCGTCTGATAAGGTTCCGCGTTTCGTCAACCTGCCGCCGGAAACGCCGCGCCGCCGCAAGCCAATGATCCTGCTTGATAACATCCTGCGCTACTGCCTGGATGACATTTTCAAAGGCTTCTTCGATTATGATGCGCTGAATGCCTACTCGATGAAAATGACCCGCGACGCTGAGTACGATCTGGTGCATGAGATGGAATCCAGCCTGATGGAGTTGATGTCCTCAAGCTTGAAGCAACGTCTGACTGCTGAACCGGTGCGCTTTGTCTATCAGCGCGACATGCCGGACGCGATGGTGGATATGCTGCGCGAAAAACTCTCCATCTCCCGCTACGACTCCATCGTCCCGGGTGGCCGCTACCACAACTTTAAAGACTTTATTGGCTTCCCGAACGTCGGCAAGGCCAATCTGGTCAACCGACCGCTGCCGCGCCTGCGCCATCTCTGGTTCGACAAATTCCGCAACGGTTTTGACGCCATCCGCGAGCGTGACGTCCTGCTCTACTATCCGTACCATACTTTTGAGCATGTTCTTGAACTGCTGCGCCAGGCCTCGTTTGACCCGAGCGTACTGGCGATCAAAATCAACATCTACCGTGTGGCAAAAGATTCGCGCATCATTGATGCAATGATCCACGCCGCGCACAACGGTAAGAAAGTGACCGTGGTGGTGGAATTGCAGGCGCGCTTCGATGAAGAAGCTAACATTATCTGGGCGAAGCGTCTGACTGCTGCCGGCGTTCACGTTATCTTCTCCGCACCCGGGCTAAAAATTCACGCCAAACTGTTTCTGGTCTCCCGTAAAGAGGGAGAAGACGTAGTGCGCTATGCACATATCGGTACCGGTAACTTTAACGAGAAAACAGCCCGAATATATACCGACTATTCGCTGCTGACCGCCGACGCGCGCATTACCAACGAAGTGCGCCGGGTCTTCAACTTTATTGAAAACCCCTATCGCCCCGTCAACTTTGATTATCTGCTGGTATCACCGCAAAACTCGCGCCGCCTGTTGTATGAGATGATCGACAAAGAAATCGCTAACGCGCAGAACGGTCTGCCGTCAGGTATCACGCTGAAACTCAATAACCTCGTTGACAAAGGGCTGGTCGACAGGCTCTACGCAGCCTCCAGCTCAGGTGTACCGGTTAATTTGCTGATCCGCGGGATGTGCTCGCTGATACCGGAACTGGAAGGCATCAGTGACAACATTCGCGTGATCAGTATCGTTGACCGCTATCTGGAGCATGATCGCATTTATATTTTTGAAAACGGCGGCGACAAAAACGTGTATCTTTCTTCCGCCGACTGGATGACGCGCAACATCGATTACCGCATTGAAGTTGCCGCGCCGCTTCTCGACTCGCGACTGAAACAGCGTATTCTGGATATTATTGATATTCTGTTCAGCGATACGGTGAAGGCGCGGTATATTGATAAAGAACTGAGTAATCGCTATGTGCCGCGCGGCAATCGTCGTAAGGTGCGCGCGCAACTGGCGATCTATGATTATCTCAAATCCCTTGAACAACCCGATTAACCTATGCCCATACAAGATCACTCTCCGCGACCGCAGGAATTTGCTGCGGTCGACCTTGGCTCAAACAGTTTTCATATGGTCATCGCCCGCGTTGTCGATGGCGCGATGCAGATTATCGGTCGCCTGAAGCAGCGCGTACACCTGGCTGACGGCCTTGATGAAAATAACATGCTCAGCGAAGAAGCGATGGAGCGCGGGCTGAACTGCCTGTCGCTGTTTGCGGAGCGCCTGCAGGGTTTTTCCCCTTCCAGCGTCTGTATTGTGGGTACACATACGCTGCGTCAGGCACAGAACGCGGCAGAGTTCCTGAAACGCGCAGAAAAAGTGATCCCCTACCCGATCGAAATCATCCCAGGTAACGAAGAGGCCCGCCTGATTTTTATGGGCGTTGAGCACACGCAACCGGAAAAAGGCCGCAAGCTGGTCATTGATATCGGCGGTGGCTCGACGGAGCTGGTGATTGGCGAAGACTTTGAACCCAGGCTGGTGGAAAGTCGCCGTATGGGTTGCGTCAGCTTCGCACAGATGTACTTCCCTGGCGGCGTGATCAGCAAAGAGAATTTCCAGCGCGCACGCCTCTCCGCCATTCAGAAGCTGGAAACACTCTCCTGGCAATACCGCATTCATGGCTGGAACGTTGCGCTGGGCGCATCCGGTACCATCAAAGCCGCGCATGAAGTATTGGTGGAGATGGGCGAAAAAGACGGTTTCATCACCCCGGACCGTCTGGATATGCTGGTGAACGAGTTACTGAAGTACAAGAGCTTCGATACGCTCAGCCTGCCGGGACTCTCCGACGAACGTAAAGCGGTATTTGTACCGGGGCTGGCTATCCTTTGTGGCGTGTTCGATTCGCTGGCAATCAAAGAGCTTCGCCTGTCTGACGGCGCCCTGCGTGAAGGCGTGCTGTATGAAATGGAAGGCCGCTTCCGTCACCAGGACATTCGCAGCCGTACGGCGCAAAGTCTGGCGAATCAGTACAATATCGACCGCGACCAGGTAGGGCGTGTGCTGGATACCACAATGCAGATGTACGATCAGTGGCAAGCGCAGAACCCGAAGCTTGCGAATCCACAACTGGCGGCGCTGTTGAAGTGGGCAGTGATGCTCCATGAAGTGGGGCTGAACATCAACCACAGCGGCATGCACCGCCACTCGGCCTACATCTTGCAAAACAGCGATCTGCCTGGCTTTAACCAGGAACAGCAGACGCTGATGGCGACGCTGGTACGTTGCTGCCGCAAAGCCATTAAGCTTGATGATCTCCCGCGCTTTACGCTGTTTAAAAAGAAACAATTCCTGCCGATGATCCAGTTGCTGCGTCTTGGCGTACTGCTGAATAATCAGCGTCAGGCGACGACCACGCCGCCGGTGCTGACGCTGAAAACGGAAGCCCATCACTGGACATTATGCTTCCCGCACGACTGGTTCAGCCAGAACGCGCTGGTGCTGCTCGACCTCGAAAAAGAGCAGCAATACTGGGAAGCGGTTACCGGCTGGGTGCTGAAAATCACTGAGGAAAAGTCACCGGAGATCGCGGCTTAAGCGACCTCCGCCTGTTCCTGCGCACTGGCAACCAGATTTTCCAGCCGATCTGGTTTGCCAATGCTGTACCCTTGCAGATAATCAATCCCCAGCGAGATCGCCGCGTCGCGAATGTCGTCGGTCTCAACAAATTCAGCCACCACCTGCATTTTCTTCATCCGCGCAAGCTGACAAATCGACGCCACTATCTGGTAGTCCAGGCTGCTGGAAACGATATTGCGAATAAAGCTGCCATCAATTTTGAGCATGTCGGCATCAACATCTTTTAACCGCGTGTAGCTGGCATAGCCGGTGCCGAAATCATCAATCGCCACCCGACAGCCCATCTGTTGCAGATAGCGCATGGTCTGCCGCGCCTGCTCAGGGTGCGGAATGGACTGACTCTCCGATAGTTCAAATATCAGCTGCCACGGCTCGATGGTGTATTTTTTCAATAGATTAAGCACGGTGTTGTGAAAATCAGCACCGCAGGCAGTGGATGGCGTAATATTCAGAGAAAAGCGCAGGCCTGGCAACGACATACGGTTGCAGTTCATAAAATCGAGCGCTTTCTCCAGTACCCATAAATCAATACGCGACGACAGCCCGAACTCCTGTGCTACCGGCAGGAAAGCATCAGGGGTAATCAACTGGCCGTCAGCGTTCTCCATACGTAACAGGATCTCGTAGTAGTTATCACCACGCACGCCGACAATCGGCTGCGCCATCAGCCGGAAAAGATTACGCTCAAGCGCATGCTGGATCTGATTCATCATAATGACTTTGTCTTTCAGCCCCTGCTGCAGATGCATCGCACCACGGCGTTGCAGGCTTTCAGGGTGCGAGGTGCTCAGCGACAGATCAGCAATCGTACTTAACTCACCTAACAGTAAAGAGAGGTGCGTTACCGGCGAACGAACATAGCAGTAGCTGATGCCAATCGGCGGCTGGAGTGGAATACCGTCCCAGTTGAAACGGAACTGTTTTGCCCGCTCGTCCAGCGTTTCGATACGCCGCTGGTAGCCTTCGGTATTGAGACGGATCACGAGATCGTGCCCTGAGAGCTGATATACATCTTCATCGATAAGCAGAACATCCTTCAGCCACTCGGCAAGTTTTTGCTTGTACTGGATCCGCATCATCACGCCATAGTGACGTCCAAGCACCTCCAGCTCAGGTACCCGCAAAAAACAGAGCACAGACCAGGGCGTCTCCGTCAACGCACGACTCAGGGCGCGAAGATTCGGCATATGAACCACCGGATCAAGATAAGCCATCCGACGGGCGCGCTGATGAACCAACCGCTGGCGCGTGGAGAGCATCGCCATATAGACGACGATAAACGAGAAGACGAGATAACTCGATGAGGTAATCGCTAACTGATTGCTGTAGCCCGGATAGACCGGCAAATAACGATAATGAAAATGGATGGCGACGATCAGGACAGGCGTCCAGATGAGCGACATGAAGCGGTAGCCGAAACGCATCGAACCCCAGAGCATCACCGGCAACAATAACGACAGTGTATAGTTGGTGCTGAATATCGTGCTGTTGTCATTCATCGGTCGTAACAGCATCAGCAACAACACCACAAGCGCAACCCACCACACGATACCTTCCGGCCATCTGATTTTTGGATCAATTTGACGACGTAACTGTGAAACATAGCTATGTATATGGCGTGGGTGACGGATAAGCCGAATAAGGAGATAACACAGCGGCACGCCGGTAAAACAGCCCACCAGTAGCGCCTGATAGTTAATGATTGTCCGCAAACTCAGCGGGCTGACGCCTTCCATCTCAAGCCGACTTGTTTGCAGGCCGAGGTAAACGGAAAATTGAAACAGCACCAGAAAGAGGGTCGCCGGAAAAAACATCTGCCAGAAAACCCGTTGCGCCATCAGCCGCACCGTGCCATGTGAGACCATATAACGCCGGGGAACACAGGCGCGATATCCGCCCCAGCTCAGGATTATCGGGATCAGAAAGTTGAAAATTACCCCTATGGCCTCGACAGGCGGCATGTTCCTCGCGATATGCAACCAGAGCGCGACAATCATGCCTGGCAAGGCAGCCCAGCCGAAAAACAGCATCAGGCTTAACATTAGCGCCAGCGGCAGGTAATAAAGTGCGACGTCGCGACCATCCAGCGAAGCAAATGTATTAGCGATATTAATGACTGGAAGTAACAGGACGGGGATAAACAGCGGCAGCGCCCACCATTTATCTCTGTATTTTTTGTAGCGTGTATACAAGCTCATTGATGCTCGAGAGAGTACCCTGGTTCCTGAAGGGATATTCAGACAGGCATCCAACCTGGCCATACCTACCGCGCAACGACTGTCAGCGCGGGACCGAGGGAAGAGTTTAGTGAGCTGCCGGGCATGGTGGTTGACTTAAATCAAATAATCATCGACAGGGAACCACTATTAGACTTTTTCTTGCGGTAGCCCCGGCTTCATTATAGAGGGCATGAACACATTCTTATTTTATATAACACTGGTTAATGTTTAAGCTGACGCAAGTTTACACTTCCCTTGATTGACCCTCGCGCCGCGCTGTGCCTTAATATATTCACCGCCCCAATTGTGGGTATATCTGAAGGAACCCTTTGTGAGCCAGGCCACCAGTATGCGAAAACGACATCGATTTAACGGTCGAATGACGCGGATCGTACTCCTTATCAGTTTCCTCTTCTTTTTTGGCCGCTTCGTCTACTCCTCCATCGGCGCCTGGTACCATCATCAGGACAAAAAAGAAGCGCAGCAAACCAGCCTGACCTCCGAAGCCCCTGTCCAGCAACAGCGCTAATTGCCGCCCCTTTGTTACCGATGCACTAAAATCACAAATACCCCCGTTTTCATCATCCTCAACAAAAGGAAAGAAGATGGCTGTATTACGCATTGTCGCCAACCTTGCCACGGCAGATCCCCAGATTGCGCGATCGTTCTATGAACGGTTGCTGGGAATGGACATTGTTATGGATCATGGCTGGCTCCTGACGTTTGCCAGCGACGCAAAGGCGCGGACGCAGGTCAGCGTGGCGTGCGAAGGCGGTTCGGGAACCCCGGTTCCTGAAATATCCGTTGAAGTCGATAACGTGGATGAACTCTACGAACGCGCTCAGGCGGAAGGTTTTGAGATTGTGTATCCCATCACTAACGAACCCTGGAATGTGCGTCGCTTCTTTGTGCGCGATCCGCTGGGCAAGGTGGTGAACATTCTGTCGCATAAGGCATGAAAAGAAAAAGCCCGCAATAATGCGAGCTTTGTATTTCAGGCAATTAATAGCGGGCTTATTCCCACTCAATCGTCGCTGGCGGCTTACCGCTGATATCATAAACGACACGTGAAATACCATTCACTTCGTTGATGATTCGGTTGGACACGCGGCCAAGGAAATCGTACGGCAGGTGCGCCCAGTGGGCGGTCATGAAGTCGATGGTTTCGACCGCACGCAGTGAGACGACCCAGTCGTATTTACGGCCATCACCCATCACGCCAACGGAACGAACTGGCAGGAAGACGGTGAACGCCTGGCTGACTTTGTCATACAGATCCGCTTTGCGAAGCTCTTCAATGAAGATAGCATCCGCACGACGCAGCAGGTCGCAGAATTCTTTCTTCACTTCGCCCAGCACGCGAACGCCGAGACCCGGCCCCGGGAACGGGTGACGGTACAGCATGTCATACGGCAGCCCCAGCTCCAGCCCAATTTTGCGCACTTCGTCTTTGAACAGCTCTTTCAGCGGTTCGACGAGGCCCATCTTCATCTCTTTCGGCAGACCGCCGACGTTGTGGTGAGACTTAATGACGTGCGCTTTACCGGTGGCAGACGCGGCGGATTCAATCACGTCAGGGTAGATTGTGCCCTGCGCCAGCCATTTAACGTCTTCCAGTTTAAAGGCTTCTTCATCGAAGACTTCAACAAAGACACGGCCGATGGTTTTACGTTTCGCTTCCGGATCATCAATGCCCGCCAGCGCGCTCAGGAAACGCTCTTCCGCCGGAACGTGAACGATGTTGAGACCAAAACGATCGCCAAACATGTCCATCACCTGCTCGGCTTCGTTCAGACGCAGCAGACCGTTATCAACGAAAACACAGGTCAGGTTTTTACCGATGGCGCGATGCAGCAGCATGGCGGTCACGGAGGAGTCCACGCCACCAGACAGGCCGAGGATCACTTTATCGTCACCCACCTGCTGACGGATGCGTTCTACCGCGTCGTCGATGATTTTTGCTGGTGTCCACAGGGCTTCACACTGGCAGATATCGCGAACAAAACGCTCCAGCATGCGCAGCCCCTGACGGGTGTGGGTCACTTCCGGGTGGAACTGTACGCCATAGAAGCGTTTTTCTTCGTTAGCCATAATGGCAAACGGGCAGGTTTCGGTGCTGGCAACAGTCACGAAATCTGACGGAATGGCGGTGACTTTATCACCGTGGCTCATCCATACATCCAGCAGCGGTCGGCCTTCGGCGGTCAGTGAATCTTCGATGCCGTGGATAAACGCGCTGTCCGTTTTTACTTCAACCTGCGCGTAACCAAACTCACGCTCGTTGGAAGCTTCAACATGGCCGCCCAGTTGCATTGCCATGGTCTGCATGCCATAGCATACGCCGAGAACCGGGACGCCTGCATTGAATACGTATTCCGGCGCGCGCGGGCTGTTATGTTCGGTGGTGCTTTCCGGGCCGCCGGAAAGAATGATGCCGCTGGGGTTGAAGTCGCGGATTTGCGCTTCGGTGACATCCCATGCCCACAGTTCGCAGTAGACGCCTAATTCGCGTACGCGGCGGGCAACCAGCTGAGTGTATTGAGAGCCAAAGTCGAGGATAAGAATGCGATGTTTATGAATATTGTCGGTCATTGACGGTTGTTCCGGGCAAATGGCAATGAGTGAAAGTAAGCGCCCGGTGAAAGCACCGGGCGCAGAAATCATTAAGAACCGAGGCGGTAATTCGGGGATTCCTTGGTGATGGTCACGTCGTGAACGTGGCTTTCCTGGATACCCGCTCCGCTGATGCGTACAAATTCCGCTTTGGTACGCAGCGCGTCGATAGTACCACAACCGGTCAGCCCCATACAGGAGCGCAGGCCGCCCATCTGCTGGTGAATAATCTCTTTCAGGCGACCTTTATAAGCCACGCGTCCTTCGATACCTTCCGGGACCAGTTTGTCAGCTGCGTTGTCGCTCTGGAAGTAACGGTCGGAAGAGCCTTTGGACATCGCACCGAGTGAGCCCATCCCGCGGTAGGATTTGTAAGAACGGCCCTGATACAGTTCGATCTCACCCGGGGATTCTTCCGTACCCGCCAGCATGGAACCGACCATCACTGCGGCAGCGCCAGCAGCAATCGCTTTGGCAATGTCGCCGGAGAAGCGAATACCGCCATCGGCGATAACCGGAATGCCGGTGCCTTCCAGCGCTTCCACCGCGTCGGAAACGGCGGTGATTTGCGGAACACCTACACCAGTAACGATACGGGTAGTACAGATGGAGCCCGGGCCGATACCGACTTTCACAGCGCTCACGCCAGCTTCCGCCAGCGCACGTGCGCCTGCACCGGTGGCAACGTTGCCGCCGATGATTTGCAAATCAGGATATTTCGCGCGGGTTTCGCGGATGCGCTGCAGAACACCTTCAGAGTGACCGTGTGAAGAGTCGATGAGCAGCACGTCAACGCCTGCCGCCACCAGCGCGTCAACACGCTCTTCGTTACCGGCACCAGCACCGACCGCCGCGCCAACGCGCAGACGACCATGCTCGTCTTTACAGGCGTTAGGTTTACGTTCTGCTTTCTGGAAATCTTTTACCGTGATCATGCCGAGCAGATGGAAGTTATCATCAACCACCAGCGCTTTTTCGATGCGGCGCTCGTGCATTTTCGCCAGTACCACTTCACGGGTCTCGCCTTCACGCACAGTCACCAGACGCTCTTTCGGCGTCATGTAGACACTGACAGGCTGCGTCAGGTCGGTCACGAAACGCACGTCACGGCCAGTGATGATGCCGACCAGTTCGTTGTCTTCGGTGACAACCGGGTAGCCTGCAAAGCCGTTAATCTCGGTCAGCTCTTTCACTTCACGCAATGTGGTGGTTGGCAGAACCGTTTGCGGATCGGTGACGATGCCAGATTCATGTTTCTTCACCCGGCGAACTTCTTCCGCCTGGCGTTCGATGGACATGTTTTTGTGGATAAAGCCAATGCCGCCTTCCTGCGCCAGCGCAATAGCCAGGCGCGCTTCCGTGACGGTATCCATCGCGGCGGAAAGCATAGGGATGTTCAGACGAATTGTCTTCGTCAGCTGCGTGCTGAGGTCGGCAGTATTCGGCAAAACAGTGGAGTGAGCGGGAACGAGGAGGACGTCGTCAAACGTCAGTGCTTCTTTGGCGATACGTAGCATGGGCAATATCTCTACCTGGGTGATATTAAATATTGCCGTGGCATTATACAGAGCGTAACCGATTGCATCCACACTTTTTTGCAAATAAAGCTTGCGCTCCCCTGCCAGCGGGTTACTATCGACTGAATAACCTGCTGATTTAGAATTTGATCTCGCTCACATGTTACCCTCTCAATCCCCCTCCATTTATACCGTCAGCCGCCTGAATCAATCGGTGAGGATGCTGCTGGAAAAAGAGATGGGGCAAGTGTGGATCAGCGGCGAAATCTCCAATTTTACTCAGCCCGCCTCCGGTCACTGGTATTTCACGCTAAAAGATGACAACGCCCAGGTGCGCTGTGCGATGTTCCGCAACAGCAACCGCCGGGTGACGTTTCGCCCTCAGCATGGCCAGCAGGTGCTGGTGCGCGCGAATATTACGCTGTACGAGCCTCGCGGCGATTACCAAATCATTGTTGAAAGCATGCAGCCCGCCGGGGAAGGTTTGCTTCAGCAGAAATACGAACAGTTGAAAGCGGCGCTCAGTGCCGAAGGGCTGTTCGATCAACATTTCAAAAAAGCACTGCCCTCACCCGCTCACTGCGTCGGGGTGATCACCTCCAGAACCGGCGCGGCGTTGCATGATATTTTACACGTTCTCCAGCGCCGCGACCCGTCACTGCCGGTCATCATCTACCCGACTGCGGTACAGGGAGACGACGCGCCCGCGCAAATCGTCCGCGCCATTGAACTGGCGAATCGCCGTCAGGAGTGCGACGTGCTGATTGTCGGGCGCGGGGGCGGTTCGCTGGAAGATTTGTGGAGCTTCAACGACGAACGCGTGGCGCGCGCCATTTTCGCCAGCCTGATCCCGGTCGTCAGCGCCGTCGGCCATGAAACCGACGTCACCATCGCCGATTTTGTCGCTGACCTGCGTGCACCCACACCGTCTGCGGCGGCGGAACTCGTCAGCCGTAATCAGCAGGAACTGCTGCGCCAGATCCAGTCTGGTCAGCAACGGCTGGAAATGGCGATGGACTACTACCTCGCACACCGTCATCGCCGTTTCACACAACTGCACCATCGCCTGCAACAGCAACATCCACAGCTGCGCCTTGCACGCCAGCAGACGGTACTGGATCGCATGCGTCAGCGCATGCGTTTTGCCCTGGAAACGCAGCTTAAACGCGCCACTCAGCGGCAACAGCGCATGGTCCAACGGCTGACTCAGCAGGATCCGCAGCCGCGTATTTTCCGCGCGCAGGCACGTGTCCAGCAACTGGAATACCGGCTGGCGGAAAACATCCGCGCTCGCCTTAGTACCACGCGTGAACGCTTTGGCAATGCGGTCACGCATCTCGAAGCGGTCAGCCCACTCTCCACGCTGGCGCGCGGTTACAGCGTGACCACCGCACCGGATGGCAAAGCCGTCAAACAGACGAAACAAGTCAAAGCGGGCGATCAACTGACTACCCGCGTGTCTGATGGCTGGGTGAAAAGTGAAGTCATCACCGTTGAGACGGCGCCAAAACCACGTCAGCGGAAGAAAGGGTAAATCTCGCATACACTGAACACTGTTTCTTTTTTTATTCGGCTTTGCCAGAACAAAGGAGAGCAGCATGAAAGCAACCCACTTCTACAGTGTTATTCCCCCCTACATTCTGCGCCGTATTATTGATCATGGTTCCGCCCCGCAGCAGCAGTGCGCTCGTCAGACCCTGACGCACGTCCAGACGTTAATGGCGCATATGCCAGGAAAACCTGTCGCGCCACACGTCAGCAAGGCGGGTCAACTTGAGCGCGATATTTACGATGCTAAAAACACCCAGGATCTGCCCGGCACACCGGTGCGCAGCGAAGGGCATCCGTCTAATGGCGATGTTGCCGTTGATGAGGCATACGATTACCTCGGCATCACCCATGAATTTTTCTGGCAACACTACAAACGCGATTCACTCGACAACAAAGGACTCATTCTGACCGGTACGGTCCATTACGGGCGTGAATATCAGAACGCATTCTGGAACGGACAACAGATGGTCTTTGGCGATGGTGACGGCGAGATCTTTAACCGCTTTACCATCGCGATTGATGTGGTGGCGCATGAACTCAGTCATGGCGTGACGGAAACCGAAGCCGGGCTCATTTATTTCGAACAATCCGGCGCACTGAACGAATCGCTGTCCGACGTGTTTGGTTCGCTGGTGAAACAATACCATCTTAAACAACGTGCCGATGAGGCTGACTGGATCATCGGTGAAGGGCTGCTGGCGAAAGGCATCAACGGCAAAGGGCTGCGCTCGATGTCGGCGCCGGGCACAGCGTATGATGACCCGCTGTTAGGCAAAGATCCGCAGCCTGCCCATATGAAAGACTTTATTAAAACCCGCGAAGATAACGGCGGCGTGCATCTTAATTCCGGTATTCCTAACCGGGCCTTTTACCTGGCAGCTACCGCACTGGGCGGTTATGCATGGGAAAAAGCGGGATACGCCTGGTACGACACTGTCTGTGATCGCGCCCTCGCCCAGGATGCGGATTTCATCGATTTCGCGAAGCTGACCATCAGCCACGGCGAGAAGCGCTCCGGAAAAGAGACAGCCGCCGCGATCGAACAGGCGTGGAAAACCGTGGGGGTAATGTAAATGCAGATACCGGATCTGACCGATGATGCGGTCATTGAACTGGCGCGTGAAGGTGGCGTGGCGTTTATTCCCAGGCTCAGCGGTCAGCGCCGGATCACCCTCGCCTCACTGGCGCCTGCTCAGCGGCAGCGGGTGATTGATATTCTTCAGCAATCAGCACCACGCGGTATAGCGCCGGGGCAACCCGAATCGCCGGGACGCGGCGATCAGCGCTATTTCCGCATTCAGATAATCTGGACGCAGCATAATCAGGCGCAATACGCCGATATTATTATTCTGGTGCCGGAACAGGAGGCCCCGCCATCACTGGTGGACCTCTGGCAAAAGGGGGAAGATTGCGTCTGCGATTAAGCGCTCAGCGGCACGAATTCAACGCGTTTTTTTGAAATGAGACCGTGACCGTTCTGGCAGAAGTAATCGACCGCGCCACAGGCTTTCAGCACGTCCAGCGGCTTGTGGCACTCCGGGCAGCGCGCTTCGACTGGGATGTCTTTATCGCAGGTAACGCAGTGCGCCACGCCGTTGTTCAACTCAAGCAGGTTGTGGCAGGTCGGGCAGTTGAGTTCCATTGTTACTCCTCACTTTTCCCTGGTCACCAGCCCTCTCCTGATTGAGAAGGCTGGCAGGGGATGGTTACTTACTTTTCTTGATGTGCTTAATCAGACGCTTACGCTTACGCATCTGATTCGGCGTCAGCGTGTTGCGCTTGTTGGCAAACGGGTTATCCCCTTCCTTGAACTGAATGCGGATAGGCGTGCCCATCACGTCCAGCGATTTACGGAAGTAGTTCATCAGATAGCGCTTGTAAGAGTCCGGCAGGTCTTTGACCTGGTTACCGTGGATCACCACAATCGGCGGGTTGTAACCGCCCGCGTGTGCGTATTTCAGCTTCACGCGACGACCGCGTACCAGCGGCGGTTGATGATCGTCTGCCGCCATGTTCATAATGCGGGTCAACATGGCTGTGCTGACGCGACGCGTGGAGCTGTCATAGGCTTCACGCACTGACTCAAACAGGTTACCCACGCCGCTGCCATGCAGAGCGGAGATAAAGTGAACGCGGGCGAAATCAATAAAGCCCAGACGGAAATCAAGCGTCTCTTTGACCTGCTCTTTCACTTCCTGGCTCAGACCATCCCACTTGTTAACGACAATCACCAGTGAGCGCCCACTATTGAGGATAAAGCCCAGCAGCGAGAGATCCTGATCAGAAATGCCTTCACGGGCGTCAATCACCAGCATCACCACGTTGGCGTCTTCAATTGCCTGGAGTGTTTTGATTACCGAGAATTTCTCGACCGCATCAGTGATTTTGCCACGCTTGCGCACGCCGGCGGTGTCGATAAGCACATATTCGCGCTCATCCCGTTCCATCGGGATATAGATGCTGTCGCGTGTGGTGCCCGGCATGTCGAAAACCACCACGCGTTCTTCACCAAGAATGCGGTTAGTTAGTGTTGACTTACCGACGTTCGGACGGCCCACAATCGCCAGCTTAATTGGCAGATCCTGTGGGTTGAAATCGTCTTCCGGCTCTTCTGCTTCTTCGCCGCTTTGTTCTGCTTCGAACTGCGCCCAGTAAGCGGCGTCTTCGTCGACTTCTTCCGCAGGCTCGACATCTTCCATCCACGGCAGCAGCACATGCTCCAGCAGGCTGGCGACGCCACGACCGTGAGACGCGGCAATCGGGTGGATTTCACCAAGCCCCAGCGACCAGAAGTCCGCCACGGCCTGATCCGGGTCGATACCGTCGGTTTTGTTCGCCACGAGGAAGGTCGGTTTTTCACGGGAGCGCAGATGTTTAGCAATGGCTTCATCCGCTGGCATCAGGCCAGCGCGGGCATCGACCATAAACAGCACCACATCAGCTTCTTCAATCGCCAGCAGCGACTGTTCCGCCATGCGGGTTTCCACGCCCTCTTCGTTGCCGTCAATACCGCCTGTATCGATACAGATAAACTCACGGCCTTCCACTTCAGCACGACCGTATTTACGGTCACGAGTCAGACCCGGAAAATCCGCAACCAGCGCGTCACGGGTACGCGTCAGGCGGTTGAAAAGCGTGGATTTTCCTACGTTAGGGCGCCCGACAAGCGCGACCACAGGTACCATGTTAAATGCCTCTTCAATTCTAAAAACAGTAAAACGGCCCCTGACTGAACAGGAGCCGTTTATTACATATCACTACGACTGACTTAACGCGTAATCGCGTACAGCGTGCCGTCTTTCGCCTGGATTAGCAGTTTGCCGTCTGCCACAACAGGATCGGTCAGGAAGCCGGAGCTGTCGACCTTCTGCTGCGCCACAAAGCGGCCATCCTGCGGGTTGATCCAGTGCATATAGCCTTCGCTGTCGCCGACAACCAGGCTGCCGTTATACAGCACCGGCGCGGTCAGCAGACGGTGCAGCAGATCGCTCTGCGTCCACAGCGTCACGCCACCGTCAGTGGTCAGCGTCAGCAGGCGGTCGTTCTGATCGACCATATAAATACGGTCGCCATCGACGATAAAGTCATTTACCGAGCCCAGTTCACGTTTCCACATGATCTGGCCGCTGCGCAGATCCAGCGCAGTCAGGTTGCCGTTGTAGGCCAGCGTATAGACCACGCCTTCAACCACAATCGGGGTGGTGTCGACGTCGCTCAGGCGATCGATTTCCGTCGCCCCAGTCGCCTGGGAAATACGTTGTTGCCAGATGATCTGACCCTGTTGCATCAGCACGGCGCTGACGCGGCCGTTATCACCGCCAACAATCGCGGCGCCGTAGGCGGTCGCAGGCGCGGATTCACCACGCAGGGACAGAGACGGCATATCAAGGTTAACGGTCCATTTCACGGCACCGTCGCTTTCGTTCAGTGCCTGCAACTGACCGTTGCTGGTGTGTACCAGTACCAGGCCATCGCTGACGACCGGACGAGAGAGCGCTTCACCCGCGACCACCGTTTCCCATGCTACGGTGCCATCGCTGGTATTCAGGGCATACACTTTCGCTTTTTCACTGCCCACATACACATGGCCACCGGAAACGGTCAGCCCGCCAGAAAGCAGTGCCGGCGCATGCGAGAACCAGCCATCTTTTTCTGCCAGATTCACTGACCAGACTTCACGCCCATCATCTATGTTCACCGCTTTCACGGTACCTTTGCGATCAGCGGCATAAACCACGCTGTCCGCATAAGCCGGATGGAGGTTAGAGTAGAAGTCACCAATCCCGCTACCCACCGAGGTGTCCCACGCGGTGGACGGGGTAAACTGGTTTTCAACCGTTGGCAGCGGAGACATTTTGACAACGTCTTCTTCGCTGTTAAATAACGAGCAACCACTCAGCAGAGTCACTGAAAGCAGTCCTGGCAAAAGTAATTTACGCAATTGCATCGCGTCCCTCTCAGATGGACAAATTATTTATTTTCATGCGCATCATCTCGCTAAGCGCGGGTGAAGCATCGCTCTTAACGCCCGCTTCCCACGCGGTACGCGCTCCTTGCTTATCGCCTTTGCTCAGCAGAATTTCACCGCGCAGATCCGCGACGATAGCCGTCCAGCCTTCGCCTTTGATGCCATCAAGGGTTTTCAGCGCGGCATCCGGCTGTTTCAGCTGAAGCTGAAGACGAGCAAGACGCATGTTAATAACCGATTTAAGGTTATCATCAGCGGCGGCAGCCAGACCCTGCTGTAACTGTTTTCCTGCTTTATCGAGCTGGTTTGCATCGACATACTGTTGCGCCAGCTCCAGAGAAGCAAACGCGCCGTAAGTATTTTTCGTTTCAGCCGCAAATTTTTCCGCTGACGCGATAGCTTCCGGCTTACCAGAATTCAGCGAAGAGACCGCATTTTCATAGGCCAGCGATGCGCCTCTGGCCGTTTCGATCTGATGGGAGGTCCAGTAGCGCCAGCCAACCAGCGCGCCTACCCCGAGTATCACTCCAACCGCCAGTGCCTTACCGTTCTCCGCAAAGAACCGTTTAAGTGCATCAACCTGGTCGTTTTCGTTATTGTAAATTTCCACGCAGTCCTTCTCCTGAATGATATTTCCCGGGAGATTAGCCCAGTAGTGTCCGCAAATATTCCGCAACGCTATCCTGCGCAACAGTCGTTTGCTCACCTGAGCGTAAATCTTTCACCACAACGGTATGTTCTGCAATCTCAGATTCACCCAGCACCAGTGCGACGCGAGCGCCCCACTTGTCTGCACGGGCAAACTGCTTCTTGAAGTTGCCGCCGCCATGGTTAGTCATCAGTTTAACGCCTTTGTTCGCATCGCGGATCTGTTCTGCCAGACGCATAGCGGCTGACTGAGTATTTTCTCCGGAGGCGATCAGGTATATATCGACAACAGGATCAGCTTTAAATTCCGGGTTAACAGCCTGAACCAGTAAAACTAATCGCTCAAGGCCCATCGCAAAGCCAACGCCCGGGGTGGCGCGACCACCTAACTGCTCAACCAGACCATCATAACGCCCACCGGCGCAAACCGTGCCCTGCGAACCCAGGCTATTGGTGACCCACTCAAAAACCGTACGGTTGTAGTAATCCAGACCGCGCACCAGACGCTGATTCACGGTATAGGTAATACCGGCATCGTCGAGGAATTTACACAGCCCGGCAAAGTGTTCTTTAGATTCGTCGTCCAGGTAATCGCCCAGCGCAGGCGCGTCGTTCAGCAGCGCCTGGACGTCCGGGTTTTTCGAATCCAGCACGCGCAACGGGTTGCTGTACATGCGGCGTTTACTGTCTTCGTCAAGCTTCTCGGTGTGCTGTTCCAGATATGCCACCAGCGCGTCACGGTAATTCGCGCGTGCTTCCAGTGAGCCGATGGAATTCAGCTCGAGGCTGACATCACGGGAGATCCCCAGCGCGCGCCACCAGCGTGCGGTCAGCATGATCAGTTCGGCGTCGATATCCGGGCCCTGCAGGCCAAACACTTCGCAACCGATCTGATGGAACTGGCGATAGCGCCCTTTCTGCGGACGCTCGTGGCGAAACATCGGCCCGATGTACCACAAACGTTGTTCCTGATTGTACAGAAGACCATGTTCGATGCCGGCGCGTACACAGCCCGCAGTACCTTCCGGACGCAACGTCAGGCTGTCGCCATTACGATCTTCGAAGGTATACATCTCTTTTTCGACGACGTCGGTCACTTCACCAATCGCGCGTTTGAATAACGGGGTCTGCTCTACAATCGGCAAACGGATTTCACTGTAACCGTAGCTGCCGAGCACCTCTTTCAGTGTGCCTTCAATGCGCTGCCAGATGGCGGTTTCGCCCGGCAGGTAATCGTTCATGCCGCGAATGGCTTGAATGTTCTTTGCCACGTTTATTCTCTTTCTATATACAAAAATGAACCCTTAGCGCTGCTGCGCCCGCGGGTTCAATCATACACGGGAAGCGCGCCGCTTCCCATCACGTTATTATTTTACGTCGACCTGCTGGACGTCGATGCGTTGGGCTTCGTCGAGCATACTGGCTTTAGCACGGATCCGCGCTTCAAGCTGCGCAATCATGTCGTCATTGTCCAGACGATCTTTGCGCACACCATCTTCGTACAGACCGCTTTTGCGGTTACCACCGGTAACACCGAGTGTAGACACCAGCGCTTCGCCAGGGCCGTTCACCACGCAACCGATAATGGACACGTCCATCGGCGTGATGATGTCTTCCAGACGCTGCTCCAGCGCGTTGACGGTGCCAATCACGTCAAACTCCTGACGCGAGCAGGTCGGGCAGGCGATGAAGTTAATGCCGCGCGAACGGATACGCAGCGATTTCAGGATATCGAAACCGACTTTAATCTCTTCAACAGGATCGGCCGCCAGCGACACGCGCAGGGTATCGCCAATCCCTTCGGAGAGCAGCAGGCCGAGGCCGATGGCTGATTTCACCGCGCCGCTGCGTGCGCCGCCCGCTTCGGTAATTCCCAGGTGCAGGGGTTGGTCGATTTGCTTCGCCAGCAGACGATAGGATTCCACCGCGAGGAACACGTCAGAAGCTTTCACGCTGACTTTGAATTGATCGAAATTGAGACGATCGAGGTGATCAACGTGGCGCATCGCGGATTCGAGCAGCGCCTGCGGCGTTGGCTCACCGTATTTTTCCTGGAGGTCTTTTTCCAGCGAACCGGCGTTAACGCCGATACGGATCGGGATGTTCTTATCCCGCGCGCAGTCCACCACCTGGCGGATGCGCTCTTCGTTACCAATGTTGCCCGGATTGATGCGCAGGCAGTCAACGCCATACTCGGCGACTTTCAGCGCAATGCGGTAATCGAAGTGGATATCAGCCACCAGCGGAACGCTGACCTGCTGTTTGATGAGTTTAAAGGCTTCTGCGGCATCCATGGTCGGAACTGAGACGCGGACGATGTCCGCGCCAACGCGCTCCAGCGCTTTGATTTGATTGACCGTCGCCTCGACATCCGTCGTACGCGTGTTGGTCATTGACTGCACGGCGATGGGGGCTCCATCGCCGATCGGCACGTTACCAACGTAAATGCGTGTAGACTTCCTACGTTGAATTGGAGCCTGGTTATGCATGAAAAATCTCCCGCATTGCCCGTCTGTTACTGTGCCGGTGATTGTTCGGCATTGAGGGTCAAACGCGCAACCTGGTTAGTTCTGATAAAGCGGCTGAGATCGACAGGTTTTCCCTGATACTGGATCTGTACCGCTGCCGGAGCGCCGATTTTAAGCTTATAAGGCGCCTGCCCGGTTAAGTTAAGCGTGCCATCTTTGCGTTGCAGGCCGCTGAACAGTTTTTTGCCCGTCGCGTCAGAGACTTCCAGCCAGCAATCGGCATTGAAATTCATCACGATGGCATCCGCGCTGGCGGCCGGCGCGGCAGTCCCCGCCGGATCGGTCGGCAGCGGCGCTGCATCAGTGGTAGCCGGTGCGGTATTGTTGGCCGTGCTATCGACGTTCGCCTGCGATGGCGGCACCACAGCATTCGTCTGGGCGTTATCCGCCGGAGCGGTGGTGGTCGGCGCCGGCATGGCCGGAGCAGAAGTCGTCGGAGCTGGCGATTCCACCGGCGTATTTTGCGCGGTAGCATCCGGCGTTTGCGCAGCACCAGTATCCAGTGGAATACTCTGCTGCGAACTGGTGTCGCTGGCATTCAGCTCGGCAGAAGATTGATCGGCCATACTGGAGATCTCTTCCTGCTGAGCTTTGTGGTTCTGCCACCACCAGGCGCCTGTCAGGCCGATTACCACGAACAGCACCAGCCAGGTAAAGCTCATCAGCCAGCCGTCGCGTCTTTTACGGCGCTTACCTATCGTCATGCCCTGCATCGGCGCGACTTTCGTCATTCGGACTGGCGTCTCTTTGACCGGAAGCAGTTCTTCTTCCGGGATATGCACCAGTCGGGCATAGGAACGGATGTACCCACGCAGGAAAGTTGAAGCCAGATCGGCAGGAGCCTTATCGTCTTCAAGATCGCGAACCGTGGAAACCTTCAGACACAAGCGTTCTGCGACAGCTTGTTGACTGAGTCCGAGTTGTTCACGGGCGTTGCGCAGACGTGCACCCGTGGTTTGTGCTTCATGTTGGTCGTGAGTGGCTTCAGTATTCATTCGCTACAACTGCTGGTACGTGAAATTTAAGAGTCAGGTGCCGGTAAACCCGCACCGCGAAATATCTACCCGATTACTAAACAAGCCTAAGCTGTTGTTGAACCGCTACATACTGCCTCAATCCCGACGGAAACGCACCGTAATTATTAATGCTATTGATGCAATTTACCTAATTCGTCACCTTAAAGAATACCGCGCGCGTCATCCTGAAACACGCGGTTCAGGATCTCAGACGGCTTTCACCGCAATAGGTTCACCTTGCATACGTTTTCGCAGCGTACGTTTGGTACGGTCGATAACGTCTCCGGCCAGCTGGCCACAGGCGGCATCAATGTCATCGCCACGTGTTTTACGCACGATGGTGGTAAAGCCATACTCCATCAATACTTTCGAGAAACGGTCGATACGGCTGTTGGAACTGCGGCCATACGGTGCGCCAGGGAACGGGTTCCACGGGATCAGGTTGATTTTGCACGGCGTATCTTTCAGCAGTTCCGCCAACTGGTGCGCATGCTCAGTGCCGTCATTCACATGGTCGAGCATCACATATTCGATAGTCACGCGACCCTGATTGGCGTTGGATTTCTCCAGGTAACGACGCACGGCCGCCAGGAACGTCTCAATGTTGTACTTTCTGTTGATCGGGACAATTTCGTCACGGATCTCATCGTTCGGTGCATGCAGGGAGATAGCCAGCGCAACGTCAATCATATCGCCAAGCTTGTCCAGCGCCGGAACCACGCCAGAGGTGGAGAGCGTAACGCGGCGTTTGGACAAGCCAAAGCCGAAATCGTCGAGCATGATTTCCATTGCTGGTACAACGTTCGTCAGATTAAGCAGCGGTTCGCCCATCCCCATCATTACCACGTTGGTAATTGGACGTGTCCCCGTCACTTTGGCGGCACCGATGATTTTCGCTGCACGCCATACCTGACCAATAATTTCGGAAACGCGCAGGTTACGGTTAAAGCCCTGCTGTGCCGTTGAGCAGAATTTACACTCCAGCGCACAACCAACCTGTGAAGAAACGCACAGGGTGGCGCGATCATCTTCAGGAATATAAACCGTTTCAACGCGTTGATCGCCTACCGCGATGGCCCATTTAATGGTGCCATCAGAAGAACGCTGTTCTTCGACGACCTCCGGGGCGCGAATTTCCGCGACCTCTTTTAATTTGCTGCGCAGCACTTTGTTGATGTCAGTCATCTCATCAAAATTATCGCAGCAATAATGGTAAATCCATTTCATCACCTGATCGGCACGGAAAGGTTTTTCACCTAAGTTTTTGAAAAACTCGCGCATTTCCTGGCGGTTTAAATCCAGCAGGTTGATTTTGGCGTCCTGGGAAGGCACCGTCAGAGCGGCAGTATCAGGCGTGACAATTTGTTCAGACATAATCTATTCCGGCCTCGTTATTACACGTTATGGCCCCTGGAGGGTTAAAAAGAAACGCCCCGCAAAATTCGGGGCGCTGTATTGTACAAATTATGGCGCATGAATGCCACGTCTGCACGCGGCATTCATGAAAATCATTAGCGAGTGCGCGGGCACACTTCGCCTTCGCCGAAGAAGAAGGCGATTTCGCGCGCAGCGGATTCAACAGAATCAGAACCGTGAGTGCCGTTTTCAGTGAAGCTGTCTGCGTAGTCCGCGCGTAGGGTACCTGCCAGCGCGTTAGCCGGGTTGGTTGCGCCCATCAGGTCACGGTGACGCTGTACCGCGTTTTCGCTTTCCAGTACGGAAACCACGATCGGGCCGGAGGTCATGAACTCAACCAGACCGTCGAAGAACGGCTTACCGTCGTGTTCGGCGTAGAAACCGCGAGCCTGTTCAACGGTCAGGTGCAGCATTTTGGTGCCAACGATTTTAAAGCCCGCGGCTTCAAAGCGAGAGAAGATATTACCAATTACGTTTTTTGCTACCGCGTTTGGTTTGATGATGGAAAAAGTACGTTCAATAGCCATTGATAACCTCTGGTGATGTTCTGTTGTTTTACGCATGACGCGGTATAAATCTGGCGCGAATTATAAAGAGCAAAAATGCCCTTGCCTATGGATTAAGGTAACATTTTTTTAAAATAAGACGAGTTTCAGCAACAGATCACATCGCAAGGGCAAAAAATAGTCTATTGCAGCGTGAAAGTGGCGGTAACAGTTTGCCCCGTCTCGTCCATCACCAGCAATTGATAATCGCCCGGTTGTTCAAGCGATAATGTCGTGCTGGCTCCTGTTTCTTCCAGCGATTCACCATTGACAAACCACCAGCGTCGCCCCTCGCCGCCGCTGGTCTGCAGGACCAGCGACACGCGATGTGCGCCCGGCAGACGTTTAATGACTGTGCCATTACGCACACCAGACAGTACCAGCGGTGCGGCGTTCTGCTGCTGCAGCGGTGGACAATCCGCTGATGGCGCTGGCAATCGCGCCGCCCGTCGTTCACCCGCAGGCAGCCATGGCTCTAACGGCAACGGCCAGACCTGCAACATTTTTTCTTTCGCGTCCGGGCAATCTGCCGCCACCCGCTCACCTTTCGCATTGACCCATACCGGGAAACGGATACCGCGCACCCCCTCCTGCCCAGGCAATAACAGTGTCGGCGGCTGGCTGTTATCCACCAGCCAGGTGGATAACCGACGCCGGCAGTTACTGTCGCCATCCGGCAGCGTTTGTCCACCAGGCCAGCATACCGTCGCCGCACTGACGGTCGACGGGCGCGGATCTTCCGGTAATCCGCCTTTGATAACTGACGCACGGGAAAGCAGCAGGTTATTGACCTGATTCAGCAGCGGTACCGCGCTGACGAAACCAAACTGTCCGACAACAGGCGTCCCATCCGGGCGCCCGGTCCAGATGCCAATCACATAGCGCGCATTGACACCAATCGCCCATGCATCACGGTAGCCGTAGCTGGTACCGGTTTTCCACGCCAGCGGAACCGTTTTTGGTAGCGAGGCATCCGGCAGTGGCTGTTCTTCCCCGGCGAGAATGCGGCGAATGATCCACGCGGAACCGGGGGACAATAGCGGGCGCTCACGCAGCGGATCGCTGGCGAGCAGGCGTAGCTGTCCCGCTTTTCCGTGCCGGGCAAAGGCGCTGTAGGCGGCGACAATATTCTCCAGACGTGCGCCCGCGCCGCCCAGAATCAGCGACAGATTCGGCTCCGCCCCGGCAGGCAGGATCAGCGGCAGGCCTGCGTTGCGCAGACGACCAGCAAACTGTTTCGGGCCGTAGGCTTCCAGCACCTGCACGGCTGGCAAATTCAGGGAGCGCACCAGCGCGTCGCTCATGCTCACCGGGCCATGAAAGCCACTGTCAAAATTACCGGGGCGATAGTCGCTGAAACGGCGCGGCACATCCTGCAATAATGAAGCCGGGTGGATCAGCCCGTCATCCAACGCCAGCCCGTAAATAAAAGGTTTCAACACCGACCCGGGCGAACGCACCGCCGATACCATGTCGATATGACCAAAGCGGCTGTTGTCAGTGATATCTACAGAGCCCACCCAGCCCCTGACTTTCATACTGGTATGATCAACGACGACAATTGCCAGAGAGCTACGTGGCGGTAAACGGCTTTCCTGATTCAGCGCGATCTCTTCCAACTGGCGTTGCAGGCTGGCATCCAGGGTGGTGTCGATTTTTGTGCCCTGGCTTTTCGCCAGCACGCGGCGGGAAAACAGCGGCGCCAGTTGCGGCATCTGCCGGGGCGCGAGCCATACCGGCTCCTCACGCGCTTCTTTAACCACAGTGGCTGACCACACGCCCTGCGCCAGCATGCGGTCGAGCACTTTATTACGCGCCGCCTGTGCGCGTTGCGGCCAGCGGTCAGGACGCAAGCGGCTGGGCGCCTGCGGCAGAACCGCCAGCAGCGCCGCATCGGAATAGCTGAGCTGCGATGGCGGTTTGCCCAGATAGGACCAACTGGCGGCGCCGATCCCCTGTAATGTGCCGCCGAACGGCGCACGGTTGAGATACAGAGTGAGGATTTGTTGTTTCGACAGATGCCATTCGAGTTGCAAAGCGCGCCACAGCTGGCGGAACTTACCTCCGAAAGTGCGGGGATGCGGGTCAAGCAACCGCGCCACCTGCATGGTCAGCGTACTGCCGCCGGAGATCACCCGCCGGGCGGAGAGATCCTGCCAGGCTGCGCGGGCGATCGAGAAAGGATTGACGCCGGGATGCTCCCAGAACCAGCGATCTTCATACTGGATCAGCGCTTCAAGATAATGCGGAGAGACATCGTTGAGGGTGACCGGATAACGCCAGATGCCGTCGGTATCAGCAAAACGCCACAACGGCGTACCGTCTTCCGCCACCACCACACGCGCGGGCGCCACTTCGTTGAGCGGCAGCGGCCACAAGCGATCGGCGGCAACGATCAGCAGCCATGCCAGCAACAAAAATCCCGCCAGCCAAAGCCAGCGGGTCTTTTTAACGGGCAAAAAGCGCATATTACGGTGCGACGATCAACGGTCCACTGCCCTGACCGTTCGCCCGCCACTGTGGAACATACATCGACTCCACCTGCGGAACCGGCACCTGATATGTCCCCGGCGTAACGGCGCGCGCCAGATACACCAGTGTGACGGGTTGCCCTTCATTCACCGCAACGGCCGCGACAAAACGGTCATCACGGAACTCGATATGCTGGATGTCCGCCTGCTGCATCTGATTAAGCAGATTCTGCACCTCGGTGCCGTTATCCTGCAGGCTGGCGCTGCTGTTCGCCAGATTCTGGTTTTCCAGCTCCAGCCCGGCAGGTAGTAAATCCACGACCAGCGCATCCGGCACATTCTGGTTCGCCGTCACCTGCAGATGCACCAGCACCAGATCGCCACTACGTAACGACGTCAGGGCTTTCGGCTGCCCGTCGGTTCCCAGGAACTGACGTTCAATCTGCAGGACATTGCTGTAGGGTTGCGGCGCGTTTTCCGGATAACCGGTACTGTCGAGGCGCACCCACAGTGGCTGTGTTCCGATGTTAGACACCTGCAGTGCCGCCAGTTGATCGCTGGTCAGATTACGGTTCTGCGCTTTCTCACCGGTCAGCGGCTGCGCATCCAGTGACGTTTTCGCCTGCCAGTGGCCAGGGAAGTCCTGCAGCCCTTTCGCTGCCATGAACAGGGCGTTCATCTCCTGCGTTGAGAGCCAGCGTTGACCGAAGGCCTGTTCAGAGAGTGTCACGAGTAACGCATTTTGTGCGTCAGGCCGTACCTTGTTTTCTTCCAGCAGATTCAGCATCAGCGCATTATCACGCAGCGCGCTGCCGTAATCGGCTATCCAGCGCTGCTTGCCCTGCCGCGAGGTGGTTAATGCCAGTGCAATCGCCTCTTCGCTGCGCGGCCCGTCCCCCATCGCTTTCAGCGCGAGACCGAGTTGCATCAGCGGAAGACCTGCACGCGCCCTATCGTGACGTTCCCATATTTCACGCAATGCGCCCAGCGGCGCCTTCTGCTGACGTGCCAGCACCAGTGCCGCATAGGCCTGAACAGCAAAGCGGCTGGCCTGGATATCATCGCTGTAGCGAATGGTCATCAGACCCGGCTCCTGCAGATAACGCAGCAGGCGGTTATTCCCCTGCGTCAGTGCCTCAGCAGGCACGCTGTAACCCTGCTCGCCAGCGCGCACCAGGAAATCCATTACATACGCGGTCAGCCAGTATTCCTCCGGGCCTTCTTTGTCCCACAATGCAAACCCGCCGTCGTCACGTTGCATTTGCAGCAGACGCGAGATGCCGACATCTACCGCCGCACGGCGTTTTTCGTCACTGTCACCGGCAATGCCGAGATTTTTCAGTTGTGCCGCATTGGTGTACAGCGACGGGAACAGCCCGCTGGTGGTCTGCTCCAGACAACCGTAGGGATACGCCTTCAGTTCACGAATGTAGCGCGCAATGTTGAGTGGCGGTTTACCGCTCAACAATAACTGGCCTTCAAGCGTCGCAGGTGAAAAGCCACCGAGATGGTTAGCCGGTGCAGTCCAGCTTTCACCCGGTTGCAGCGCGCCCCACGAACTGACGGTTTCCGCCGGGAATGCCGGACGCACGCCCAGTTTCCACGTTTTGTTGACTGGCACCAGCGTTTCGCCTGGCAGCTTCAGCCCGGTAATCACCGCACTCAGTACGCCATCACCAAAGCCCTCTTTCGCCCGTACTGGCACAAACAGAGTCGTGCGCACGCCTGGCGCCAGATTGACAGGCTGTGGTTGCGCGCCTTCCATGTCGATAAGCCCCGAGGCGGTAAGCTGCACGCTGAGCATTTGCGGTGCATCGGTAAGGTTGGTGATATCAAGCACCAGCCGCGTCGTATCGCCACTGGCGATGAAACGCGGCATGCTGGCTTCAGCAATCACCGGCGCGGCAACCACCACTTTGCTTTCGGTACTGCCAAAATCATCGTCATTCCACGCCTGCGCCATGACGCGCAGTTCACCGTTGAAATCGCCGATCGGTAGTGTCACGGTACCTTCGCCGTTGTCGTCAAGCATTACCGGCTGTGCCTGTTGCGCGACAATATTCACGTGGTTCACCGGCGGTTTACCACCACGTTTTAATTCGTCGCCGTCCCCACCAAAGCGCAGGCTGGCAAGACGCCCTTGTCCTTCGATGACCTGACCGTAGATATCGTAGATATCAGCGCCATAACGTTTCTGCCCAAAGAAGGCGTTCCATGGATCAGGCGTAACGTAGTCGGTAATATTCAGCACACCGCTATCCACGGCGGAAAGCAGAACGTTGACCTGCTTCGGCGTGACGCCATCTTTCGTTGTGGCTTTCACTTTCACCGTCAGCGGTTGATTCGGACGCATTTTGGCCGGACTTTCCAGCGCGATATTCAGGCGACGGTTTTCATCACCCAATGGCAGGTGCAGCAGCCCCACCGCGCGTTTTGGCGTCGCCGATTTTGACTTGTCGCCCGGGCGGATCACCAGCGTGCTGAGGTATATGTCGTGGCGATTCCAGCGTTTATCGACCGGAATGGAAAGATCCATGCCTCCCTGCGGGACGTCAATCTCCTTCCACCACAGCGGACCTTCGCTCGACTCCACCATCGCGTAGCCCTTACCAGCAGCCGGTGCCGCAATGTTCAGCCTGATGGTATCGCCGGGTTTATAGGCGGGTTTGTCGAGCTTCATGGTCACGCGGTCCGGGCGGGCGGCGCCAGTCCCGTCGCTGTTATCCTGCCAGCTGTATCCGGCCCAGAAACGAACGCTACTGACAGTATCGTCCGGCGCTTTCACTTCCAGACGGTAAGAACCCCATTCCACCGGGAACGAGACTTTGCCGGTTTCATCGGCTTGCAGATCCAGCGCCTGCTCACCTTCCACCAGATCTTTTTGATCAAACTGCGACTGCCAGCCATCACTGTCAGACCAGTTCCAGTAGTAATCACGACGCTCACGAATCAGGCGTACCTGCAAACCCGAAACCGCCAGCTTTTTCCCCTGCGCATCAACATAAACAATGTCGAACGCGGCATTGCTGTCTTCATCCACAATGGGCTGATTCACGGTGGTGTCGGTGCGATAGTCATAGACCGCTTTGGCCGCAAATGCAGGGCGGATCCCCGGCAGCGCCGTTGCCGGCCAGATGGGCTGTTCTGCGCGTCGCGTAACCGGACGCCCGCCAGACTCCAGCAGGCTCGCCTGCAGTACCACCTGCAACGGCGAATGGCTCTCTTTCCACTGGCTTTCAGTGCTGACTTCACCATGCCCGGTGTCATCCAGCTTCAGTTGAATTTCATCCAGCGTACGGGAGAGGTTTTCCTCGGCGATGTCACCAAACTGGAACCCTGGCAGCGCAGGCACCGCCTCACGCAGCGGACGCAGGAACAGTTTGCCCTGCAATGCGTTACCGTTGGCCGGCGCACCATAGAGATAGTAACCGGCGACCTCAAATTTCACCTCGTCAGCAGGCGACAGTGGGGTTTTCTGCGGCGTCAGGTTGAGCGCCATCCGCTCCGGCATAAAGTCTTCGACGTGGAAATCCCATACTCTGGCCTGGTTATCGCCGGTGTTAGCGCGAATCTGCCACATACCGGTGGCCGCGCCGCTGTCGAGAGGATACGTAAACTGATAAAGACCATTAACCGGTTTGCTGATCACTGTGCGGATCACCTGGCCGTCCGGCTTCACCACCTCCAGTTTAACTGGTTGTTCCATCAGCGGTTTGCCGTCGCTGTCACGCAGTAACCCATTAAGGATGACTGTCTCACCGGGGCGGTAGAGATCGCGCGGGCCAAACATGAAGAATTGCTTGCTGTAGCCCGGTGCGCCTGCAATGGAAAACTCGGCGAGATCCAGTGCCGGCAGTTTAAGATCGAGCATCGTGGTCTGGCCGTCTTTGCGGGCCAGCAGTATCGCCACGTCCTGATCGACCTTCAGCGTAACATGGCCCTGCGCATCGCTGGTGGCCTGCGATATCGTCTGACCGCGAGAATTCAGGAGTTGCACATCAATACCGGGCTGGGCTGCGCCATTTTCCAGGCTCTGAGTAAACACATCAAGGCGGTCATGATAACGGTGCGCCGACACGCCAAGATCGCTCAGCGTAAACAACGTCGCGGCATTACTGTAGTTGTAATGCCCTGCCTGATTCATCACCGCGACATACACGCCAGGCTGTTGCAGCGGCTTGATGTCACGCAGCGGCAGGAGCAGTTTTTCCCGCGTATTGCGCTGTGGGTTGAGATCAAAACGGCCGGTATAAACCAGGTCCGCCATTTTCAGAAGCTCATCAGACTCCCAGTTGGTCAGTGCGTTGCGGTATTCCCACTGGCTGATAAACGAAGAAAGCAGTTCCGGTTTGATGCGGAAGAAATTCACATCAACGTTATTGACGTTGAGCGCCATGACCGGCAACCCGTCCACTACTTTCCCCGGCAGTAGCGAGCCGCGGCTGGCAAAACCCACGCTCGGTTGCACATCCCGGGTATTGATGGTTTTTTCGATACTGGTGCCGAGCGTGGCGTTGTTCAGCGCCACCAGCCCGGGATCGACGGTCAATAACAGCTTACGTTTCGGCTCAAGGTGACGCAGACGCAGTTCTTTCAGATTCGGCGACAGTTCCCATGCGCCATCCACCTTACCGCTGGTTTTGTCGACCAGATGCACACTGCGGGAGAAATCCTGCTCCGGCTGTAGCGGCACCGAGAAGGTCAGCACCAGCGTCGCGGCGCCATCCATCTGCACTTCGGAGGCGTCCAGCATGGTGAGCGATTTCCCCTGACTTTGCGCGGTCAGTTTCGCCAGCGTCGCGCTGTCGGGTTTCGCGGGCGTTTGCGCTGCGGGTTTTTCCGCTGCCGGGGCTGGCGTGGCGGCAGGCGTGTCCGAAGACGATGGTGTCGCTTTCGGCGTATCATCGTTGTCACACCCGGAAAGAGAGAATGCGGCGATCAGCGCCAGCGAGAGCGCTGCTAAACGTAACGGTTTCATCCTGTAACCTCGGGTTATTGAGCCGGTTTGATCTTTTAACTCAGTATTATGCGGGAATCTCGCTTTTACCAGTAGCAGCAAACCTGTCAGATTTCAGTCTTTTTCAGACCGGAGATGCCTTCTGTGTGACCGCATAGCGAATTAGCGGGTTGCAGGCTTGTCGATATTCAGAAAAACATCGACAATTCGGGGGTGATATTTTGCGGGAGGCAACCATGACGACTTCATACTTTGTCGCAGCCGACTGGCTGGCCGAGCATATTAACGATTCAGATATTCAGATCCTTGACGCCCGTCTGGCCCCTCCGGGCCAGGAGCACCGTGACATGGCCGCAGAGTACCGGGCGGGTCATCTTCCGGGGGCGGTTTTTTTTAATATCGAAGCCCTTTCTGATCGAACCAATCCCCTTCCTCATATGCTGCCGCGCCCGGAGGCGTTTGCCGTCGCCATGCGCGAGCTGGGCATCAGCAACGACAAACATCTGGTGGTGTATGACGAAGGCAATCTCTTCTCTGCGCCGCGCGCGTGGTGGATGCTGCGCACTTTTGGCGTTGAGCGCGTGTCAATTCTGGCAGGCGGGCTCGCGGGCTGGCAGCGCGATGATCTGCTGCTCGATAAAGGCGACGTTACCCTGCCGGAAGGTGATTTTGAAGTCGCCTTTACCGGCGATGAAGTGATGCGGTTGACCGATGTGTTGCTGGCAAGCCACGAAGGCTCTGCGCAGATTGTTGATGCGCGACCGGCGCCCCGTTTCAACGGGCAGGCGGATGAGCCTCGTCCAGGGCTGCGTCGCGGGCACGTCCCTGGCGCGAAAAACGTGCCGTGGGGCGATCTGGTGATTAACGGTGAACTGAAAACGACTGATGAGCTGGAAGCGATTTTCGCCCGTCAGGGCGTGGATTTGCACCGCCCAATCATTACCAGTTGTGGTTCCGGTGTGACCGCCGCCGTGGTGGCGCTGGCGCTGGCAACACTGGAAGCGGATGAAGTCGCGCTGTATGACGGCTCCTGGTGCGAATGGGGTGCGCGGGCGGATCTCCCGGTCGAACCAGCGAAATAATTTGTCCGGCGGCGCTGCGCTTGCACGGCCTACGATCTGTAGGTCGGGTAAGCGCAACGCCATCCGGCAAACCACATCAGATAATGCGATTGGTTTTGAAATCGCGCAGGAAGCCGCCCCAGCGGCGTTCATAGAACGGTGTGATGTGTTCGGTAATAAAGTGACTGATGCCCTTCTCACCTTTCACCACCTGGCAGATATCAATCGGCTCATCACCCGGCAATGTGTCAGTTGCCACGCTGCCTGCGGCATGAATGATCTCTTCGATATCGCCATCCGCTTCAATGCCAATCAGCAGCACCGGCTGCTCGTCCGCGGTCTCTTTGATGGAGCACAGAAACGCGCGTTTCACCGGTTTGATGGTTTTAAACAGCGTCGTCAGGGAGTCGATCATCTGCGCAGGTGGCTCCGCCACTTCCGACAACAGTAACGACGCCCCGCCTTCCCGCACTTCCTGCGTGTGCAGCGGATGCCCTTCGTCGCCAATTAACAGGCTGATTTCCCGCGGCGTGAACTCTTTCCCGGTTGGCAGTTTAGCGTTGAGAAACAGGGTTTCGCCGAGCGTCATTTCAAACAGAGTACGCACCGGCATGACGACAAAAGCCTGTTCCTCTTCTACTGCCTGTTGTAAGGCTTCAAGCGAAGTGAAGAACGGGATCACCGTCGCACCATCTTCTTTTTCCCAGTGCTGTAAATCCAGTGCGCTGTCTTCCACCACCGCGTCGCCTTCTGCCGCGGTACCAGGCACCCAGACAGTAGACTCCAGCAGGGTGCGGAAAAACGCCGGACGATGTGCCGGCTCTGTGGCAGCCTGTTCCAGCAGCGTTTCTAATTCGTTTTTGGTTTCAGCCATAACAACGATTACTCTGCGGTTAACAAATTGGCAATGGTGCGCACACCAAGACCGGTCGCGCCCGCGGCCCACTGCTCCACCGCCGCTTTACGATAGGTCGCTGAACAGTCAATGTGCAGCCAGCCTTGCTGATAGTTTTCCACGAAGTGCGACAGGAAACCGGCGGCAGTGCTGGCTCCGGCCGGGAACGCCGCGCTGGCGGTGTTGTTCAGTTCAGCAAAATTGGACGGCAGTTGATTGCGGTGGAACTCCGCCAGCGGCAGGCGCCAGAACGGTTCGTTCTCTTGCGCCGCGCTCGCCATCAGGCGGTTCGCCAGCACATCGTCGAAACTGAACAGAGCGTGATAATCATTGCCCAATGCGGTTTTCGCCGCACCTGTCAGCGTCGCGGCGTCAATCAGCAGTTCCGGTTTCTGCGCTGAGGCGTCAATGAGCCCGTCAGCCAGTACCAGACGACCTTCAGCATCAGTGTTCATCACTTCAACATTTTTACCGTTACGGTAGTGAATGATGTCGCCAAGTTTGAAGGCGTTGCCACTGACCATGTTGTCTGCGCAGCAGAGGTAGAGTTTGACGCGTTTGTTAAGACCGCGGGTAATGGCGAACGCCAGCGCGCCTGTCACCAGCGCCGCGCCGCCCATATCGGATTTCATTGAATCCATGAACGCGCTTTGTTTGAGGCTGTAACCACCGGAATCAAAGGTGATGCCTTTACCCACGAGGCAGGCAAACACCGGGGCGTTTTCATCGCCAGTCGGGTTGTAATCAAGCGCCAGCAATACCGGAGCACGCTCAGAACCGCGTCCGACGGTGTGGATCCCCATGTATTTCTGCTCGCGCAGATCTTCGCCTTTGGTGATGCGGTAATGAACGTTGTCACAGGCCACGTTGCACAGCAGATCCACCGCGCGCTGCGCCAGCTGCGATGGCCCTAACTCTTCGGCGGGTGCGTTAATGGTGTCGCGGACCCAGTCGATAATCAGCAGGCGGTTGTCCAGCTCCTGACGCTGCGCGTCGTCGAGATCGGCCCAGTCAATCTGGCGGGTGCCTTTCGGCCCTTTGTAACCGGCCCAGAACGCCCAGCTGCGGTCGGTGTCCCAGCCTTCGCCGGTCAACGCGACATGTTTGATGCCCATGCCGTCGATTTTGCGCGCCGCGCGCTGGATCAAGCCTAAATCATCTTTGCCATTCAGGTGCAGGGTAATGCCATCGTTATTCACGCTGTAACTGGCTTTGTCACCCCAGCGCGCATCGGCAGGCTGGGTGGACAGTGTAATCTTCATCGCTTCTGTCATTATTTTTATCCTTCTTAACAAACGGGCTGCCAGTGGCAGCCCGCATATGAATCATTCGGCTTCGTCTAACCAGACTAACAGAATCGCTTCCAGAATTTTTTCATTGGATGCGTTGGGATCGTCGTCGAAATCTTCCAAATCGCAAATCCACTGATGCATATCGGTGAAGCGAACGGTTTTCGGGTCGAGATCCGGGTTTGCGTCGTACAGCGCCTCGCCGATTTCACGGCTGTCGGTCCATTTCAGTCCCATATTAATGCTCGCGTGCGTGGTTGATAGTATAACGCGGGATTTCAACCACCAGGTCTTCATCGGCAACGCGCGCCTGGCAGCCTAAGCGGCTTTCCGGCTCCAGACCCCAGGCTTTATCCAGCATGTCGTCTTCGTCTTCGGTACTTTCCGCCAGTGAGTCAAAACCTTCACGAACAACGCAGTGACAGGTTGTGCAGGCGCAGGATTTTTCGCAGGCGTGTTCAATCTCGATGCCGCTACGCAGGGCCGCATCAAGAATAGATTCACCGGTCTCAGCTTCCACAACTGCGCCATCCGGACAGAGGTCCTGATGAGGCAGAAAAACAATCTTTGGCATATTAAACCTCGTCCACAGAATGGCCTTTCAGCGCGGTACGAACAGATTTGTCCATCCGGCGAGCGGCGAATTCCTGGGTTTGTTTGTCTACGTTTTTAATGGCTTGTTCGATAGCGTCAGTGTCATCGCTCTCTGCCACGGCGCGCAGGTGCGCGGCGGCATCGTCGATCACCTGACGTTCTGCGGCGCTTAACAGCGCGGCATCAGCGGCAAGCGCGCTATGCAGGCTTTCAAGCACGCGAGCAGCCTCCACTTTTTGCTCAACCAGCATGCGTGCTTTCACGTCCTGCCCGGCAAAGCTCATGGAATCCTGAATCATTGTGGCGATTTCGCTGTCGGTCAGACCGTAAGACGGTTTCACCTGAATTGAGGCTTCAACACCCGTGGATTTTTCCATCGCCGAGACGCTCAGCAGACCGTCAGCGTCCACCTGGAAGGTGACGCGAATATGTGCGCCGCCTGCCGGTAACGCCGGGATCCCACGCAGCGCAAAACGCGCCAGCGATCGGCAATCCTGCACCAGTTCGCGCTCGCCCTGCATCACGTGAATAGACATCGCTGTCTGCCCGTCTTTGAAGGTGGTGAATTCCTGCGCGCGCGCCACCGGAATGGTGGTGTTTCGCGGGATCACTTTCTCCACCAGACCGCCCATGGTTTCAAGACCAAGGGAGAGCGGGATGACATCCAGCAGCAGCATTTCACTGTCTGGCTTGTTGCCCACCAGAATATCCGCCTGAATCGCCGCGCCAATGGCGACCACTTTGTCCGGGTCAATGGCGGTTAACGGCTGGCGACCAAAGAATTCGCCCACTTGCTCGCGCACCAACGGCACGCGGGTGGAGCCGCCCACCATCACCACCTCCAGCACCTCGTCAGCCTCAACACCGGCATCTTTCAGAGCGCGGCGACAGGCCAGCAACGTACGTTTGACAAGGGAAGCAATAAGCGCATCGAACTGTTCGCGGGTGACCGTGCCCGTCCAGCCCGCCACTGCAACGCTGGTTTCGTCGGCATCACTGAGGGCGATTTTCGCGGCGGTTGCCGCATCAAGAAATTCACGCTCAACGCGGGCATTGCTGCGATCGCTGATCCCCGCCTGCTCACGCAGGTGATCCGCCAGCAGATGGTCGAAATCGTCGCCGCCGAGCGCGGAGTCACCGCCGGTCGCCAGTACTTCGAACACACCGCGGCTCAGGCGCAGAATCGAGATATCAAAGGTGCCGCCGCCGAGATCGTAAACCGCAATCACCCCTTCCTGACCGGAATCGAGGCCGTAGGCAATCGCTGCAGCGGTGGGTTCGTTGAGCAGACGCAACACGTGCAGCCCGGCCAGACGCGCGGCGTCTTTGGTGCCCTGACGCTGCGCATCGTCAAAATAGGCCGGAACGGTGATGACCACGCCGTCCAGCTCGCCCTCAAGCGTGGCGGTCGCGCGAGCCGCCAGCGCTTTAAGAATATCGGCGGAGACGCGAATCGGGTTAACGATCCCCGACGCGGTGTGGATCATCGGCAGGCCGTTTTCGCTTGCCTGCAACTGGTACGGCAAGTGCGGGTAACGTGCCTGAATGTCGGCAAGGGAGCGGCCCATCATGCGTTTGACGGAGCTTATGGTGTTAGCGGGATCCTGCGCGGCAGTAGCGCGGGCATCGTAGCCAACACGGTGCCCGTCCGGCTGGTACTGGACCACCGACGGCAGTAAATGGCGACCGTTATCGTCAGCCAGCGTTTCTGCCTGACCACTACGTACGGTGGCCACCAGGGAATTGGTGGTGCCTAAATCAATACCTGCCGCCAGACGACGCTGGTGCGGCGCAGCACTCAGACCAGGCTCACTAATTTGTAATAAGGCCATAATTGCTTCCGAAATTAAAAATCGAGCAGCTTTTCTTCGAGTTGTTCAGCACTGCTTCGCAGTTTATCGAGAAAGCGGAGTTTGCGCACGGTATCCGCCGCCGCGTCCCACGTCTCGCTATCCAGTTGTTCCACCATCAGCTGATGGCGGGTATCAAACATGCCTTTCACTCGCGTTATAAATGCCGCAAGGCGACGTTCGTCTTTCGCCTGCTCAATCTCGTCAAGCTCTTCGCGCAGTTCGAGTTGTTCCATCAGAAACGCCGTGTCACGTACGGTATGCTGCTCACTCGCCAGATCGAAGCCATGCAGTGAGAGCAGATATTCGGCACGCGTCAGCGGATGGCGCAGCGTCTGCCAGGCCTGGTTAATAGTGGCGGATTGCTGTACAGCGGCAAGCTGTTCAGACTGAGAGTGGCTGGCGAATTTGTCCGGGTGGAACTGGCGTTGCAAATCCTGGAACCGGGTGGAGAGCTGTTGCGCGTCGAGCTGGTAGCGGGCTGGCAACCCAAAGAGGGTGAAATAATCCATAACAATCTCAGGGTTAACGTGGTAAAGCAAACCCCACTCACGCAGGCGCGGTGGGGTTATCGGGACATACTGTCAAACGTTGAAGCTTTCGCCGCAACCGCACTCATCTTTCACGTTCGGGTTGGTGAATTTAAACCCTTCGTTGAGGCCTTCTTTGACGAAGTCCAGCTGAGTGCCGTTGAGGAATTGCAGGCTTTTGCCATCGATAACAACCTTCACGCCTTTGTCTTCGAACACAGTGTCTTCCGCCGTAGGCTCGTCAACAAACTCCAGCACATAGGCCATGCCTGAACAGCCGGAAGTACGCACGCCTAGACGCAGGCCAAAGCCTTTGCCTCGGTTGGCCAGGAAGGAATTTACTCGTGCTGCAGCACTGTCGCTAAGGGTAATCGACATACAACGACCTCAACTAATTATTTGGCTTCACGTTTGCTTTTGTAATCCGCAATCGCGGCTTTAATCGCGTCTTCTGCCAGGATAGAGCAGTGAATTTTCACCGGCGGCAGTTCCAGTTCGTCTGCGATATCGGTGTTTTTAATCGCCTGCGCTTCGTCCAGCGATTTCCCTTTCACCCACTCGGTCACGAGGGAGCTGGACGCGATGGCGGAACCGCAGCCATAGGTCTTGAAGCGCGCGTCTTCAATAATACCTTCATTGTTGACTTTGATCTGCAACTTCATCACATCGCCACAGGCCGGTGCACCCACCATACCGCTGCCGACATTCTCGTCGCTGTTGTCGAAAGACCCCACGTTACGTGGATTCTCGTAATGATCGATGACTTTTTCGCTGTATGCCATGATGAATTCTCCTTATCAGATACCGATTAGTGATGTGACCATTCGATGGTGTTCAGATCCACGCCCTGCTTAAACATGTCCCACAGCGGAGACAGTTCGCGCAGACGACCGATAGATTTGCGAACCAGTTCGATGGTGTAGTCAATCTCTTCTTCGGTAGTAAAACGACCTAAAGAGAAACGGATAGAGCTATGCGCCAGCTCGTCATTCATGCCCAGCGCGCGCAGCACGTAGGACGGTTCCAGACTTGCGGAAGTACACGCAGAACCGGAAGAGACAGCCAGGTCTTTCAGCGCCATGATCAACGACTCGCCTTCAACGTAGTTAAAGCTGACGTTGAGAATGTTTGGCGCGCCCTGCTCAAGGTCACCGTTGAGGTACACTTCTTCGATATCGTTGATGCCGTTCCACAGACGGTTACGCAGACCGCGCAGACGCGCCATTTCGGTTTCCATCTCTTCTTTGGCGATACGGTATGCTTCACCCATGCCAACAATCTGGTGCACCGGCAACGTCCCGGAACGCATGCCGCGCTCGTGACCGCCGCCATGCATTTGCGCTTCGATGCGGATACGCGGTTTACGACGCACGTACAGCGCGCCAATGCCTTTCGGGCCATAAATTTTGTGACCCGAGAAGGACATCAGGTCAACTTTCAGTTGGCTGAGGTCGATAGGCAGTTTGCCGACGCTCTGGGTCGCATCAACGTGGTAGATGATGCCACGCGCACGGCACATTTCGCCGATGGTCGCGATATCCTGCACCACGCCGATTTCGTTGTTCACGTGCATGATGGAGACGAGGATGGTGTCGTCACGCATGGCCGCTTCGAGTTCTTTCAGGTCAATGATCCCGTTGCGCTGCGGCGCCAGGTAAGTCACTTCGAAACCTTCGCGCTCCAGCTGGCGACAGGTGTCCAGCACGGCCTTGTGTTCGGTTTTGCTGGTGATAATGTGCTTGCCTTTTTTCTGATAGAAGTTGGCAGCGCCTTTGATCGCCAGGTTATCGGATTCGGTCGCGCCGGAGGTGAAAACAATTTCACGCGGGTCAGCGCCGACCAGCTCAGCAATCTGATTACGGGCGATATCTACCGCCTCCTCAGCCTGCCAGCCAAAACGGTGAGAACGAGAAGCGGGGTTACCAAAAGTCCCGTCCAGGGTCAAAAACTGCATCATTTTCTCGGCAACACGCGGGTCCACCGGCGTGGTTGCGGAGTAGTCGAGATAAATCGGTAATTTCATTGCTCTTAAACTCCGTACATCACTCAATGCAAGGAACCAGGCAACCGGCTGGATGTACGACCGAGTACACGGGACGAGTTAACGCCCCGGCCTGATTCTGAAATACTTATCTTTTTATTTACGCGCGCAGTTTAACGTCGATGGAATCCTGCGTGCGGTTGCTGCGTTGGGTTTCTTGCGTCTGCTGGCGGCCAGAGACATCCAGGATTTCCTGGTTGTTAACCAACTCGCCAAGAGTAATATTGTTCAGGAAGCCGGTCAGGCGATCGCTCAGATCGCGCCACAGTGCGTGGGTCAGGCATTTATCGCCACCCTGGCAGCCGCCTTTACCCTGACAACGAGTGGCGTCCACAGATTCATCAACGGCGCTGATCACTTCACCGACAGCGATGCTGCCCGCGTCTTTACCGAGCAGATAGCCACCGCCGGGTCCACGTACGCTGGACACCAGACCATTTTTACGTAAACGGGAGAACAGCTGCTCCAGATAGGAAAGTGAAATTCCTTGTCGTTCTGAAATATCTGCCAACGGAACCGGGCCCGCTTCGGAGTTGAGCGCAACGTCCAGCATCGCGGTCACGGCATAACGCCCTTTAGATGTCAGTCTCATGTCTTACTTCACCTCAAACTCGCCCCTGCCCGGGGTTTTATTAATATGGGGATAGTGCATAGCAGGGCCAAGTCTGACATTCCCGAGTAAAATGGTCAACTATTTACTTGACTAATTTAGTCAGGTATTTAGCGTTCCGTGCGCTCTTTCTGCGTCTGTTCAATCGACGCCAGAATCCCGCGCAGGATGTTCAGTTCCTGGCTTTCAGGACGTGCGCGCGTAAACAGGCGGCGCAGTTTATTCATGACCTGCCCTGGATGGCTTTCGCGGATAAACCCGGTCGCCAGCAAGGTTTTTTCAAGATGCCCATAAAAACGTTCGAGATCGTCCACCAGGGGATACGGCGTCTCGTCATGAGACTGCTCAGGCTCGCCACGTTCTTGTGTCGCCAGCCACGCCATCCGGACTTCATAGGCAATCACCTGCACCGCCATCGCCAGATTGAGCGAGCTGTATTCCGGGTTCGCGGCGATAGCGACATGATAATGACACTTCTGCAGCTCGTCGTTGGTCAGGCCAACGCGTTCGCGACCAAATACCAGCGCCACTGGTGCATGCGTTGCTTCACTGATGCTTTTCAGCCCACATTCGCGCGGGTCAAGCATCGGCCACGGCAGCGTACGTGAACGCGCGCTGGTGCCGACGACCAGACTACAACCTGCGAGCGCCTCGTCAAGCGTATCGACGATTTGTGCGTTGCCAATCACATCACTGGCCCCTGCCGCCAGGGCGATAGCCTGGGAATCGGGTTTTACAAGGGGATTGACCAGCCAGAGATTGGTGAGGCCCATCGTCTTCATAGCACGGGCGACGGAGCCCATATTGCCGGTGTGGGAGGTTTCTACCAGCACGATTCGAATATTTTGCAGCATTGGTTTTCTTCGATAAAAGATTATTCGTCCATATTATCATAAAGCGGAGACAGATTCCGAATTCGCTGCTATGATATGCGCCGTTTTTCCGTTCTTTAACATCCAGTGAGAGTAACCGATGCATCCGATGCTGAACATCGCCGTACGCGCTGCGCGCAAGGCGGGTAATTTAATTGCCAAAAACTATGAAACCCCGGACGCTGTAGAAGCGAGCCAGAAAGGCAGCAACGATTTCGTGACCAACGTTGATAAATCCGCTGAAGCGGTCATTATCGAGACGATCCGCAAATCCTACCCGCAACACACCATTATCACCGAAGAAAGCGGTGAGCACGCAGGCGAAGATCAGGATGTGCAATGGGTTATTGATCCACTGGATGGCACCACCAACTTCATCAAACGTCTGCCGCACTTCTCGGTGTCCATCGCTGTACGCATTAAAGGTCGTACCGAAGTCGCGGTGGTTTACGATCCAATGCGTAACGAACTGTTCACGGCCACCCGCGGTCAGGGCGCACAGCTGAACGGTTACCGTCTGCGCGGCAGCACTGCCCGCGACCTGGATGGCACGATTCTGGCGACCGGTTTCCCGTTCAAAGCCAAACAGCACGCCCCCGCTTACATCAACATCGTCGGTAAACTGTTCACTGAATGCGCGGATTTCCGTCGCACCGGTTCTGCCGCGCTGGATCTGGCCTATGTGGCTGCCGGTCGTGTTGACGGTTTCTTTGAAATCGGTCTGCGCCCGTGGGATTTCGCCGCAGGCGAACTACTGGTGCGTGAAGCGGGCGGTATCGTCAGCGATTTCACTGGCGGCCACAATTACATGACCACCGGCAACATCGTCGCTGGCAACCCGCGTGTGGTGAAAGCGATGCTGGCAAATATGCGTGAAGAATTAAGCGAGGCGCTGAAGCGCTAATCGCTCTGCCCGGCGACGTTCTGCTCGCCGGGCTTCCCCTCCTGGTACGGCAAAAATTCTGTGAACTGTGCCTGCAATCCTTGCGCAAACCCCGGCGGCTGCGCTTTCGTCTGTCAATCCTTTAGCTATTCTTATCCAAAACCCTAACTGGAATCTGACAGATGATGACAGAGATTGCTACACCATCTGCGCTTTCCAGTCCGCAGCGCCGCTGCCAGACGCTGCTGATGTTATCTCTTCCGGGGCAGGAAATTACCCATCAATACATCAGCAATGTGAATCATGTAGATGACGACACCGCCAGACTGGATATCGCTGACATTAACGATGAGTTACAGCGCTACCATCGGCTCACCATCGCCACACAGGATGACGGCTGCTACCGGATTGAAGGCACTCCACTCGACCAGCGCCTGTGTCTGCTGCACTGGCTGCGCCGTGCGCTGCGTTTATGCCCGGCGTTTATCAGCCATCACTACACGCCAGCACTGAAAACGCAACTGAAGCAGGCAGGCATTGCCCGGACGTTATATGATGACACCAATTTGCAGGCGCTCATCAACCGCTGTGCACGCGGTCTGCACCGACAGTTTGAATGCCGCGATCTGCATTTCCTGCGACTGTTTCTGCAATACTGTCTGCTGCAACATCATCATGGGCTGACGCCCTCGTTCAGCGCCGTACAGCAGAACTGGACTGAGGCGCGCATTGAACATCAGGTGGCGGAAGAGATCGTTCGCCACTGGCAGCGCCGCATTCATCAGCTTCCCCATGAAGATGAGCATCGTTTCCTGACGCTACTTTTTATGATGCTACGCACCCCGGATCCGGTGCACGACGGGCATTTGCACGACCGCCGTCTGCAACTGGCGATCTCACGGTTGATCGAACGGTTTCAGGGGATGGCTGGTCGTGAATTCAGCGATGAGCAGGGGCTGCGCGATCAGCTCTATATTCATCTCTCTCAGGCGCTGAACCGCTCGATTTTCAGCATTGGCATTGATAACAGCCTGCCGGAAGAGATTCACCATCTTTATCCACGGCTGATGCGTACCACGCGAATTGCGTTGCACGACTTTGAAGAAGATTTCGGTATTCGCTTTACCGATGAGGAGTCGGGGCTGGTGGCGGTGATTTTCGGCGCCTGGTTGATGCAGGAGAGCGAGCTGCATGAAAAACAGGTACTGCTGCTCACCGGTGATAATCCGTATCTGGAAAGTGAATTAGAGCGGCAGCTTCGCGAGTTAACCCTGCTGCCGATCAACATCAAAAACCAGACCATCGGGGATTTCCAGACCGAGGGGGCGCCCAAAGGCGTGGCGCTGGTGGTTACGCCATACGCCGTGACGTTGCCGCTGTTTTCACCGCCGCTGATCCATGCCCGCGATCTGCTGAGTGAACATCAGCGGCAGCAAATCTGCAAAATGCTCGAGGCTTAATTCACTGCCTTCGGACGGACAAACAGTGCCGGTACGGCGACCAGCGCCATCACCCAGAATACGCCCTGATGCAGATGCTGATAGAGGAACCCGGCGAAAACGGTCATTACCGCGATGCTGCCGCCCATCGCAACGGCGGAGTACACCGCCTGCAGGCGGATAACTTCACTGCCCTGCCGCGCGGCGATATAGCGCATGGCTGCCAGATGGCAGACAGTGAAAGTGCCGCAGTGGAGGATTTGCGCGACGATAAGCCACGGCAGCGCCGTCGTCCAGCCCATCAGGCTCCAGCGCACAATACCGCACACTGCCGAAAGCAGCAGCAGATCCCGCGCGCTGAAACGGCGAAACACTTTTTTGCTCAACGCGAAGATGATCACTTCAGCCACGACGCCCAGCGACCAGAGATACCCCACCGCAGAAGCAGAATAGCCCGCCCCCTGCCAGTAAATGGCACTGAAGCCATAGTAGGCCGCGTGCGCGCCCTGTAGCAGACAAACGCAGGCGAGGAACCGCCAGCTCTGCGCCATCAGCGCGCGCCAGGCCGGCCAGCCCGCGGCTTCCTGATGGCGGGCTTCGCCCTGTGGCAGCACTGACGGGCGCAGCAACATGCCGAGCAGCATCGAGGCGATGCCGAGACTGATCAGCACCAGAATCGCCCGGTAATCAAACAGACTCACCAGTTTACCGGTCAGCGCCGAGCCAATGACAAAGGCGACCGATCCCCACAACCGCACCCGGCCATAATCCATGGTGATCTGCTTTTGCCAGGTATTGGCCAGCGCATCGGTAAGCGGCACCAGTGGCGAGAAAAAGAGGTTAAAGCCGATCATAACGACCATCAGCCATGCCACGTTTTGCCCGGCCCAAAACGCCAGCACAAACAGCAGGGCAAGCAGAGCCAGCATGCGCAGGGCAGTGATAAGCCGTGAGGGATCGCTGACGCGGGGTGCAATCAGCAGGCTGCCGAGAAAACGGGCGACCAGTCCTGCCCCCAGCAAAATACCAATGGTTTCTGGTGTCAGACCCGTTCCCTTGAGCCAGACGCTCCAGAAAGGCAGAAAAATACCGTAGCTGAAAAAGTAGGTGAAATAGCTGAGCGCCAGCCAGCGCGTGGAGTGCAAGACCATGATCCCTCCCGAAATGGTGGCGATAGTCTGGCGATAAACGATGGCGGGTGCAAGCTACTGTTTAAGGGCGGCTTCCTCTCCTTCTGGCGAAGCGCTGACCACAATTGAGATGGCGAAGCGGGTTTCATCCCCTTCCTGTAACAGTACCAGTCCGGGCTGACCCGGCTGACGATGGGCGTTGACCGGGTGGCTCTGGGGTTCAAGGCAAAGGAATGACTGACCCGACATCCTGAACAGCATCAACCACGGAGTTTGCGCGAGAAGCGTGACGCACATCACGTCGTCAGTAATCTGCGCCTGCCCGTTCCAGCCGGAATAGCAGACATTCAGCCATTCATCGCGCCCATACGTCGGGTGGCCGAAATCAGCGGCATCCGGCAGTTGTGGCTGCCACGCTTGTGGCAGATGCTTGTCCCCTTCCGGCCAGTATCCGCTGGCGCTGAACTGCACACGGCTATGAGCAGCAAAATGAAACCAGGGATGAAACCCCAGCCCGTAAAGCATCGGCGTTGCGCCGCAATGGGTCAGGTGTAACGTCGCGTGCAGCGCGTTGCCATGGAGCTGATAACGCAGACGCGCCAGATAATCAAAACCACAGGGGTGCTGGCTGCGCAGTTGCAGTTCGCAATCGCTGTCAGACTGCGTCAACACCTGCCAGCGTTTTAGCCAGCCGTCGCCATGAAGATAAAAATCGGCATCCACCGGGCTCTGCGGCAGCACTATCTCCCTGCCCTGCAACCAGAACTGGTTTTCTGCTACCCGGTTCGCCAGCGGCAACATCGGGAACAGCGCCGCGGGTTCTGCGGCGTCGTACAATACCGGACGCTGAAATGTCAGGGAAAAGAGCTGTTTCAGCGCGCCGCCCTGCGGATCAACGCGCATCCGCAGATGCGCGTTTTCCAGTTGCAGAACCCCGTCCATTAACGCATTGACTCCGGGTTCGCGCCTGCAGGGTGTTTCTGGTGCAGTTGTGCCAGTTGTGCTTCCAGCGCCTCCAGCGTCACACCTTTCGTTTCCGGAACATTACGCAGAATGTAGAGATACCCCGCCGCACAAATCACACCGTAAAGCAGGAAACTACCCGCCGCGCCGAGGCTGGCGTTCAGCAGCGGGAAAGTGTAGGTCAGCAGGAAGCAGGCAATCCACAGCGCCAGGGTGCCAAGCGACATCGCCAGACCGCGCACACGGGTCGGGAAGATTTCCGACAGCAGCACCCAGGTCACCGGTGCCAGGGTCAGTGCGTAGATGGCTATCGCCGCGAGAACCAGCACCAATACCGGCCAACCCATCACGCCCATGGCGTAAGCACCGGCAATCAGTACATAGATGACTGTCAGACCGGCGGCACCAAGCAGCATCAGCTTGCGGCGGCCCAGTTTATCCACCAGCGGCAGCGCGGCGATGGTAAAGACAAGGTTGATGATCCCGGTCGCCACAATGGATTTCAGCGTGCCGTTGATATCAAACCCGGCGGAGGCAAAAATCTCCTGCGCATAGTTAAAGATGACGTTAATTCCGCACCACTGCTGGAACACCGCCAGCACCATGCCGATAATGACGATGGGTTTGATTTGCGGCTGCAACAGGGTGGAATACGAGACTTTATGATTGTCCTGTTGCAGGGTCTGTGCGATATCCTGCAATGTCTGCGCCGCGTAGCCTTTCGAGCCGATACGCTCCAGCATCGTTCTTGCGCGCTCTGGTTTTCCGGCTTTCACCAGCCAGCGCGGCGATTCCGGGACAAAAAACATTAACACCAGAAACGCCAGCGCCGGGATCAGCTCCGCGCCGAACATCCAGCGCCAGCCCATCTGACCGTTCCAGGTATCGACCAGCATCTGCTGCGTCGCACCGCCAGGTACCGGATCAGCGATGATCAGGTTGATAAGCTGCGCCGCCAGCACGCCAATCACAATAGTCAACTGGTTAACGGCGACAAAGCGTCCACGTTTCTCCGCCGGACTCACTTCCGCGATATACAGCGGACTGAGGGCAGACGCGAGACCGATGCCGACACCGCCAACAATGCGGTAGATAACGAACATGTCGAAACTGGTGGCGAGCGCCGTTCCCAGCGCCGAGGCGCTGAACAGGATAGCCGACAGGATCAGCGGCAGGCGACGCCCCAGTTTGTCGGCACACCAGCCGGAAATCAGCGCGCCAAAGATGCAACCGGCCAGCGCGGAGCTCATCGCCCAGCCCGACTGCGCAGGGTCAGTGATGGAGAACCACGCCTCGTAGAACGGCTTCGCCCCGCCAATCACCACCCAGTCATAACCAAACAGCAATCCACCGCAGGCCGCGACCAGACAGATCGTCCAGACATAGCCCATATTCAGTTGTGTCTGCGTATTGTTCATAAAAGTGCCTCTGTTGAGAGTGACGCAAAAATGCCGCACGCCAGCGCATGGCGCAGCAGATGCGCTTTGTCATGAGCCGGGTTGAGTGTTAACAGACTTGCTATCGTCGCGTCGCAGGCCGCGACATTCCCTTCGCCCAGTTGCCCGAGTGCTGTGATGAACAGACAATGCTCGCGATGGCGGTGAGATGGCGGCGTGTCCAGCACTACCAGATCCGGCAACGACACGGCGAAGAAATCGGCTTCCGGGATGGTGTTCTCATGTACAGCGACCCACTCCGCGAAGGCACGGAAATGGCGAGCTGCCTCTGCCGTGCGGCCGAGCGCCCGCATCGCCATCCCTTGCCAGAAGAGATAATCGGCAGGCTGATCGTTGTAGTAACGACCGGCATCGAGGCAGGAATCGCCCCGCGACGCCTGGCGGAAATGCCCCTGTGCCTGTTCATGGTTGCCAAGCTGTGCCGCGCAATAGCCGAGCAGATACCAGATGTCGTTGTCGGTCTGACCTGGCAAACGCCCTTCACCCAGGTTGTACGGGTAACGCAATGCCGCGGTTAACAACCCCTGCGCCTCGCTGTACTCCCCGGCTGCGATAGCCGCCAGCGCCCGGTGCTGCTGGTTGAGCAGATACTGGCCGGTGATTTTGCCTTCGCCCCCTTCCCACGGGTGAAATTCGCGCTCCTGCAATACCTGCGCCGCCGCGTCGTAGTGACCACTGATGTTCCACAGGCTCAGCAACTCAGCAGTGAGATCATCGCGCCGCAGCACCACCGCCTGCCACGCTTCGAGACGGCAAAGCCGTTGCTCCACCGCTTCGCCCAGTTGTTTGTTAAGGAAATCAAGTTCGAACAGGAAACGGGCATTTTCCGGCTCCAGTTCAACCGCCCGCTGCAATGCGGCCAGCGCTTGCTGCGCATCCTGTTGCTTATTCCAGGCGTAGATCCCCAGCAGGCGATGCGCCGGAGCAAAATCCGGCCGCTGTTGTAGCGTCGTCTGCCAGCAGGCCACTGCCGGGGCATAGCGCCGTTTGCTGTACCAGAAACAGCCCAGCAGATAACTGGCGAAAGGGGTGTCGCCGAGGACTTGCAGCATCTGCACTTCGTCGAGGGTGTTGGGGAAACGAACATGGCGCGCATGCTGCGCTTCGGCAGCAGCGATAAGCTGCTGGCGTATGACCGGGTCGTCTGTCAGCGAGGCCAGCCACAGCAGCGGCAGCGCTTCCTGGCAGTCGAGGTTTTCCAGCATCTCGCGGGCGGCATCGGTCTGCCCCAACGAAGTTAACCATCCCGCCAGCAGACAGACATTCGCGCCACGCGACCCGGTGACCTGACGCAATTCACGCAACGACGGCGCATCACGCAGCAAAGACCAACGGACGTAATGAAGCGGATAATTCAGTGGGTAGCGTTTCAGGCACTCACTGATGTACGCCAGCGCGGCGGTATTGTCCCGAACATGAGATAACGCCAGCGCTTTCAGTCCCATCGCCAACAGGTTGCTACCGTTGAACTGGAGACTGAGATCGACATGCGCCAACGCATCCTGCCAGTTGCCCGTTTTCGCCGCCAGGCGCGCCAGCGACCACCAGGCCGCATCGCGGCAGTTACCACTCCAGCTTGCTTTGAAATAGTGCTCACGGGCTTCAGCCTCTTCGCCCTGTCGTTCCAGCGCGCTGCCGAGCAGCATGCTGGCTTCGCCATCGCGCGGATTTTTGTTCAGCCGGTGCGCTCTTGCCAGTGCGGCGCGGGCGCACAGCTCCGCCTGCGGCCAGTCGGCGCTGTTAAGCGCCAGCGTGCCGAGCGCGACGTTGTTGCGATAGTCCTGCGGATCCAGTTCCAGCGCCCGGCGGTAATAATCTGCGGCAAAACGGCTGGCGTGGTTGTACTGCTCCAGATGCTGGCCGATAAAGTACAGCTCGTCACTGTTGGTAAGATCCTGTGGCTGCGCGGGGGCGCGGGCCGGATCCGGCAGCGGGGTTTCTTCGGCGATATGCTCCTGATAGCTGAGCAGCGTCTGGCCAGTGGCCGAACGAACCGTCAGGGTTAAACGTTGCGAAAAACGATCGGCCATTGTTTCCAGCCAGCTGTTTCCCGGTTGCAGCGACAGCGTGGTTTCCCACAGAGGCACACCGTCGGCGCTCAGTTCAACAACGACATTCTCCAGCGGCGCAACGGCGTACATTCCCAACACCAGTTGACCATTCTCCCTTTCCAGCTTCAGCGCCAGCGAGGTGCTGGCGTTCTGCACTGTCGCCAGTTCGCTGTATGGCAGGAAGTTCTGCACAAACACTTTTTCTTCGTAAGGGGCAAGCCAGGTGAAATCAGGCTGGTTGTCGGTGAACACCCCCGTCATCAGTTCGATATACGGGCCGTTGCGATCGGTGAGATTACGATCCCACGCCTGGCCGAAATCGTCATAACCCCACGTCCACTGCTTTTTACCAGGCGAAATATGGTGATCAGCAACATGCAGCAGACCGCCGCGCTCGCCGTGATGATACGCGCCGACAAAATCATAATCCGATTTTTCCGCCATGTAGGAAGTGGGCACCGGGACGTTTTTGTAGCGGGAGATATCGACGCCTGCCGAATAATCCACTTTGTAATAAGTGCCGGTGGCAATCGGGAACGCCGAGACGTCGCGCTTGCCGTGATCAAACACCGCTGTGACGTCCGGGGGAAAGACGCTCTGGTGATCGTCGCCGCCCTTCACCGCCGGATTCGCCCACCACAAAAAATGGCGCGGCGTGGCGTTGCCGTTAAACACTTTGCCGGTAATCTCGATCAGTGCCCGATCGGGATACAGCGTGAAGCCGGTCATCACCTGCAAACCGCGCATCGGTTCCGCTTCGCCCATCCAGACCGTTTGTGCGCCATCGTTTGATGCCTGAATAATAAAATCGACCGGCATGAAAGTGGTCGGACGGTGATGCTGCGGCCAGTTAAATTCGATACCGCCGGAAATCCATGGCCCCAGCAGCCCCACCAGCGCCGGTTTCACCACTTCGTTGTAATAGACAAAATCGCGCTGTTTGACCTTATCAAAGGCGCGGTGGATACGCCCGCCCAGTTCCGGCAACAGCAGCACACGGATGAAGTCGTTTTCCATCCACACTGCCTGGTAGTCGCGCATTTCGCGCTGACCGGTCAGCGTATCGATTACGCCATATGGGTATACCGCTCCCGATGACCCCTGATAAACGCGCTTTTCAAGAAACATCGGGTTGGTGTCTTCCGCCCCGGTGGTCCATGTGGGAAGTGAAAGCGTCTCCTGCCACACTTTTACTGAACCGTACATGCTGTTCTCCACTAAATGCAGTAAAGTAAAATCAGGAGTGTAGTGGGCGATATCGTACATAAAGCAATCAACGCTCACGCATTACAGTTAAGGGAGTTAAGTGTATGTTGCGATCTGGTTTCAACAATGCACGCGTTCGCGAGGCTAATAAGGCCATTTTCCTGGCGCATCTGTGGCGGGAAAAACAGCTCAGCAAGTCACGGCTGGCGCAGCTCACCGGGCTGTCGATTCCGGCGGTGAGCAACATTTTGCAGGAGCTGCTGGACGAAGGAAAAATCAGCCATTCAGCGGAAAAAATGAGTGCCCGCGGTCTTAATAGCGGCAGCTATCAAATCCCGCAGAGTGGAGCGTGGACGCTGTGCATGAACATCACCCCCACCGGTATTGACAGCCAGCTGGCCGATGCCCGTTTGCTGCCCGTTGGCGAACCGGGGCATCAGTCGTTCGACGCGCAAACTCCGCAAATACTGCTCAACCACATTGCTGAACACTGGCGTCAGTACCGGCTGCGCTTCCCGGAACAGCGCATCAACCTGGCGCTGGGGGTTCACGGGCAGGTCGATCCGGTCACCGGGGTGTCGCAAACCATGCCGCAGGCGCGCTGGAAAACGCCGGTGGAGATGAAATATCTGCTGGAAGAGCGGCTTGGGGTGCAGGTGCGTATGGACAACGACTGCGCCATGCTGGCACTCGCGGAAAAATGGCAGAATCCGTCAGCATTGCAGGATTTCTGCGTCATCAACGTCGATTATGGGATCGGCTCCTCGTTCGTGATAGGTGATAAAATCTGGCGCGGCAGCCTGTACGGCAGCGGTCAGATCGGCCACACCATTGTCAATCCCGATGGTTCCGCCTGCGATTGTGGCCGCTACGGCTGTCTGGAAACTATCGCCTCCCTCAGCGCACTGAAAAAGCAGGCGCGGATATGGCTGAAAACCCAGCCTGACAGCACACTCAACCCGGACGCGCTCACCACCGCAGCGCTGATTGAGGCCTGGCGCAACGGCGATGTGCGTATTCAGGCATGGGTGGAACATGCCGCCAGCGCCATTGGTCTGAGCCTGTATAACTTCCTCAACATCCTTAATATCAATCAGATCTGGCTGTATGGTCGCAGCTGCGCGTTCGGCGAACGCTGGCTGAACACCATCGTCAGGCAGACCGGGTTCAACCCGTTTGATCACGGTGACAATCCGCAGGCGAAAGCGACGCAAATCAGCTTCGGCAGGCTGAGTCGCGCCCAACAAATTCTTGGTATTGGCTATTTGTACGTGGAATCACAACTGAATGACGAGGGGGGATAACGGCGTTTTTCCTGTCTCGATTCAGTTCACAAACCTGAAACATTTTTTGCGGACGATTTGACGCGAATGACGGGAAAAGCGTCTCTCCGTGAATATAATTGATACTAATTTGTTAATTTTAAGTTTAAATACGAGGATTATTTAACATTTAAAACCTTACAATTCATGAGATAAATGTTAAAAATAACCAAATATTAACTTTGTATTATCCATGCATTTACAATTCTGGGCATTAATCACATTCCTGAAAACTATGATTCATTCCCTCTTCCCTTCGTTGATAACCTCCTGTCCGTGACATGCCTCTGTCTCCCAAAAGGTACAACTATGAAATTCAAACTCGCATTACTCAGTGCAACTCTGGTTTCTGCTTGCATGTTGTCCGGTCCTTCCTTTGCGGCGGAAAAATATGAAATCGCGGTAGTGGCGAAAGTCACCGGCATTCCGTGGTTCAACCGCATGGAAACAGGTGTTAGCGAAGCGGCTAAAAAATTGGATGTCAACGCGTATCAGACTGGCCCGTCAACGCCCGACCCTGCGCAGCAGGTGAAGGTGATTGAAGATCTGATCGCCAAAAACGTGAACGCCATTATCGTGGTGCCTAACGACGCTAAGGTGCTGGAGCCGGTGCTGAAAAAAGCCCGCGACAAAGGCATTGTCGTGCTGACCCATGAATCGCCTGACCAGCAGATCGGTCAGTGGGATATTGAAACCATCGATAGCGAGAAATACGCGCAGGCCAACATCGATGAGCTGGCGAAGGATATGGGTGGCAAAGGCGGGTACGCCATTTACGTGGGCTCCTTAACCGTGCCACTGCATAACGCATGGGCCGATTCCGCCATCAAATATCAGAAAGAAAAATACCCGGATATGTTTGAAGTCACCTCGCGTCTGCCGGTGGCGGAAAGCATCGATAAGTCTTACGCCACCACGCTTGACCTGATGAAAACCTATCCGCAAATGAAAGGGATCATCGGTTTCGGTTCGCTCGGCCCGATTGGTGCAGGCCAGGCGGTACAGAAAAAACGCGCGAAAGATAAAGTAGCGGTGGTGGGTATTGCCATGCCAGGTCAGGCCGCGCCTTACCTGATGCGCGGCGATATCAAAAAAGCGCTGCTGTGGGATCCGCGTGATGCCGGTTATGCGCTGGTGACAGTGGCTGATCAGCTGTTGCAGGGCAAAGCCGTCACCCAGGATCTGACCATTGATGGCTTAGGGAAAGCCGACGTCGACATGGAGAAGAAAGTGATCCGCTTTAACAAGATCCTCGAAGTCACCAAAGACAACGCGCAATCGCTCGGTTTCTGAGGCACTCTGCCCGCACCAGGGAACCCCAACGCCGGCCGTCTGGCCGGCAATTATCACCCGGATTTACACTAGCGCCCTGCGGGGCGCTTGCAGGGGCATTGTCATGACAGACACCACCGCATTTATCACTCTTGAGAATATCAGCAAGCAATTCCCGGGCGTGCTGGCGCTGGATAACGTGAGCCTGACGCTGAATAAAGGTGAAGTTCACTGTCTGGCAGGACAGAACGGCTGTGGTAAAAGCACGATCATCAAAGTGATTTCCGGTGTATATCATCCGGAAAAAGGGGCGCAGATTTTACTCGACGGCAAACTGTTTCATCAGCTGACGCCGTCGCTGTCCGCCCATTATGGTATTCAGGTCATCTATCAGGACCTGTCGTTATTCCCCAATTTCAGCGTGGCGGAAAATATCGCCGTCAATCGGTATCTGCCGGGTGGTGATATCTGGGTCCGCCGCGGTGCGATGAAAAAACAGGCGCTGGCCGCGATGCAGCGCATCGGCGTACGTATCGATCCTGATAAAAAAGTCGAAAAACTGTCGATTGCCGACCGCCAGCTGGTGGCTATCTGCCGCGCTATCGCCGCCGATGCCCGACTGGTGATTATGGATGAACCCACCGCCTCCCTTACCCGCCAGGAAGTCAACGGCCTGCTGCGGGTGGTCAGTGAACTGAAAGCCGCCGGGATTTGCGTGGTGTTTGTCAGCCATCGTCTGGATGAGGTGATGGAAGTGGCAGACCGCATCAGTGTGATGCGCGACGGCAAGTTAGTCGGTACGTTTCCGGCACAGGAACTCGACAGCCACGAGCTGGCCTTCCTGATGACCGGGCAGCGTTTCCATTACAGCCCGCTGCCTGAGAAACCCCCGGTCGAACAGGAGCCGATGCTGGAACTGCGTGGGCTGAGCCGCAAAGGTAAATACCGCAATATTAATCTCTCGCTGCGTAGCGGCGAAATTGTGTCGATTGTCGGCCTGCTTGGCGCCGGGCGCACCGAACTGTGCCTGAGTCTCTTTGGTATGACCCACCCGGAAAGCGGCGAGATCCGCATTAACGGCAAACCTGTCCGGCTGCGCAATAACCATGACGCGATAAAACACGGCATCGGCTACGTGTCGGAAGACAGGCTGACGCAGGGTCTTATCATGGAGCAGTCGATCTACGACAACACCATCGTCACGGTATTTGACAAGCTGCACACCCGCAGCGGTCTGCTCGATCATCAGAAAGCGCAGACGCTGGTCAGCGATTTGATACGCGAGCTGAATATAAAAGTCTCTGATCCGCAACTGCCAGTGAAAACCCTCTCAGGCGGTAACGCGCAGCGCATTGCCATCGCCAAATGGGTGGCGACCAACCCGCGGATCCTCATTCTCGACTCCCCCACCGTCGGCGTGGATATCGCCAATAAAGAGGGGATCTATCAGATAGCCCGTGACCTTGCCGAACAAGGGATGGCGGTGCTGATGATTTGTGACGAGATCCCGGAAGCGTATTACAACAGCCACCGCGTGCTGGTGATGCGCCGCGGTGAACTGGTCGCGGAATTTAATCCTCATCGTTGCCGCGAAGAGGAGATTGCTGAGGTGGTCAATGAATAACGCACGTCTTTCGCACCTTTTAGGACAACACGAATTCTGGCTTGGCCTGCTGGTAGTAGCGCTGGCGGTGGGGCTGAGCATCAGTACCGATGAGTTTCTGTCGCTGGGCAATCTGACGGACGTCGCCACCAGCTACGCCATTCTCGGCATTCTGGCCTGCGGGTTGTTCGTGGTGCTGATTTCCGGCGGCATCGACATCTCGTTCCCGGCGATGACCGCCATTGCTCAGTATGTGATGGCCAGTTGGGTGATCGCTCATGGCGGCAACTTCGCGCTGGCGCTGTTAATTTCTGTCGCCGTCGGCCTGCTGCTGGGGTTGATCAACGGTTTCCTGGTCTACTGGTTGCGCGTGCCGGCAATCATCATCACCATTGCCACCCTGAACGTCTATTACGGGCTGCTGGTTTATGCCACCAAAGGCACCTGGCTGTACGGCTTCCCGGACTGGTTCATGAACGGCATCAACTGGTTTTCCTTCACCGCCGCGGATGGCTATGACTACGGTCTGACGCTGCCATTGTTATGCCTGGCGGGCGTCATCCTGTTTACCGCCGTGCTGATGAATTACACCCGTCTCGGACGGCAGATTTACGCCATGGGCGGCAACCGTGACGCCGCATCGCGCCTGGGGTTGAACCTGTTGAGACTGCATTTTTACGTGTATGGCTATATGGGGATCCTCGCCGGGATCGCCGCCGTAGTGCAGGCGCAAATCACCCAGTCGGTCGCCCCCAACTCACTGCTCGGTTTTGAGCTGACGGTACTGGCGGCGGTAGTGCTGGGCGGTACCAGCATGAGCGGCGGACGCGGCACACTTATCGGCACACTGCTCGGGGTGATCCTGCTGGCTTTTTTGCAGAACGGTCTGACGCTGCTTGGCGTCTCCTCTTACTGGCACACCGTCTTTAGCGGCGCCATTATTCTGGTCAGCATCAGCGCTACGGCCTGGAATGAAAAACGCAAACTCGCAAGGGAGCTTTGAGATGAAAGCATTCGCAAGACGCTTACCCGGTGATGCCATCATCCGCCTGCAGTGCGTGATCATTATTGTCGTGGCGGTGGTCTTTTCTCTGCTGCTCGGCGGTCGCTTTTTCAGCATCGCCAATTTCCAGTCCATCAGTTCGCAATTGCCGATTCTCGGCATGCTGGCGCTGGGGATGGGCATCACCATGCTGACCGGGGGCATTAACCTGTCGATCATTGCCAGCGCTAACGCCTGTTCACTGGCGATGGCGGCGGTGATTGTCAGCCACCCGGATAACCCGCTGTTTGTTGGGCTGGCGCTGCTGGCGGGTCTGCTGGTGGCGGTGGCCATCGGCACGCTGAACGGCGCGCTCATCGCCTGGGTTGGCGTCTCGCCGATCCTCGCCACCCTCGGCACCATGACGCTGATTTCCGGGCTTAATATTTTGCTCTCCAACGGGACGGTGATTTCCGGCTTCCCGGAGGTGATTCAGTTTTTTGGCAACGCTATGGTGCTGGGCATTCCTGTAGCACTGCTGCTGTTTATTCTGGTCGCGGTGCTGTTGTGGGTGCTGCTTGAGCATACCACCCTCGGGCGCAGCCTGTACCTCGTAGGGTCAAATGAGCAGGCCACCCGCTACAGCGGCGTGAACACCATCCGGGTACAGATTTCCGTGTATATCATCTCTGCATTGCTGGGCTGGGCGGCCGCCATTCTGATGATGGCGAAGTTTAACTCTGCCAAAGCGGGTTACGGCGAATCTTACCTGCTGGTCACCATTCTGGCGTCCGTACTGGGCGGCATTAACCCGGATGGGGGTTTTGGCCGGGTGATTGGTCTGGTACTGGCGCTGGTGGTGCTGCAAATGCTGGAAAGCGGCTTCAATTTGCTGGGGATCAGCAGCTATCTGACGATGGCGCTCTGGGGCGCGGTGCTGATCCTCTTTATCGCATTACAGAATCGTAAAGCCTGATTTCAGGAGAAGAATTATGGCGAGTTACTTCATTGGTGTGGATGTAGGTACCGGAAGCGCCCGCGCAGGCGTGTTTGACCTGAACGGCAGGATGGTGGGACAAGCGAGCCGGGCCATTGAGATTTATCGCCCGCAGGCTGATTTCGTTGAACAATCCTCGGACAATATCTGGCAGGCGGTCTGTAACGCGGTACGCGATGCGGTCAATCAGGCTGACATCAATCCGATTCAGGTCAAAGGATTAGGCTTTGACGCTACCTGTTCACTGGTGGTACTGGATAAAGAAGGCAAACCGCTGACCATCAGCCCTTCCGGGCGCAGTGAGCAGAATATCATCGTGTGGATGGATCACCGCGCCATCTCCCAGGCTGACCGCATCAACGCCCTGCACCACCGGGTGCTGGACTACGTCGGCGGGATTATCTCCCCGGAAATGCAGACGCCAAAACTGCTGTGGCTGAAACAGCATATGCCGAACACCTGGGCGAATGCCGGGTACTATTTTGACCTGCCAGATTTCCTCACCTGGCGCGCCACTAACGACGACACGCGCTCGTTGTGCTCGACCGTCTGTAAGTGGACCTATATGGGCCACGAAGATAAATGGGACGCCAGCTACTTCCGCGAGATTGGACTGGAAGATTTGCTGGAGCATGATGCGGAAAAAATTGGTCGTTATGTGAAAACCATGGGCGAGCCGCTCGGCCACGGCCTGACGCAGCGCGCCGCCAGCGAGATGGGGCTTATCCCCGGCACGGCGGTCAGCGTGTCGATTATTGATGCGCACGCCGGCACGCTTGGCACGCTGGGCGCCAGCGGCGTATCGGGCGATGTGGCGGATTTCGACCGCCGTATTGCACTGATTGGCGGCACCTCAACGGGGCATATGGCTATTTCCCGGCAGCCGCGATTTATTGGCGGCGTCTGGGGTCCCTACTATTCTGCCGTGTTGCCAGACTACTGGCTCAACGAAGGCGGGCAGTCGGCAACCGGCGCGCTAATCGACCATATTATTCAGTCACACCCCTGCTATGAGACGCTACTGGCGCAGGCCAAAACCCAGGGACACACCATTTATGAAGCGCTGAATACGCTGTTGCGGAAGATGGCCGGCGAGCCGGAGAATATCGCGTTCCTTACCCGCGATATCCACATCCTGCCCTATTTCCACGGTAATCGCTCTCCGCGAGCCAACCCGACGCTGACCGGCACAATGACTGGCCTTAAGCTGTCACGCACCCCGGAAGATATGGCGCTGCACTACCTGGCGACCATTCAGGCTATCGCTCTTGGCACGCGGCATATCATCGAAACCATGAATCAGAGCGGTTACGCCATTGATACCATTATGGCGAGCGGCGGTGGCACCAAGAACCCCATTTTCGTGCAGGAGCATGCAAATGCGACCGGCTGCGCCATGTTGTTACCGGAAGAGAGCGAAGCCATGCTGCTCGGCGGCGCAATGATGGGCACGGTGGCGGCGGGTGTCTTCGATACCTTCCCGGAAGCGATGTCAGCCATGAGTCGTATCGGTAAAACGGTGACGCCGCAGACCAATCGCATCAAACAGTATTACGATCGTAAATATCAGGTATTCCATGAGATGTATCAGGACCACATGAAATACCGCCAGCTGATGCAGGAGGGCGCATGACCAGCCCATGGCAACAGGCCACCGATACGTGGAAACTCTACAGTAATGCGCTGGCCGGGTTGGGTCAGCACCTGAACGAGACTGTCTGGCAGCAACTGATGGCGGAGCTGCGTGGCTGCAAAGGCAAAATTGTGGTCACCGGCGTCGGCACCTCTGGCATTGCGGCGCGCAAAATTGCCCATATGTTCGCTTGTGTCGAGCGCCCGGCCATCTACCTGAGCGCTACCGATGCCGCCCATGGCGATCTCGGTTTTCTGCGAGCCGACGATTTAGTGATCCTGCTTTCCCGTGGCGGCAATTCCGACGAGTTGACTCGCCTGCTGCCGGGGCTGGCGAGCCGTAACGTACCGGTGATTAGCGTGACGGAAAACCCGGCGTCAGCGATAGCGCAGGCCTCACGGTTGGTGATCTCCACTGGCGTGCAACGCGAAGCCGATCCCCTCGACATGCTGGCGACCACCTCGATTGTGCTGGTGCTGGCGATTTTCGACGCCGCCTGCGTCTGCCTGATGAACGAGAGTGGCTATTCGAAAGAGACCCTGCTGGGGGTTCATCCGGGGGGCGATGTGGGGTTAACGTTGCGCCAGGAGCAGTAGTCTTCACCCGTGAGCGGCATGGCAGAGCAGGAAAATGTGTATTACGTTTAAATCACACCTGTTTAAGAGGGAACTGTCATGCAATCGCTTCGCTATTTTGAGTTTGGTCAGTCACGTCATCTGTTGCTGTTGATTGCCCGCATCGCCATCGTGCTGCTGTTCATCATTTTCGGCTATCCGAAAATGCTCGGTTTCAGCGGTACCGTGCAGTATATGGCGAGCTCCGGTGCGCCGTTGCCTACGCTGTCGGCGATTATCGCGATCATTATGGAAGTCCCGGCGGCGATCCTTATCGTGCTCGGTTTTTTCACTCGTCCACTGGCGGTAATTTTTATCTTCTACACGCTGGGAACGGCAGTGATTGGTCACCACTACTGGGATATGAGCGGTGACGCCGTGGTGCCAAATATGATTAATTTCTACAAAAATGTGAGCATCGCCGGCGCGTTTATCCTGCTGGCGATCACCGGGCCGGGGGCGATTTCCCTCGACCGACGCTAGAAACAGAAAAGGCCGCTGACGCGGCCTTTTTTACGGACATCTGATTATGCGTAAACCGGGAAGCGGGCGCAGATATCCAGCACTTTGCCTTTGATGCGCTCGATGGTCGCTTCGTCGTTGATGTTGTCCAGCACATCACACATCCAGCCTGCCAGCTCTTTCACTTCCGCTTCTTTAAAACCGCGGCGGGTGACAGCCGGGGAACCGATACGAACACCGGAGGTCACAAACGGGCTCTTCGGATCGTTCGGCACGCTGTTTTTGTTCACGGTGATGTTAGCGCGGCCCAGCGCGGCATCAGCTTCTTTACCGGTCAGGTTTTTATCGACCAGATCCAGCAAGAACAGGTGGTTTTCAGTGCCGCCAGACACCACTTTGTAGCCACGTTTCAGGAACACTTCCACCATCGCTTTGGCGTTTTTCGCTACTTGCTGCTGGTAGACTTTGAACTCTGGCTCCATTGCTTCTTTCAGCGCCACGGCTTTCGCCGCGATAACGTGCATCAGTGGGCCGCCCTGTGCGCTTGGGAACACAGCGGAGTTCAGTTTCTTGTACAGCTCTTCGTCGCCGCCTTTCGCCAGGATCAGGCCGCCGCGCGGACCCGCCAGGGTTTTGTGGGTCGTGGTAGTCACCACGTGCGCATGCGGAACCGGGTTCGGATACACGCCTGCGGCAATCAGACCGGCGACGTGCGCCATATCGACGAACAGGTATGCGCCGATGCTGTCAGCGATTTCACGCATTTTTGCCCAGTCAACGATACCGGAGTAAGCAGAGAAACCACCGATAATCATCTTCGGTTTGTGCTCTTTGGCCTGCTTCGCCATGTCGTCGTAGTCAATTTTACCGGTCTCATCAATACCGTAAGGAATGATGTTATACAGTTTGCCAGAGAAGTTAACCGGAGAGCCGTGCGTCAGGTGACCGCCTTGCGCCAGGTTCATACCCAGGACGGTATCGCCCGGTTGCAGCAACGCAGTGTAAACCGCGAAGTTGGCCTGAGAGCCGGAGTGCGGCTGGACGTTAGCGTAGTCAGCGCCGAACAGTGCTTTCGCACGGTCGATCGCCAGTTGCTCAACGATATCCACATATTCGCAACCGCCGTAGTAGCGCTTGCCCGGATATCCTTCCGCGTATTTATTGGTCAGCTGAGATCCCTGCGCCTGCATCACGCGCGGGCTGGTGTAGTTTTCGGAGGCGATCAGTTCGATGTGCTCTTCCTGACGTACTTTTTCCTGCTCCATAGCCTGCCACAGTTCGGCATCATAATCGGCAATGTTCATTTCACGCTTTAACATCCGCATCTCCTGACTCAGCTAACGATAAATTTTCAACCCTAAAAAGGGGTCCGGTTTGGACAACGGCCCACAGTATAACTGATTAGTTGTGCGATAACAGGTCTTGACAAAGTAATTTACGCAAACGATTACGTCGTGACGCGACAAGGAGTTGAGGAATAAAGCACTTCTCATTACTTAAGGATTTCTTTTCAGGTTTGTGATGCATATTTTTCACGCAGCAAAGATCCATTTACAACGTAGGGACATTTTTATAAGATGCATTTAAAATACATCATTAAAATCACCTAAAAGGAAGTTGCTATGCTCGACGCTCAAACCATCGCTACGGTTAAGTCCACCATCCCTCTGCTGGTCGAAACCGGTCCTAAACTTACCGCCCATTTTTATGATCGCATGTTCACCCATAACCCGGAGCTCAAAGAGATTTTCAACATGAGCAACCAGCGTAATGGCGACCAACGTGAAGCTCTGTTCAATGCCATCGCGGCTTATGCCAGCAACCTTGAAAATCTGGAGGCGCTGTTACCGGCCGTGGAAAAAATCGCGCAGAAACACACCAGTTTCCAGATCAAACCGGAGCAGTACAACATTGTTGGCAGCCACCTGCTGGCGACCCTTGATGAGATGTTCAGCCCCGGTCAGGAAGTGCTCGACGCGTGGGGCAAAGCCTATGGCGTGCTGGCAGGCGTGTTCATCAACCGTGAAGCGGAGCTTTATCAGCACAACGCCAGTAAACAGGGCGGCTGGGAAGGTACACGCGCGTTCCGTATCGTCAGCAAAACTCCGCGCAGCGCGCTTATCACCAGTTTCGAGTTCGAACCGGTAGACGGCCAGCCAGTAGCCGATTATCAGCCCGGGCAGTATCTCGGCGTCTGGCTGAAGCCGGAAGGGTTTGCACATCAGGAAATTCGTCAGTACTCACTTACTCGCAAGCCGGACGGTAAACGCTATCGTATCGCCGTAAAACGTGAAGATGGCGGTCAGGTTTCTTCCTGGTTGCATAACAGCGCCAGTGTTGGCGACGTGGTGCATCTGGCAGCACCCGCGGGTGATTTCTTTATGAATGTTGAGCCGACAACACCGGTGACGCTAATTTCTGCAGGTGTGGGTCAGACGCCGATGCTGGCAATGCTGGATACGCTGGCGCAAAACGGCCATCAGGCGCGGGTGAACTGGTTCCATGCCGCCGAGAATGGCAATGTCCATGCTTTTGCCGATGAGGTGACGGCGCACGGGAGCAAATTGCCCAACTTCAGCGCCCACACCTGGTATCGCATTCCGCAGGAAGGCGACCGTTTTGACAGCGAAGGGATGATGGATTTAACAGCGCTGGAAGGTCAGTTTACCGATCCGCAGACTCAGTTTTATCTCTGCGGCCCGGTCGGTTTCATGCAGTTCGCCGCGAAACAGCTGGTGACGTTGGGTGTGAATCAGGACCACATTCATTACGAATGCTTTGGTCCGCATAAAGTGCTGTAAGAAGGAATGACGTCCCCTCGCCCGTCGCGGTGAAGGGACGTTTTATTATCAGATTGCCGCGTCGTCTTCTTCGCCCGTACGGATACGTACCACACGCGCCACATCAAAGACAAAAATCTTACCATCGCCAATCTTGCCAGTCTGTGCTGTACGAATGATCGTGTCCACACAGGTATCAACGATGTCGTCGGTCACGACGATTTCAATTTTTACTTTCGGCAGGAAATCCACCATGTACTCCGCGCCACGATACAGCTCTGTATGCCCTTTCTGACGGCCAAAGCCTTTGACTTCCGTAACTGTCATCCCGGTGATACCGACTTCTGCCAGCGCTTCACGCACGTCGTCGAGTTTGAAGGGTTTAATAATCGCATCAATCTTTTTCATGGTGTTCCTGTCTTTAAACACGTAACCGGTTGCTTACCGTATCATATCGTCGAAAAATTCGTCGGGAAATTGTGGTGCTACTCTTTAAAATCATTCGCGTCCAGCTCGTGGCGGGACAATAACTTGTAGAACTCCGTACGGTTACGACCCGCCATGCGCGCCGCGTGCGTCACGTTGCCCCGGGTGATTTGTAACAGCTTGCGCAGGTAGTTTAGCTCAAACTGGTTCCGTGCCTCGACAAAAGTCGGCAACGCGGTATTTTCGCCTTCCAGCGCCTGCTCCACCAGCGCGTCGCTGATGACCGGCGATGAAGTCAGCGCCACGCACTGCTCAATCACGTTCACCAGCTGACGCACGTTGCCTGGCCAGCTCGCGGCCATCAGGCGTTTCATCGCATCGGTAGAAAACGCGCGGACAAACGGCTTGTGTCTGTCCGCCGACTGGCGCAACAAATGATTCGCCAGCAGCGGAATGTCTTCCGTGCGCTCGGCCAGCGCCGGGATCTTGAGGTTCACGACATTCAGTCGATAGAACAGATCTTCACGAAATTCACCGCGCGCCATCGCTTTCGGCAGGTCACGGTGCGTGGCAGAGATAATGCGCACGTCGATGTCGATATCCCGGTTGCTGCCCAGCGGGCGCACCTTGCGTTCCTGAAGGACGCGCAGCAATTTAACCTGCAGCGAAATCGGCATGTCGCCAATCTCATCAAGGAACAGTGTGCCGCCTTCCGCCGCCTGGAACAGCCCTTCACGGTTGCTGACCGCCCCGGTAAAGGCACCGCGCGCATGGCCAAACAGCTCCGACTCCAGCAATTGCTCCGGCAAAGCACCGCAGTTAATGGCGATAAACGGTTTACTGTTGCGCGAGCTGGCGTTGTGGATCGCCTGAGCAAAAATCTCTTTACCAGTACCGCTCTGACCGACGATCAACACACTGACATCCGATTGCGCCACCATTCTGGCCTGCTCCAGCAGGCGCAGCATTAGCGGACTACGGGTGACGATAGATTCCCGCCACTGGTCGTCACCGGCGGGCGCCGAGTGCTCCAGTGCGTCATCGATGGCTTTATACAGCGCATCCCGGTCGACAGGTTTGGTGAGAAAACTGAATACGCCCTGCTGCGTGGCACTGACCGCTTCCGGTATCGAACCATGTGCAGTAAGGATGATAACTGGCATTCCTGGCTGGACTTTCTGGATCTCGGCGAATAACTGCAGGCCATCCATCTCGTCCATCCGCAAATCGCTGATGACCAGGTCTATTTTTTCCCGCGCCAGCACGCGCAACCCTTCCTGACCGCTTTCGGCGGTAACGACGCTGTACCCTTCGCTGCTGAGCCGCATGCCAAGCAACTTGAGCAGACCGGGATCGTCATCAACCAGTAACAGGCGGGCAGGCTTGCGGGTGATCATGGCTTATCCTCATCAGACGAAACGTCATCCTTCGTGGCCGGGGGCTTATCCCCTGCATGACTGGCGTCCGGATTGAAATTTCCGGCAGGTTTGCGGGTAGAAAGCTGACGTTCTATGTCCGTCAGGTTCTCCAGTTTGCGTGTGGTGAGATCCAGTTGCGAACGCAGGTGTTGTTGTTGCTGGCGCAGAATATCCAGTTCGCTGTCGCTGGTCTGCTGCAGTTTCGCATAGCGTGAACGCTCGTCAGAGAGCTGTAATTGTAGCGCCTGTCCATCACGCCAGAGCTCGAACAACGGACGCACCTGGGTCGGGATCTGGCGGCTTTGAGCATCCATGTGCGCCAGCAGTTCCCGGCGTTCGACCGGGGTAATTTTGGCATTGCCTAGCAAAATGCCGCGTTTGAATGCCTCCTGCCAGCGCTCGCTGTCGAGCATGCGGGCTTCGGTACGCGCCTGTTCCGGCGTTAAGCGCTCCGCGCAGTCAATACCGCGCAGCCAGTAAAGCGGGTTTTTGTCAGTCACTTCACCGGTAAGTGACCAGATATCGGCACAATCTGTTGACAGAAAATCAGCGACCTGCTGCTGTGGTAGTTTTTCGTCTATTTTATCGCCAGCTGTGTGATGGATAAGGCCCGACGAACATCCAGCCAGCATCAGGCAGGAGACCGCCGGGAAGATGACGCGACGCCAGCGCACCGCGTTAACAAATGATGCTAAAAAATGGGACATATTCACCAGACTGATATTTATTTGTTAGTGTGTTCCGGCCCGAAGGCAGGGAGTTCGATGCGAAAACAGATGTCGCCCGTGCTGTCATCCACAAGATTGAGTTCGCCGTGCATGCGGCGCACGCAATCTCTGGCAATGCTTAATCCCAGCCCGCTCCCTTTTACCGCCCCTTTACGCTGATGGCTTCCCTGATAGAACGGTTCAAAAATCATCCCGCGTTCGCCCTCAGGTATTGGCGTTCCCGTATTCACAACCTCAATGCATACCTTGTCACCCAGGGTACGGCTACGAATATAAATGTTACCGGATTCAGCACCGTAGTGCACCGCATTAGAGTAGAGATTATCCAGCACGCTCATGAGTAACATCGGTTCGGCATAACATTCATGCGCATCGAGCGCCACCTCGGTATGCATCATTTTAGCCCGTGCCGGTAAACTGTGGGCAGAGACCACCATTTCCACCAGCGAGGCGATGTCGACATATTCCATTTCCGTCGCGCTGTCAGCGAGTTTGCGGTTGTAGTCCAGCAACTGTTCAATCAGCTTTTGCAGGTTGCGACTGCTGTCGTCAAGAATGTCGACCACCTCTTTTTGTTCCGGCGTCAGCGTGCCAACCACCTGATCCGCCAGCAACTCAGTGCCTTCACGCATACTGGCGAGCGGCGTTTTCAGTTCATGGGAAAGATGGCGCAAAAACTGATGACGCTGCGATTCTAGCCACGCAAGGCGCTCACTCAGCCAGATGATACGCTGCCCGAGCGAGCGCAGCTCACGCGGCCCTTTGAACACGACAGTATTTCCCAGCGAGCGCCCTTCCCCCAGCCGGTTGATCATCCGCTCAATGCCCTTCACCGGGCCGATAATCATGCGGGTGAACAACAGTACCATTACCAGACTTACCAGAAACAGCACCAGCGCCTGCCAGCCAAAGTATTGCCCGCGCTCGGCAATGGCGTGCTGGAGCTGCTGCCCGCGCGAGAAAACCACCGTGCGGGTGGCCTGCACCATTTCAGTATTGGCGCTGGCGAACGCTTCCAGTCGTGCTGCAGATGACGCGTCCGGTCCGCTGTTTTTACACTGGATGGTTTCCAGCGCGTCCAGATCCTCGCGCAGCGACTGATACAGTTTGTCGTCCGGCAGAATACCCGCGTGCGCGTCCAGCATCTCTGCATAGCGCCGTCGCTGGCTCTGGTAGACCTTCGCCAGCGTCGCGTCATCCAGCACGCAGTACTGACGATAGCTGCGCTCCATCTCCAGCGCCACATTGGTCATCGCTTCGCTGCGGCGGGCGTCAATCAGCGTTGTGCGGTTCGTTTGCGCCGCCTGTGCACTCAGGGTATTCAGGCTCTGCCACGCCTGCCAGGCCAGCACCAGCAGCGGCAGCAGGATCAACAAAAAAGAGAGCATCACCAGTTGACGCAGCGAACGGGGAAAAAGAGACCAGCGTTTCAATGATTTCGTCTCACCAGGTAAGTATGCTGGAAGGTTAACTGAGGACGAGGTACAGATACAACAAAGCCGGGTAAAAACCCGGCTTTGTCATGGAATAAGGCGGTGCCTAACTCGACGTTTCGCCCGGAGGTTGATATAGCTACGCTGATATCAGAAGTTGGACGGCAGGCACCTGTTTGTGCGTCATTCGAGGTTTATGTAGCACGTCCCGAAGGGGCTGACATAAGAAAGTGAATGAGCCACTGCCAGTTATTATGCACTAAGCATGCCAGCCTGCAAAACTATTTATTAACATAATGATATTTATGTATTTTATTGATAACCAGCAGGTCATTAATTTGGTACATCTTTTAACCAGAGTGTCTCTGATCAGCAACAGCATTATACTATTTGATTAACACCATTATAAATCAATGGGTTATATGTCGCCTTTTGGAGACACTGATAATCCTGCGCTGTCGCAATATCGCGACAGATAAAAAAGCCCGGTGGCGCTTCGCTGACCGGGCCTACAAAAAATACAGGCCGGGCAAACGCAGTGCCGCCCGGCGCTATCGCTATAGCCGAGTTTAACCCAGCTGTTTACGCGCGTTGCGGAAGATGCGCATCCAAGGGCTGTCCTCGCCCCAGTTCTCCGGGTGCCAGGAGTTCGATACCGTGCGGGCGACACGTTCCGGGTGCGGCATCATGATAGTGACGCGACCGGTTTCGCTGGTGACAGCCGTAATCCCGTTCGGCGAGCCATTCGGGTTTGCCGGATAAGTTTCGGTGACATTCCCGAAGTTATCCACGTAGCGCAGCGCCACCAGCCCTTTGCTTTCCAGAGAGGCCAAGTGCGCGTCATCACGCACTTCCACGCGCCCTTCGCCGTGCGAAACGGCGATTGGCATCTGCGAACCGACCATGCCCTGCAACAGCAGCGACGGGCTTTGCGTCACTTCCACCAGGCTGAAACGCGCTTCAAAGCGATCAGAGTGGTTACGCACAAAACGTGGCCACAGCGAACTGCCTGGAATCAACTCGCGCAGGTTGGACATCATCTGACAGCCGTTACACACCCCCAGCGCCAGCGTCTGCGGACGGTGGAAGAAGGTTTCGAACTCATCGCGAACGCGGCTGTTAAAGAGAATGGATTTCGCCCAGCCTTCACCGGCGCCCAGTACATCACCGTATGAGAAACCGCCACAAGCTACCAGCGTCTGGAAATTGCCCAGCCCAATGCGCCCTGCCAGCAGATCGCTCATATGGACGTCGATGGCGTCGAAACCAGCGCGGTGGAATGCCGCTGCCATTTCCACGTGAGAGTTAACGCCCTGCTCGCGCAGTACAGCCACTTTCGGACGCGCACCGGTGGCAATATACGGTGCCGCGACATCCTCGTCGATGTCGAAGCTGAGCGTCACGTTGAGGCCAGGATCGTTATCGTTGGCTTTCGCGTTGTGCTCCTGATCGGCACATTCCGGGTTATCACGCAGGCGCTGCATCTGCCAGGTGGTTTCTGCCCACCACAGACGAAGCTGCGAACGGCTCTCGTGGTAAACGTGCTGACCGTCCGCTTCAATGATGAATCGATCCCCCACCACCGCCTGGCCGAGATAATGAACGCAGTCGCCGAGACCGTGCGTCGTCAGCAACGCTTCAACGGCGTCCCGATCCGCGGCGCGAACCTGAATCACGGCACCCAGCTCTTCGTTAAACAACGCCGCCAGATGATCCTCGCCGAGCGCGGTAATATCGACCTGCACGCCACAGTGACCGGTAAAGGCCATTTCCGCCAGCGTCACCAGCAGGCCGCCATCGGAACGGTCGTGATAGGCCAGCAGCTTACGCTGCGCAACCAGTGCCTGCATGGCATCGTAGAAACCTTTCAGTTGCCCGACATTACGCACATCGGCTGGCGTGTCGCCAAGCTGACGATACACCTGCGCCAGTGCCGTCGCGCCAAGTGCATTACGGCCCTGGCCAAGATCGATAAGCAACAACGCGTTATCGTCCGTGGAGAGTTGCGGGGTGACGGTACGACGCACGTCTTCCACACGGGCAAACGCGGTGATCACCAGCGACAACGGCGATGTCATTTCACGCTGCTCGCTGCCTTCCTGCCAGCGGGTTTTCATCGACATTGAGTCTTTACCCACCGGAATGGTCAGCCCCAGTGCCGGACACAATTCTTCGCCCACCGCTTTGACAGCTTCATACAGACCCGCGTCTTCACCCGGGTGCCCTGCTGCCGCCATCCAGTTAGCGGAAAGCTTGATGCGTTTGATATCCCCAATCTGCGTCGCTGCGATGTTGGTCAGCGCTTCGCCGACAGCCAGACGCGCTGAAGCGGCAAAATCGAGCAACGCAACCGGCGCACGTTCGCCCAGCGCCATCGCTTCGCCGTAGTAGCTGTCGAGGCTGGCGGTGGTCACCGCGCAGTTCGCCACCGGCACCTGCCACGGGCCAACCATCTGATCGCGCGACACCATACCGGTGACGGTACGGTCGCCAATGGTGACGAGGAAGGTTTTCTCAGCCACTGCCGGAAGATGCAGAACGCGGTTCACGGCATCGGCAACGGTAATCCCCTGACGGTTCAGCGCATTACCTTTGGCGGTGAGTGTCGTGACGTTGCGGGTCATCTTCGGCGTTTTACCGAGCAGCACGTCCAGCGGCATATCAATAGGCTGGTTGTCGAAATGACGGTCATTCAGTGTCAGATGCTGCTCTTGCGTGGCTTCACCAATCACAGCATACGGCGCACGTTCGCGGCGGCACAGGGTATCGAACAGCGACAGTTGATCAGCGGCGACTGCCAGCACGTAGCGTTCCTGGGATTCGTTACACCAGATTTCCAGCGGGCTCATGCCTGGCTCGTCGCTCAGGATATCGCGCAGTTCAAAGCGACCGCCGCGACCGCCATCGCTGACCAGCTCCGGCATGGCGTTCGACAAGCCGCCTGCGCCGACGTCGTGAATGAACAGAATCGGGTTGTCATTGCCCATCTGCCAGCAGCGGTCGATCACCTCCTGGCAGCGGCGCTCCATTTCCGCGTTGTCACGCTGAACGGAGGCAAAATCGAGGTCGGCATCAGACTGTCCCGAGGCCATGGATGACGCCGCCCCGCCGCCGAGACCAATATTCATCGCCGGGCCACCCAGCACAATCAGTTTCGCACCTGGTGGAATCTCGCCTTTCTGCACATGGTCAGCACGGATGTTGCCAGTACCGCCTGCCAGCATGATCGGCTTGTGATAACCGCGCAGCTCTTCGCCGTTGTGGCTGTTCACTTTTTCTTCGTAAGTACGGAAATAACCGTTCAGCGCCGGACGACCAAATTCGTTGTTGAATGCCGCGCCGCCCAGCGGACCTTCCGTCATGATATCCAGCGCGGTCACGATGCGATCCGGCTTACCAAAATCTTCTTCCCACGGCTGTTCAAAGCCCGGAATACGCAGGTTAGAGACGGAGAAACCCACCAGACCGGCTTTCGGTTTCGCGCCGCGACCGGTCGCACCTTCATCACGGATTTCGCCGCCGGAGCCGGTTGCCGCGCCCGGCCATGGTGAAATCGCCGTCGGGTGGTTATGCGTTTCGACCTTCATCAGAATATGCGCCGCTTCCTGGTGGAAGTCGTAGCGCCCGGCGTTGTGGTCGGCAAAGAAGCGTCCGACCTCTGAGCCTTCCATCACCGCCGCGTTGTCTTTATAAGCAGACAGCACGTGATCCGGCGTTTTCTCAAAGGTGTTTTTGATCATTTTGAACAGCGACTTAGGCTGCTGTTCGCCGTCGATCACCCAGTCGGCGTTAAAGATTTTATGACGGCAGTGCTCAGAGTTGGCCTGCGCGAACATATAGAGTTCGATGTCGTTCGGGTTGCGACCGAGTTTTTCAAATGCGGCCTGCAGATAATCAATTTCGTCATCCGCCAGTGCGAGGCCGAGACGCAGGTTAGCGTCGATCAGCGCCTGACGCCCCTGCCCCAGCAGATCAACCACTGTGACCGGTGCCGGCTGATGATGAGCAAACAGTTTTTCCGCCTCATCCAGAGAGGTAAACACGCTCTCCATCATGCGATCGTGCAGCTCTGCTGCAACGGCGTCCCACTGTTCCGTGGTTAGCGTGCTCGCCTCGATATACCAGGCAACGCCGCGTTCCAGACGCACCACCTGCGATAATCCACAGTTACGGGCGATGTCGGTGGCTTTGGAAGACCAGGGGGAGATGGTGCCGGGGCGAGGTGTGACGAGTAGCAGTTTTCCGGTGGGGGCATGGCTGCTCAGGCTCGGACCATACTTGAGCAGACGTTCAAGCCGGGCATGTTCTTCACCGGCGAGCGGCGCGCTCAGCTCGGCAAAATGAACATATTCAGCGTAGATATCGCTGACCGGAAGGTTGGCTGCCTGGAAGCGCGTCAGCAATTTGTTGATCCGAAATGCCGACAGTGCAGGCGAACCTCGCAGAATTTCCATCATAAGTCTCTCGTCTTCTGGGTTTCAGTGTACGCAAGGGGGGAAAACGGGCGTCATTATAGAGGATCCTGGGCGGCGACGTAACCGTTTGCGTCGAAATAAAATCGTGGCTTCGTTTTGTCAATTGGTGTGACTTATCTCTCTAATTAGTTGCCAACTGGCGCATTGTTAAGCAAAATGCCGCTCACATATCTCAATCTCCCTGACATCATTATGGTAACTGCTGACTGACATTCACTCAGCGCAGAGAATTAACTAATTGAAAAAATTAAAGATTAATTATCTGCTTATCGGCGTTGTTGCTCTGCTGCTGGCAGCGGCCCTTTGGCCATCTATTCCCTGGTTCGGTAAAGCCGATAATCGCATCGCGGCGATTCAGTCGCGGGGTGAGCTGCGCGTCAGCACTATCGCCTCGCCGCTGACCTGGAGCAATATTAATAATAAAACTATCGGTCTGGATTATGAGCTGGCACAGCAGTTCGCGAATTATCTTGGCGTGAAGCTGACAGTTACTGTTCGCCAGAACATCAGCGAACTGTTTGATGATCTCGATAACGACGATGCCGATATGCTGGCTGCCGGGCTGGTGTATAACACCGAGCGTGTTAAAAACTACCAGTCGGGGCCAATCTACTACTCCGTGTCACAACAACTGGTCTACAAAGTGGGGACGCCTCGCCCGCGCTCGCTGGAAAATCTCAACGCACAACAGCTAACCATTGCGCCGGGGCATGTCGCCATTAACGATTTACAGGCGCTGAAAGAAAAAAAGTACCCCAACCTCTCCTGGACGGTGGATGACAAGCGCGGCACGGTAGCGCTGATGGAAGAGGTGATTGAAGGTAAAATCAATTATACCATCGCCGATTCGGTAGCTATCAGCCTGTTTCAGCGCGTGCACCCGGAACTTGCCGTTGCGCTTGACGTGACGGATGAACAGCCGGTGACCTGGTTTAGTCTGAAAGACGAGGACAATACCCTGTCAGCCGCGATGCTCGACTTCTTTAATAATATTAATGAAGACGGCACGCTGGCCCGCCTGGAAGAGAAGTATCTGGGTCACGGCGAAGACTTTGATTATGTCGATACCCGCTCTTTTCTGCGCGCAGTCGACAGCACTCTGCCTGACCTGCAACCGATGTTTGAAAAATATGCCCAGGAGATCGACTGGCGTCTGCTGGCCGCCATCTCTTATCAGGAATCGCACTGGGATCCGCTGGCCACTTCGCCAACCGGGGTTCGCGGTCTGATGATGCTGACCAAAAACACCGCCCAGAGTCTCGGCCTGACGGACAGGACCGACGCCGAGCAGAGCATCAGCGGCGGGATGCGTTATCTGCAGGACATGATGAGCAAGGTGCCGGAAACGGTGCCGCAGGAGGAGCGGATCTGGTTTGCGCTGGCGGCCTACAACATGGGCTACGCGCATATGCTGGACGCCCGGACGCTGACGGCGAAGCAGAAAGGCAACCCTGACAGTTGGGCGGATGTGAAGCAGCGCCTGCCGTTGCTCAGCCAGAAGCCGTACTACAGCAAACTGACCTACGGTTACGCACGCGGCCATGAAGCGTATGCGTATGTGGAAAACATTCGCAAATATCAGATAAGCCTGGTGGGGTATTTGCTGGAGAAAGAGAAGAAAGCGGCGCAGGCAGTACAAATTGCCCAGGATTACCCGGCAGTGTCACCGGAGGAGCTTAATAATAAGCGGACGGGCGTGCTGCCGTTTTTATCAATTTTTCCGGGTCAGCACAGCGGACCGTTACAGGTTAAAACGCCCCGCTTACTGGTCGACGTGCCGCGTCATTAAGAGGCGTCTTGCGCACTGGCGGCTTTCTTCAGCGCTTTTTTCTCTGCCCGGCGGTGACGGAAAAAATCACTTAACAGGGCGGCGCATTCGTCGCTCAACACCCCTTCGATAATGTCGACCCGATGATTCATGCCGGGATGATGTAACACGTCGATCAGCGACCCGGCGGCGCCGGTTTTGGCGTCCCGTGCGCCGAACACCAGTTGCCCGATGCGACTATGCACCATCGCCCCTGCGCACATCACGCACGGTTCCAGCGTGACATACAGCGTGGTGTCGATCAGCCGATAGTTTTGCAACACCGCCCCGCCCTGTCGTAGCGCCATGATTTCCGCATGCGCGGTCGGATCGTGACGGCCAATCGGGCGATTCCAGCCCTCGCCGATGACCTGATTGTTGTGCACCAGCACCGCGCCGACTGGCACTTCACCTTCATCCCAGGCGCGTTTAGCCAGCGTCAACGCATGGCGCATCCAGTATTCATGGTTGTGTTCGTTGTCGGACACGTCGGGCACTCCAGAAATGACAGCGGGCGCGCATTATACACAGCCGTTATTGATTTACCCACTATTCCAGTTGCTGCAACTCGCCACGCGGTGTAACGCGCCAGCGATGCTGACAGTAACTGAGCAACGGGTTGTCCTGATGGCTGTCGCTGTAGCCGCTGTACAGACGCAACGGCGAACCGATTTTCCGCTCCAGTTGCACCACCTTTTCATAGCCCAGACAACGTAAGGTTAATACCCAGCCACCGTGGCGGCGTTCTGTCTGGCTGGCGATCACATTCACCCGCGGCAGCCAGAGCGTGTCGAAATAGACTTTTTCCACCAGCGATCGCGGCGAGCCGGTAATCAGCCACACATCGGCATCTGAGCTGGTGAGATACTGCGTCAACCGCTCGTGCACCACCGGAAACGTGGTCACATTTTCGCGAAACCAGGCGACAAATCGGGTTTCCTTCTCACGCAAACTTTTTTCGCTGTGGCCAAAGGTGCAGGCCCACAGCAGCAGGCTCATCGGCCAGCGTGCGGCACGGCCTTTGATCCCCAGCGCAACAGCCACGACCGGCAGCACCGGGATCACCAGCAGCAGATTCAGCGGCTGATGACGCAACAGATAACGGACAAAACTGCCGAACAGATCCTGCTGATGCAGCGTTCCGTCCAGATCAAAAAAAACGACTCGGCGCTCGTGACTAACCACACTCACTCCTGAATAACATTCACCGGCAACCCTGAACCTTAGCCTAACAGAGATAACCTCACATTTCCGAAAACCAGTCGTAATCAGGCTTTATCTCTCCGGAAAGACAGCGTATCCTGTTGATTAAAATAATAAATAGCCTAAAAACGCAACAAATCAAGCGCTTTTAAGGTCACGGTTATTCGTCCTGATGCCCTATAATTGAATAAAAAATTCTGACAGGCAGGCTTAATGAATTGTTTAATCCGCATCCGCCAGCGCTACCCTGGGCTGGCGCAGAGCGATAAAAAACTGGCTGATTTTATTCTTGCTCAGCCCGACGAGGCTCGCCATCTCAGCTCACAGCAACTGGCGAAGGAAGCCGGTGTCAGCCAGTCCAGCGTGGTAAAGTTCGCGCAAAAATTAGGTTTTAAAGGTTTTCCGGCACTCAAGCTGGCGCTCAGTGAGGCGCTGGCGAGCCATCCGCATCCGCAATCCGTGCCAGTTCATAACCTGATCCGCGGCGATGATCCGCTGCGTCTGGTAGGCGAGAAACTGATCAAAGATAACATTGCGGCGATGCACGCGTCGCTGGATGTAAACGCGGAAGATAAGCTGCTGGAGAGCGTGGCGCTGCTGCGCGATGCGCGGCGGATCATCCTGACCGGCATTGGCGCTTCCGGTCTGGTGGCGCGCAACTTCAGCTGGAAACTGATGAAAATTGGCATCAATGCCGTCGCCGAGCAGGATATGCACGCACTGCTGGCAACCGTGCAGGCCATGGAGCCGCAGGATCTGCTACTGGCTATCTCCTATTCCGGCGAACGCCGGGAAATCAATCTGGCGACCGAAGAGGCGCTGCGTGTCGGGGCAAAAGTCCTCGCCATCACCGGCTTTTCACCGAACACGCTGCAGCAGAAAGCCAGCCATTGCCTGTATACCATTGCCGAAGAGCAGGCAACGCGTAGCGCGGCGATTTCATCCACCAGCGCGCAGATGATGCTGACCGATTTGCTGTTTATGGCGCTGGTACAACAGGATCTGGAGCATGCGCCGGAACGTATTCGACACAGCGAAGCATTAGTGAAAAAACTGGTCTGAACAGGGAATGAGGGTATAATGCCCGCCCTGTTTGTGTTGTTTCCTGGAATTTCCTGATGGCGCTGTTAATCACCAAAAAATGCATTAATTGCGATATGTGCGAACCGGAATGTCCGAATGAGGCCATTTCGATGGGTGATAGCATTTATGAGATTAACAGCGATCGCTGCACCGAGTGCATCGGTCACTACGACACGCCAACCTGCCAGAAAGTGTGCCCCATTCCCAATACCATCCTGAAAGATCCGGCACACGTCGAAACCGAAGAGCAACTGTGGGACAAGTTCGTCCAGTTGCATCACGCCGATAAACTCTGACTTAACTTTCGATGATCACCGTCGCACAGGCGTAGTGGCGTTCATCCGCCAGCGTGACGTGAATAGTTGCCACGCCAAGACTCTCCGCCAGGTTTTTAGCTTCGCCCCACAGACGCAGCCGGGGCTTGCCCAGCGCATCGTTGTAGACTTCGAACTGGTTGAACGCCAGGCCATTACGGATGCCGGTACCAAACGCTTTCGCTGCTGCCTCTTTGACAGCAAAACGTTTGGCCAGGAAACGCACCGGCTGTTGATGCGATCCCCAAATGGCCCATTCGTTATCGCTCAGCACGCGCCGCGCCAGGCGATCGCCGCTGCGGGCGATCACCGATTCGATACGGGCGATTTCGACGATATCTGTTCCTAAGCCCAGAATAGCCATTACTTGCGCGCTTCCAGCATCAGGCGTTTCATTTCGGCTACCGCCTCTTTCAGACCACACATGACGGCACGACCAATAATTGCATGACCAATATTCAGCTCATGCATTTCCGGCAGCGCGGCGATCGGTTTAACGTTGTGGTAGGTCAGCCCGTGCCCGGCGTTGACTTTCAGTCCGAGGCTCGCGGCATAGGTCGCGGCGTTGGCGATACGTTCCAGTTCACGCGCCTGCGTGGCGTCGTCTTTCGCGTCCGCGTAGCAACCGGTATGAATTTCAATGTACGGCGCGCCGACTTCTACAGCAGCTTTAATCTGTTCGACGTCAGCATCAATAAATAGCGAAACCTGAATACCAGCGGCGGCCAGACGCTGGCAGGCATCGCGCATTTTTTCGCGCTGCCCGGCGACATCCAGCCCGCCTTCGGTGGTCACTTCCTGACGCTTTTCCGGCACCAGGCAGCAGAAATGCGGTTTCGTTTCGCAGGCGATTTTCACCATCTCGTCGGTGACAGCCATTTCAAGGTTCATGCGTGTATCCAGCGTCTGACGAAGGAGGCGAACGTCGCGATCGGTAATGTGGCGTCGGTCTTCGCGCAAATGCACAGTGATGCCATCCGCGCCGGCCTGCTCGGCAATAAATGCCGCCTGTACCGGATCCGGATAAGCCGTTCCGCGCGCGTTACGCAGGGTGGCAATATGATCAATGTTGACGCCTAACAGTAATTCAGCCATGACAATCCTCGGTATTATTTTCGTTCGTGTCACTCACCGCTTCGGCATGAACTGCCGGAACAGCTCGCGGCTTTTGAGCGGCTTTCCCCCCAGGTAGGGTTTAAGCGCAATACGGGTAAAGCGTTTCGCTGCTCGCAGCGTATCGGCATCCGGAAACTCGCGGCTGGCGAGCGCTTTGAGATGGTGCCCGGTAAAGGTGTTGTTATCAATCACCATGCTGGCAATAAAGCCCTTCTCTTCACGGTAACGATAGGTCATGGTGTCGTCCACAGGCTCACCGCTCCCGGCACAATGTAGAAAATCGACGCCGTATCCCAGATGCCCAAGCAATGCCAGTTCAAAGCGGCGCAGCGTCGGTTCGGGCGAACCGCTCCCCCCCGCCAGCGACTGGATACAGTGCAGGTAATCAAAGAACAGTTCAGAGAAGCGGGTCTCATGTTCGAGCACGCGGGCAATTAATTCGTTGACGTACAGTCCGCTGTAGAGCGCGATGCCACTTAAAGGGAGCGCCAGCGAGACGGCTTCTGCGTTGCGTAACGTTTTGACATCGCCACGCCCGCCAAAACGGACCAGCAGAGGCGTAAAGGGTTGCAGGGCACCCTTAAGATTAGAGCGTTTAGAACGTGCGCCTTTGGCGACCAGGCGCACGCGGCCAGACTCTTCCGTGAAGACGTCCAGCATCAGGCTGGTTTCGCTCCAGGGACGGCTATGGAGGACAAAAGCGCGTTGCCACCCATCCACTTCCATAGAGTATGTTACTCTCAGAGATCGTCTACATAGCCAAGACTACGCAGTGCGCGTTCGTCGTCGGCCCAGCCGGATTTCACCTTCACCCACAGTTCCAGGTGAATCGGTGCCTCGAACATCTCCTGCATATCTTTGCGGGCTTCGATGCCGATGGTTTTGATTTTGGCGCCTTTGTTGCCAATCACCATCTTCTTCTGCCCTTCACGCTCAACGAGGATCAGCCCGTTGATGTCATACCCGCCGCGTTCGTTAGTCTGGAAACGCTCAATTTCAACAGTCACAGAATACGGCAGCTCGGCACCAAGGAAGCGCATCAGCTTCTCACGGATGATTTCAGACGCCATAAAGCGCTGGGAACGATCGGTGATGTAGTCTTCCGGGAAATGGTGGACAGCTTCCGGCAGATGCTTACGCACGATACCCGCGACGGTATCCACATTCAGCCCGGTTTCAGCTGAGATTGGCACGATATCAAGGAAGTTCATCTGGCTGCCGAGGAACTGCAGATGTGGCAGCAGATCGGCTTTTTCCTGCACGTTGTCGACTTTGTTGACCGCGAGGATGACCGGCGCTTTGCCTTCGCGCAGCTTATTCAGCACCATTTCGTCATCCGGCGTCCAGCGGGTGCCTTCAACCACGAAAATCACCAGTTCAACATCACCGATGGAGCTGCTCGCCGCTTTGTTCATCAGGCGGTTAATCGCGCGCTTCTCTTCCATGTGCAGACCCGGGGTATCGACATAAATCGCCTGATACGCCCCTTCCGTATGAATACCGACGATGCGGTGACGGGTGGTCTGCGCTTTGCGGGAAGTGATGGAGATCTTCTGCCCGAGCAGATTATTCAGCAGTGTGGATTTGCCAACGTTCGGACGACCGACGATGGCGATAAATCCGCAGTAAGTTTTTTCTTCGCTCATTCCAGCTCCAGTTTCTTCAGCGCCTGTTCGGCGGCGGCCTGCTCAGCCTTGCGACGGCTGGAACCTGTGCCGACCACCGGTTCGCTCAGGCCGCTGACCTGGCAGTGGATAGTAAATTCCTGATCGTGGGCTTCGCCACGCACCTGCACCACCAGATAGGTAGGCAACGGCAGATGACGCCCCTGCAAATATTCCTGCAGACGCGTTTTCGGATCTTTTTGCTTATCACCCGGACTGATTTCGTCCAGTCGCGTCTGATACCAGGAGAGGATCAGCTTCTCGACATTCTGAATATCGCTGTCGAGGAAGACACCACCAATCAGCGCTTCGACCGTATCGGCAAGAATAGATTCGCGACGAAAACCACCGCTTTTCAATTCGCCAGGCCCAAGACGCAGACACTCACCCAGTTCAAATTCGCGAGCGATTTCCGCCAGCGTATTACCGCGAACCAGCGTGGCGCGCATACGGCTCATGTCACCTTCGTCAACCCGAGGGAAGCGGTGATAGAGCGCGTTGGCAATCACATAACTTAAAATTGAATCGCCCAGAAATTCCAGACGTTCATTGTGTTTGCTGCTGGCACTGCGGTGGGTTAATGCCTGTTGCAACAGCTCCTGATGATGAAAAGTGTAGCCCAGCTTCCGTTGAAGCCGATTAATTACGATGGGGTTCATGCGTTACCAATAAATGAATGCGTCAACAATTCAGCACACGAAACCGACCTGAAAAAGCATCACCAACGCGGTTTCGTGTGCCGTGGCTCCCTTGCAGGAGACAACCAAAACTTTCGGGGGAATATTCTATACACAACGTGAAAGGAAGTCGTTAGTCAGAACCGATTTATATCTTAAATAATTCATGTTGCCGCCATCGCCTGGCGACAACATGAACGGAGGGGGAGAAAAAGAATTAATGGATGCCGCCAATTCGGCTCAGACGCACACCTGTCGGCCATTCACCTTCTTGTTTTTCGAAGCTCATCCAGATCCCCACGGCACGGCCAACGAGGTTCGCTTCAGGGACAAATCCCCAGTAGCGGCTATCGGCGCTGTTGTCGCGATTGTCGCCCATCATGAAGTACTGTCCGGGCGGCACAATCCAGGTTGCCAGCGGCTGGCCAGCCTGCTGGTAATACATGCCCAGTTGATCCTGTGCGATCGGCACGGTCAGAATACGGTGAGTCACTTCGCCAAGCGTCTCTTTACGCTCCGTCAGACGAATACCGTTTTCTTTGCTTTCGCCTTTTGGCAATTCCCAGAAACCGCTGGTCGCTTCACCGCCGTTACGACGGGCGAAGGTCTGCACGAAATCACTCGGCTCGACGTTAGAGTAGGTCACCGGCAGCGCATTGCCGCACGCCTGACCGGAGCTACAACCTGGCTGGATAGTGACCTCTTTCGCTACCGGATCATACGTGACTTTATCGCCCGGCAGACCCACAGCGCGTTTGATATAGTCCAGGCTCGGCTCTTTCGGGTATTTAAAGACCACGATATCGCCGCGTTTCGGATGACCAGTTTCGATCAGCGTGTTCTGGTAAATCGGATCTTTAATGCCATACGCGAATTTCTCCACGAGGATAAAATCGCCAATCAACAGCGTTGGCATCATCGAACCTGATGGGATCTGGAACGGTTCATAGATAAAAGAACGCACCACCAGCACGATAGCCAGCACCGGGAAAATCGATGCACCGGTTTCCAGCCAGCCCGGTTTCGGACCGACTTTCTTCAGCGTTTTTTTATCCAGTTGATCGCCCGTCGCCGCTTGTGCCGCAGCCTGGCGCTCACGACGTTTTGCTGCGAAAAAGAACTTATCCAGGCACCACAGCAATCCTGTTATCAGGGTTGCGATCACCAGGATTACGGCAAACTTGTTCGCCATGCCAACTCCTTAGGGTTATTTACCGTCTTTACCGACATGTAGAATGGCGAGGAATGCTTCCTGCGGCAGCTCAACGTTACCGACCTGCTTCATTCGCTTCTTACCTTCTTTCTGTTTCTGCAGCAGCTTTTTCTTACGGCTCACGTCGCCACCGTAACATTTTGCCAGTACGTTTTTACGCAACTGTTTTACGGTAGAGCGCGCAATAATGTGGTTACCGATTGCCGCCTGGATAGCAATGTCAAATTGCTGACGCGGGATCAGCTCTTTCATCTTCTCAACCAGTTCACGGCCGCGGTACGGCGCGTTATCGTTATGGGTGATCAGTGCCAGCGCATCGACGCGCTCGCCGTTGATCAGCACGTCCACGCGCACCATGTTGGAGGCCTGGAAGCGTTTGAAGTTGTAGTCCAGCGACGCATAGCCGCGGGAAGTTGACTTCAGGCGGTCAAAGAAATCGAGCACCACTTCCGCCATCGGGATTTCATAAGTCAGTGCGACCTGATTGCCGTGATAAACCATGTTGGTCTGCACACCACGTTTTTCCACGCAGAGAGTAATGACGTTGCCCAGATACTCCTGCGGCAGCAGCATATGACACTCAGCGATAGGTTCGCGTAACTCATCAATGTTGTTCAGCGGCGGCAGTTTGGACGGGCTGTCGACGTACACCACTTCTTTGTTGGTCATCTGAACTTCGTACACTACTGTCGGCGCGGTGGTGATCAGATCCAGATCGTATTCACGTTCCAGACGCTCCTGGATGATCTCCATATGCAGCAGACCGAGGAAGCCGCAGCGGAAACCAAAGCCCAGCGCTGTAGAACTTTCCGGCTCGTAGAACAAAGATGCATCGTTCAGGCTCAGTTTACCAAGCGCATCACGGAAAGCTTCGTAGTCATCTGAGCTGACCGGGAACAGACCGGCATACACCTGCGGCTTCACTTTTTTAAAGCCAGGTAAGGCCTTATCGGCAGGATTACGCGATTGCGTCAGGGTATCCCCCACCGGGGCGCCGAGAATGTCTTTAATCGCGCAAACCAGCCAGCCCACCTCGCCACACTTTAGTTCGGTCCGGTCAACCTGCTTCGGCGTAAAGATGCCAAGACGATCAGCGTTGTAGACCTGACCGGTACTCATCACCTTAATTTTGTCGCCCTTGCGCAGGGTGCCGTTCTTAACACGCACCAGAGAAACAACGCCAAGGTAGTTATCGAACCAGGAGTCGATGATCAGGGCTTGCAGCGGCGCGTTTTCATCCCCTTCTGGTGCCGGGATATCACGCACCAGGCGTTCCAGCACATCCTGAACGCCGACTCCGGTTTTCGCCGAGCAGCGCACCGCGTCGGTGGCGTCGATACCAACGATATCTTCAATCTCTTCCGCCACGCGCTCTGGGTCAGCGGCAGGCAAATCAATTTTGTTCAGGACCGGAACCACTTCCAGATCCATTTCAATGGCGGTATAGCAGTTCGCCAGCGTCTGGGCTTCCACACCCTGCCCGGCGTCTACCACCAGCAGCGCGCCTTCGCACGCCGCCAGAGAACGTGAGACTTCATAGGAAAAGTCAACATGGCCTGGGGTATCGATAAAGTTCAGTTGATAAGTTTCGCCATCGGAGGCTTTGTAATCGAGCGTCACGCTTTGCGCTTTAATCGTAATGCCGCGCTCACGCTCCAGGTCCATGGAGTCGAGAACCTGCGCCTCCATTTCACGATCAGAAAGGCCACCGCAAATCTGGATAATGCGGTCAGACAACGTCGACTTACCGTGGTCGATATGAGCAATGATCGAAAAGTTACGTATGTTCTTCATATATTAATTAATTATGCCTTACGAATACCTGGAGGCCGCTGTTCTGTGCCTGACGTTGTGTCGTTCGAAAACGCCGCATTCTACACTACATCACCACAACCAGGAAATGCTCTTCCGGTAAGCTTAGCGGGAGATCTGATGCGAGATGTAAGTAAAACGAAAGCCAGCGCGATCACTGGCCTGTTTCGGAGGGGGATGCGTCAACACGCAGCATGTCAGGAGGAAGGCCAACGCTCAGGATAACTGGCTGCCATTCGGCACGAGCCGCCAGCATTGGCGACAGACCGCGGGCGAGTAAAAAGCCGCCGACGCCGCCGAGCAGCGCACCGCAGAGCGCCGCGAGATCGCCGCCGAAAAGCACCTGAAAGAGGCCGCCCACCACAAACAACCCCACCAGCGGCGACATATAGACCAGCAGCGCAGAACTCAACAGGCTGCCTTCGGCAATACCCAGTTCAACTTTTTGCCCGGCGACAAGCGGCTGCTCACTCGGGACGACGATCGTATGCTGTGTTTGCGGTCCGAGTTTGTTCAGTATGCGAGAGCCGCAGCCTGCGCGCGATGCGCAACTGCTGCATGAAGCTTTGACATCGCAACTGACTTTCGCCATCCCGCTTTGCCAGGAGATAACGGTTGCCCATTCTTTAATCATTGTACCGCCCCGAATTTAACGCTTTCCGCGATGCGCCTGGCCGTTGGTGGCGGCAACTCGCCAACAATAGTGATTTCTGCATTATCGCGGATCGAGGTGACCACCGTGCGACGCCCCGTACGCAGCATTTGTTCGCTGCTGGTTGGCGTTGCCCGGCTGACATTCACCGAGAAGCTGAACAGGCCATCAGAATACAAACGCGATTCTACCGCCACATTGAGCGTCGGCAATGTGCGGCGGCTACTGGAAACTTCACTGAACCCCTGTGGTACCCAGGAGGTCGTCCAGTTAAAGCTGGATTTATCCCCCGCCGGTACCGAAAGCAGCGGCGGCAGGCTGGCTTTAGCCAGATTTTCCATGCTATCGCTTACGCTGTTATTCACTGTAAACGCAATCACGCGGAACTGCTCCAGCGTTTCGCCGTCGCGATCAAGTAAATCGACGCGCAGCGGCAGTTTGGTTTCGGAATCCAGCCAGACAATATGGCTGTAACGTGTGCCGTCTTTTGCCACTACGCGAATCACTTCGCACAGGTGATCGGCAATACGGGTACGCCCGACAGAGATAAAGTCGTAGTAAGGCGACAGGCGTTTGAAATCGGTATAGACCAGCGAGGGTAAGGAATCAACGATGTAGTCGCCATTGAGCGTGAAGGGTTCAAGCCCTGGCTCAAAATAGCTGATCTCATTACCGCGCTGGACGACTTCACGACGTGGGCCATCCATCTGCAGAAGCTGAGATAATGGTTGATTGTTAAGACGAGCGTGGCGATAACGCAGTGATTCGACGCCTTGCTTGCTGATGCTGACAAATGACAGCTCGTAATTGAGTGACTGGCTCGCCAGGTTCATTTGCTGCAACAACGCCCCGGACGAGACATCAGCCGAGGCGTTGACAGAGAAGAACAGGCTACCAACCACAATCGGTATGGCACACCAAAGTTGCTTCATTACTGCGATTGCGTTCCTAATGTTTGATATCCTGGCACCTGAACAGCGGCTTGCTGGGTTTGTGCCTGTTCAAACTGAAGCTGTTCGGAGTGCAAACGACGCTGCAACTCATAATCCTGCAACATCGCGTTGATACGACGGCGTTGCTCCTGCACTTGCTGTTGCTGGCCGGTACCGGCAGTGGCATCAGCAGGTACGCCCAGGCTAACCGGGCTGGCTTTACCCATCATTGGCAAAGTGTTGAAGACAGGTGCTTCAGGCTGCCGGGATGATTCAGATTGCCCATTATACTGCTGCACGCCGACGATGACTGCAAGTGATACACAGGCGGCGACACCCATTTGAGTGAGTGAGCTGGCCCACGGGCGCACTTTTTGCCAGAACGGCATTTTTTGCCACTGGTATGGTGCCGGTTGGGCTTCAGGAATCAACGGCGTTGCCTGGCGCACAGGCTCGTTTTCAATGGCGGCCATGACGCGAGCAGAGATATCAAAATGGAGCATCTCGCCTGTATCGCCACGGAGTGAATCGCGGATGAGGTGGTAGCTTTCCCAGGTTTTTTGCAGTTCAGGAGAACCACTCAACGTAGTGAGGAGCTCGTTATCCAGCGTTTCGCCATCCATTAAAGCGGAAAGTTGTTCTTTCTGCATGCCTAAATACCTTTTCCAGTATCCCGCTATCGTCAACGCCTGATAAGCGGTTGAACTTTATTATCAATAGCTTCTCGCGCCCGGAAGATACGCGAACGAACCGTACCGACCGGACAATCCATGATAGCGGCTATCTCTTCATAGCTCAGGCCATCCAGCTCCCGCAGGGTAATTGCCATGCGTAAATCCTCCGGAAGCGACTCAATGGTACGAAAAACAATTTGTCTCAGTTCTTCTGACAACATTAAGTTCTCAGGGTTCGAAATTTCTTTCAGCGCGCCACCACTTTCGTAGTTTTCTGCTTCAATAGCGTCCACATCACTTGATGGTGGACGGCGCCCCTGAGCGACCAGGTAGTTCTTCGCGGTATTAACCGCAATACGATACAACCAGGTATAAAAAGCACTATCCCCCCGGAAAGAATCCAGCGCGCGATAGGCCTTAATAAAAGACTCTTGTACAACATCAGGCACGTCACCTGATGGTACATAGCGGGAAACCAGACTCGCCACCTTATGCTGATAGCGCACTACCAGTAGGTTAAATGCTTTCTGATCTCCCTTCTGGACCCGTTCAACGAGGACCTGATCCGTTAACTGCTCGCTCATCCGAGGTAATGTCTCCCCAAACCTAATTCCCATGCGTAATCAGAACGCCACTCCATCAATGCACTATGAGCAAGCAATCGGTTAGAGTTTCTGATAATCATAAAGTTCCGTTACGCCATTGTTTTTTTGTTAATCATTGAGACCGGTCATTATCATTCATTATAAGTCTACCAATGCTTAACAACGCGATTGTGTGTAATTAAAGCGTTCAGCACGCCAGCAGGGTAGCTTAACACAGGGTTTATTTCATCATAAAATCCGAAGCTAACGATCTGCTTCGCAAAATATTTCCTCGCTTTCAAACATCTTCTTTTCCCCTGCCTTCTGTTTAGCCATTACAACCTCATCGTAAAAAAAATGTGCTCAAAAGCGTATTCTGATGGTATGCTCGCAAAACCATGTTTAGTACATTAAACAAAAAAGATGAATACGACGCCCAACCACGCTTGTGATGTGCTTATTATCGGCAGCGGCGCTGCAGGTTTATCGCTGGCATTGCGCCTTGCGGAACACAGTTCGGTGATTGTTTTAAGCAAAGGTCCCGCCAGCGAAGGTTCTACCTTTTACGCACAGGGCGGTATCGCCGCCGTGTTTGACGAAACAGACAGCATCGAGTCGCACATTGAAGATACCCTGATTGCCGGGGCCGGGATCTGCGACCGCCACGCCGTCTCGTTTGTCGCCAGCAACGCCAAAGCCTGCGTGCAATGGCTTATCGATCAGGGTGTGTTGTTCGATACGCAAACGCAGGCCAACGGCGAAGAGAGCTATCATCTGACGAGAGAAGGTGGGCACAGCCATCGCCGCATCCTTCATTCCGCCGACGCCACCGGCAAAGCCGTGGAAACCACGCTGGTCAGCAAGGCGTTAAACCATCCAAATATCCAGATACTCGAACGCCACAACGCCGTCGATCTCATCATATCCGATAAAATCGGGCTGCCCGGTACGCGGCGCGTTGTCGGGGCGTGGATCTGGAATCGCAATCAGGAACGAGTGGAAACCTGCCAGGCAAAATCGGTGGTACTGGCGACGGGGGGCGCGTCGAAAGTGTATCAGTACACTACCAATCCGGATATCTCGTCCGGTGATGGTATTGCCATGGCCTGGCGCGCAGGCTGTCGGGTGGCGAATCTCGAGTTTAATCAGTTTCACCCGACCGCGCTTTATCATCCGCAGGCGAGAAATTTCCTGCTGACAGAAGCGCTTCGCGGTGAAGGTGCATTGTTGAAGCGGCCTGACGGCACACGCTTTATGCCTGATTTTGATGCGCGCGGCGAACTGGCGCCTCGCGATATTGTCGCCCGTGCCATCGACCATGAGATGAAACGTCTCGGTGCGGACTGTATGTATCTGGATATCAGCCACAAACCCGACGACTTTATCCGCCAGCACTTCCCGATGATTTATGACAAGCTGCTCGGCCTCGGCATTGATCTCACAAAACACCCCGTGCCGATTGTACCTGCTGCGCATTACACCTGCGGCGGCGTGATGGTGGATGATTATGGCCGCACCGATGTTGACGGCCTGTATGCGATTGGCGAGGTGAGCTATACCGGGCTGCATGGCGCGAACCGGATGGCGTCCAACTCGCTGCTGGAATGCCTTGTCTACGGCTGGTCAGCGGCCGAAGATATTAAAAAACGGATGCCATACGCACGCGCAACGTCATCACTTCCCGCATGGGATGAAAGCCGCGTAGAGAACCCGGACGAACTGGTTGTTATCCAGCATAACTGGCACGAGTTACGCCTCTTTATGTGGGATTACGTCGGCATTGTGCGAACCACAAAGCGGCTTGAACGCGCACTGCGCCGCATCACCCTGTTGCAGCAAGAGCTGGATGAGTACTACGCAAAATTCCGCGTGTCGAATAATTTACTGGAGCTGCGCAACCTGGTTCAGGTGGCTGAACTGATCGTTCGTTGCGCGATGCTACGCAAAGAGAGTCGGGGTTTGCACTACACGCTGGATTACCCGCAGCCGCTGGCGGAATCCGGTCCGTCAGTGCTTTCCCCGCTGGCTTACATGAATAAATAGAAGGCCTGGGTCAGCGCCGTATACCCTTCCGAGTATTGCTGCTCTGGCCCACGGATCACCAGCCGATCGCAAAAATACTCACCGGCTTTTGGCGAAAACGCCAACAATACGCGATGCGGCGGACGCAGTTCGGTTTCGGCGATGTCCGTCCGCAGACGCAGATTCCAGCCGAGCGAAAGTGCCTTCTCGGTAAATGCCGTGCCGATGCTTTCTGGCAGCACCAGACAGAAAAACCCCTCTTCAGTGATCGCTTCTGCAGCGCAATTCAGCAGAGCGGTGTGATCGAGCGACGTGGTATAACGGGCTTGTTCACGCTGTGGCGTCGCACACTCCACGCCCTGCTCATAATAGGGAGGATTGCTGACAATCAGGTCATAACGGCGGGTTTGCTGGTGAAGCCATTGCTGAATATCCGCATGATGCACCTTCACGCGCGTAGACCACGGCGATTCGGCGACGTTTTCCTGTGCCTGCGCAGCGGCGTCGTCATCAAGTTCAACGGCATCAATGGTAACGTGATCGTCGGTTCTTTGCGCCAGCATCAGCGCCAGCAGACCGCTTCCCGTACCAATATCAAGAATACGATTGACGCGGGCAATCGGAGCCCAAGCACCCAACAGAATGCCATCAGTCCCCACTTTCATGGCACAACGATCGTGCGCAACAAAGAACTGCTTGAAGGTAAATCCATTACGGCGCAGCACGGATTTTGGGTCAAACATAACATGCATCCTGGCAAGTAAAAGCGGGATTTGTTTTAGGTTATGCACAATACCTGAGAACAGTTATCCATACAAACAGATGAACATTACAGCCGTAACGTCTATAATCAGCGCCCCACACAGAGGTAGATCATGACTGTAACGACTTTTTCCGAACTCGAACTCGACGAAAACCTTCTGGATGCCCTCCAGGATAAAGGTTTCACTCGCCCGACCGCCATTCAGGCTGCCGCTATTCCGCCTGCGCTCGATGGCCGTGATGTCCTTGGTTCTGCGCCGACCGGTACCGGTAAAACGGCGGCATATCTGCTGCCTGCGTTGCAGCACCTGCTCGACTTTCCGCGCAAAAAATCCGGGCCACCGCGCATTTTGATCCTGACACCGACCCGTGAGCTGGCCATGCAGGTTGCCGATCACGCTCGCGAGCTGGCGGCACATACCCACCTTGATATCGCCACAATCACCGGCGGTGTGGCTTATATGAACCATGCGGAAGTGTTCAGCGAAAATCAGGATATCGTTGTCGCAACGACAGGTCGTCTGCTGCAATATATTAAAGAAGAAAATTTCGATTGCCGCGCGGTCGAAACGCTCATTCTTGACGAAGCGGATCGGATGCTCGACATGGGTTTTGCCCAGGACATTGAGCATATTTCCGGTGAAACCCGCTGGCGCAAGCAAACCCTGCTGTTTTCCGCTACCCTGGAAGGCGACGCCATAAAAGATTTTGCTGAGCGTCTGCTGGAAGATCCGGTGGAGGTTTCCGCTACGCCATCCACCCGTGAGCGCAAGAAAATTCATCAGTGGTATTACCGTGCCGACAACTTCGAACACAAAGTCGCCCTGTTGAAGCACCTGCTGAAACAGGAGGACGCCACCCGTTCTATTGTGTTCGTGCGTAAACGCGAGCGTGTACACGAACTGGCGGAAATGCTGCGTTCGTCAGGCATTAATAACTGCTACCTTGAAGGCGAGATGGCGCAGGTTAAACGTAACGAAGGTATTAAACGTCTTACTGACGGTCGCGTTAACGTGCTGATTGCCACCGATGTTGCCGCCCGCGGGATTGATATTCCTGATGTGAGTCACGTCATTAACTTCGACATGCCGCGCAGTGGAGACACCTACCTGCACCGCATCGGCCGTACTGGGCGCGCGGGACGCAAAGGTACCGCAATCTCGCTGGTTGAAGCCCATGATCACCTGCTGCTGCAGAAAATCGGTCGCTATATCGAAGAACCGCTAAAGCCGCGCGTCATTGATGAGCTTCGCCCGACCACGCGCGCACCAAGCGAAAAGATGACCGGGAAACCATCGAAGAAAGCGCTGGCGAAACGCGAAGAGAAGAAAAAAGAGAAAGAGAAAGAAAAACCGCGCGTCAAAAAACGCCATCGCGATACTAAGAACATTGGTAAGCGTCGTAAGCCGAGCGGCAGCACAGCCTCAACACCATCAACAGAAGAGTAAAAAAAAGCCGGGAAATAACATTCCCGGCTTTTTTATTTCCACGCCCGTAAGAGAATTACAGGCTTTCTGTAAAGGTACGAGCGATAACGTCGCGCTGTTGTTCCGGAGTCAGGGAGTTGAAACGAACCGCATAACCCGAAACGCGGATGGTCAGCTGCGGGTATTTTTCCGGATGCTTAACCGCATCTTCCAGCGTTTCACGACGCAGCACGTTAACGTTCAGGTGCTGGCCGCCTTCTACACGCACTTCCGGTTTTACATCTACCGGGATTTCACGGTATTCAATGTCGCCCAGATTGCTGACAGCAACAACCTGATCTTCCGTGAAATCGCCTTTAGCACACAGGCAGCGAGCTTCACCCTTCTCACTGTCCAGCAACCAGAAAGAGTTCAGCAGATTGTCGTTTGCGGCTTTAGTAATCTGAATACCTGTAATCATTTGGTGCCTCCTCAGGCTCTGCATATTCATTTAACCGGCCGGTTTACGGCCAATTGGTAAAACCATTGTTGCTTGAGTGTATGTATAACAGTGGCACCCCCTCGATTCTTTGATTTATATCAATAAAAACCACACCGAAAAGATGGGTATACCAGAAAATACTTGTTTTATATCAAGTTACACCACCTGCTGCGCCAAATTATTTTTGTAAAGTTTCAACTTTTTTTATAGCAACGACGACGTTTGTGATTTACAGATTTTGTTATGCAGAAAGAAGCCGTTAAGCTATCCCTATACAGATTCGCAGGAGAGCGAAATGACAACTGAATTAACCTGGCACGACGTGCTGGCTGACGAAAAGCAACAACCTTACTTTCTGAATACACTCAAGACCGTCGCCAGCGAGCGGCAGTCAGGTATAACCATCTATCCCCCGCAGAAAGATGTGTTTAACGCCTTTCGTTTTACTGAGTTGGGCGATGTGAAGGTTGTCATTCTCGGTCAGGATCCCTATCACGGTCCTGGACAGGCGCATGGTCTGGCGTTTTCTGTTCGTCCCGGCATCGCCACGCCGCCATCATTGCTCAATATGTATAAAGAACTGGAGCAATCCATTCCTGGCTTTACCCGCCCGGATCACGGTTATCTGGAAAGCTGGGCGCGTCAGGGTGTTCTGTTGCTCAATACCGTTTTAACAGTACGTGCAGGTCAGGCACACTCACACGCCAGTCTGGGGTGGGAAACATTTACGGATAAGGTCATCAGCCTTATCAACGAACATCGCGAAGGGGTGGTGTTTTTATTGTGGGGATCACACGCCCAGAAGAAAGGGACGATTATCGACAAACAGCGTCATCATGTATTACGGGCCCCTCACCCATCGCCGCTGTCGGCACATCGCGGCTTCTTCGGCTGTAACCATTTTGTGCTGGCAAATGAGTGGTTGTCACAGCAGGGTGAAACACCCATTGACTGGATGCCCGTGCTACCGGCAGAAAGCGAGTAATAAAAAAGCCAGCATCATCGCTGGCTTTTTTGCATCAGGCTTTGTTCTGTCGCCACCATTCGGCAAGCAATACACCGGTCGCAACGGAGACGTTCAGACTCTCCACATGACCGGTGCCATTGATTGATACGCTCAGATCGGCGCTGTCGAGGGCGGCATCAGACAGACCATCTCGCTCCTGCCCCAGCACCAGCACCATCTTCTTCGGCAGCGTAGCTTTAAACAGTGGCGTGCCTTTATGGCTGGAGGTGGAAACGATGGTATAACCCGCATTGCGGAACTGATCCAGCGTCTCGATGAAGCTGTCGCCGGTGATCGGCTCCACATGCTCGGCACCACCTTCTGCGGTACGAATTGCCGCACCGGATTCCAGCAGCGCTGCATCTTGTACCACCACGCCTTTCACGCCGAAGTGCGCGCAGCTGCGCATCATCGCGCCGAGGTTATGCGGGTTGCCGACATCTTCCAGCGCCAGTACGCAATCATCTTCTGCCGCCTTACTGACCCACTGCTTCACCGTGGTACCGTTACGTTTTTTGATCAGGAAGCAGACGCCGCCATGATGCTCAGTACCAGAGGCTTTTGTCAGCTCAGCATCATCCACCACGTGATACGCTTTGCGGTTCGCCGCCATCCAGCACAGCGCCTCTTTAAAACGCGGCGTCACACTCTGGATAAACCAGGCGCGAACGATAGAATCCGGACGGCTCTGAAACAGGGCCTGGCAGGCATTTTCGCCATACACGCGCGTCTCTTCCGCGCGCTGACGGCGCAGCACTTCCGGGTCAATAAAACTTTTACCGCTGATGCCACCGTGATCCGGTTTCACCGGCGTGTCATCCCCCGGCGCGCGGGAAACGGTACGCCACGGAGAAGCATCACGATCGCGATCACCACGATCATTGCGATCACGGTTGCGCTCGCGCGCAGGTTGCGCGGATTTTCCCTCACGCACCGGACGACGACCACCTTCAGTACGGGAAGCGCCACTACGCCCTCCCCCCTTTCCGGTACGCGGATTCTGGGTGCGTTTATCCGAGTCATCATCACTGCGGACATACATCACTTTGACCTTGCCGCTTTTATTCTTTAGTTCGTCGTTCATTTCTTTCTCCACCTGCGCTGCGCGAAGCGCGAAGATTACCCGATGTGGCCCCGCTTCGCCATGACTTCCTACAAAAGACTATGACTATTGTACTCATTGAATAAACCACTTTGTCCATTCAGATGCCTTCGCCGATAATATGTAACATTATCGAAACAATCTGGCAGCGGCGTGATGCCGTTGCCCATTCAGACCCGAGGTTAGTTATGAATACCGTTTGTGCCAGCTGTCAGGCGCTCAACCGCATCCCCGATGATCGTCTTAACGACGCTGCGAAATGTGGACGCTGTGGTCATGACCTGTTTGATGGTGATGTGATCAATGCCACCGGTGCAACGCTGGATAAATTGCTGAAAGATGATCTTCCTGTTGTGGTCGATTTCTGGGCGCCGTGGTGCGGCCCTTGCAAAAACTTTGCGCCGATCTTTGAAGATGTCGCGGAAGAGCGCAGCGGAAAAATGCGCTTTGTTAAAGTGAATACGGAAGCGGAACGCGAACTGAGCGCACGCTTTAATATCCGCAGCATTCCGACCATCATGATTTTCAAAAATGGTGAAGTGGTTGATATGCTGAATGGCGCCGTACCGAAAGCGCCGTTTGACAGCTGGCTGAACGAGGCCACGCCGTCCTGATCCTGCCGGGGCACAGCTTGTGCCCCGTTTTAACCTCTGCGACAATAGCGTTTTTTCTGCCAGACACCCATGACCGATAACGCCGTTCTCAGATTACGCGCTGAACGCCTTGCGCGCGCTACCCGCCCTTTTCTCGCCAGGGGAAACCGAATTCGTCGGTGCCAGCGTTGCCTGCTGCCGCTCAGACAGTGTTTGTGCGATACCCTAACCACTGCAAGCGCCAGGAGCCGTTTCTGCCTGGTGATGTTCGATACCGAGCCAATGAAACCGAGCAATACTGGTCGACTCATTGCGGACATTCTGCCCGACACTGACGCGTTTCAATGGTCACGGACCGCTCCGCCGCAAGCATTGCTGGATCTGGTGCGTAATCCGGATTATCAGCCCGTTGTGGTATTTCCGGCCTCGTATGCCGATCCCGAACGCCAGGTGATCAGCACGCCAGCCCGTGGTAAACCGCCGCTGTTTATTATGCTCGACGGCACCTGGACCGAAGCGCGGAAAATGTTTCGCAAAAGTCCGTGGCTCGATAACCTGCCGTTGATCTCAGTCGATCTGTCGCGCGTGTCAGCGTACCGGTTGCGTGAAGTCCATGCTGAAGGGCAGTACTGCACGGCGGAAGTGGCTATTGCGTTGCTGGATCTGGCGGGCGACACCGATGCCGCCGCCGCGCTTGGGGATCACTTTGACCGTTTCCGCTCGCGCTATCTGGCAGGAAAAACGCAGCATAAGGGAAGCGTCACAGCAGAAATGGAAGAAAGCGTTTAGAATCATCCAGTCACTTGTGCAAAGGAGACCGGTATGAGCCAGCGTGGCCTGGAAGCGCTACTTCGCCCTAAATCGATCGCTGTCATTGGCGCCTCAATGAAAGCCTCAGCGTGCCGGTTATCTGATGATGCGCAATTTGCTGTCTGGCGGCTTCAGCGGCCCGGTGTTGCCCGTCACGCCGAACTGGAAAGCGGTGCTGGGCGTTCTCGCCTGGCCGGACATAGACAGTCTGCCATTCACACCTGACCTGGCGGTACTCTGCACTCATGCGAAACGAAATCTGGCTTTACTGGAAGCATTAGGCGAGAAAGGATGTAAAACCTGCATTATCCTCTCCTCGCCACCTGAACAGTTTGCCGAACTGAAAACCTGTGCCCGTCGTTATCAGATGCGGCTTTTAGGACCAAACAGTCTTGGACTGCTGGCCCCATGGCAGGGGCTGAACGCCAGTTTTTCGCCAGTCCCCATTCGCCCTGGCAAACTGGCGTTTATTTCGCAATCCGCTGCGGTGTCTAATACGATCCTCGACTGGGCGCAGCAGCGTGAGATGGGGTTTTCTTACTTCATCGCCCTCGGTGACAGTCTGGATATCGACGTCGATGATTTGCTTGATTACCTCGCCCGCGATACCAAAACCAGCGCCATTTTGCTCTATCTGGAACATCTCAGCGATGCGCGTCGGTTCGTTTCCGCCGCACGCAGCGCTTCGCGCAATAAACCCATTCTGGTAATTAAAAGCGGTCGCAGCCCGGACGCGCAACGATTGTTGCAGGTCAATTCCGGGATCGATCCTGCGTGGGATGCCGCTATCCAGCGCGCTGGTTTACTGCGCGTGCAGGATACACACGAACTCTTTTCGGCCGTTGAAACCCTGAGCCATATGCGCCCGTTGCGCGGCGACAAACTGATGATTGTCAGTAATGGCGCGGCCCCGGCAGCGCTGGCGCTGGATGAACTCTGGCTGCGCAATGGTAAGCTGGCAACGCTGAGCGAAGAGACGCTTGCGCGGTTGCGTCAGGCATTACGCGACGGCGTGGAAATCGCTAACCCGCTGGATTTACGCGACGATGCGTTAAGTGAACACTATACCGCTGTGATCAATATTCTTCTGGACAGCCAGGACTTTGATGCATTGCTGGTGATCCATGCTCCCAGTGCCGCCTCACCGGGCACAGAAAGCGCGCTGGCGCTGATTGATGCGGTGAAAAAACATCCACGTGGCAAATATGTGAGCGTGCTGACTAACTGGTGCGGAGAATATTCTTCACAGGAAGCGCGACGTCTGTTCAGCGACGCCGGCATTCCAACATATCGCACGCCTGAAGGGACGATCACCGCCTTTATGCATATGGTTGAATATCGTCGAAACCAGAAGCAATTACGTGAAACGCCGACGATCCCGCTAAACCTGACGGCCAATGCGGCGCAAGCGCACTCTCTGCTGCAAAAAGCCATCGCCGATGGCGCGACTTCACTCGACACGCATGAAGTCCAGCCGGTACTGAAGGCTTACGGTCTGCACACACTGCCGACCTGGATTGCCGCCGACAGCACGGAGGCAGTCCATATTGCCGAACAGATTGGTTATCCGGTGGCGCTGAAACTGCGGTCACCCGATATTCCGCATAAATCGGAAGTACAGGGTGTCATGCTCTATCTGCGCACAGCGTCTGAGGTCCAGAGCGCAGCGGATGCCATGCTTGATCGCGTGAAAATGACATGGCCACAGGCGCGCATTCATGGTCTGCTGGTGCAAAGTATGGCGAACCGTGCTGGTGCCCAGGAATTACGTGTTGTTGTTGAGCATGATCCGGTGTTTGGCCCGTTGATTATGCTTGGCGAAGGCGGCGTTGAATGGCGCGCGCAGGATCAGGCCGCCGTCGCGTTACCGCCGCTGAACATGAACCTCGCCCGTTATCTGGTCATTCAGGCGATCAAGAATAAAAAAATACGTGGTCGCAGCGCATTACGTCCGCTGGACGTCGCCGGACTGAGCCAGTTGTTGGTTCAGGTCTCCAACCTGATTGTCGATTGCCCGGAAATTCAGCGTCTTGATATTCATCCTTTGCTGGCGTCTGGTACCGAATTTACGGCGCTGGATGTCACACTGGAGATAGCACCGTTTGAAGGCGACAATGAAAGCCGGCTGGCCGTGCGCCCTTATCCGCAGCAACTGGAACAATGGGTTGAGATGAAAAACGGCGAGCGCTGCCTGTTTCGACCAATCCTGCCGGAAGATGAACCGGCGCTACAGAGGTTCATCGCTCAGGTCACGAAGGAAGATCTCTACTATCGCTATTTCAGCGAGATCAACGAATTTACCCATGATGATTTAGCCAACATGACCCAGATCGACTACGATCGAGAAATGGCTTTCGTCGCCGTGCGAGTGTCTCCGGGTGAACCGGAGATCCTCGGCGTCGCACGGGCGATTTCCGATCCTGATAATACAGATGCGGAATTCGCTGTGCTGGTGCGTTCGGATCTGAAAGGATTGGGCCTGGGACGCATGTTGCTGGAAAAACTGATTGGCTATGCCCGCGACCACGGTCTGGCGCGACTCACCGGGATTACGATGCCGCATAATCAGGGCATGGTGGCGCTGGCGCGTAAGCTGGGTTTCGAGGTAGACATTCAACTCGAAGAGGGCATCGTTGGCTTAACGCTCAAACTGGCGTCCTCCGGTGATCGTGAGTAAGCTGCTGGAAATGTTGACCACTTTAGTCAGTAGTGGTGGTATTATTGTTCGCTTCTGTCGTCTGCATGGTACAGAGGACCCTTCAATAAACAGAGAAGAATTGCACTGTGATGTTGTCAAAATTTAAGCGAAATAAACATCAACAACACCTTGCTCAACTACCTAAGCTTTCTCAGTCAGTTGATGATGTCGCGTTTTTTTACGCTCCCGCGGATTTTCGGGAAGCCCTGCTGGCGAAAATTGCCAGCGCCACGCAGCGTATCTGTATCGTTGCGCTTTATCTTGAGCAGGACGACGGCGGTAAGGGCATTTTGCAGGCACTGTATGATGCCAAACGTCAACGCCCTGAATTAGACGTCCGCGTGCTGGTCGACTGGCATCGCGCACAGCGTGGCCGCATCGGGGTGGCAGCATCGAATACCAACGCGGACTGGTATTGCCGTATGGCGCAGGAAAATGCAGGCGTTGATGTGCCTGTTTATGGCGTGCCGGTCAATACCCGTGAAGCGCTGGGCGTTCTGCACTTCAAAGGCTTTATCATCGATGATTGTGTGCTCTACAGCGGTGCCAGTCTGAACGACGTCTATCTGCATCAGCATGACAAATACCGCTACGATCGCTACCACTGCGTTCGTAATCAGCAGATGGCGGATATCATGTTTAACTGGGCTGATCAGAATCTCGTACAAGGGCGTGGTGTTCACCGTCTGGATAAACCTGATCGTCCGAGAAGCCCGGAAATCAAAAACGATGTTCGTTTATATCGTCAGGAATTGCGCGATACCGGTTATCACTATCAGGGTGATGCCGATAATGAACAGCTTTCCGTCACACCGCTGGTCGGTCTGGGAAAATCGAGCGTCCTGAATAAAACCATCTTCCATTTAATGCCCTGTGCGGAGCATAAGCTCACCATTTGCACACCGTATTTCAACCTGCCTGCCCTGCTGGTACGCAATATCATCCAGTTACTGCGGGAAGGGAAAAAGGTAGAGATCATTGTCGGCGATAAAACCGCCAACGACTTTTATATTCCGGAAGATCAGCCGTTTAAGATTATCGGCGCCCTGCCGTATCTCTATGAGATCAACCTGCGTCGCTTCCTCAGCCGCCTGCAGTATTACGTAAACACCGAACAACTTGTGGTCCGTTTATGGAAAGATGATGACAATACTTATCATCTTAAAGGCATGTGGGTGGATGACGAATGGATGCTACTGACCGGGAACAACCTGAACCCGCGAGCCTGGCGTCTGGATCTCGAGAACGCTATTCTCATCCACGATCCGCAACACCAGCTGGCGGCATCCCGTCAAAAAGAGCTGGAGCTAATCCGCACGCACACAACTGTAGTGAAACATTATCGCGACCTGCAAAGCATCGCTGATTATCCGGTCAAAGTCCGTAAGCTGATCCGCCGTCTGCGCCGGATCCGAATAGACAAGCTGATCAGCCGTATTCTGTAATTCTCTGGCCCCGCTCATCCGGGGCCTTTTCTTATGGAGCTTGCCCGTCTCATGCGCGTCGTGTTGCTTTTCGTAGTATTACTTCTCAGTGGCTGTAGCCATATGGCAAATGACCAGTGGTCCGGACAGGATAAGGCGCAGCATTTTCTTGCGTCTGCCATGCTCTCCGCAGCGGGCAATGAATACGCTCAGCATCAGGGTATCAGCCATGATCGCAGCGCAGTAATCGGACTGCTGTTTTCCGTCAGCCTCGGGGCGGGTAAAGAGTTGTGGGACAGCCGCCCGACAGGAAGCGGCTGGAGCTGGAAAGATTTTGCCTGGGATGTCGCTGGTGCGACAACGGGGTTTGCCGTCTGGCAACTGGCGCATCAGTAACGCCTAGAGGCGCAGCCCTTTTCCTTTCGCATGCAGCATCAGCGACACCAGAAATGCCAGCGCGCCCATCAGGGTCACGTACCAGAAAAACGCCGACTCAAAACCCACCGATTTCAGCGACAACGCGACATATTCTGCCGATCCGCCAAACAAGGCATTCGCCACCGCATACGACAGACCAACCCCCAGCGCCCTGACCTGCGCCGGAAACATCTCCGCTTTCAGAATACCGCTTATCGAGGTATAGAAGCTGACGATAAGCAGGGCGCACATCACTAATACAAATGCAGCCACAGGAGACGTCACGCTTTGCAGTGCGGACAATATCGGTACAGTACATACTGTCGCCAGTCCGCCAAAGATGAGCATTGACGTCCGGCGACCGATCCTGTCAGACAGCGCGCCGATAATCGGCTGGATCAACATAAACACAAACAGCGCTGCGGTCATCAGGATACTGGCAGTATTTGCGCTCATTCCTGCCGTATTGACCAGATACTTCTGCATATAGGTAGTGAAGGTATAAAACGTTAGCGAGCCCCCTGCAGTAAAACCCAGCACCATCAGGAACGCCTTGCGATTACGCCATAGTCCCTTAAAGGAACCTGCTTCTTTCAGCGTGCGCGTCTCTTTTTGTGAGGTTTCGTCCAGTTGACGACGCAGCCACAGCGCGACAATGGCCAGCACCGCTCCCAACGCAAACGGGATGCGCCAGCCCCAGGCATGCAGAGCTTCGCTACTCAGAATCTGTTGTAAGACGACAACAACCAGCAGCGCCAGCAACTGTCCGCCAATCAGCGTCACATACTGGAAAGAGGCGTAAAACCCTTTGCGTCCTTCCACGGCGACTTCACTCATGTATGTTGCGCTGGTGCCATATTCTCCTCCGACCGACAATCCCTGGAATAATCGGGCCAGCAATAACAGCGCGGGCGCCCAGGTGCCGATCGTGGCATAACCTGGCAGGCAAGCGATTACCAGTGAACCGAAACACATCATGCACACCGAGATCAGCATAGATTTTTTACGGCCGTGGCGGTCGGCGATACGACCAAAGAGCCAGCCACCAATCGGACGCATTAGAAATCCGGCTGCGAATACGCCAGCCGTTTGTAACAGTTGCGTGGTGGTGTTGCCCGCAGGGAAAAAGATATGGGCGAAATAGAGAGAGCAGAACGAGTAGACGTAGAAATCAAACCATTCCACCAGGTTACCTGAAGAGGCGCCGACAATCGCCCATACTCGTCGCCGGGTATCGCTACTGGTCAGTGAATCACGCGCAGCTATGCTCGTTTCGGTCATTGTCCTCGTTCTCCTGCCAAAGATGGATGCTTGTCTCATCGGGCGTCACACGCCGCTAAAATGACAAAATAAGTGGCAAAAATGTTACATAATTGTTACGTTTAATTATGCGATGATGATCACGAATTCTGTTAGCAGGATCACGAATCAGGATTTTACGCAGATGGGGATGACGTTTTTTTTCTGCCGCGC